>JBGATO010000046.1:0-30931 GCA_044229145.1 Candidatus Eiseniibacteriota bacterium | reverse complement strand
CCTCGAGGAACGACCACGCCGCACTCCATGCGACGGCGCGCAGCGCGACTTCGAGCGCGCTCACCCAATTGATGCCGCGGCCGACCGGATTCTCGCGCAGGAAATCGTCGGCGGCGGCGAGGCAGGCATCGGCGTAGCGGGCATCGCCGGTCACGCACGCGGCGCGCGCCAAGGTCACCAGGCACGCGTGACGGTTGATCTCCCACACCGCGCGATAGTCGCCGACGACGCGCGGGTCCGGGTGCAGCAGCGCGGTGTAGAACGGCGTGCCGGCGTCGAGGCCGGTCTCGGGGTCGGTGCGCCAGCGCGGCGGGAAGCCGACCTGACGTGGCGCGCCGAAGACATCGGCGTCGCCGCGCAGGACGCGCTCGGCCTCGGCGATGCAGCGCGCGCGCCAGGCGGCGGGATACGCGGCGCGGGCAGCGGCGGCATCGCGCGCCAGCTGCGGAAACAGCACGTCGACGCGCGGACGCACGATGCCGTCGCCCCGCGGTGCCGGCGCGACCGGCGCCCAGCCGGCGCGCTCGCTCGCCTGACGCAGCTTCTGCTGCACACGCCACGCGATCTCGGGCGCTCCCATGGCGCGCAATCGCGCCACCTTCCACGACAAGCTGCCTGTCGGATTCCGCGCACTCATGCTGCTGGGGACTCTCCTCCTCCGTGAGGGCCATCGCCGCGCGCCCACGCGGGCATCGGTTGGCCGGCGGCGAGCGCCGCGAATAGCGCGCGGGTGCGCTCGGCCACCTGCTCCGCGCCGTAGTCGGCCAGCAGGCGAAGCCGCGCCGCCTCCCCGAGACGGTGCCGGGTTGCGGCGTCGCGCGCCAGGTCCACGACCGCCGCGGCGAAGGCGGGCGCGTCGTCGGCCACCCGCACCTCGTGCCCGTCGCGAAACGGCACCCCGGCGACGCCCAGTGTGGTCGTCACCACCGCGGCGCCCTGCGCGAACGCGTCGAACAGGCGCACATGCAATCCGCCGCCGTAGCGCAACGGCAGCACCACGACCGTGGCCTCGCGCAGCAGGCGCGCCGGATCGTCGACATAGCCGGCGAGCGTCACCTGCGGCAGCCGCGCCGCCGCCGCACGCACCGCGGCGCCGGGATCGCCGCTGCCGGCGAGCATCACGCGCACGCCGGGCACCGCCGCGATGATCGGCGGCACGATCTCCTCGACCAGCCAGCGCGCCGCGTCCCGATTGAACGCCGCGTGAAACGAGCCGAAGAACACCACCGTCGGCGGCCCCTCGTGGCGCGGTGGCGCGGCGGGCGCGAGCGCGATCTGCGGGGCGAACGGCAGCACGCCGTCGGCGCCGAGCGCACGGCGATCCGCCTCGGTGAGCGCCAGCACGACGTCCGCCGCGCGGCACGCCGCGGCCTCGCGCGCGATGCGCGCCGCCCCCTCGCGCTGCATTGCCACGCGCGCCGCCGGCTCCGCACACGCGATGCGCGTCGCCCACACACTCGCCTCGGCATCGTGCGCGAGCAGCACACGGCGCCGCGCGGTGATCGCGGCAAACAGCGGCGCCATGTGCCAGTACTCGATCACCGCGATGTCGACCGGCGCCTCCGCGCACACCGCGCGCAGTTCGGTCGCCAGGCGCGTGGCGCATCGTAGAAGGTCTCGCGCGGACACCGCGCCGCGCCGCCGCCCGCGCCGACGCGATATGGGGCGCGATGCAGCGGCGAACGCCGGTTGGGCGCCAGCACCGCGCGCACCCGCACACCCGTCTCCCGCTCGAGCGGCGCGACGAAGCGTGCCTCGTCGCGCGACAACAGCCGGCACACCAGCGTCACCTCGTGCGCGCGGCCGAGGGCGCGCAGCATGCCGAGGGTCACCGCCTTGGTGCCTTGATCTGCGGGATACGGCAGGATCGGCTTGGCGATCACCACGCGCATCCTCACGCCCTCCCGCCGCACACGGCGTCGTACACGGCGACGGTGGCGCGCACCATCGCCTCTTGTGTGAAGCGCGCGGCGACCCGCTCACGCGCGGCCGCGCCGAGCGCGGCACGCCGCGCCGGATCGGCCGCGAGTTCGGCGAGCGCGCGCGCCACCGCATCGACATCGCCCGGACTCACCAAGATGCCGCAGCGGCCGCCGTCGAGCGCTTCCGGGATGCCGTCCACAGCGGTCGCGACCACCGCGCGGCCGGCCGCCATCGCCTCGAGCACGGCGAACGGCTGCCCCTCGCGGCGCGAGCTGAACACGAAGATGTCGCATGCGTCGAGCAGCGCCTGCACGTCGCCGCGGCGGCCAGCGAGTGTCACCGCATCGGCCACGCCACGCGCCGCGGCCCGCGCGCGTAACGCGCCCGCGAGCGGTCCTTCGCCCACCAATGTCAGCACGAGAGGCGCGCCGGCGGCGCGGCCACGCGCCACTGCCTCGATCAACGACGCCGGATCCTTGCGCGCCTCCAGCGCACCGACGCACACCACCCACGTCGCGTCGGGCGCGATGCCGTCGCGTGCCCGCACGGCGGCGCGTGCCGCCTCGTCGGCCGGCGCGCTCAGCGGCGTGCCGTTGGGCACCACGACGATCTTCGCGGCCGGCACCCCGCGCGCCTCCAGCGCCGCGCGATTCGCGTCGCACACGGTCAGCACGCGATCGACGGCAGGCATCGCCGCGCGCGTCGTCCAGGTCCGCCGCCGTGACGGCGGCAGCGAGGCGAGATGATCGGTGCGCACGACTCGCGCGCCGGCGCGACGCGCCCACCACCCCGCCGCCTCGAGTCCGGAGTCATACGTCGAGGGCGCGTTGAGATGCACGATGTCGGGGGACGCGGCGCGGAGCACACGCGTGAAGGGTGCCCACGTCCAGGGCGCCGCCCACCGTGGCGGTTCGCACGGCACGATCGCCACCCGCACCTCCCGCAGCCGCGCGCCGAACCATTCGCGGACTCCCGCGTCGCTGGCGGCGATGGACGGCTCCCACGCCGGCGGCAGGCCCTCGACCAGCCGGGCGATGTACTCCTCGGCACCGCCGGCGTACACGGCATGCACGACGTAGAGGACGCGCCGCGCGCCGCTCATCGCGCCGGCCGCTCCCACAACTCCACGGTCAAACCGGCGAAGTCCGCGGTGCGCGTCCTGCGCCCCCACCGCGCGAGCGCCGGCACCACCGCATGGGCCGGATCGTCGAACGCGTAGGGCGGATAGATGCGCCACACGCGGGTGGCGCGGCCGAGCACCGGCGTCAACGCAGCCTGCGTGCGCGCCGCGTCGCGATCGACCTCTTCCCACAACACGGTCTTGCGCGCCGCGCCGGTGCCGTAGAAGTCCAGCGGCAGGTGATAGACCTCGACCACCGCCTCGTCGCCGGCTCGCGCCTCGGCGCGCAGCAAGGCGCTCACGCCGCGAAAGTCGTCACGCGCATACCGCAGGTCGAAGGCGAGATGCGCGAGCGACAGCACGCTCGCCGCCACGATCGCACCGCCGCACAGCCACGCCAGCCCGCGCGGCAGCCGCGCCACGCCCGCGGCAATCACCACCCACACCAGCGGCACGATCACCGCGGCATAGCGCGGGTTGAACACCTTGAGGTTGCGCGACGCCAGGAAGATCACGCACGCCAGCGGCACCGCCATCGCGAGCGCGACGAATGCCAGCCGTCCGCGCCGTCCCAGCAGCGCGCCCGTCCCCACCAGTGCCGGGACGCCGAAGGCGACGCCGGCCGGAACGATCGCCCAGAACCACGGCCGCAGCGTGGCAAGCGAGGTCGACACGTGCAGATCACGCAGCGAGGGCCCAAGCGAATAGCCGGTGCAGTACGCGTAGAAGGCATAGGGCACCGCCATGGCGGGCAGCGTGGTCTCGCCACGCAGCGGCGGGGTCTCCACCGCGCCGGTGAGGCGACCAACATCGAGCCAGCCGAACACCGCCGGCACCCAGGGCGCGAGACAGAGCACCCAGAACGTGACCGTGCCCCACGCCGCCCGTTCGCGCAGCACCGCCGGGCGCAGCACCAGACTCGCCAGGATCACCCCCGCGAGCAGGAACGCCGCATCGAGATTCGACCACATCGCCAGCGTGCCGCTCCCCGCGAGCAACGCCCACCAGCGCCCGCGCACCGGTCCGCGCGCCGCGCCCTCCTCCGCCACCAATCGCCACGCCGCCCACAGGCAGAGCGTCGCGAACAGCATCACGAATGCATAGTTGCGGCACTCCTGCGCGTACCAGACGGCGAACGGCGACAGCGCCGCGAGCGCGACCGACGGCGCGCGCAGCGCCCGTTCGGTCCATCCGGCGGCATGCGCCACCATCGCCAACACGACCGCGTGGAGCGGTCCGTGATAATTCTCCAACACCTGCGTGAGCGACAGACCGGACGGCCAGCCCGCCGCCTGCACGCTCATCACTTCATCCACCCAGAGGCTGTGGCCATCGAGGCGGAACACCCGGCACGCCGCGCCGAGCGCGATCACAACACCCGCGAGAACTCCAGTGGTCCGTCGCCCGATCAGAAAGCGCCCCTACCGGAAAGCACGGCAGGGATGGTCCGAAGCAGGATGGCGATGTCGAGGGTGAAGGACTGCCGGCGGATGTACTCCATGTCCAGACGCATCCACTCGTCGAAGCCGAGCGTGCTGCGCCCGCTGATTTGCCAGAGACAGGTGACGCCCGGCTTGACGTCGAGACGGCGACGCTGCCACGGCTCGTACTTCGCGACTTCCTCCGGAATCGGCGGACGCGGGCCGACCAGGCTCATGTCGCCGCGCAGCACGTTGAACAGCTGCGGGAGTTCGTCGATCGAGGTCTTGCGGAGCAGGCGGCCGACGCGCGTGATGCGCGGGTCGTTCGACATCTTGAAGACCGGGCCGTCGACTTCGTTGAGGTGAAGGATCTTGTGCCGGTTGGCGTGTGCCCCGTCGTACATCGACCGCATCTTGTAGAACGTGAACGGACGCTGGTGCTGGCCGAGGCGGACGCTCTTGTAGAACACGGTGCCTTCGGAGTCCAGCTTCACCAAGATGGCGGCGATGGCCATGACCGGTGCCGTCAGCAACAAACCGATCGCGGCACCCGTGATGTCGAGGAGGCGTTTGCCGATGCGCAGGTAGAAACTCTCTTCGGCGGCGGCGTGCCAGGGCACATCCACCGGCATGTAGGGTTGCGCCGCATAGGCGCGCGATCCCGCGGCACCTAAGGCGGCTTCGTCGGCTCGCATCAAGAGCGGGGCGGCAGCCCCGCGCTCCCTCGCTACCGATGTCGTATCAATGCTGTTCACGGGAGTCCCCTCGTACCCTTTGGGCGACGAACGCCCAGCAGGTCGATGCGCACATGTAAGACGCTCGCGCGTCCGGACAGCGACGGCCCCATGTTGCGGGGAGACTTCGTCGCGCAGGCGGGATTCCCGAGACCTTTTCGCGCAGCCGACCGCGACCGCGTCCCGCTCAGGGACGTGGACGTGGGGCGAAGCGAGAAGCGGTATGTCGAATTGGGACCACCACTCGGCGACGACACGTCAATAGCAAAGGGCCTTGGTGCATTCCTCCGCGTCGAGCTGTCCGCCGGCTGAGTGCTCTGCGGCCGGAAGGGCTCGACGGGCTGGGTGCCTCGTCGCGTCCTCGCCGGAGAGGAGCCGGGTGCGAGGTGTGCCGATGCTTGCGGAACATACGTGGGGACGATTCGTGGAAATGTCCGGAGGTCCGGCGCCGCAGATGCTCTGGTGCGCTGCATCCGTCGCGCGGGACGTCCGCCGAATCGCGTGGCGTCGCCGCGGAGGAGACCGATTGCTCGCGGCGAGGTCCGCACGTGTGCTCCCGCCTCGAAGTGGCAGTGCCGCGGTGAGCCGTCTCGGTGCCGGTTGGGCTCCTGAGCTGGCTGAGCGTCCGCGTGTCTCCGTCGGCAGACAGGGAGATCGCTGGTCGCTCGTCCCGCGTATGGCAGTCCCCACCCCCCGATGCCCTCACCCATGTGCCACTTCTTGGGGCGTGAACCGATGCTAGCACACGGCCTCAACCAGGTCAACGCAGCTTCCTCCGCGACGGCGGGCTGAGCCCTACGCACGCAAGAGGTTGCGCGATTCTGCGCAGCGTCGCCGTGGGCCGTCCGCGCCGGCCTCGTGCCGGTCGCCGAGGAGTGATCGGCACGGAGGCGGAAAAACTCCAGTACGGCCGAGGCGATGCCCGCCCGTCGCCCGGGCCGTCTCGGGCCGAGCGCGCCGCCGCCTACCGGACCTCGACCGAGTCGATCAGCGCGCCGTCGTACAGGTCGTCGTCGCGCAGCAAGTCACGGAGGTGCAGATTCTCGACGAAGGGCTCGGGCATCAGGGCGAGCTTGAGGGCGTAGCGGCCTGGGCCGGCAGCCGCGGGAACCTCGAAGACGAGCGTGTCACCCGCGGCACTGCCCCGAGGGAGCGAGGCCAGCGAGCGCAGGCCGTGCAGCGGCAATGCGTCCGTCCGGAAACGGTATAACGCGCCTTCCTGCCGCTCGAGTGCGCGGCGGCCGAGCTTGCTCCAGCCCGGCTGGACGAACCAGCGCGGCGGCACCGGCCGGTCGGCGCGGATGTGGACCCACAGCGGGAGTTCGTCGCCGACGCGGCCGGTGCGGCTCCAGCGCACCACCAGTCGGGCGCGGTGGCCGCGCGCCAGAGGGCCGGGCGGCACGACCTCGGCCGTCACGCCGGCGAAGCGCAGGAGGCGGGCGTCGAGCGGTACGGCGCCGGCCTGCGCATCCGCCTCCACACCGGAAGCGGCCGCGCCGTGCTGTACGCGGTAGAGCACGCCATCGGGCCCGTCATACACCGCCACGAAGCGGTCAGGCGCGGCGGCGAACCGGGCCGCCGCCCGTGCCTGCGTCAGCGAGTCGACTTGCGACCCGAAGGCCACTTGCGGCAGCGGCAACGCGCGGTTGAGCACCACGTAGTCGACGCCGTACGCCGCGAGCAACGAGTCGGCACGCGCACTCCCCGCGGAGGCTTCGAGCATCTCGCGCTGGTCTTCGAGCCGCCGCGCCCAGGAAGAGTCGGTCGGCGGACCGTGCTGATTCAGGGTCGACACGACGTGCGCGCCGGTCACCCCGGCGATCGCATAGCTGGTGAACGGATCGGCGGCGACCACCGGAGGACGTCCGGGCGTGGCGGCCACTCGCGCGCGCAGCGCCGACAACACACCCGCGAACGCATGCGGCGTCTCGGTGCCGCGCGCGCTGGTCCGTGCGGACCGCAGCGTCCCCGGCACACCCTTCACCGCCGGCACGAGTACCGCGAGAGCGAGCGCGGCCCCGCCGAACGCCACCACCGTCCGCCAGCCCGCGCGTCGACTCGCCACGCGCCGGCGCGCCCGATCGAGTGCCAGCGTCAACACCACCGCCGCGGGCACCACCAACAGGAAGCGGACGAGCAGATAGCCAAGCGCGGGATAGAGCGCCGTGAACAGCGGCGTCTCCACCACCAACCAGGGCACCAGGGTGACGCCGACGAGCGGCGCCACTAGCGCCGCCGGCGCCACGCCGGCCGCAATCACCACCAGCGGCACCGCCACCGCCCCCGCGACCCCGCACTCGGCCAGCGCGCTCACCGGCGATGCAGTGATGACGTGCGCGCCGAGCATCAGCAGGCCTTGCGGGTGTGTGTGCAGCGTGCTGACCGCGGGCCCTTGCACCAGAAGGCGCCACCCCACCGGCACGATTGCCCCCGCCACCAGCGCCACGCCCGCCAGCAGGCTGCGCGGGAACAGCGCGCGCGCCGCGCGCCCGCCGAGCACCTGCGCAAGACCGCCGGCGCCCACCGCGACGCACGCCAGCACCACCGGCACGAGATGGATCCACTCCGCCGTGAAGGAGAGCGCGGCGATGGCGACCCAGCGGCCGCGGCGCGGCGCGCGCGTCAGCTGTTCGCACCACAACGCGACAGCGAGAAACGCCAGCGCGTATCCCACATGGTTGGGATAGACCGTCCGCGTGAGCCAGTTGAGGCCGCTGCCGAATCCGCACAGCAGCCACACGCCCAACGCGACATCGGACCGCGCGCCCGTGCCGCACCACGCGCGCATCACCCGCGCCCAGATCAGCACCAGGCCGGGCGCCAACACCGCGGGCAATACGCGCCAGAGCGCCAGCGGATCGATGCCGCCGATCTGGCAGAGCACCGCGAGCAGCGTGTGGAGCACGCCCTTGCGCGGGTCGAACCCGATACCGTCGCCGCCGCGATAGAACTCGTCGCGCGGCAACAGGTGCCCGCCGAGCAGCGTGCGACGAATCTGCGCCAGGTGATCGAGCGCGTCGTACGACATCTGGAGCGGCCCGCCGGCGTACGCCATCGCGGCGCAGCACAGCACGATCGCCGCCCACTCCGCGGGGCGCACCGCGTCCGTCGTTTCGCGCGGCGCCGGCAAGACGGAGCGCGAGGCGCGCGCGGCCTCCACCATCGCCCACAGCACGCCGAGCACCCCGGCGATCTCCACCGCACGCACCGCTGCCGGCAGCCGTCCGCCGCAGAGTGCAGTCGCCCACACCACGGGCAACAGCACGAGCAACGACGACGGCAACAGCCACGTCACCAGAGGCCCGCCGGCGGCACGCGCAAAGCGGCGGGCCAGCGGCAATCCCGGGAGGTAGAGCGCGCACGCGGCCACCGCCGCGCGCAGCACATCGGCTGTCGAGCCAGCGAGCGCCTGCGTCACCGGCGCAACTCCGGCAGGAGCCAGGCGACGAGATCGTCGGCGATGCGCGCGGCGGTATCGCCGTCCCACAACTCCGGCGCGCGCACCGTCTCGGCTGCCGGCCGCCGCGCCGTCAGCGTCGCGCGCAACGCCGGCGCGATGCGCGCGGCGTCGGCGCCAAGCAAGCGGTTGGTGCCTTCGAGCACGGTGATCGGACGCTCGGTGGTTTCGCGCAGTGTGAGGCAGGGCACCCCGAGCACGGTGGTCTCTTCCTGCACGCCGCCGGAATCGGTGACCACCGCACGCGCAGTGGCCAGCAAGTGGAGGAAGTCGAGATAGCCGAGCGGCTCGGTCACGTACCACGTCGCCGGCAGCGCCCACGCGAAGCCGGGGGCCGCCAACATCGCGCGGGTGCGCGGATGCACCGGGAACACCACCGGCGTCTCCCCCACGCCGTCGGCCACGCCGGCCAGCAGCCGCGCCAGTTGCGCCGGATCGTCGACATTCGAGGGGCGATGCAAGGTGAGCAACACGAGATCCGTGCCGCCGACGCCGATGCGCGCCCGCACCCGCGACACCGCGGCGCGCGGCAGACAGGTGCGCAGCGAGTCGATCATGACATTGCCGACGAACGCGATCGCCGCATCGGCGTGGCCTTCGTGACGGAGCGTCGCACCGGCGGCGCGGGTCGGCGTGTAGAGCCGCGCGGCCAGCGTGTCGGTGACCAAGCGGTTGATTTCCTCCGGCATGTGGCGATCGCCGCTGCGCAGGCCGGCCTCGACGTGTGCCACCGGGATGCCCCGCTTCGCCGCCACCAGGGACGCCGCCAGCGTCGAGTTGACGTCGCCGAACACCACCACGGCGGCTGGCGCGATGCGCGCGAACACCTCGTCGAGGGCCATCAGCAAGCGCGCGGTCTGTTCGGCGTGGGAGCCGCCGTGGATGCCGAGCCATTCGTCCGGACGCGGCAACGCGAGGTCGTCGAAGAACGCATCCGACATCGCCGGATCGTGGTGCTGCCCGGTGTGGATCAACACGGCGCGCACCGACGGCCGCGCCCGCAGCGCGTGCAGCACCGGCGCGGCCTTCATGAAGTTGGGACGCGCGCCGACGACCAGGGCGATCGGCGGCGGCGCGGCGTGCGGCATGGGCGCGACGCGGCCCGCTAGTGCGACGGCGTGCGCGCCACCACGGCGACGCCCAGGCAGATGATCAACGTGCCCACCACTCGCACCAGCGAGAACTTCTCATGCAACACCAGCGGCGAGAGGAATGCCACGATCACGTACGACATGCTGACCAGAGGATACGCCCACGACAGGTTCACGCGCGACACGATGACGATCCACAACGCGGCGCTCAAGCCATAGAGCATCAACCCGCCGAACACCAACGGCGAGGTGAAGGCCTTGAGGAAGCCCGCCACCAGGCCGCTGCCGGCCATGCCGATGCGTCCGACGTTGTTCATCCCCATCTTCATCACGAACTGGCCCGCGGTGTTGAGCAGCACCGTCATGACGATCAGCAGGAAGTCCTTCATGCGTTCCTCGCGTAGCGTGTTAGGTGAAGCGGCGGGCGACGAGGAACCAAAGGTTCGCGAAGCCATCGCGCCACTTGTTCAATTTGACCTCGCCGATGCGCTCGCGATAGTCGATGTGCGCTTCGCCGAAGCGCACGTGCTTGCTGCGGATCGCCTCGATCTTGATCTCTTCGCTGAACGCCATGCCATCGGAGGTCAGACGCAGGTGCGGCAGCGCGCTGCGACGGAAGATCCACATCCCCGACTGCGAATCCTTCACCGGCACGCCGTAGAGCACCGCGGTCGCCACCGTCAGCACCCAGTTGCCGAACTGGTTCGACGTGTTCATCGAGCCGGCGGTCTTGAGCGGGAAGCGCGACGCCGAGAGGAAGTCGAGTTTGCGGTTCTCGAGTTCGTCGATCAGGCGGGCGATGTCGTCGGCGGGATAGGTGCCGTCGCCGTCGAGGGTGACGATGACGTCCTGCGTCGCCGCCGGCAGGCCGGCCTTGTAGGCGGCGCCGTAGCCCTTGCGCGTCTCGCGCACCACGCGGGCGCCGAGCGACGACGCGACGGCCGCCGTGTTGTCGGTGGAGTTGTTGTCGACCACCACCACTTCGTCGACGCACGCCGGCATCTGCCCGAGGACGCGGCGAATGCCTTCCTCCTCGTTGTAGCAGGGAATCACGACGCTGATGGTGAGACCTCGATGCACTGCTGAACCTCCGTCCGTGGACCTTACGACCCGGCGCGCGACGCGCGATCGGGCGCAGTGCCGAGAGCGACTTCGTAGACCACCAAGGTGGCCGAGCGCCAGACTGCCGTCAGCGCCGACGCCGGCGCCGGCGGTGGTGAGCCGGCGCGCGCCACGCAGAACACCGGCCGTCCGAGCGCCGCCAGGGCAGTCCGGTCTTCCGCGGTCAGGCCGCCCGCCGTGTAGGCGTTGCGAACCGCCTGGGCACGCCAGCCGATCGCCGCGCGGTCGTATCCCCATTGTTCGGCATACGACGGCCCGCCCCAGAGCAGATCCCGTCGGGCGTCGGCCAAGATGTCGACTCGTCCCCCACCGTCGAGGAAGACGGCCTCGCGCGGGGTCTCCCGGCGCATCCAGTCGGCGCAGCGCCGCTCGTCGGGCGTCGGGTCGAGCCGGCCGGGCGCGAACGCCCCCGCGTCGAGCAGTTGTGCCGCCACCCCGACCACCGGCGTCGGAGCCAGGACGACGAGGGCGGCCACCGCCGTGATGGCACGGCCGTAGCGTGCGACGCCCCCGGCCCAGACTGCCGCCGCACTCGGGGCCGCCAACACAACTGCCAGCGCCAGAGCGGGATACAGGAATTTGTTCTCGTTCGGTCCGGGCAGCGGGAGAAGCCCGGCGAGGGCCATCGTCCCGGCTGGCCAGGCCACCGCGGCGAGCCATCCCGGCTCGCGATCGCGCACGTGCCGGAGCACCGGCAGCGCCAGAAGCCAGACCACGACGCCTGCCGCCAGACCCGTCCACAGGTTCCTGGGATCGAGATCCGGCGTCCCGACGGGAGCCCGTTCCTTTCCGGCCAACAGACAGTACAGATAGGCCCCGGCCAGAGCAAGGCCGGCGACCGCCCCCGCGGCCGCGCTCGCCAGCGCCACGAAGCGCGCCCGGCGGGCCACCGCATCGCGGCGGCCGCACCACGCCGCGACGAGCGCCGCCGCGAACGACGCGAAGGTGGCCAGCGCCAGCACCGCGTGCATCATCGCCAAGGTGAAGGCGAGCGCCGCGCTCACCACCGCGAGACCGATCAGCAGCCGGCGCGAGGTCACCGGCGCCGCGGTCCCCCGCCGCGCCGCCAGCACCGCCACCACGGCGAGCAGCACCATCGGCGGCATCGCCACGGAGAACGCCGTCCCGACGAAGAACTTGTCGGGCCAGAAGGCGATCGAGCCGGTGTAGTTCCACCCGAGATCGCCGAGCACGCTGAGCGATCCGCCGCCCACCGCACGCACCCACTCGTGCGCCCCATGCGTCGGGCCGGCGAGCGAGCGCGCGAGGAGCAGGAGCCAGCCCTGCGGATTGATGCCCACGAAGCCGAGCACCGCCGCCCACCGGCGCGCGCCGGCGCCGCCTCCGAGAGCCGCGGCGCACTCCGCCAACGCTGCGGCGAAGGCGCCCGCGGCGAGCACGTTCGCCGCCGCCATCACCCACTCGGGCGCGACGTGCAACGCGGTGGACACGGCATCGAGGAAGACGTGGAAGAACCAGAAGTAGGCCAGCGGCATCCCGGCATAGTAGGGATCGAGCGGCGGCACGCCGGTGTCATGGACACGCGCGGTCACCGCCATGTGGAACCAGGCATCGCTGTGCCGCGCCAGCACCGGGTTGAGCGTGACACACGCGGCGGCCACCGCCATCGCGGCGACGATGACCGGCAACGCATCCCACGCCGCCACCGGCTCGGCGGTACGAGTGAGCAGGGCACGCGGGCGCTGTCGCGCCGCCCACACGCCGCCGACGCCGAGCGCCGCCACCGTCACCACCGCGGCCCCGCTCGCCGAAGCGCCGAGCAGCCGCGCGAGCAGCGCCGGCACGCCCCAGAGCATCGGCGCGATCGCATAGCCGGCGCATTGCGCGAGGCCGCGGATGCGCGGCTCGGTGCGTCCGGTGAGGAACGACAGCCACTGCGCCGCGATGTGTCCCGCCGCGGCGAGCGCGGCGAGCGACAGCAGCACGGCGAGCACCGGCGTCACGGGTCGCGGCGCTCCGGCGTCCCGCGCAAGGCGTCGAGTTCGGTGCGCAGCAACGCCACTTCCTGCGCCAGCCGCCGCGCCTGGCGCGTCAACAGCGTGATGCGCACGCACAGCGCGATCAGCACCGCGAACGCGAACATGATGCCGAAGAAGAACACGACGGAGGTGTCGTACATCGCGCCCATCAGGCGCGTGATGAAGTGCAGCAGTCCGGTCCACACACCGACCACGCCGATCAACACCACCGCCACCAGCCACAACATCGAATACTCTTCGCTCAAGCGGCGGCGGCGCACCAACTCGAACACCGCGATGCACACGCCGAGCGCCACCGCGAGCGCGATGATCTGCGATTGTGTCATGCGTCCTCCCGCACGCGCGGCAGGCTGCGCCGCGAGCGCAGTGCCACCACCAGAGAGGCCAGGCCGACCTTGAACGGATAGTAGAGCGCGCGGGTCGCCGTGTAGAACGACTCGCCGGCGATGCGCTCGCGCATTTCGACCGGCACCTCGACGATGCGGAAGCCGGCGCGATGCAGCAGGATGAGCAGCGGCGCATCGGGGAAATCGTGCGGCAACTCTTCCTGGCAGAAGCGCATCACTGGCCGCGTGTAGGCACGCAGACCGGAGGTGGTGTCGGTGATGCGGCGTCCCATCGCCCGCGAGGCGATCGCCGCGAAGAGGATCATGCCGGCACGGCGCAGCGGCGGCGCCTTGTAGGCGCTGGCGGCGACGTAGCGCGAGCCGATGACGACATCGGCCGCCTGGCGGCGCGCCGGCTCGACCACCGCATCGAGGAACGCCGGATCGTGCTGGCCATCGGCGTCGAACTGCAACGCGACGTCGTAGCCGTGCGCCAGCGCGTAGCCGAAGCCCGCCTGCAGCGCGCCACCGACGCCGAGATTGAACGGCAGCGTCACCACCGGCACGCCGCACGCTGCCGCGACCTCCGCGGTGCGATCGCTCGAGTGGTCGTTGACCACCAGCACGTCGACCCACGGCGCGACGCGCCGGATCTCGGCGAGCGTGATCGGCAACGCCTCTTCCTCGTTGTACGCCGGCACGATGGCCAGCACGCGCAACGCGCTCACGCGCCTCCTCCCGCCGCGACCGGCGGCAATCCCAGCAGCCCCCGCACCCGCGGCGTCAGCGGAATCCGAACAGCCTGCAGCACGCGCTCCTCCTCCGGCCCGACGACCCGCGCCCACCGCACGCCGGCCAGCACCGCGGCCGCGCCGGCGGCGAACCCGAGCGCCAGCCGCGGCAACGACGTCATCATCGGCAGAAACGGCAGCAGAACGCACCATCCGCACGAGGCCAGCAGCATGCGCCGCAGGAAGTCCCACGGCACATGCACTTCCTGCCGCACCGCCCGCAGCACGCCAGCGTACACCAGCGGCGCCGTCGTCACCACGCATCCGACCGGAATCACCGCACCCCACACGCCGTAGCGCGGGATCAGCACGAGGTCGAACCCGACGTTGACCACCGCCTGCACGGCGTACACCGCCAGCACCAGCGGCGTGCGCTCGAGGACGTAGAGCGCCATCGACAACGGCGTGCTGCCGAACGACACGGCGAACAGCACGAAGAACACCGCCGTCGGCCACGCCGCCGGCTGGTTCGCCGCGCCGAAGATGAGCGGGATCGCCCGCGGCGACAGCACGGCACCGCCGATCGCGATCGGCAGCGCGAGCGCGGCGAGGAACTTGTAGTAGAGCGTGATCCGCCGCGACAGGCTCGCCGCGTCCCGCGTGAACGAATCGGCGAACGCCGCCATCACCAGAGGCCACAAGGTCACCGGGATGAACTCGAGCACCTGCTGCGGCCGTCCGTACGCGAGGTCGAACCAGCCGACCTCCGCGGCGCTGCGGTAGTGGCCGAGGATCAGCGTCTCCGACTGCCGCCACACGATCAGATTCAGGATCGAGATCGCCGTGAACGGGAGCGCGTAGTGCAGCAGACGCCGCATCGGAATGCCGCTCGCGGCGGCGGCCGGCGCTTCGGGCAGGCCCCGCAGGATGCGCAACACCTCACGCGCCAGCACGAGCGCGATGCCGGCGTTGCACGCGGCGCTTGCCGCCAGCACGCCGCGCACGCCCCACCCCGCATGCAGTGCCGCCCACGTCCCCAGCACCAGCACTACACCGGCGATCGCCGTCGCGATGCTCACCGCGCGCAGCTCGTACCAGGCGGTCGCCACTTGCTGCAGCGCGCTCACCGCGAGGTCGGCGACGAGCAGCATCGTGCCGAACAACAACACCCCACCGATGCCGGGCTGGTGGAACAGCCGTTCGCCCCACGGCACGCAGGCGGCGGCGGCGAGCGCGGCGATGCCCCACATCAGCGCCTGCACGCCGCAGGTGATGCCGATCAAGCGGCGGATCGCACGGCCGTCGCCGCGCTGGCGCAACTCGGGCAGGAAGCGCAGCATCGCCTGTCCCATGCCGAGATAACACAGCGTGGTGACGAACGTCAGTGTGGTGCGCACCAACGCGAGTTGCCCGAACCCGTCCGGCCCGAGCCCCCGCACGACGACGATCGACAGCGCGAAGCCGGTAACGAAGCGCACCAGGCGCGCCGCCATCGTCCACGAGGCCGCGCGGCCGACGCGCGCGCCGTCACTCATCGCGCCGCGTGCTCCACTTCCGCCCACACGCGCGGCAGCACGTCGAGAATGCTTGCCGCATCGTCGCCGAAGCCGGTGGTGACGAAGCAGGCATCCATCACCGAATCGTCGGGCGAGTAGCCGTGCATGGCGATCGGCGCGTGCGTGCCCATGAAGCTCGGAGCGATCTGGTGGCCGACCGGCATCAGGTAGACGCAGTCGCCGTAGCGCGCGTCGGCGAAGGTGCAGCCGTGACGCGCGAGGTCGGCGGCGTCGAGCCGCGTGCCGGCGCCGAATGCGTCGAGCGCCGCGACGATGCGCGTGCGCGCCGCGTCGGTGTGGAACCAGAAGCGGCCCATCGTCGAATCGTAGAACGGCAGGTAGTCGTCCGGCACGCGCAGGCCGAGCGCGGCGACGTGCGCGGGCAAGTCGTGCAACGTGAGGGCATCGGCCATGCCGTGGTCGGAGGTCAGCGCGAGTTGCACCGGCCGCCCGGCGGCGCGCGCCGCCTCGAGAATCGCCCGCACCGTGCGTTCGACGTCGCGCATCACGGCGACGGCCTGCGGCGACTGGACGCCGTGCGCGTGCATCGCCGCGTCGAGATCGGCGCGGTAGAGCACGAGCACGCGTGCCGCGTCGTCGGCGACACGCGCGACACAGGCGTCGCTCGCCTCGCGCGGATCGTCACGCCACGACCACACCGCGTGCGCGACGCCCGCCGTGTGCAGGCGGTCGAACAAGGTCGGCGTGTGTTCGAGGCCACCGGGCGCGAACAAATCGTTCTTCTCGACCAGGTCGAAGTAGGGCAGCAGCTCGAGCGGCACTTCGTACAGCGAGAAGTATCCGCGCACGCGGCCGCTCTGCTTGACGTAGGCGGCCGTGCGGCGGCGGACGAACTCACGGCCGCGCGGCAGGCGGGAGGCGGCGCGCAGCGGCGTGCCGAGTCCGCGGAAGGCGGCGTCCGCGTCGGCGGAGCGCGCACGCGCGTACATCGACCAATGTCCGTGTTCGCCCGGGGTGACGCCGGACAGCAGCGAGGGAATTGCCGCCGACGAGTAGCCAAGCACGGTGCGCAGGCGGCGGCGCACCGGCAACTCGGGCAGCAGCTCGTGCTGCGCCACGAGATCGGCGCCGAGCGCATCGATGATCACCAGCACGACGAGCGGTGTCGCCATGATCCTCCCCTACCCTTCCGCCAGGAGACGCCAGACGTCGCGTGCGGCGGCGCGCGCCGTTGCATCGCCGGCGGTGAGCGTGTCGACCGCCGCGACCCGCCAGGGCTCCGGCGTGGCGCGATGCGCTCGCGCAAGGGCGAAGACGCGGCCGCCGTGCCCCTGACGCGCAGCGGAGCGCACCGCGCGCGCCCACGCCCGCCACGCATGGTGACGGGGCGACGCGGCCAGCCACGCGCGCATCGCCGCAGCGAACGCCTGTGCGTCGTGCGCGGCGGTGCGCGCGACCAGCGCGGGATCGCCGGCGCCCGCGGTCGCGCGCTGCGCGAGCCACGCCGCCACCGCCCGCACCCACGGCGCGCACGCCGCAGCCACCACGCGCGCCGCCGCATCCGGGGCGACACTCAGCGCCTCCGCCACGTCACGCTCTCCCGCCTCGCGAAGCCGCACGTCCTGCGCGGCACGCAGCCGCGCCGGCAACTCCGGCAGCGTGCGCGCGAGCGGGGCGAGTTCGCGCCCCCAGAGCCGGTCGAGCGTGTCGCGCCGTACCGCGGCACTCACCGCGTACACCCCGCAGGCCGACACCAGCGCGGTGCCCGCGTCGGCGAGCACCTTCGCCGCCAGCGCTCCGGTGTGCAGCGCCGGCGCGCCAGCGTCCACCACAGCGTCGAACTCGTGCAGACGGACGGCAACCAGGCGCAGCGCCTCGGCGATGTTGATCGCCGACGGCTCGCGGGGGGCGACTCGCTCCACGTACGACGGATCGCCCGCCAACACCCGCGCGTGAGCGAGGTCGATCGTCCCCATCTTCGGCAGTTGCCGCGGAAGGTCGGACGGCGCGTACACCGCGAAGGTCCACGGACCTGGCGCGCGCGCAGCGTCCGGCGCGGCGGCCATCGCCGCTGCGAACCGCTCGCGGGCGGACAACCAGGCGGCACGATCCGACTCGTGCACGCACACGACGGCGAGGTCGAGGTCGGAGAGCAGCGTCAGGTGCCCCGCATCGCCGCGGACCGCCCACGCCTCTCCGCGCGCGGCGGAGCCTTGGAGCAGGACCGCAGCCGGCGCCGGGTCGACGGAGAGCAGGAAGGCACGCGCGGCATCGATCCACGCGGCATACACGGCGTCCGCCTCGGCAGAGGGCGAATACCGCGGGGCGGGCATGCGGACGCTCCTAGGCGCGGCGGTAGAGGAATTCCGGAATCGGGTACTGGCGCCGGTTGAGCACAACGCCCAGCACGCGCGCGCCGGCGGCCCGCGCCGCGTCGAGCCCGCGTTCGATCACCTCGCGCTTGGTGCGCCCCCACCGCACCACCAGGACGACACCATCGGCCTCGGCGGCGAGCGCGGGCGTGTGGGCCCACGCCAACAATGGCGGGCAATCGATCAACGTGTAGTCGTACCCGGCGAACGACGCCATCAAGCGTTCGAGCGCGTGTGCTTCGAGGTGCAACAGGCGTGCGTTGGTCTTGCCGGCCGGCAACACGTGGACGCGCGTGCCCTCGAGCGCGGTGAGTGCCGCCTCCGGCCCGATGCTGCCAATCAAGATGTCGGCAACGCCCGGCGCATTCTCCGCCCCGAGCACACCTCCCAAGCGCGGCGCCAGCAGATTCGCGTCGATCGCCGCGATCTGCAGCGTGCGGTCGGCGGCGAGCAACCGGGTGAATCCGGCGACGATCGAGGTGGTGCCTTCCTCCGGCCCCAGACACGCGAAGGCGATGCGCCGCGTGCCACGCGGCAGCAAGCTGTCGATCGAGGTGCGGAGCGCCGCCAGGTCCTGCTCGATGACCTGGTCGAGCACCACCGCGGCCTTCGGGGTCGCGCGGCGCGCTGGGGTGAGCGGCGCGCTGGCCAACGTCACGGTGCGCTCGCGAACCGCCGGCAACGGCACCGGTGCGCCCGCCGGACGCGGCTCCGCCGCCGCGGGCTGCGGGCGCTCCGGGCCGCCTTCGTCATCGGCGCGGCGCATCGCGTCGTAGATCTTGCTCACCGAGTGGTCCTCGCGGAAACGAACGACGGGCGGCGGCGGCTACGCATTCTCGCGCACCGAGCCGAGAAGCGGCAGGCCAAGACGATCCTCGACATCGGACGCGGTCGCCACCGAGTGATCGAGGCTCTCGGCGAAGAACGCCAACCCGAGCCCGACCGCCAAGGACAGGATCGGCGCCAGCGCCAAGCGAACGTAGTCCTTGGTGTTCTTCGCCACCGGATACGACGCGGACGTCAGCTTGGTGACCTCGAAGTACGGCGAGGTGCTGGCCTTGCTGATCTGCGCCTGAAGGTACTTGCCGGTCAGCTCCTTGTAGTTGTTCTGGAGCATCTCGATGGTGCGATCCATGTCGGCGAGCGCCTGCTGGTGCGCCGGATACCCGCGCAGACGGCTGTCGAGCGACCCCATCGCCGTCGAGGCCGCCGCACGCTTGGCGCGCAGCACTTCGGCCTGCTGGTCGAGCAAGCGCAGACGGTTCGCCACCTCGGTGCGCAGCAGCTGCGTCAGGTGATCGACGTTTTCCTGCGCGGCCACCACCGGCTGCGCGCCGGGCGCATACTTCGCCTTGGCATCGCTCAGCGCGATATTGGTTTCGATCAACTTGCGCTTGAGTTCGACGATCACCGCCTCGTTGCCGACCTGGACGTCGGTGGCGAACGGCACGTCGACCTGTGGCTGCGTCGACACCAGCCGGCGCGAATCGCGCTGCTCCGCCTCGATGCCGCGCAAGGTGCGGTCGATCTCGGCGATGACCACGGTCTGATCGTCCATCTGCTTGATGAGCGTGGCGCGTTCGGACTCGGTGTTGAGCATGCCGTTCGAGCTGAGGTATGCGGCACGCGCAGCCTGCCAGCGATCGATGCTCGCCTGGGTGTCGCGAATCTCGCGCGTGAAGAACGTGTCGACGGCGGGCAGCGAGCGCATCCGCTCGCGGTACTCGATGTAGGCGTCGGTCACCGCGTTCGCAGCGTCCTGGCACACCGCGGCATCTTCGTCGAGGTAGTTCACTTCGACGACGTTCGACTCGCCCTTGACGGCGCCGGTGATGGCGCCGCGGTGGATGTGCAGTGCCGGCTTCCCGGCGGCCGCGCGGCGCTCCTTGACCAACTCCTCGGCGCGGCGGAACACCGGCTCACTCGCCACCAGTTCGACTTCGGAGGCAATGTCTTCCTCACGCGGCAGGAGCTTGTAGCCGGGTTCGAAGATGCCCTGCTTTTCGCCGCGGTTGACGAGCACACTGGCGGTCGACTCGTACAGCACCTTCGACGTCGCGTTGACCATCACGACGGTGCCAGTGGAGACACCGAAGATCGTCACGATGATCCACTTGCGGCGGAAGACGACGCGCAGGAAGTCGCGAATCGAGGTTTCGCGCTGCTTGGCCGCCGGCGTGGTGGGCGCGCTCACTTGGTCGCCCCCGTCTGGAGCGGCACGATGGTGATCGTGCTGTCGCGCTCGACGATCGACTTGTTCACGCCATTGCGGCTGACCTCCCACCCCTTCAGGTAGAGGTTGGCCGGCGAGACCAGCAGGTTGTAGAGCTGCGTCATCTTGAGCGAGGCGGACGCCAGCGGGCTGCGCGGGATCCACAGAATGTCGTACGGGTCGACCGGCGGGTTGTCGCTGCGGCCGCCGCTCGAGAGCGCGTGCTTCATGTTGAGCCGGTAGGCGATCGGGGCGCCATCGGGGCCGTGCCGCTTGACCAGCAGGACGGTGCCGATTTGACCGAAGTCGGTCGTCCCCGCGGCGACGCCGAGCGCCTGCACGGCGTTCATGCCCGGGATCCAGCGCTGCGGACCGCCGACCTTGCCTTCGCCGGCGATGTAGAACACGAGGTCCGCCCCCCGCTTGAGCAGCACGGTGACTTCAGGGCTGCGGTACTGCAACGCGGCGAGCGCGGTGAGGGAGGAGTCCACCTGGGCGGTGCTTCGGCCGGCCGCCATGACTTCCCCCAGGCCGATGGCGGTGATCTTGCCGTCTTGCCGCACCACCTGCTGCGAGGTCAGCTCGGGGTGCCACTGGACATCGATCTGGATTTCGTCACCGATATTGAGCAGGTAATCGCCGTCGACGACGGTCGACGGCGTCGCGGCGCGTGCGGCGTCCGGAGGCTGCACGTAACGCACGCCTCCGCTGGCCGCGCAGCCTGCCACCGCGACGGCGCAGGCCAACGCGCTTACGGCAGTTCGCCAGCACGTACGCGGGGTCAGAATGGCAGGCTCCCGCTGCACTCGGACGAGCGCGGTGTGGCGCCTGCGGAAACTGGCTGCATGCAGTGGTCGATCTCCGGACGTGAATCGCGCGCCGTCGCCGGCGGATGGGTGGGGAAGCCGGTCAAGGGCGACGACATGTAACGAACGGCTAGGCGCATCCGCTGCGCGCCAAGGCGTCTCTGCTGGTGACCGCAAACCAGAGCACGCATGTACCCTTCACCCTCCCGCATCCCTGGGGAGCAGCCCGCCGGTTCCTGCCCGCGGCCGCACGTGGGTGAAGCGGTAACTGTAACCGCTCCAGATTCTAAGCGTATCAGCCTGCATCGGACAGCGTCAAGCGACGCACTCCTTTTGTCGGCCCACCTGCGGGAAAACCTGAGCGGCGATCGCGCGCCGCCTCATCCGTTGCGCCATGCATCGAGCACGGCGGCCGCCACCAACGGGATGAGCAGCTCGTGCGGACCGGTCACATCGATGCCCAGACCGTCTGGGTACGTGGGGCGCTGCAGCACGTTCATGCGCGGGCGGTAGTGCCGCAGCATGTCGAAGTTGGCGGTGGTCAAGTGCCCGACCGTATGGCCGAGGTTGCGGGCAACCGCCAGGGCCTTCAGGAACACCTCCGGCAAGACGACCGCCGAGCCGAGGTTGAGCACCACGCCACGATCGAGGTTTTCGACCTGGGCGGCCAGGATACGGAAGTCGCGCAATGACGTATCGCCGATCGCCGCGCCGTCGGCCTGCGGGTGTTGGTGCACGATGTCGGTGCCGAGGGCGACGTGCACCGTGCACGGCAGGCCGAGGGTCGCCGCGGTGGTGAGCAACGATCCCCGCGCAGGCGCCTCCGCCGCCAACAGCGCCTGCCCGAGCGCCTCGCCGAATCCCAGGCCCGCGCGCTCCGTCGTCTCGCCGCGCGGTTGACGAAGGCGCCCGTTTCGGCGGCGCGCAACCCGAAGCTGCCGTCGAGCAACGCCTCCTGCACGTCCTCGGACGTCGCGCCGAACAGCGCCAACTCGGTGTCGTGGATCGCCGCGGCGCCGTTGAGTGCGAAGGCGCTGATCAATCCCTCGCGCGCCAAGGCGACCAGGCACGGCGCCACGCCGACCTTTACGACGTGGCCGCCCAGCATGACGATGACGGGGCGCCCGGCCCGCCGGGCCTCAACGACCGCGGCGATCACCCGCCGCAGATCGCGCACCGCGAACGCGTCGGGCAGCGCGTCGAGCAACTGCGCCGCGACGCCGGAGGGAATCGGCCGCGCCCACTGCTCCGGCCGCACACGTCCGCCCCGCACCTCCATCGGCACGGTGCGCACGCGGCTGAGATCCGCCTCACGGTGTGGCATCGATTCCCTCCGCCGCGGTCAACACGCCGACCACCGACCCCACCGCGACCTTGCTCGAAAGCTTGACCGGCAGATGACGCGCATCGTCCGTCACCCACACCGTCATCTTGCCGGTGTGCCGGAACACGCCGGTGGATTGCAGCCGCGGTTCCACCGCCAGGCACTGGAAGGTTCCCAGCGGCACCTTCACCGTCTCGCGGCGCAGCACGCGCACCACGACGTCGTAGCTCTTGCGGTCACCGTGGCTCGGCAGAGTGTAGGACTGCCCCACCGCCAGCGGCAGCCCCCGCACGTAGAAGAAGGCGGCGAGTGGATCGCGCACCTGCGGGTCGACGTCGATCACGGCGCCATCGCCGTACAGCGCGCGGTGGCGCGGAGGATCGAGTTTCACCACCGCGTCGAGCCGGTACTCGTCCTCGCGCAGATGCTTCTCCATGCGCCAGGTGATGAGCGAGGCAGTGTCGGCGTACGACTCCACGAGATCGCGTACCGGATACACAGTGTCGAAGAACGGCGCCGAGCGGGAGTACGACGTGAAGTGATAGCAGGGCACCGCACCGATGCGGCCGATGCCGCTCACCGAGAGTGTCGCCGTGCCGGCTTGAATCGGTCCGTATTGCAACGCGAAGGTGAGCTTTTCGCCGGGCTGGAACGGATAACGGCCGGCGGCGGCCGGCGACGCGAGACTCAGGCTGAGGACCAGGGCGGCGCAGCGCCGCAGACGCGACGCCACGCTATGGTTGATCCACGGTGCTATCGAGCAGGATCGCGGCGCTATATGGCCCGAGCGTGACGGAGGACACCGGCGTATACAGCAACTGCCCATCGCCCCCGAGTTCCGGGACGACACCGCCGTCCGGATCGACCCGGTACATCGTGGTGGGCAGCGCCTCGGTGATCGTCGCCTCGCCGGGATTGATGAGCACGAGCGCGCGTTCGAACCGGCGGCCGTAGATCCCCGAGCCGTGCCGGTACTGCGTGACGTCGAGGTAGGTCTCGATCGGCTGTCCGACGAGCAGATCCATCTCCGGCAGATACACGGTGGTGGTTTCGCTCCAGTTCAGCGCCAGGTAGTGGAAGTCGCCCTTGCACATGAGATACGACGCCAGGCCGTAGATGCGGCCCGGGATGTCGTCCTCGTGCACCTCGATCAGATCGAGGACGGCGCGATGTTGAATTTGGACGGCCTGGATGGTGTGCGAGATGGCGTCGGTCCACCCGGGCGTCGGCACGTAGCCGTTGGGGAACCAGCGCGCGAGAAAGACGCCTTCCTCGGCGCTGCCGTCGGCCGCGGAGAGGAAGTCCATGCTCAGCGTGCTGAGCCCGTTGTACACCAGCGCCTTCGACGGGCCGAGCGCGGCGCGATACGCTTGCAGCAGGGCGAGTTCGGAGGCGCGGTAGGCGACGTCGTCCACGCCGAGCGGCACACCGTCGAGATCGAGCCAGGTGAGGTACGCCACCACCGCGTCGGCGAAGATCCCGTCGTACCCGCGCGCCACCAACGCGACGCAACTATCGGCGAGTGGCCCGGTGACGGACGGGTCGGTCATGTCCGCGCCCATCGCGCCGTAGGCTTTGTCGCGCACACGGTTGTTGACGTTGGTGGTCAGCGCGCCGGCGGCCGGCAGCGGATACGCGCCGGTCACGCCCATGTCCTGCACCAGCCACGAGTAGCCACTGAGTTTGTGGGTGGCCGCCCGCACGGTGACGCTGTAGAGCGTGCGGCCACCGCCGCCGCTTCCCACCGCCTGCAAGTCGAACCGCTCCGCCGT
This sequence comes from Candidatus Eiseniibacteriota bacterium, assembly GCA_044229145.1. Lineage (GTDB taxonomy): Bacteria > Eisenbacteria > RBG-16-71-46 > CAZEPH01 > CAZEPH01 > JBKJUD01. Next base: position 7,003 of record JBGATO010000046.1, on the reverse strand, counting down.
TTGATCGAATACGCGGTCCTGATTGCGGTCGAACAACACCACCGGGTCTTGCAGACCGTTCTCGCCTTCCACGGTGATGGTGCAGGTCGTCGAATCCGTGGCGACGGTCTGCGCGAGCGTGAGCGGGCCCCAGCCCGGCACCCCGGCCGGCGACGCCGCGAACACCTGCGGCTCGCTGAAGCTGTACTCGACGCCTGCCGCAGTGCGCGCGGTGAGGTAGTAGGTGGCGCTCTGCCCCGCCGCGACGCCGAGGTCGCTGTAGCTCGTGGCGCCCGCGGCGGTGATGGCGATGCGCGTGGCGGTCGCCTCCCCGGCGCGCTGGCGATACACGGCGTACGAGCAGTTCGCGAGTTGGGGCCTGCGGTCCGCCATCCAATACAGGTCGATGCGCCCGTTGCTGGTGATCGCGTGCAAGCTGGCCGGATCGGAGGTGTGCATCCACCGCGTCTCGATCAGCGTGAGCGTGTTGTAGGCGGGGAAATTCGGGTCGACGTTGGCATTGAGATAGGCCAAGGCACAAAACGTCGGCGACGTCGCCTTGATGCGCTTCATCAGCGATTCCGGCACGCTGATGCCCACGTTGAAGTGGCTGGCGATGAACGCGGCCGGGAACTGCGACAGATTGTTGGTACACACGATCACCTTGCCGATGCCCGTGCCCACCGGAGGCATCGGCAACGCGGCGGCGACGCGCGGCACGGCGAGCGCGGCCGCCACGCACGCGGCGGCCCACCAGCGTCGTCCTGACGTCCTGCTTCGACCTCCGTGTGCCGCTGCGATCATTCGATCCTTCCCCACTTCAGATTTCCCCACGACACGTGCTCCGGCTGAGAGAGCCCCGGTCGGCCGCGCACAGGACGCAGACCGGGCGGCGCGAACGGGGGGTGGACAGAGGCGGGAGCAGCGTCTGGGGAGCGCAAGACGGGGAAAGTATCGGGGCTGACGCGTGGGCGGTCAAGCGCCACCCCAACCTCGGCCGCGCGGAGACATGCACGATGGCGGACCTGGCACCCAACGGCGAAGGCCGGTTCGCGCGGCTGCTCACCGCCACGAACCGGCCCTCCGGCACACCGGGGAATCGCGCGGTGCGCTAGTCGGTGCGCGCCACCACGAAGCGACGGGTGGTGACCGTCCCGAGCGTCTCGAGCCGCAGCAGGTAGACGCCGCTCGCCAGCCGGTGCTCGCGCACGTCGATGGCGGCATCCCACGCCCCTGCTGCCACCGAGTGCCGCGCGATTTCCGCCACCGCGCGGCCGCCAGCATCGTAGAGCACCGCGTGCACCGTTCCGGCCTGCGGCAGCGACGCGTGCACCGCGATCGACTGACGCGCCGGATTCGGTCCGAAGTGCAGCGCGAGCGTGGTTGGCTCGGCCGTCACCGGCGCACTGCCCGGGGCGAAGGCCGGCATGCCGATCGCGCCGGACCAACTGTTCAACAGCACCGCGCCGCCGTGTGGTGGCAGCACGACCGTCGACACCAGTTGCGCGCTGAGGGCACCGTTGCCACCGTACGACGTGATCATGCCGCCGCTCGGCGTCACCTGGTACAGCGGCGCGCTCAGCGTTTCACGCAGCGTGTCGGTGTCCGACGGATTCACCAGCACCATGCCGCCGCTGAACGTGCGGCCGTACAGACCCGACGGCCGCTTGGCCTCGGCGACGCGCGAGAACGACTGCGTCGGCGCGCCGATCGTCAGGTCGAACTCGGGGTAGTAGGCCGGCGACCAGTAGCCGTAGTAGTAGAAGCTGTGGTCGTTGCTCACCAACAGGTGCGAGGCCAGCGCGTACATGCGGGCGGTGATCGTCGAGTCCATGCCGACGCCGTAGTTGAAGATCGTGGTCGACCGTCCGGCCTGCGCGCGCAATTCCGCGTCGAGGATGTTCGACCACCAGATGCCGCCGATCGAGCCGCCCGGCTGCCACGTCTGGGCGATGAAGCCTTCCATCATCGCGCCGTCGGTGACGTCGAGGTACGTCAGCGTCGAGGTGTCGAGACCGTTGAACAGCACCGCGCCGGTGCCGGCGACGCCCTTGAGGGTGGCCATGAACGCCTTCATGTCGTCGCGGTAGTGCGCGATCTGCGTCTTGAGCGGCGCCGAGTCCGGGAACAGCAACAGCGGCGAGCTGACGCCGACGTCGATGAACAAACCGTCGGCGCCGTCATCGAGCAGGCCCTGCGCCGCGTTCGACACGATGCGCACCCATGTGGTGTCGCTGAGGTCCATCATCCAGGTGCCCCAGTCGTAGGCCCGCACGCGGTTGTTCGGGTTCGACGAGTTGTAGCCAGTCTGCGGGGTGCGCACCACGGCGGCGGCACCGCTGGCCGTCTGCACGTACCACTGGTGACCGGCGATACCCCAAATCTGCTTCGGCTCGGAGGTCGTCACGCTGGCGCTCCACAGCTGCAGACCGTTGGCGTCGACAGCGCCCTTGGTCATGGCGAAGCGCTCGCTCGCGTCGTAGGTGCGGGTGCGATTGACGTCGAACCACAGGTCGAGCGCGTTGATGCTCGGCGACGCCGCGACGGTAATGGTGGTGAGCGCGCTCACGGTGTCCGGCTGCGTCACGGTGACGTTCGACACCACGAGGGCGGACACGGTGCTGGTGCCCGGCTGCGCCTGCAGAGTGTTCGAGTACGCGTGCTCGATCCCTGCGCCATCCACGGTGGCGACGCGGTAGGTGTAGGCCTGACCGTTCTGCAAGCCGCTGTCGATGTACGATGTCACGCTGGCGCCCGGCGTGGCGATCAACTGCCAGCTCCCGGTGCTGCCCTTGCGCCGGTACACGTTGTAGCCGGCGACGCTGAAGAATCCGAGCGCCCCACGGCTGTCGCTGAGCCACGTGAGCGTCACCTGGCCGGCGGCGCTGACCGCGCCGAGGAAGGCCGGGTCGCCGGCGTGCAGGAAGGCCGTTTCGGTGTTCTGGGTCTCGGTGTACCAGCGGTAGTAGTAGGCCAGGTTCGGATTGATGTAGGCGAGGACGGTGAGCCCGGGATTGTTCGTGTGCAGCGCGACGGTGGTCGCGGAATCCGACGTCACCACGGTCTGCGAATTGAGCGCGATGGTGGGCGCCAGCGGCCGCTGCGGGCCGTAGGCCAGCGTCATGATGCCGATGCCGGTCGCGCGGGCGGACGGCAGCGGATTCTGCGCGGCCAGGGCGGCGGCCGGCAGCAGGATCACGGCGGTGGCGATCGTCAGGTGTCGGGCAATGCAGCGGCACAGCGGGAACATTCAGTCCTCCCACCTTGCGCCAGGCAGACCAAGGGCAACCTGTGTGCCATTGCCGCGGGTGGACCTTCGGAGGATGCTAGGTGGTGTCGCGCGTGGGAGTTAGTCTGTGTGACCGGCGCGAGGCGGTGGCGGGTCGGGCATGGCAGATCGCACGGTTCGCGGCCGGACCGCGCGAAATGCACGCGTCCTGCCCCCAGCGCGGCGCCCAACACGGAAGGCTTGAAGCGGCGCGCACGGGCAGGCACAATGGAGATCTCCTCCAGCCCGCGCGCTCCTCCCTGCCGAGGAATGCGCGGAGCATCGCCGTCGTCCGGTGCCGATGCCGCGCTCCCGCGCAGGTGGCCCGTCCCCTCGTCTCGTGATGCCGTCGCACTCGTACCGTGCGCCGGACAAAGGTTCGACAGCCGCGATGGACTTCTCACTCACCACCGAACAGCAAGAATTGGTGGAGTCGGTCCGCGTCTTTGCGCGCGATCAGCTCCAAGACGCCGTCGAGCCGCGCGATGCGCGCGGCGAGTTGTGGCGCGACGGCTGGCAGCGCTGCGCCGAGTTCGGGATCCTCGGGCTTCCCCTCCCCGCCGCCTACGGCGGCCAGGACGCCGGGATGCTCTCCACCATCCTGGCGATGGAAGCGCTCGGCTATGGTTGCCGGGACAACGGGCTGGTGTTCTCGCTCAACGCACAAATGTGGTCGTGCATGGTGCCGCTCGCCCACTACGGCACCGAGGAGCAGAAGCGCCGCTATTTGCCGTCGCTGTGCGACGGTTCGCGCATCGGCGTGCACGCGATCACCGAGCCCGACTCCGGCTCCGACGCCTTCAGCGGCCGCACCCGTGCCGTGCGCGACGGCGATGACTACGCGCTCACTGGCCAGAAGACCTTCATCACCAACGCGCCGGTGGCCGACGTCATCGTCGTGTTCGCCCGCGTGTTCGAGGCCGGCGCAGACCGCGGGCTCACCGCGTTCCTCGTCGAGCGCGGCACGCCGGGCCTGACCCAGAGCCCGGCGTTCTCCAAGATGGGATTGCGCACCTCGCCGCTCGGCGAAGTCGTCGTCGACGACTGCCGCGTGCCGGCCGCCAACCGCCTCGGCCCCGAAGGCGCCGGCGAGCGCGTCTTCCACTCCTCGATGGACTGGGAGCGCACCTGCATCTTCGCCGCGCATCTCGGGCAGATGGAGCGGCAGCTCGAAGAGACCATCCGCTACGCACGCAAGCGGCGGCAGTTCGGCAAGCCGATCGCCAAGTACGCGCAGGTGGCAGACAAGCTGGTGGACGCCAAGGTGCGCATCGAAGCGGCGCGCTGGCTGCTCTACCACACCGGCTGGCTCAAGGACTCCGGCAAGTCGAGCATGATGGCGGCGTCGATCGCCAAGCTGTTCGTGTCGGAAGCGCACGTGCAGAACGCGCTCGACGCGCTGCAGATCCACGCCGGGTACGGCTACATGACCGAAGCGGGTGTCGAACGCGAGCTCCGCGATGCGCTCGGTGGCCGGATCTACTCGGGGACCTCCGACATGCAGCGGAAGATCCTCGCAGGATTCCTCGGTCTATGATGCCGCGGCGCGACTATCCGGGCGCGGCGACGCATCTGTGGCAGCTGCCGCTGTGGGCCGCCGAGGCAACGCCGGATGCTCCAGCCCTGGTCACCGACGGCGCGACGCTGACCTATGCCGAACTGGCGCGCGACGCGGCGCGTGTGGCGCGGGCCCTGCGCGACGCGGGGGTACGCCCGCGCGAGCGCGTCGCCCTGCTCGCCACCAAGGGCACGCCGGGCACCACGGCCGCGTTGTACGGCATCCTGTGGGCCGGCTGCGCCTACGTGCCGCTCGACCCGCACGCTCCGCCGGCGCGCCATGCCACCATCACACGCAGCGCCGCGGTGGCGGCGATCGTCGGCGAGTCGCGTCTGCTCGCCGCACATCACCGGGCGTGGCGCGCGCACGACGAAGGCGGTACGCCACCGCCGGCGCTGCTGCTCGACGACGGCGCGGTGGCCGGCGACGAGTGGGCCGGCGTGGCGATCACGCCGGCCGCCGCGATCGCCACGTGCGACCCGCATCGCGCGCCGCACGCCGGCACCGAACACGACCTCGCGTACATCCTCTACACCTCGGGTTCCACCGGCACGCCGAAGGGCGTCATGCACACGCATCGCAGCGCGTTGTCGTTCGCGCTGTGGGCGGCCGCGGCATTCGGCCTGCGCGGCGATGATCGCGTCTCGAATCACGCACCGCTGCACTTCGACCTTTCGACGTTCGACTACTTCGCGACCGCGGCGGCGGGCGCGGCGGTGCTGCCGGTCCCCGCGCGCGAGCTGCCGTTCCCGGCCAGCGTCGCGCAACGCACCGAACGCGACCGCCACAGCGTGGTGTACGCGACGCCGTCGACGTGGATGCTGATGATGACGCGCGGCAAGCTCGCGGAGCGCGACCTGTCCGCGCTCCGCGTGGCGCTCTACGCTGGCGAAGTGTTCCCGGCCGCGTCGCTGCGCCAGTTCCTCGCGCTCTTGCCGCGCGGCACGCGGTGCTGGAACCTGTACGGCCCCACCGAAACCAACGTCTGCACGTTCGCCGCGGTCACCTCCGCGCCGGCGGATGGCGAGCCGTCCAACATCGGCGCCGCGTGTCCGAACATCGAAGCGTTCGCGGTGCGCGAGGACGGCGGACTCGCCGGCCTCGGCGAGCAGGGCGAGCTGTACGTGCGCGGCGGCACCGTCATGCAAGGCTACTTCGGCGATCCGGCACGCACCGCGCAGTCGCTGGTGCAAGACCCGCGGCACACGCAGTACGGCGACCCGGTGTACCGCACCGGCGACATCGTCACGCCGCGCCCGGATGGCAGCTTCCTGTTCCACGGCCGCCGCGACCACCAGGTCAAGGTGCGCGGCTTCCGCGTCGAACTCGGCGAAATCGAGGCGGTGCTGTGCGCGCAGCCCGGCGTGGTAGAGGCGGTCGCCTTCGCGCGGCCGGACGCCGAGGGCGGCGCCGTGCTGCACGCCTGCATCACCGGCGATCCCGCACTCGACCCGCGCGCCGTGCAGCGCGCCTGCGCGGCCGTGCTGCCGCCGTACATGGTGCCGGCCCGCATCGACCGTCTGGATAGCTTCCCGCGCACCTCGAGCGGCAAGATCGACCGCCAGGCTCTGGCCTCGGCTCCCCTCTCCCAGCACTCCGGAGGTTCGACCCGATGACGCACGAAGACCGTATTCGCCAGTACGTCCTCACCGAGTTGCTGTACGACGCCGATCTTCCCGGCCTCGCGGACGACGAGCCGCTGGTGGGACCCGGCATGCTCGACTCGATGGGCGTGATGCGCCTGATTCTGTGGATCGAGGAAGAGTTCGGCGTGCACATTCCGGACGAAGACGTGGTGCCCGAGCGCCTGGAGAACTTGCGGGCGGTGGCCGACTGGGTGCGCGCGCTGGCAGCCAGCGCCGCGGTGTGATGACACCGGACGGACCGCCCTGGCCGTCGCAGTGGCGCTGTCTGCGCGCCGACTTCGACCGCTACCTCGAGCTGTCCCCTGGCTACCCGCACCAGTCGTTCCTGCGCAAACTCAAGGTCGCGGTGCTCGAGGAGGCGTTCTGGGTCATCGCCTGGTATCGCTTCGGGCGCTGGCTCACCGTGGAGTTCCGCGTGCCGGTGCTGCGGCAGCTGCTGCTCGTCGTGTACACGATCGGCTTCCGCTGGCTGCGCGTGCTGTTCGGCATCTCGGTGAGCCGCACGTCCGACATAGGGCCCGGGCTCTACTTCGGGCACTGGGGCGGGGTGTG
>JBGATO010000158.1:0-3605 GCA_044229145.1 Candidatus Eiseniibacteriota bacterium | reverse complement strand
ACGCGCCGCAGCCGGCGGGGGCGGGGCGCATTCGTGCGCAGTCCGTCGAGCCGGCGCTCCCCGCGGGGGTGTACCTCGTCTCCGTGCGGACCGCGCGATCCGGCGTCGCGAAGACGCGGATGCTGATCACGCGGCCTTAGCTCCTCGGACGCCCCGGTCGGCCACGCGCTGCGGTGCCGCCGGCCGCGCGGGATACCCTTCCGCTCGCCGCCGCCGCGGAGTACCATGCCGGGGTTCGCGCCGGCCGTGCGCCGTCGCCCCGTTCGTGTCCGTGTGCTTCAAGGAGATCCGCCCATGTTGTGGACCGGTCCACTCCGGCGCCTGCGTCCCGCCGCGCCGCTCGTCCTCGTCCTCGTGCTGGTGCTCACGCTGTGCGCCAGCGTGGCGAGCGCGACCCAGGTCACCTTCCGCTACCAGCCGGTGATCGGCGGCGTCTCGAGCGTGGCGGTGGCCGGCAGCTTCAACGGCTGGAACACCACCGCCACGCCGCTGCTCGACGCCGACAAGGACGGCATCTACGAAGCGGTCGTCGACATTCCGCCGGGCAAGATCGAGTACAAGTGGGTGGTCAATGGCAGCCAGTGGATCACCGACGACGGCGCCGAGGCGTTCAACGACGACGGCTTCGGCGGGAAGAACTCCGTGCTCACCGTCGGCAGCAATCCGGTCGGCGTCGGCACCGGCGCCGTGGCCAAGAAGTCGCCGGCCGCGGTCGGCATGCGCAGCGTGAAGTTCACCTACACGCCGCAGTCGCCGGCGCAGTCGGTGTGCGTCGCCGGCCAGTTCAACGACTGGACGATCGGCAAGGCGCCGATGAGCGACGACGGCAAGGGCACGTGGTCCACCACGCTGCTGCTCGCACCTGGCGACTACCAGTACAAGTTCGTCGTCAACGGCACGCAGTGGACGCAGGACACCGCCGGCCAGGACGACCAAGCGCCCGACGGCTTCGGCGGCAACAACTCGATCAAGCGCGTCGACTCGCGCTTCGCCTCGCTCGACGTGCACAAGGGCGACGGCAAGGTGTACGCCGAAGGCATCCAGCACGGCGGCACCGCCAGCGAGGTCAACAACATGGGCCACGGCGTGATCGAACTCACCGCACGCGCCCACCGCGACGACATCGAAGGCATCGACCTGGTGGTGGACGACGGCGCGCCGCAGGCGATGCAACGCGTCAACTCCGACAAGGTCTACGACTACTACCGCGCCACCGTCACCCAGCCCGGCACGTTCCGCTACGCGTTCGTCTACCGCGACGGCAGCGCGAAGCTGCGCATGACGCCGGACGGTGTGAGCGCCACCGCCAAGGGCTCGTTCACCTTCGATCCCGCCAAGGTCGCCGCGTTCGAGACGCCGGACTGGGTGAAGAACGCGGTCATCTACCAGATCTTCCCCGACCGCTTCTGCAACGGCGACTCGACCAACGACCAAGACTTCAAAGAATGGTATTACCAGGGCAAGTCGACGCTGCCGTCCGGCGGCATGATCAACGTCGAGTACCAGGAATACTTCCACCTCGTGAAGCCGTGGTCGAACTACCAGGCGCTCACGCAAGCGCCGCACACGCCGGATCACCGCGACTGGATGGCGTTCTACGGCGGCGACATCGAGGGCGTGCGCCAGAAGCTCGGCTACCTCAAGGACCTCGGCATCACCGCCATCTACTTCAATCCGATCTTCGAAGCGAAGTCGACGCACAAGTACGACGCCGCCGACTACCGCAAGATCGACCCGCACTTCGGCAGCAATGCGAGCTTCATCGCGTTCGTGAAGGAAGCCCACGCGGCGGGCATTCGCGTCATCCTCGACATCGTGTACAACCACTGCGGCGACGCCAACTGGGCGTTCAAGGACGCCGTCGACAAGGGCACGCAGTCGCCCTACTACGCGTGGTTCGACTGGTCGAAGTGGCCGCTACCCGAGGGCTGGCCGAACGTCGGGCATCCGTGGAAGGCGTCGGACTACTACCACTGCTGGTGGGGCTTCGGCTCGCTGCCGGATCTCAACTTCGACCTCTCGCGCAGCGACGGCGCCGAGACCGGCATCCGCGACATCGCGCAGGCGACACCGAACCAGCCGCTCATCGACTACTTGCTCGGCTCGACCGAGTTCTGGCTCAAGGACGCCGACGTCGACGGCGTGCGTCTCGACGTGCCGAACGAAGTGCCGATGTGGTTCTGGTCGCTCTTCAACAAGAAGGTCAAGAGCGTGAAGCCCGACGCGTACATCGTCGGCGAGCTGTGGGGCAACGCCTCGGACTACGTCAAGCCGGGCATGTACGACGCGGTGATGAACTACGCGTTCTTCAAGGATCCGGTCACCAAGTTCCTCGGCATGGGACAAGGGAGCGCGGCTGACTTCGACGGCACGCTCGCCACCGGACGCCTCGCGTATCCGTCGCAGGCGGTGGCGACCCAGATGAATCTCATCGACTCGCACGACACGGTGCGCTTCCTCACCGCGATCGGCGGCAACGTCGCGCGGCTCAAGCTCGCGGCGCTGTTCGCCATGACCTACGTCGGCGCGCCCACCGTTTACTACGGCGACGAGATCGGCATGACCGGCGACAAGGATCCCGACTGCCGCCGTCCGTTCGTGTGGACGTACGAGAGCGACCCGCAGCGTGCCGACGTGCGCGCCTGGTACAAGTCAGTGATCGCGCTGCGCAACGCGCACGCCGCGCTGCGCACCGGCTCGTTCACGACGTTGTCCGCGGACGGCATGGCCTACGCCTACGAGCGTGCTGGCGGCGGCGAACGCTTCGTCGTCGTGCTCAACGCCGGCAAGCAGCCGGCGACGGTGACGCTCGACACCGCGCGCTGGGGCGGGTCGGTGGCGGTGACCAACGCGCTCAGCGGCGAGAAGGGCACGTGGAGCGGCACGGCGACGCTGACGATTCCGGGCGAGAGCGGGCGCGTGTTCCAGTTGGCGAAGTAGACACCTCACCGTTCGCGAAGGCCGGCGCCGCTCCCGCGGAGCCGGCCTTCGGCGTTTGCGCCGCGCCCGGCACGCGGTAGGATCGCCGCATGTCGACCCCGCCGCGCACCGGCCGCCTGCCGCGCACCGTGCTCGCCTTGGGTGCGGTGAGTTTCTTCACCGACCTCGGCTCCGAGATGATCTTCCCGCTGATGCCGCTGTTTCTCACCAGCGTGCTCGGCGCGTCGCCGGCCTTCCTCGGCGTGATCGAAGGCGCGGCGGACGCGGTGGCGAGCGTGCTCAAGTTGGTGAGCGGCGTCATCGCGGACCGTGTCGGACGCAACAAGCCGCTGGTGCTGGCGGGCTACGGCATCGCGTCGGTCGTGCGGCCGCTGGTCGCGGTGGCGAGCGCGCCGTGGCAGGTGCTGGCGATCCGGCTCAGCGATCGCGTCGGCAAGGGCGTGCGCACGGCGCCGCGCGACGCGCTGCTGGCCGCGAGCGTGGACGATGCGAACGCCGGGCGCGCGTTCGGCTTCCACCGGGCGATGGATCATCTCGGCGCGGTCGCCGGGCCGCTGCTCGCGGCGGCGTTGCTGGCACGCGGCCTGCCGCTGCGGCAGGTGTTCCTGGTGGCGGCGATTCCGGGCGTGCTGTCGCTCGCCGTCCTTTTCGCCGGGGTGCGCGAC
>JBGATO010000045.1:0-31787 GCA_044229145.1 Candidatus Eiseniibacteriota bacterium | reverse complement strand
GCTGCGCCGCGCCGCGCTCGCCGCCTACCATCCGGCGCGCACCGTCGTCTCGGTCGATCTCACGCGCGAGTTGCCCGGCTCGCTTCCCGCGCCGGCCCGCGACATCGCCGGGTCCTTGCTCGCGTCGGGGAGCGCGGGAGAGACGCCGCGCGCCTTCGTGTGCGCAGGCTCCACGTGCTCCGCGCCAACCGGCGATCCGGCGATGCTGCGCGCCGCCATCGAGACGCTGCGCTGAAACGCACCGCGGGGCGCGTCCCCGAAAGGACTCGCCCCGCAGTGTCTGTGGTGGAGCAACGACGGGGCGGGGCAATGACCCACCTCCCCACCTCATGAGGTCCTCCCCAACCCCGCCGTTCCACCGATGCGCGACCGCGCAGCCATCGCGCTCGCGCATCTTGCTCTGAAGCCCGGCTGTCGCTATGCGGTCCGGTGCCCCAGCCCTGCGTCGCGTCCCCTCGCTGGCACGCGGGACGCGACCGATTCGTCTCTGACGCGGGGAAAGAGGGCAACGCGTGTGCCACTTGTCCGGCGACTCGATGTCGTCCGTTCAATTCGCCATCTCTCAACACGTTGCGCACGCAGACGCAAGTTCGATGTGAGGCCGGAAGGGCTCCCGCACGTGCACGATGCATCGCCGGCGTGCAGGGCGCACGCGGCGTCCTACACGCCGAGCAGCGGCCAGGCGTCGTCGAGGGTCGCGGCGTGCGCGCGGCACAGGCCGGCACAGCGCGGACCGACGTGTACGGTGAACACACCAGCGGCCTCGCCCGCCCGCACGTCGAGTTCGGCGTCGCCGAGGAAGACGGCGCGCTGCGCCGGGACTGCGAGGCGGTCGAGCGCCAGGAGCAGCGGATCGGGCGATGGCTTCGGCGGCGCATCTTCGCGCGTCACCAACGTGGCGCACGCGAGGCCGAGGCGATCGAGTACCGGGCGGACGATCGCGGCGGCGTTGTTGGTCACCAGGGCCAGGGGGATGCCGAGCGTGGCGCAGCGTGACACCAGGCGCTGCGCCCCGGGCGCCCACACCGCGTGTTCGGCAGCCCGCGCCTCGTGCGCGTGGACGATCTCCCAGCCGTGCGCCGCGGCCACGGCCGGCAGGGCCGCGAGGTGCTCGAGGATGGTGGTGCCGTGGGCGCCGATCTCGCGCTTGAGGGCGTCGAGGTCGAGCGGCGAATCGACCAGTGTGCCGTCGAGATCGGCAAGCAGTGCGGCTGGGGCTGGCCGGCGCGCAATCGGCGTCGGGATCAGCGGCACGCGTGCACCCACACGGGCTGCCGTGCGTCCCAGCCCTGTGCTATCGTCGCCGCTCGCCTGCGGCGCACTGCCGCCCTCGTCTGCTTCTCCGTCACCTGGAGACCGTCCCCTTCGTGTTCGCATCCGCCGCTTCGCTGCGTTCGCCCTGGCGCCGTTTGGCAGCCGGGTGTGCGGCGTTGGCCGTAGCGCTCGTCGCAGTCCGCGGCGCCGCGCAGGTCACCGGCGGCGGGGCGCTCGATCCGACCTCACCGGCACTCGACGACCGCTTCAGCATCGCCCGGGTCAAGTACACGGGCGGAGGCGACTGGTACAACGACCCGTCGGCGGAAACCGACCTGCTGCGGGAACTCGCCCGCCGCACCCGTGCCCACGTCGCGGTCGAAAAACACGTGGTGAGCCTGAGCGACGCGGAGCTGTTCTCCTACCCGATGCTGTACCTCACCGGGCACGGCAAGATCACCGCGACCGACCGCGAGGTGGAACGATTGCGCCGCTATCTCGAAGCCGGCGGTTTCCTCTACGCGGACGACGACTACGGGATGGACGACTCGTTCCGCCAGCTGATTGCCCGGCTCTATCCGGACAAGCCGCTGGTCGAGTTGCCATTCAGCCATCCGATCTATCATGCCGTCTACGATTTCCCGCACGGCCTGCCGAAAACCCACGAGCACTATCCCGGCCCGCCCAAGGGCTACGGGCTGTTCGTACGGGGACGGCTCGCCGTGTTCTACACGTACAACAGCAACATCACCGATGGGTGGACGTCCGCCCACAACGACCCCGCGCCCAAGCGCGAGGAAGCGTTTCGCATGGGAGTGAACATTGCCTGGTATGCCCTCACCTCGCGTTCGTAAGCGTCTCGCCGGCTGGCTGGCCGGCGCCTGCGTCCTGTTCGCCGCGCAGACTGCCGCGCTGGCGCAGGAGTTCCTCACCGTGGTGCCGGTCGGCGAGCCACCGGACACCAGCTACGTCCGCATGGCGATGATGGCGCGGCCTGCGCTGCGACTGCCGGACGCCGAACTGCTCGCCCGCCTCGACGCGGTCAAGCGTGCCGGCGCCACCGACGTCGCCGTCGACATCTGGGACATGGGCACGGTGCCGTACGAGAACAGCCAGCTCGCCGATTCGGACACCACGCTCGCGGGCCGCGATCCGCTCACCGTCGTGTCGAAGGGCTGCTACGAGCGCGGGCTGCGCTGCTGGCTGTGGCCGTCCGCCGGCTTCGAAGTGTGGCGCACGCCCCTCGCGGCGAAGAACGATCCCGGCCCGTTCCTGCGCGGCCGTCCGACGTGGGCCGCGGTGAACCGCGACGGTCAGGTCGGCTACGTCGACTCGATCGCCGGCGTGCGCCGTTACACGCTGAGCCCGACCATCCGCGACGTGCACCAGTTCCTGATGAAGACCCTGCTCGAAGCGATCGGCCGCTATCCGGTGGCCGGCGTGCTGCTCGACCGCATCGAGTTGCCGTCGCTCGACTTCAGCTTCGACGCATCGTCCAACGCGCTGTTCCAGCAGCAGTACGACCCGGTCGACCCGCGCGGCCTCACGCCGGCGGACTCGATGGAGTGGCAGGACTGGTGGACGTTCCGCAACGTGCAGACGCGTCCGTTCGTGAGCGGCTTCACCAAGAACCTGCGGCGCCAGAGCGAAGGCCCGACCACCGCGGTGGTCATCCACGCGAGCCCGGAGCGCCGCGACCACGTGCAAGACCTGATCTACTGGAACAAGCGCGCGGCGATCAGCTGGGTGCTGGTGCGGCCGACCGCGCGCACCAACGCGGACCTCGTCGCGGCGATGGACAGCACGATGCGGGAGTTGGTGCACAGCACGCCGGAGACGCGGCACGCGCCCGGCCTCGGCATCCTCGCGGACGGGAGCGATCTCGCGCTGGCCAAGCGCCAGGTGGCGGCGCTCGCGGCGGCCGGCGGACGCATCGTGGCGGTGCCGGAGGAGGCGGTGAGCGCGGCCCCGGAGGCCTGGAAGGCGCTGTGGTCGTCGGTGAGCGCGCCGGCCCCCAAGGCCGTGGTGACCAAGAGCGCGGCGCCGGCCGCGAAGGGCGGCGCGAAGAAGCCGGCGCGGCCCAAGGCGAAGGGCAAGAAGTGAGCGGCGGCGTCCCGGTCGCGGTCATTGGCGCCACCGGCGCGGTCGGACGCTGCATGGTGCGCGTGCTCGAGGAGCGCGCGTTTCCGGTGTCGACGCTGCGGTTGTTCGCCACCGCACGCTCGGCGGGGACGCGCATTCCGTTCCGCGGGTCGGAGGTCGTGGTCGAGGAGTTCGCCCCCGAAGCGATCGCGCCGGGCAGCGTGGCGATCGCCCTGATGTCGGCCGGCGGCGACACCTCGAAGCGGGTGGCGCGCGCGGTGGCCGAACGCGGCGCGGTGGTGATCGACAACTCGAGCGCCTGGCGCATGGACGACGACGTTCCGCTGGTGATCCCAGAGATCAATGGCGATGACGTGCAGGCGCATCACGGCATCATCGCGGTGCCCAACTGCTCCACCATCGGAATGCTCATGGCGCTCGCGCCACTGCACCGCGCGTGGGGACTGCGCCGCATCGTCGTCGCGACGTATCAGTCGGTGAGCGGCAAGGGCCAGGCCGGCATCGCCGACCTGCAGGCGCAGGAGGCGGATGCGGGCGCCGCGCCACGCGCCTTCCACCGCCGAATCCGCCACAACGTGATTCCGCTCATCGACTCGCCGATGCCCGACGGCAGCACGCGCGAGGAGTGGAAGATGGTCCACGAGACGCGCAAGATCCTGCACGATCCGGCGATCGGCGTGGTGGCGACCTGCGTGCGCGTGCCGGTGCCGGTGGGTCACGGCGAGGCGATCGTCGCGGAGTTCGAGCGCGAGCCTGATCCGGACGACGCGCGCCGCTTGTGCGCCGCCTTCCCCGGCGTGCGCGTCATGGACGATGTGGCGTCGAGTGTCGTGCCGCTGCCGGAAGACGCCGCCGGCGACGACACCGTGCTGGTGGGCCGCATCCGCCGTGACGAGTCGGCGCCGCGCTCGCTGGCGCTGTGGTGCGTTTCGGACAACCTGCGCAAGGGCGCGGCGACCAACGCCGTGCAGATCGCCGAGACGCTCGTCGCGCACCAGGCGGCGGCGCGCCGCTGACGCAGTCTTAGCGGGCGATCAGCAGCCGCGCGCTCTCCTCCGCCACGACACCGTGCGCGTCGCGCGCATGGGCACGCACCACGTAGACGCCCGCCGCCGCCGTCGTCCCCCACTCCCACGCGTGCGCTCCGGCCGTCAGCGCACCCTGCACCAAGGTCGCGACGCGCCGGCCGCGGGTGTCGAACACCTCGACCTGCGCCTCGCTCGCGGCGCGCGGCAGCGTCCATTCGACGTGCGAGCCGCGTGTGCGCAGCGCCGCACGCTCGGCGGCCGGAGCCGCCACGGCGGTCGGCGTCGACGTGTACAAGTCCGCGACGATGTCCGTGCCGCTCACCGCGATGTGCGTAATCGCCACGCCGGTGGCGGCGCCGCTGTAGCTCTTCGACGACGGCACCGTGTTGGTGCCGAAGGCGTCCTTGTTCCGCGGGCCGGCGTAGTCGGTGAGCGACGCATTGAGCGCCGAGAAGCCCGGCCACGGATCGCCGTTGTCGCCGCGGTTGCCGTTCGACAGGTATTGGTCCGCCGGGCGGAGGCGCGTGTGGTCGAGTTGCTCGTACCACGCGCTGCCGGTCCAGTACGGCGTCGACTCGACGACATCGAGCTTTTTGTGCAGTTCGTTGCTGTTGTCGGCCACCGCGTCGTCGACGTGCCAGATCATCAGGCCGCTGGCCGGCGTGAGGCTGAAGTCGTACTGCCGGCGCGTGAGTCCGGCATCGAAGCCGATCTGCTGACGGTTCTCGATCAGGAAATATTCGCTTCCGCCGGCGCCGCCGGTCCACAGGCGGAAGATCGCGGGCGACGTTTCCGCCGGCGCGATGGTCTGCGCGACGCGCGGCGAGGTCACGACGGTCGGCGTCACCCATCCGAGTTGCACCTTGCTCCATGCCGAGAAGTGCGCCGGGCTGGTGCCTTTGGCGTCACCGGCGCGGAAGTTCCAGCCGCCCGAGCCCATGACGTCCCATTCGCCGACACCTTCCGAACTGCCGTCGAGATCGTACAAGTCGGGCAGCCCGAGCACGTGGCCGAACTCGTGACAGAACACACCGACCGCGCCGTCCTCCGGCTCGATGCTGTAGTTGGAGACCGTCACGCCATCGACGACGGTCGCCGGGATCGACCACTTGTGCGACCACACGTAGGCCGGCGCGCTGCTGGTGCTGCTCGAGTAGATGGCTTCGGCGCCCGGTCCCGCATGCACGATGAACACGCCGTCGACGGTGCCGTTGTGGTCGTTGTCGAACTGTGAGAAGTCGACCGTCGGATTGACGGCGAGGACCGCGTCGCGCACCAAGTCCTGCACCATCGCGGAGTCGCTTTTCGCCCAGCCGTAGTCGTCGGCGGTGCCGGCCTTCGCGTCGGTGTTGCAGTAGTAGCGGTAGGTGTGCGGCAACCGCACCCACGCGGTCACGGTGCCGGTGAGCGAGAACTGCCCGTAGGAGTTGTCGCGGTAGAAGTCGCGCATGCTGCCGGTGTACGCGCTGCTCGAGAAGGGGTCGCGATACGAATTGTCGCTGAACAGCATCTGCTGGAAATGCGACTGCGCGTAGGTGTGCGTGCTGTCCGGATTGGCGAAGTTCGGGTCGTGCCCGTTGTCCCAGTGGTAGTCGAGGAAGTCGACCAGGATGACGATCGCCTTCCAAGTGCCGGTGATGGGCGCGGTGCGGTGCGGCGCGGCGGCATCGACACCGGCGGGCACACGCATCACGGCGGACGCGTGGAACGGGCGCGGCGCGTCAGCGGGCATCGCCGGCATCGCGGTCGCGGAATGCGGGACGACTACGGTGAGCACGGCGCAGCAAGCAAGCACACGGCGGGCGGACGCGACGATCAATCGGGATTCCTCCGGAAGCCTCGGCACGGAACACGGCTCGGCGAACGGTGACCCGACTGGCTGGGACGGGTGCGCGGACTGTCCCGGCGCGAGGCCGGGCAGCGGCGAGGTACACACGAAAGTCTAGGCGGCGGCCCTGGACGCGACAACGGTTCGTCCCGGCCGCTGCGGCGCCCCGCGCGATTTTGCGCAAGAGTTTTCAGCCAATGGCCGGTTTCCTGCTTGCCCCTGACATGACTGTCTTGTAGACTTTCTCGCGTAGAGCAACCCAAACGCTCCCGAGTATCCGCAGGGCCATTGGTAAGGATCCCCGTTCCGTCAGGTCCGGGGTTTCGCGTTTCCAGCGACGCCTCCGCTCCCAGGCGCCTGTCCGAACGGGATAATCCAATGGTTCCAAACACGTAACTGCCAGTCGTCGCTACTTGACGGTGTCTTCTCTCACCAGGCATAATATTACCGGCTGATCTTGCTGGATCGGTTGCTTCTTCGGCCGCGTAGGGGCGCGGAAGAGGGAGTCCGTACCTGCCGCCAAGGGCTGTTCGCTACCTCCCAAGCGACGGCACAACGGGCACCAGCTTCGCACCATCCACAGCACGGATGATAGGCCTGTCCACATGCACCTCGAGAACTGACCTGGCTCCCTGACGAAGGAGAACTCGCTCCATGAAGCTTCGGATCGCTGTGATTACCGCGGCGCTCCTCGCCACCGCGAGCGTGGCCGCGTACGCTGACTACCAGTTCATCACCGACTACTACGGCTACAGCTGGGAGAACGGTCCCCACTGGACGTCGGGTACCGAGTGGAAGATGGACGGGATTCTCGACGACATCCTCCCGCCGATGACCGCGGACTTCGGCGCCAACGAGTACACGTACTACATGTCCGGCAACTCGCAGAACGGCCCGGCCGTGGCTGTGGGCTCTGGCGGCATCGGCTCCGGCGCGTACGTGATCTACCAGATCAACTACGACGGCGGCCGCCTGGACGTGTACGAAGACCCGTCGAAGAACCACAACTGGGGCGTGAACCCGGCCAACGCGACCTCGCCGGCCACGTTCATCGACGGCACCCTCTACCTGGGCGCCACCATGTCGAACACCGTGTTCTTCATCACCAAGTACACGGCGACCGGTTACGAGATCGGTTCGTTCGAGGCCGACCTCAACTTCGACAGCGGCTCGCACCTCGCCGAGGCGATCGGTGGCGGCACCGCTGGTTACACCTTCGCCGGTCTGACGAAGAACAACCGCTCGGCCATCCCGACCGGTTACCTGGAGCGCGTCGACGGTCAGCAGTTCGTGACCCCGGTGCTCCCGTCGACCTGGGGTGCCATCAAGTCGCAGTACGTGAAGTAGCGCTGTCTACCCCGCGCCGCAGGGCGCGGTCGTGAGGCGGAAGAGCCGGTCCTTCGGGATCGGCTCTTTGCGTTTGTGCCGGAACCCCTCGCGTCCGCCGCCGGTAGAACCAGGTGCGCGGACGCGAGCCGATTCGCTCCGCCGGAGTTGCCCGCCACTCCACATGGAGCCTCGCCATGATGCGACGTGTCACGCTGGCCGCCCTTTGCCTGGCCGCCCTCGCGGGAGCAGCGCCTACCGACGCGGCCACGCTTCCCGCCAGCTTCCATGGATACAGCTGGGAAACCGGTGGCCACCGCGCGCTGGGATCGACGTGGAACTGCGCCGGCGTGGTGGACGAACTCGGCGAGGCGTTGACCGCGGACTTCTCCACCCGCGAGTACACCTGCGTCCTGCGCGGCGCTCGCCTGGCCGCGGCGCCGCTACCGCTCGGAAGCGGCGGGGTGGGTTCGGGCGCGTACACCGTCTACCAGCTGCGGTACGAAGGCGGCCGCTTCGACGTGTACGAAGATGCCGCGCGCAACGCCGACTGGAGCGCAGGCCCACCCTCGTCCCGTACGCTGTCGACCTTCACCGGCGGCACGTCTTTCCTGAGCTGTGCGATCTCGGACATCGTGATCTACGCCACCGTGTACGCCTCCGGGGCCGATCAGTCGGTGGCCGACTGCCGTCTCGTCGTCGAGGGCGGCACACACGCCGGCCAGGCCGGCAGCGGCGAGCAGCACCTCTCGCTCGTCACCAAGACGCGAGCGACGATACCCACCGGCTACCGTGAGCGCGTCGACACACAGCATGCCACGCCGGCGGCCCCGGCCACCTGGGGCGCCATCAAGGGATTGTTCCGGCGCTAGCCGCGCCACACGGCACCGCGCACGTGGAGGGCGGCGGTGGACTTCCCCGTCGCCCTCGTGCACACTTCGCCATCATGCATCGTGGCTTGCGCGCCGTCGCGCGCCTTACCGGCTTCCCCCTCGCACTCACCCTCGCTCTCGTCCTCGGTTCCGGTGTCCCGGCAGCGCATGCCCAGGGCGAAGGACCTCTCGGCTTCCGTCTGCGCAGCGACAAGCTGGCGGTCGGCGAATGGGTGACCTATTGGAACTACGTCACCCGCCCGGGCGAAGCGCCCGACACGACGTGGCAACGGATCGCGATCGTCGATGCGGACTCGGTGGGACATCGCCCGGCGCACTGGATCGAGATCACGCTCAGCGGACCACCCCGCACGATCATCAAGACGCTCGTGATGGACGATGTCGCGAATTCGATCGCCCCGTCCTCCGGCGGGGTGCGCGCGGCAACCGCGGCCGCGGCCAAGCAGTTCGCCGATCCGCAGTTGAGTTACATCAAGCGTTTCATCATTCGGCGCGGACGCGAGGAACCGATCGAGATCCGGCTCCCGGGCGGATTGCCGGTGCTGCGCCGCGTGCTCGGGCTCGGCGGGCCGGACCTCCCGCTCGACCTGCTCGCCCGCGACGACTCCCTGGATCGCGGTCAGGACGTGGTCGACACCCGCGCCGGCAGCAAACGCGCGCATCGTACGTCGTTCGTCACCGTCCTCAACCCCGCCGCCAGCGACTCGACGCATACGGTGACGACCTTCGCCACCGACGTGTGGATCTCGGAAGACATCCCGATCACCGGGGTCGTGCGGTCGGTATCGCGCATGTTGCAGAGGCCACCGGAGCCCGGCATCGAGCAGGAGCGCTCGGAGACCGTGCTCGCGGAGTATGGGCTCGGCGCGCGCAGCCAACTCACCGGACGGGTGCGCATCGTCAATCCGCCGCCGACACCCCACTCGATGGGGCGCTAGGGCGCGACCGCCGCACCGCCCGCCTAGGTGCTCGCGCCCTCGCGCGCGGCGAACAATCCGTCCGCGAACTCCTCGGCATCGAACTCGACGAGGTCGTCGATCTTCTCGCCCACGCCGAGGAAGCGCACCGGCAACGAGAGTTCCCGGGCGATGGCCACCACGATGCCGCCCTTGGCGGTGCCGTCGATCTTCGCCAACACCAGCCCGCTGACCCCGACGTGCTGCGAGAACTCGCGCGCCTGGACGAGGGCGTTCTGGCCCGTCGTCGCGTCGAGCACGAGGAGCGATTCGTGCGGCGCGCCCTCGAGTTCGCGTCCCAGCACGCGGCGGACCTTCTTGAGTTCTTCCATGAGGTTGATCTTGGTGTGGAGCCGGCCGGCGGTGTCCACCAGCACGACGTCGACACCACGCGCCCTCGCGGCCGAGAGCGCGTCGAACGCCACCGACGCCGGATCCGAGCCCGGCTTGTGGCGGACGATCTGCACACCGGCGCGATCTGCCCACAGGCCGAGTTGATCCGCCGCGGCGGCGCGAAACGTGTCGGAGGCTGCCACCAGGACCGACTTGCCCTGCGAGGCGTAGCGGTGCGCCAGCTTGCCGATCGATGTCGTCTTGCCGACGCCGTTGACGCCCATGATCAGCACTACGAACGGAGTGCCGGCGGCGGGGGCGGGAGTCGTAAGCGCGGCGGTCGCGGCGCGTGCATCCTGCAGGATCGCCAGGACGCGATCACGAAGGGCACCGCGGACCTGGTCGGCGGTTTCGAGGGTACCGTCCTTCGCCCGCTGCCGCAGCATGTCGAGCAAATCCTCGGTGGTGCGCACGCCGACGTCGGCGCGCAGCAGCAGTTCCTCGAGTTCCTCGAGGACATCTTCGTCGACCTTGCGCCCAGGGCGAACCACGGCCTCGATACGCTCGACGATCACCTCACGGGTGCGCGTGAGGCTGTCCTTGATCTTGCTGAAGAGTCCCATGCCGGTAGAGTGCCGAGGCGCGGCGGGCGGTGCAAGGGTTTCGCTGCCACGGCGCGCGGCGTGGTCCCGCAACGGGCCGGGGATCTGGGCCGGCCGGCGGTTACTCTGCGGGTGACTCTCCCGCGCGTTCGGCCGAAATGCGGCGCAGCACGGCGCGCATTTCGCGCGCCGGCATCAAGTCTCCCACGCGCTCGGCCAGCGTGTAGCCCTCGGTGAGAACTTGCACGGCCTCGTCGATTTCGCGCGCGGCGTACAAGGAGCGGCCGAGCAACAGGTAGGCGGCGCTGTAGTCGTGCTCGATCCGGATGGCTTCGCGGGCTTCGACGGCCGCGGCGGCGAATTCGCCGAGCGCGTACCGCTCGGTCGCAAGGCCGAACCGGACGACGATGTCGTCCGGCTCGGTCTGCTTCAGCACCTCGAAGCGCGCCGCGCGATCGAGGTGTCGCTGACGATCGGCGTCACTCAGCGACATCGGACTCCTGACAGGCCGATGCGGGTGCGCACTACTCGCCCACTCCCGGCGCGCCGATCGCTTCGAGTTGCTCCGGCGTGGCCTTGGGCGCCGCCGCGCTCTTGCCGCTACGCGCCCCGCCGTTCGCCGCCGCCTGGCGCTCGTCGAACTTGACCGACACCAGCTTCGAGACGCCCGGCTCCTGCATCGTCACGCCGTAGATAGCGTCGCACGCCGCCATCGTCTGCTTGTTGTGCGTGACGACGATGAACTGCGTCGCGGTGCTGAACTCGCGCAGCATGTTAGTGAAGCGCTCGTTGTTGGCGTCGTCGAGCGGCGCGTCCACTTCGTCGAGGATGCAGTACGGGCTCGGCTTCACCTGGTAGATCGCGAACAGCAGCGCGATCGCGGTGAGCGCCTTCTCGCCGCCGGAGAGCAGCGCCAGAGACTGCGGCTGCTTGCCGCGCGGCCGTGCCTTGATCTCGATCTCGGCCTCGAGCGGATCGTCCCCGTTGAGGAAGAGATCGGCTTGGCCGCCGATGAACAGCGCGCCGAAGGTCCGCTTGAGGTTCTCCTGGATCTTGGCGAACGTCTCGAGGAAGAGCGCCTTGGCCGTCTCGTTGATCTTGCTGATGGCCTCGAGCAGCTGGAGCTTGGCCTCGACGAGGTCGTCACGCTGACGGGTGAGGAAGTCGAGACGCTCCTTCTTCTCGGCGTATTCGGTGACCGCGAGTTCGTTCACCGGGCCGAGACGGCGGAACTTCTCCTTGAGCGTGGCGAGGCGGGCGGCCGGATCCTCGCCGGCGCGGGCGGGAACGACGATGGCGTCTTCGGCCGCGTCGGCGTCCTCGCCTTCCGCCGCGACGTCGTCGGCCTCCGCGGGGAGCTCGGCGTCCTCCGCCGGTGCGACCGGAGCGGCGTCGAGCACGAAAGTCGAGAGGTCCACGCCATACTCGCTGGAGATGCGCTCTTCGAGGCCGGCGCGTTCGACACGGCTCTGGGTGAGCGCGAGTTCGGTGCGATGACGGTCCTCGAACGCCTGTTGCTGCGCGTCGCGCGCTTGGTCCGCCTCGGACTGCGCGAGTTGCAGCGGGAAGGTGACCTCGTCGCGCTCGACCTCGAGCGCCGACAAGGCGGCGCGCGCCTTGGCGACTTCCTCGGAGCTGTCGCTCGCCTGCTGCGTCGCCTGCTCGATCTGCGCTTCGAGTTCGACGATGGCCTGCTCGTTCTCCGTACGCTCCTGGTGGCGGACCTCCTGGAGGTGGAGCGATTCGGCGAGCTCGCGGTCGAGGCGCTGGATGCCTTCTTCGCTGGAGCGCTTCTGTTCGCTGAGCCGCGCCACGGCGACGCGAAGCGTGGAGGTCGCCTCGAGTTCGCGCGAGAGTCCGGCCTCGGCGAGACGCAGGTTCTGCTCGAGTTCGCGCAGCGACTCCTCGCGCCGCGCGCTCTCGCCCACCGTCTGTTCCAGCTTGGCATCGAGTTCGGCAAGCAGCGCGACCTTTGCGGCGGCCTCGGTGCGCACCTCGTCGCGCGAGGTGGTGTGGGCGGCAATGCGGCGTTCGGCCTGCTCGAATTCGACCTGCACGCCGCGGCGCTCGGTCTGCGCCTGCGCTTGCTGCGCGGTGAGCGCTTCGCGTTCGCGCACAGCGATCCGCTGCGCGTCGGTGGCGGCGGTGAGCTCCTCGCGCAAGCCCTGCAGCGTCGCGACCAGCGCACTGTGCTCGGCGTCGAGCGTCTCGATTTGCGCGTGCAGTTCGCGCAGCTCGCCTTCGCGGCGCAGGAATCCTTCACCGCCGCCGCCGACACCGCCGCGCACCCATCCTTCGCCGGACCACACCTGGCCCTCGGGTGTCACGAAGCGCCACGGTTCGCCGGCGTGCTCCTCGGCGAGCGCCGAAGCCACCGCGGCGTTTTCGACCAGCACCACACGGCCGAGCAGCGCCTCCGCGAGCGGGCGATATGCGTCCTCACACTCGACCATCTGGATCGCCGATCCGACCACGCCGGCCCGCGACAGCATTTCCCGCGGCACGGCAACCGCCGCCCCGCGCACGCGGTCGAGCGGCTGCAGCGTCACCTTGCCTTGGGCGGCCTCCGCCAGCGCCTCGAGAGCCGCCTGCGCCGCGCCGGTGCTGCTGGTGACGACGTACTGCACCGCGCCCGCAAGCGCGGCTTCGACCCAATCCGACTGGCCGACCGGCACGCGAATCAAGTCCGCGACCACACCGAGCAGCCCGACGTCGCGCGCGTTCTCGCGGTCGAGCAAGGTGCGGACGCCCGAGTCGTAGCCTTCCCACGCCGCCTTGAGTTCGCTCAACGTCTGCGCGCGGCTGCGCACCCCGTCGAGTGTGCGCGCCACCTCGCGCTCCTGCGCGCCGACCTCGGTGTGCCGCGCGGTGAGCATGGCGATCTGCTCGAGCAGTTCCGCTTCGCGCAGTTGCCCGGCGGCCAACTGCGATTCGAATTCGCCGAGACGCGCGTCGAGACGCTCGAGCGCGCCGCGGCGTTCGTCGTGGACGCGCGTCAGATCGGCGAGTTCTTCCTCGATGCGCGCGGCCGTCGCGTCGAGGCGGGCGCGGTCCGACTGGACGCGGTCGCGCTGGGCGCGGGTTTCCACCTCGGTGCGCTGGAAATCGATCGAGAATTGCTGGTGCTCCGCCATCGACGAGCGCAGCCCGCGGACGTGCGTCTCCGCCGCGGTCAACCGCGCTTCGGCCTCACCGAGTTCGCCGCTGCGCGCTTCGACATCGACGCCGGCCAGGCTCTCCTGCACCAACGCCATCTGCGCGCGGCACTGCTCGATGCGCGCGACCAGCCGCTCCTCTTCCGGGCCGAGCGCCCCGAGCCGCAGCTTGCGGCCGGCCAGCCGCTCGCGCAGGACGCCGAGTTCCTGCGAGCTGTCGGCAGCGCGCGCCTCGGCGGCGCGCAGCGATTCGCGCGCGGCTCCCAAGCGGTTGTCGATCTCGATCTGGCGTGCCATGAGCGCGGTGCGCTCCGCGTCCTTGGCCTGGAGCGTCGCGCCGAGCGCGTCGAGCCGCCCGACGAGTTCCTCGAGCCGCGCCGCCATCTCGGTTTCCATCTGCATGAGCGCGGTGCGGCGCGAGGCCGATACCGACAACTCGAGCGACAGGATTTCGTCGCGCAATCGTACCCAGCGCCGCGCCTTCTGCGCTTGGTAGAGCAGCGAGCGCACCTCGCGCTCGACCTCGCTCATGATGTCGCCGAGGCGCGTGAGGTCACCCTCGGTGGCTTCCAGCTTGAGCAGCGCTTCGCGGCGGCGCGCCTTGTACTTCATCACGCCGGCGGCTTCCTCGAACAGGAAGCGGCGGTGGCCGCCCGAGTCGGACAACACGTTGTCGACCATCTGGCGCTCGATCACCGAGTAGGCGTTCGAGCCGACGCCGGTGTCGTAGAACAGGTCGCGGATGTCGCGCAGACGGCACGGCGTCTTGTTGAGCAGATACTCGCTGACGCCGCTGCGGTAGACGCGGCGCGTCACCACGACCTCGGGCCAATCCACCGGAAGGATGCCGCGCGCGTTCGACAACACCACGGAGACTTCGGCCATGCCGAGCGGCTTGCGCGAGGTGGAGCCGGAGAAGATCACGTCTTCCATCGTGGCGCCGCGCAACACCGTCGCGCGCTGCTCGCCGAGCACCCAGCGGAGCGCGTCGGTGATGTTGGTCTTGCCACACCCGTTCGGCCCGATGATGCCGGTGAGCCCGCTGCCGAAGCCGAGCTCGACCTTATCGACGAAGGACTTGAAGCCGTGAATGGTGACTTTCTGAATGAACATCGGGCCCTTTCCGGAGGACGACATGCAGGTTCCGCGGCGCGGCTCCGGAGCGGGGGTACCTCAGGCTCTACGGGCCGTCACCATCGAGTGCTGACAGACTACCAAGCGCCTCCGACAAAATGGAGGGCAACCCGCCGAGTTCGTCCGGCAAAATCGTGCGCGGGTCGAGAAGGAGCCGGCCGTCCTTGACCCGGACGATGACGGGCACCGGGGCGCGGCGCAGCGCGGCCTCCCCCGCCGCGGCGCCGATCCGACGCGAAGAAATCGCCACAACTGACGTAGGCAGAGAGACTTCGGGAAGTGCTCCGCCGCCCGTCCCGGACTCCTCCGGCAGCACCTCGACGTCGAAGGCCGGCCCGAGAGCGGCGCGGCAGGCGGCGGCGAGCGCCTCGGCGCGGTGCTGCAGATCGCCGGCGGACGCGGTGAGCGCGGCCAGCGCCGGCAATGCGGCGAGCGCCCGCTCCGGCTCCAGGTACGCCTCCAGCGTGGCCACCAGTGCGGCGAGCGTCATCTTGTCCGGCCGCACCGCACGCATCAGCGGGTCCTTGGCAAGCCGCGCGATCCACGCCGCCTTCCCCACCACGATGCCGGCCTGCGGGCCGCCGAGCAACTTGTCGCCCGAGATCATCGCGAGATCCACGCCGGCGCGCAGCGCGTCCATCGGCGTCGGTTCCACGGGCAGGCCGTGCGCGCGCGGATCGAGCAACGTGCCGCTGCCGAGATCGGCGATGACCGGCACGCCGCCTTCGCGACCGATCGCCACCATCTCCTCGAGTGACACGTCGGCGGTGAAACCGCTCTGGCGGAAGTTGCTGCGATGGACGAAGAGCAGCGCCGCGGTGTCGGGCCCGAGCGCGCGGCGATAGTCGGCGGGGTGCGTGCGGTTGGTCGTCCCGACCTCGACGAGACGCGCGCCGGAGACGCCCATGATGTCCGGCAAGCGGAACGAGCCCCCGATCTCCACCAGTTGGCCGCGCGACACGATGACCTCGCGGCCGGCGGCCACCGCGCGCAGCGCGAGCAGCACGGCGGCGGCGTTGTTGTTGACCACCAGCGCCGCCTCGGCACCGGTCAGCAACGTGAGCAAGCCCGCGGCGTGTACTTGCCGCGAGCCGCGCGCCCCGCGCGCCAGATCGAACTCGAGCGTCGAGTAGTGCAGCGCCGCCTCGCGCGCGGCGTCGGCGGCGGCCGCGCTGAGCGGCGCACGGCCAAGATTGGTGTGGAGGATGATGCCGGTGGCGTTGATGACGCGGCGTGGGCCCGGCGCAGACACGTGCGCGTGACGCAGCACCGCCTCGGCCAGCACGTCGAGCGAGGGCGCGACCTCGGCGTGCGTCGCCGCGAGGCGCACCCGTTCGGCTGCCAGTGCGCTCCGCACCACCTCCGCCACCCACGGCCGCGGCGAGCGCGCGACGAGCGCCGCTACCGCCGGGTGCTGCAGCAGCGTCTCGACCGACGGTAAGCCACGCAGTGCCGAAGTGCCCACGACGTCCTCCTCCCAAGTCCGACGCCACGACGCTAGCAGAGCCGCGCGCCCCTCACAACCGGCGCCCCCAACGCGCGGCGGGCGCCCCGGGAGGAACCCCGAGACGCCCGCGTCGCCGCCGAGTGCGTATCGCGCGCTACTGCAAGATGCGCGGCGTGACCTCGATGACCAAGTTCGTCTTGTTCACACCCTTCTTGTAGTGCTGGAAGAGCTTGCCGAGCACCGGGATGTCGCCGAGCAGCGGCACCTTGTCGACGGTCTCGGTGGTCTCGTCCTGCTGGAGGCCGGCGATCACGATGGTCTCGCCGTCCTTCACCATCACCTGCGTCGTCGCGCTGCGTTCCTTGGTCTGCGGCAGCGAGGCGTCCGGGCCGCGGAAGCCGACGATCGAGCTGACGGTCGGTTCGATGGTGGTGAGGATCTCGCCGCTCGCGGTGACCTTCGGCACGATCTTGAGCGCCACACCGACCTGCTGCCGTTCGACGCTGTAGGTCACGACGCCGCCGGTGGTCGGCGGACCGGTGACCACGTACGGGACGACGTCACCGACGTGCACCGTGGCCGGCTGGTCGCTGAGCGTGGACAGTTTCACGTCGGAGATGATCTTCGCGTTGCCGTCCTGGATGAGCGCGTCGAGTGTCACCTTCCACTGCTCGGACTGGCGCGACATCTTGCCCCACGAGCTGAGGTCGCGGTAGCCGCGGCGCTGCGGCAACTGGTCGATCTCGTTCTCGGTACCGCCCGGCGAGGTCGCGGTGGCGCCCGGGATGCCTTCGGACAGGATCGTGGTGAACGACATCAGCTTCGCCCAGTCGAGGCCGAGCGACTTGACGGCGGTCTCGTTGACCTCGACCAAGCGTGCGCGCAGTTCGACCTGCCGGCCGGGCACGTCGAGCGTCTTCACCAGCGACTGCACTTGGTCGATCTGCGAACTCGAGCCGGTGACCAGGATGCGCGAGCCGACCGCATCGCCCGCGACCTTCGCCCCGAGATCGCTCAAGAGTTTGGCGAGCTCGGTGACGTTGGCGTGCTGGACTTGGATCACCGCCGAACCCATCGAGCCGTCGGCGATCTTGCCGGCCGGGCCGACCACCAGCGAGTTGCCAAGGCGCTGGTACGAGAGGCCGGCCGCGCGCGTCACCAGGGCGATCGCGTCATCGACCTTCACGCCGCTGATGTGGAGCGTCACCTTGCTCTCGCGTACCTCCGGGCTGGTGACCAAGCTGAGCCCCGCCTTGGTGGCGATGATCTCGAGCGCCGCCTGCGCGCTGGTGTTGTCGGTGTCGAGCGCGATCGTCGTCTCGGCCCACACCGCAATCGGCAGGGCGAGGAGCGACACCGCCAACGCGGCGGCGGCGAAGCGACGGCGGGTGGAGTGATTCGAACGCCGTGTCATCCATGACCTCCAGGGCGAAACCGCGGCCGTCGTGGCCGCGAGGGGTTCGGCGGGCCGGAATCCGGCACCGCATCCTGCACGCTTAGTGATCGGCCCGACTGAGGCCGAGCGTGATCGATTCTCCGGTGTCGCTCTCCAGGATCACCGAGGATCCGGTGATCTGGCGGAGCGTGTACCTGCCGAGGCGGCTGCCGATGCGAAGCGAGTGATCCCCATTTCCATCGTGCAGGATGGCGAAGTCGGAACTGATGCCGGTGAGGCGCAAGGTCTCGCGCGGCGGCTTGGGCTTGTCGGTTTCCGCCGTCGCGGCCGGGCGCGGTCGCACCGGCTGGGCGGGAACCGGCGGCGGCGAGAGCGGCGAGGGCTCGACTTCGGCGGCCTTCATCGCACCGCCGCCGCCGAGTTCGTGATTGATGGCGTTCATGTCCGGACCGTTCGAGGCGGTCACCACGCGGGCACGCTGGCCGTTGGAGGCAGCCATCTCGGCCGGCGGGGTGAGCCGCATGCCGTCACGGGCCACGATGATGCTGCGCCCGACGGTGAACAGCGTCGCGGCGGCCATCAAGATGACGGCGGGCACGGTGTCCTGGCGCGTGGAGCGTCTCACGAGCTCGAGCCTCCCTGTTGCGGCACGGTCACGACGAGAATCGCGATCTGCGCGTTGAGCCGGCTGCCGCTGCCCGGCTGGGTTTCGATCGACGCGCCGTTGACTTGCATGAGGAGCGGCGAATTCTCGACCCGCGCGAGGAAGCGGACGACGTTGGCATAGGTGCCGTCGATGGTCAGCGTGATCGGCGTGCGCAAGGTGTCGCCGACGCGCGCCGACGCGCCGGGCGTCACGGCGATGATGTGGATGTCGTACTGTCGCGCGCACTCGGTAATCTGGGCGTGCGCGGTGAGCACGGGATCGGTGGTGAGCGCGATGGCGTCGTCGGTGGCTGAGGCCCGCGCCTGCGCGGCGCGGCGCGCCTGCGACTGCGCCACGAACAAGTCGTGCCAGGCCTGCGTCGCCTCGGTCTGCAACGCCGCGCGATGCTGCACCGCCTTCATGTAGACGAAGCGGTCGACGCCGGCGTAGAGCACCGCCAACACCACCGTCAGACCGGCGACCAGCGTGATGCGCTCGGTCTTGGTGCTGAAGGACCAGCGGGGCGACGTCATTGCACGGCCTCCTTCTTGGCGCACAAGATCTCGAAGTTGCGGCTCACTGGGCCGGCCGCGTGGTCTTCCCACGTCGACGACAGCTTCACCACCGGGAACGAGTTCTTCACCGCCGGGGAGTGCCGCAGGGACTCGACGTACCGCGTGACGACGCCGTACGGATCGGCGCCCCCGCCGTCGACACGACCGCGGATAGTGAGCGTCGCGGAGGCGGTGTCGTCCGGCGCGGTGGGCAATCCGCCGGCGAACGACACCGAACTCAGGGTGAGACCGTGCGGCGCGGCACCCGCGACGCCGGCCAACGATGGCGACCACAGCGGGCGGTTCGAGCGTGCCACGTCGAGCGTGTGTCGCGCCGCACCGCGCGCGCCGCAGGAGGCGATGAGCCGCTGCGTGCGATCCTTGACCGCGCTGATCTCCTTGGCGTCCGCCTTGATGTACCCCTGGACGGTGTGGGTCGCGAGCAGCAGGAAGGTGAGCGCCAGGGCGTTGAGCATGACCAAGGCACTGCCCGCCACGGTGCTCAGCATGCGCTTGCGCGCTCGCGCCTCGCGGCGGCCGCGTTCCATGTAGAGGTTGACGCGGAAAGTCGTCGACGGCGCATCGCCGCGCGTCGTGGTGCGGAGCGCCAGGCCAACCGCGACCAGCGTGTCGCCGGCGAACGCCCCATCGGCACCCTCGGGCAACTTGAGACCGTTCGGCTGCTCGAGTCCGGCGAGCGGATGCGGCGTCAGACACGGCAGGCTCAGCACCGTCGACAGATAGGAACTCACTTCCTCGCGGCGCTCGGCCGTCCCGACCACGAACAAGCGCATGGTGGCGCGGTGCCCGATCACCTGCTGGAAGAAGGTGATGCTGCGGCGCACGTCCTGCGCCAGGCGCTCGAGACCTGCCACGCCGGACGGTGCCGGCGTGGAGTCCACGGTCCGGCGCCCCTTGGTGAGCGACGGCGAGCCCGGCTTGGCCGCCAGAGCCTCGGGGCGCACGTTCGTCGACGGACCGGCAAGTGCGTTGCCGCTCGTCCGGCCGACTTCGCTCGCGCGCGCGGCCTGGCGTGCGGCCGACTCTTCGACGGTCTCGGCGTCGGGATCGAACGGCTTGGGCGAGAGGCCTGGGTCGCGTTCGCCGTATCCGAGACCGACACCGCGGGTCAGCAGGTGGCCTTCGTTGGTGACCAGCGTCAGCGTGGCGCCCTTGGGGCTGACTTCGAGCAGGCCGAGCGCCTCCTCGGGCGACAACGGCGACTGACGCAAGAGCGCGTTGATCGCGGCGAGCGGCTTGGCATCCACCACCCACGGCTCGGCACCGATGCGGTCGAGCATTTCGACCTGCTCGTTGATGTTGCGGCGCGGCGCCGCGACCAGCACGACGCGCGTCTGCTGTTGCTGCTGATCCTGGGCGACCACCTGGAAGTCGAGGCCGGCCTCGCGCAGGTCGAGCGGAATGTGGCGGCGCGCTTCGCCCTGGATGGCGGCGACCATCTCGCCGGTTTCGAGGTGCGGGAATTGCGCCTGGCGAATGACGGTCGTGCGGGCCGGCATGGCGGCCACCACGCGACCGGTGCGGCCGGCCTGGTGCTTGGCATCCGCGAGCGCATCGCGGGTGGCATCGGCCACCTCGTCGAGCACGGCGTCCACGGCGAGCGGGCGGCGCGCCACCGCGCGCACTACCGGCGTGTCGCCCCGGTGCTCGAGCGTCACCACGGTCACCCCATCGCGCCCGCGCGCCACGCCGGTCACCCACTCGGCCGACGCGCGCAAGCGTGGCCCCGCCGACGCAGCAGGCGACGGCAGACGCAGCTTCGAGGATGCGGGGCGGGCCAGCTTCATGGTGGCCGTGTCTCCTTCCCGAGATACGCGATCCAGTCGCCGAGGCCGGCGGGCGGATCGCCGAGCGGCGCTAGTTCCGCAGAGTCGCGGACGCCAGCGTCGTGACCTTGTTGCCGGTGGTGTCGGCAAGCCGGAGGTAGATCTGCACCAGATCGCCGGACTTGGACACTCCCAGTGAATCGAGCGGCGTCGGCACGATGGTGCGTTCGCCGCTGCCGGTGTTGTGCACGAGGTACTTCCGCGAACTCACCGTCTTGAGATAGATCGCGTCGGTGCTGGTGCCGCTGGTGTAGGTCCCGACGGTCAGCGAGCCGGCCGCGTACGTGCCGGTGATGCTGACGCTGTCCGCGGCGCGAAACTCCCTTGCCAGTTGTTCGGCAGCCTGCGTGGCATCCGTCTGGAGGCGCAGCTTCGCATCGGTGCGCGTCTTCGCCGACAGGTAGTTCAGGTACGCGTTTCCCGCCCCGTAGGCGAAGATCAGGATGAGCAGAGACGAGATCATCAACTCCACCAGCGTGAAGCCGCGCCGGCGCGCGACGCGCCGCCGCGGGGGCGGAATGCTCGATGATCGCCGGCTCGACTGCATGAGGGCGAATCTCCTACGGATGGTTCGGCATGAACGTCGCCAAGGTCACGTTGCGGCTTTTCCCCTTGGTCGACGACCACGACGTGGTGACCGTGATGCGACGCGTGTACGTGGCCGGCACGCCGCGCTGCGAGGTGATCAGCGAGCGGTACGAAACGGCATCGATGCTGACCGTCGTGTCCGCCGCCAAGCTGTCGGTGAACGGCCGGGCCCGGCGATCCTCGAGCAGCCGGTTGGCCAGCTCGGTGGCGGTGCGCTTGCGCTCCTCGTCGTCGTAGGTGCCGCGGCCGAGGTACAGGAACTGCGACATCCCGGCGATCACCACGACGAGCACGATGAGCGACGCCATCAACTCGATCAGCGAGAAGCCGCCTCGCCGGTCGTGCCGCGTGCCGTTCGTCGATGTGCGCATCGTGTCGATCCTCCGTGTGGAACGCCGAATCGCGCCGGCGGAACGGCCGGGGTGGGCCGGCCGCCCGCGAGCGCGAGGGGCGAACTAGAACCCGGCGTAGGTGTAGGCTGCGGCCGAGTCCACCGCTGCGGAAATCGTCACCGTCATCGAGTTGGTGATGTTGTCGACGCCGTTGCCGGTCGCACGGGCGGTGTAGTGGCCCGTACTCGACGACGAGGTCTGCGAGTAGGTGAAGTGGTCGCTACCGGTGAAGTCGCCGTAGAATCCGCTCGCCGTCGAACTGGTCGGCCAGCCGCTGTTCTCCTGGTTGTACGACTTCGCGGCGGTGAGGATCGCGCCGAGGCGAGCGGTCGCCTCGCTCTTGCGCGAGTTCTTGATGTAACCGGTGTACAGCGGCACCGCGATCGCGGACAGGATGGCGACGATGATCACCACCACCATGAGCTCGATCATCGTGAATCCACGCTTACGCGAGATGGGCCAGCGAGACATCAGAGACTCCTCCTTGGTGTGGGGTACAGATCGCGCGAGGTCTCCATGTCCTCGCACGCTGGTTCGGAAGCACGGGGCTAGCCGCCCATCGCGTTCCCGATGTTGAACACGGGCAGGAACATGGTGACCACCAGGCCACCCACGAGTCCGCCCATGGTGACGATCATCACCGGCTCGATGAGCGAGGCGAGCGCGCCCACGCCGGCGTCGACTTGCAGATCGCAGAAGGTGGCCGCGCGGGCCAGCATCTTGTCGACCGCACCGGTCTCCTGACCGGTCGACATCAGCGACAGGATCATCTGCGGCAGCACCGATTCGGCGGCGAACGACTCGCCGAGTTCCTGCCCTTCCGAGATGCGGTGCCGCGCCCGGCGCACGCACCCGGCGATGACGCGGTTGCCGCACGCGCCTTCCACCAGATCGAGCGCCTCGAGCATCGGCAGACCGGCGGCGAGCAGTGCCGACAGCGTGCGCGTGAATCTCGACATCGATGCCTTGAGCGCGAGGTCGCCGATCACCGGGACACGTAGCAGGATGCGGTCGAGCATGTAGGCGCCGGCCGGCGTGCTGCGCCACCACGTGAACGTGATGCCGGCGGCCACGGCCAGCGCGAGCACGACCAGGAAGTGCGACGACGTCCAGGTGCTGATGTTGAGCACCACCATCGTCGGAGCCGGCAGCTTCGAGCCGAAGTTCTTGTAGATGCCGGCGAAGGTCGGCACCACCTTGAGCAAGAGGAACAGCGTGGCGCCGAGCGAGAAGAAGAACACGAAGCCGGGATAGGCCATCGCCGACTTGACCTTGGTCTGGATGGCGTCGGCCTTCTCGAGGTACTCGCCGACCTGCTCGAGCACAGCGTCGAGCTTGCCCGAGCGTTCGCCGGCCCGCACCATCGACACGTAGAGCTCGCTGAACACGCGCGGATGGCGTTCGAGCGCCTCGGAGAAGCTGAGCCCGTTCTGCAGGTCGAGCGCGACATTCTCCACCGCGGCGGCGAGCGTGCCCTTCTTGGCGTCGCGGCTCAGCGAATGGAGCGCGCGCACCAAGGGCAGACCGGCGTGCAGCATCGTCGAGAGCTGACGGGTGAAGAGCGCGAGCTCGCGCACCGACACGCCGTTCATGTGGTCGGCAACCGCGGAGAGCGCCCGCTTGAGTGACGCGCCACGGAGCGCCGAATCCTTGCGCTCTTCGAGGCTGAGCACGATCAGGCCGCGCCGGTGGAGTGCCTCCACGGCGGCGTCGGACGTCGGTGCCGATTCGACCCCGCTGAGTTCCTCACCCGCGAGATCCTTGACCACGTATGCGAACAGCGGCATTCCCTTGCCTCACCGTCTCCTGCGGTCCCATCCCCTGGGCCCGCGTGGTGTCTGCGATCACCCGCAGTCATCGGCGAATGGCGGCGTCTCCTGAAGTAACGTTACGGAGACTCCCCCAAGGTGGGAAATCTCCGCCAACCCCGGCCGCGCCAGCAGGTTAGAGCGGGTCGAGCGCGACCCGGACGATCTCCTCGGCCGACGTGTGGCCGGCGAGGACCGCCTCGATGCCGCTGTCTCGGAGAGTCTTCGCACCCGTGGAGGCCGCGTAGGCGCGGATCTCGTCCGGTGTGGCGCCGGCCGCGATCATCCGGCGCATTTCGCCGTCCAGCGGGAGCGCTTCGTGGATGGCCAACCGGCCGGAGTACCCGCGGCCCTTGCAGGCGTGGCAGCCGACCGCGCGGAACGGCATGCGGTCGCCGCAACTGCCGGGGTCGAGGCCGAGCGCCACCATGCTGGGATCGTCCCAGGCGGCGGGCTGGCGGCACTGCGGGCAGATGCGCCGCACCAGGCGCTGTGCGAGCACCAGCGACAATGCCGACGCCACCAGGTAGTTCTCGACGCCGATGTCGATGAGCCGCGTCGCCGTGGTCACCGCGTCGTTGGCGTGGATGGTCGACAGCACGAAGTGCCCGGTAAGCGCGGCGCGCACCGCGATCTCGGCGGTCTCCTTGTCGCGGATCTCGCCGAGCATGATCACGTCGGGGTCCTGGCGCAGGAAGGCGCGCAGCGCGCGCGGAAACGTCATGCCCGACTTCTCGTTCACCTGCACCTGGTTCAAGCGTTCGATCTGGTACTCGACCGGATCCTCGACCGTCATGATGTTGGTCGTGGTCCCGACGAGGTCGTTGAGACCGGCGTACAGCGTCGTCGTCTTGCCCGATCCGGTCGGACCCGAGACGATGAACATGCCCCACGGCTTGTGGATCGTCTCGCGCACCAAGGTCAGATTCTCGGGGCTGAACCCGAGCGATTCGAGACGCATGTCCACCGAACCCTTGTCGAGCAGACGCATCACGACCTTCTCGCCGCCGATCGTCGGCAGCACGGAGACGCGCACGTCGACCTTGCTCTTCTGCAGGCGCACGGTGAAACGGCCGTCCTGCGGCACCCGGCGCTCGGCGATGTCGAGATCGCTGAGCACCTTGATGCGCGACACCAGCGCGGCGTGCAGGCGCTTGGGCGGTCGCAGCGAATCGTAGAGCACTCCGTCGATGCGATAGCGCACCACCAGGCCGGCACCCTGCCCTTCGAGGTGGATGTCGGTCGCGCGTTCCTGGATCGCCTTGACGATGAGGCTGTTCACCAGCTTGACGATCGGCGCGTCGTCGGCGGCGGTGCGCAGCTGGCTGGCGTCGTAGTCGTCTGCGGATTCGGCCTTCTCGGTGCTGAGTTCGAGGCCGGCGAGCGCGTCGTCCACCTGGTCGGCGGCACGCGCCGATTCGTACAGACGGTCGATGGCGGCGATGATGTCGCGTTCACGGCCGACCTGCGGCCGGACCACGCGCTGCGTCACCGCCGTGACATCGTCGATGGCGAGCAGGTTCACCGGATCGGCCATCGCCACCACGATCGTCTCCTCGTCGAAGGAGAGCGGCACCACGTTGTGGCGCTTGGCGAAGTCTTCCGGCAAGAGCGCGATGGTGGCAGCGTCGATCGACTGCACGATCGCCGGATCGAAGACGTCGAGCCCGAGCTGGCGCGCCAGCCCCGCCACCAAGTGATCCTCGGAGACGAAGCCTTCCTCGACGAGCAGCGAGCCCAGACGCTTGCCCGACGCGCGCTGACTCTCGAGCGCGCGCCCGAGTTCGTGTTCGGTGAGCGCGCCCATCTCGACCAGGATCGTCCCGAGATAGGACATCCAGGGTTGCGGCTCGGGCAGCGAGCAGCTCTGAGCCTTGGTGGACATGGCTACCCGATCCCCGGCACGTGGAGGGTGCGCAAGAGGGCATCAGGGCCGATGAAGAGCACCAACGCGGCAGCCGGCGCGAGGAAGACGCCGAAGGGCAGTTCGGTGCGCAGCGATTGGCGGCGCGCGCTCAAGATCGCCAGGCCGAGCAGCGTGCCGACGAGGCTTGCCAGGAAGAAGGTGACGAGCACGCCGGTGGCGCCGAGCATGCAGCCCATCGCCAGCGACAGCGTGCAGTCGCCGAAGCCCATGCCATCGCGGCCGGTGAGCCGGTAGTAGGCCTCGCGGATCGCCCACAGCACGCCGAAACCGACCACCGCGCCGCCGAGCACGCGCGTCCAGGTGCTGACGTAGACCAGCGTCGACAGCAGCCCGAGCACGACGCCGGCGAGCACGATTTCGTCGGGGATGATCTGCGAGTCGTAGTCGGTGAAGACGACCACCAGCATGCAGCAGCAGAAGCCAAAGGCGAGCACCGCTTCCGGCGTCACGCCGAAGCGCCAGGTGGCGAGCACGGCGAGCCCGCCGGTGGCCGCCTCGATGAGCGGATAGCGCGCGCTGATCGCCGCGCGGCACCTGCGGCAGCGGCCGCGCAACGCGAGCCACCCCAGCACCGGGATGTTGTCGTGCCACGGGATGCGCGTGTCGCAGGCCGGGCAGTGCGACGGTGGGTCGACCACCGACTCCTCGCGCGGCAAGCGGTAGATGCAAACGTTGAGGAAGCTGCCGATCATGGTGCCGAGCACGAAGGCGGCAGCCCACAGGAGTGAGGGCATCGTGCGCCGGTTATCGGACGCCCGGCGACGCGACTAGAGGCCGGTCATCGGGGATCGCCGCGAGCGATGGGAGATTTCACGAGCGCGTGGAGCGCGGGAGTGGCGCGGCGGAGGATTCCGGCGCCGCTCCGGCAGGCCCGCAGCTCCGATGTGTTACACTCGCTAGTCACTGCGACTACCCACCTGTTGAGGACTGCACCCGTGCGCACGCTCCCGACCCGGCTTGTCCCCACGATCGCCATCGCTCTGGCTCTCGTCTTGGGATTGTCCCAGTCCGCGGCCGCCAACTTGGTCGCCAATCCGAGCTTCGAAAGCCCGGGGCACGCCGGGACAACCACGCGCTACACATGCACTTGCGCTCCGCCCGGCTTCGCCTGGACGGTCGGCGGCGCCGGCGTCGACCTGGTTGAAGGGTATTGGGCGGCGCAGGACGGGGCGCAGTCTCTCGACCTCAACCAGGATATCCAAGGCCCGGGGACTCCGCCCGGTGCGGTCTCCCAACTCATCACGACCACTGCGGGGCTTCCCTACCTGGTCGAGTTCTGGATGGCTGCCAATCCCGACCACTCGCGGTCGCCGGACGACGGCGCGCCGGTCAAGACGATGGATGTGTCCTTCGGCACGACGTCACACTCGTATAGCTTCGACGTCAGCGGCCATATGCATGGCGATCCGGGGTGGGTGTACCGATCGTTCGTCGCCACCGCGGACGCGCCCGGCACGCTGTTGTCGTTCGTCAGCACGAGTACCGGGTACGCGGGGATCATCATCGACAACGTCAGCGTCACGCCGGCACCGGCGACGCCATCTCGGGCGGCCACCTGGGGACACGTCAAGGCACTGTTCCGTTAGACGGTCGCCCGCAGCGCTACCCTCCGAGGTACGCCTTCCGCACTTCCTCGCTGGCCAGCAGCACGCTCGCCTTGTCGTGCTGGATCACGCGGCCGGTTTCCAACACGTAGCCGTCGTGGGCGACGCTGAGCGCCATGTGGGCGTTCTGTTCGACCAGGAGCACGGTCATGCCGTCGTCGTTGATGCGGCGGATGGTGGCGAAAATCTCGCGCACGAGCAGCGGCGCGAGGCCGAGCGACGGTTCGTCCATGAGGAGCACGCGCGGCCGGCCCATGAGGGCGCGGGCAATCGCCAACATCTGCTGCTCGCCGCCGGAGAGCGTGCCGGCGGCCTGCGCGCGGCGTTCCTTGAGACGCGGGAACAGCGCGTACATCTTGTCGAGATCCTCGGCGATGCCGGCCTTGTCGGAGCGCAGGTGCGCGCCGAGTTGCAGGTTCTCGAACACCGTCATGTTGGCGAAGACGATGCGGCCTTCGGGCACGTGACAAATGCCGCGCGCGACGACTTGATGCGGCGGCAGCTTGGTGAGGTCGGCGCCTTCGAACTCGATGGCGCCGGACTTCGGACGCAGGAGCGACGAGATCGAGCGCAAGAGCGTCGACTTCCCCGCCCCGTTGGCGCCGATCAGCGTGACGATTTGTCCGGCGTGCACGGTGAGCGACACGCCCTTCAGCGCGTGGATGGCGCCGTAGTAGACGTTGAGGTCGCGGATGGTGAGCAGCGGCGTGCCCGAGGTCGGGTTAGTGGCCACCGGCCGGCACCTCCTCTCCGAGGTACGCTTCGATCACCTTCGGATTCGCGCGGATCTCGGCCGGCGTGCCCTCGGCGATCTTGACGCCGTGGTCGACGACGACGATGCGCTCGCAGATCTCCATCACCAAGCGCATGTCGTGTTCGATGAGCAGCACGGTGAGCTGGAAGTGATCGCGCACCCAGCGAATCAGCTGCGTGAGATCGTGCGTCTCCTGCGGGTTCATGCCGGCGGCCGGTTCGTCGAGCAGCAGAACGCGCGGCGCGCCGGCCAAGGCGCGGGCGATCTCGAGCCGCCGCTGTTGGCCGTAGGGCAGCGCGTTCGCCTGTTCGTCGGCGTGTGCGGCGAGGTCGAAGCGGTCGAGCAGATCGAGGGCGGCGTGCGTGATCTCACGTTCGTCGCGAGCGTGGCGCGGCAGGCGCAGCGTGGCGTCGAGCCAGTTCGCCTTGACGCGCAGGTGAAAGCCGAGGCGCATGTTGTCGAGCACGCTGAGTCCGCCGAACAGGCGCGACGTCTGGAACGTCCGCGCGATGCCGGCGGCGGCAATGGCGCTCGGGCGCAGGTGCAGGCCCTTGCCGCCTTCGGCGATGGTGCGCTCGCCGAGCGTGATGGTGCCCTCGGTGGGCTGATAGACGCCGGTGATGAGATTGAACACCGTCGTCTTGCCGGCGCCATTGGGGCCGATGAGACCCATGAGGCCACCGGACTCGACGCGGAACGACAAGTCGCCCACCGCGCGCAGACCGCCGAACATCCGTGTCACGCCGCGCAGTTCGAGAGGGGCCGCGCTCACGCCGCCACCTCCTTCTTCTTCGCCGCGCGGCCTGCGCGGGTGGCACGTTCGCCGCCGTCGCCGAACACGCCGAACTCGCGGTGGCCGAGCAAACCGATCGGCCGCGCGATCATCAGCACGATGAGCAACAGCGCGTAGAGGATCATGCGCAACGATTCCGGCGAGGCCACGACGCCGCTCAACCAGCCGTTGGCCGGCCGCAGCACCTCGGGCAGCAGCGTGATGATCACCGCCGCCAGCAGCGAGCCGCTGATCGAGCCCATGCCGCCGAGCACCACCATGATGACGACTTCGACCGACTTCATGAACCAGAACGTCGACGGGTGCAGATAGCCGTTGTAGTGCGCGAACAGCGAGCCCGCGAGCCCCGCGAATGCCGAGCCGATGGCGAACGAGATGACCTTGTAGCGCGTGGTCGGCACGCCGAGTGCCTCGGCGGCGATTTCGTCCTCGCGGACACTCAAGAAGCCGCGGCCGTGCGCGCTGTGCACCAAATTCCACACCACCGCGACGGTCACCGCGACGCCGCCGTAAATCACCAGCGTGAAGTGCGTCGTGAACGCCGGGATGCCGCTGAAGCCGCGCGCGCCGCCGATCGCGTCGATGTTCTGGATGAACACGCGGATCATCTCGCCGAAGCCGAGCGTGACGATGGCGAGGTAGTCGCCGCGCAATCGCAGCGACGGAATGCCGACCAGCACACCGGCCAGCGACGCCGCCAGCGTGCCGCTCGCGATGCCGACGACGAGCAACAACAGATCGGCGCCCGGCATGCCGTGCAGCGCGCGCTCCCAGGCCGGCTGCATCGTCACCGTCACCCACGCCGAGGTGTACGCGCCGATGCCCATGAAGCCGGCGTGTCCGAGCGAGAACTGCCCGGTGAAGCCGTTGATCAAGTTGAGGCTCACCGCGAGCACCATGTTGATGCCCATGAGCAGCAAGATGCGCTGGAAGTAGGGATTCAGCGCGTGCTCGTTCACCGCCTGCAATCCCGTCAGCAGCGCGAGCACCAGGGCGATGCGCAGGAGTCCCTTCATCACACCTTCTCCACCTGCGCCTTGCCGAGGATGCCGCCCGGCTTGACCAGCAAGATGAGGATCAACACGGCGAAGGCGATGGCGTCGCGGTAGGTCGACGACAGGTAGCCGACCACCAGCGTCTCCGTGACGCCCATCACCAAGCCGCCGATCACCGCGCCCGGAATGTTGCCGATGCCGCCGAGCACCGCCGCGACGAACGCCTTGAGCCCCGGCATGATGCCCATGAGCGGCTCGATCTTCGGATTGGTGAGCGCGACCAAGATGCCGGCCGCCGCCGCCAGCGCGCTGCCGAGCGCGAAGGTCACCGTGATGACGCGGTCGGTGTCGATGCCCATCAAGCTCGCCGCGTCGCGGCTGAACGACACCGCGCGCATCGCGCGGCCCACCTTCGTCGCCATCACAACCCAGCGCAGGAGCGCCATCAACACCACCGACACGCCGATCACGATGATCTGGTGGTTGGTGATCACCACGCCGCCCACGTTGATCGTCTTCGAGGCGATGATCTGCGGGAAGAACTTCGGGTTCGACCCGAAGAACATGAGGCCGAGGTTTTCGAGCAGGAGCGAGACGCCGATCGCGGTGATCAGCGCGCTGATGCGCGGATGCCGCCGCACCGGCTTGTACGCCAGGCGTTCGATGATGACACCGATCAACGCGCAGATCAGCATCGACCCGAGCATCACGACGAGCGCCGGCACCATGCCGCCGCCGCGCTCGTTCACCTTGAGCGCGTTGGCGAGATAGAAGCCGGCGAACGCGCCGACCATGTAGACATCGCCGTGCGCGAAGTTGATCAAGCGCAGGATGCCGTACACCATCGTGTAGCCGAGCGCGATGAGCGCGTAGATCGAGCCCCACGCGACGCCGTTGACGAGTTGTTGGAGGAACTCCTGCACGCCTCGCTCCCCTTCACACGAGAGGCGGCGCTCCGATACCTCGCGGAACGCCGCCTCGTCGTCTCAGCCTGTCGCGCTACGGCGCGATCTTGGTGGTGAACGCGTAGCTGCCCGGATGGGCGATCGAGTCGTCGGTGATCTGCACCACGACCGCCGGCTTCACGGCGTTGCGCTCGGCGTTCAGCGTGATGGTGCCGGTGACGCCGGCGAAGTTCGCGGTCGCCGCGATCTCGTCGCGCAGCAGCTTCTCGGCCGCCTTGCGGTCGCCCTGGCCGCCGTCGAGCAGCGCCTTGAAGGCGTCCGGGTTCTTCTCGTGCACGCGGGTCAGCGCGGCAGCGAGGATCTGGCCGGCGTCGTACGCGAGCGCGCCGATGCCGTCCGGCACTTCGCCGTTGTACGCCGCCTTGAACTTGGTCAGGTAGCTCTGGATCGCGGACGACGTGTCCTGCGCGCTGTAGTGCGTGCTGAAGTAGG
This sequence comes from Candidatus Eiseniibacteriota bacterium, assembly GCA_044229145.1. Classification (GTDB taxonomy): domain Bacteria; phylum Eisenbacteria; class RBG-16-71-46; order CAZEPH01; family CAZEPH01; genus JBKJUD01. The sequence continues at coordinate 1,027 of JBGATO010000045.1, read as the reverse complement.
CGCCCTTGATGGCTTCGCCGCCGATCTTCACGAGGTCCGCCGAGTCCCAGCCGTCGCCGCCGGTGAGCGGCACGTTGAGGCCGATGTCCTTGGCCTGGCGCGCGATCAACCCGACCTCGGTGTAGTAGCCGGGGATGAAGAGCGCGTCCGGGTTCTTCGCCTTGAGCGCGGTGAGCTGCGCCTTGAAGTCCTGGTCGCCCGCGCTGTAGCTCTCCTCGGCGACGACTTTGCCGCCGAGCTGCGTGAACGTCTCGGTGAAGAACTGCGCGAGGCCGACGCTGTAGTCGCTCTTCACGTCCTTCAGGATGGCGACGTTCTTCTTGCCGAGGTTGTCGTGGACGAACTTCGCCATCGCGGTGCCCTGGAACGGGTCGATGAAGCACACGCGGAAGATGTAGTCGCCCTTCTTCGTCACCTCGGGATTGGTGGACGACGGGCTGATCATGGGAACGCCGGCCGTCTGGCACTTCGGGGCCGCGGCGATCGACCGGCTCGAGGCGACCTCGCCCACCACCGCGATCACGTTGTCCTGCGAGATCAGCTTGTCGACGACGGTGGCCGCTTCTTCCGGACGGCCCTGGTCGTCTTCGACCTTGAGGACGATCGTCGCGCCACCGATGCCGCCGGCCGCGTTGATCTCCTTGACCGCCAGCTCGATGCCCTTCTTGGTGGACTGGCCGAAGGTGGCGTCCGACCCGGTGAGCGAGCCGTACACGCCGACCTTGAGGGTCGGGCCGCCGGCCGCGCCGTCGCCGCCCTTCTTGGCGCAGCCGGCGAGGGCGCCGACGGCAGCCAGGGCCGCCAGGCCGAGAGTCACTCCAAGGCGCGTGGAACGCATGATCATCGCCGTCCATCCTCCGTGTGCGAAAGGCCGAAGCGGGCACGCTAGCATGAGGTTATCCCTCGGTCAACGTTGGCGGCGGGGGGCGCGGCGGGGCGCCTGCGGGGGACGCTGGCCCGGACTCCTGTCCGGGCGGCGCTTGGCGGCGGCTGCGTGCGGCCATCCATGGCCGCACTTGCCGCCGAC
>JBGATO010000044.1:0-32707 GCA_044229145.1 Candidatus Eiseniibacteriota bacterium | reverse complement strand
TACCACAGCGAGTTGCCGCCCGCCCTCCGCCACCTCTGCCGCCCCCGGGCGGCCCGGCCGCTCTAAGAGATTTCCGCACAAGGTGCTGAAGGTCCCGGCAGGTCCTGCCGACAACCGGACATGTCTGCCTGATACAGGTGGCATGGGCGTTGCCCCTGCCGCCCTGGACACCTGTCTCACCCATGACCCCGAGAAGGATCGATCGCGCTTATGGCCGACGCACCCGAGACCACAGGCACCGCGGCCGCCGACGAACACGGCGGCGACGCCAAGGGCAAGGACAAAGGGAAGAAGGGGAAGGGCGGCGCGCCGGGCGCCAAGCCCAACATGATCGTGCTGATCGCGCTGATCGCCGGGCCGCTGCTGCTCGGCGGCGGCGCGGGCGCCTTCCTGCTCGGGCCCAAGCTGCTCGGCGCGAAGTCCGCCGGCGCGGCCGAGAAGAAGCCCAAGAAGAAGAAGGAGAAGAAGGAGGGCAAGCACGGTGGCGAAGGCGAGCGCAGCCCGGTCTTCAAGATCGACAACCTGATCGTCAACCCGGCGGGGTCGGCCGGCGGCCACTTCCTGATGACGCAGATCGCCATCGAGTGCGAGGACGAAAAGCAGGTGGCGCTGCTGCGTGCCAATGAGGACAAGGTCAAGGACCTGATCATCAGCCAGATCAGCAGTCAGACGCTCGAGCAGCTCACCATGCCGGGCGCGCGCGACAGCATCAAGGTTCGCATCCTCAACGCCGTGTCGCCACTGGTGTACACCGGCGGCACCGAAGGCGCCGACGCGCAGGCCGACGCCGAAGTCGAATTCCCGCACACGCCGCTGCAGGTCTACCTGCCGCAGTTCGTCATCCAGTAGGAGCCCCGATGGCGGAGATCGTCCGGCAACGAGACATCGAAGCGCTGCTCCACGGCGGCGGCGGGCCCGAGGTGCCGTCGCATCCCGACGCGGCGCCCTATGACTTCATCCGGCCGCCGCGCATCTCGAAGGATCGCCTGTCGCTGCTCGAGGCGGTGTACAACCGCTTCGCCGTCGCGCTGCACGCGTTCCTCTCGGGGCGGTTGCGCACGCCGCTCGACGTCACACTGTCGAGCGTCGAGCAGGTGACGTTCAGCGAGTTCGTGCTGTCGCTGGAATCGCCGTGCGCGGCCTTCGTGTTCGAGATCGGCGACCGTCTGCGCGGGCAGGGGTTGTTCGACCTCAGCACCGGCTTCTGCTACCACCTGATCGACCGCTTGTTCGGCGGTCCGGGCGACACCTTCAACCTGCGGCGGCCGCTGACGCCACTCGAGCGCACCGTGGTGCGCGGCGTCGCCGAGCGCATGGTGTCGCTGTTCGGCGAGGCCTGGCACGAAGAGGTGCCGATGTCGCCGGCCATCACCACCTTCGAATCGAGCCGCGACATGCTGCGCACCGCCGGCGCCGAGGACAACGTGCTGGCCGCCAGCATCGAGATCACCTCGGGCTCGTTCAGCGGATTGCTGTCGCTGTGCGTGCCGCTGGCGACCTTCGAGCTCTTCCTGCAGGACCGCACCTCCGCACGGCTCGTGCAAGGCCGCCTGGACGAAGCCGACCGCGCGGCCAGCCGCCGTCGCGTCGCCTCGGTGCTCAACACCTCGCACCTCACGGTCTCGGCGCGGCTGCCACTCGTCAACATCACGGCACGCCAGGTTGCCGCGTTCGAGGTCGGGCAGGTCATCAACGCGCGGCACTCCGTCGAACTGCCGATCGAGGTGCACGTCAACGGCCGCGTCCGCTATCACGGCACGCTCGGCCAAGTGCGCGGCAACGTCGGCGTCAAGATCGATCACGTCATCGAACCCACACACATCAGCACCGGCAAGAAGTGGACAGGGAGACTCAAGTGAGCGACGAACTCAACGAGATGGACGAACCGCAACCGGAAGCGCTCCAGCCCGACTTCGCCGCACCCGCGGCGGCCTCGCCGCCCAAACCGCTCGAGACGCTGCTCGACGTGTCCATGCCGGTGGCCATCGAAATCGGCCGTGCCCGCATGACCGTCGAGGAGATCCTGCAACTCGGCACCGGTTCGGTGATCCAGCTCGATCGCGCGGTGGGCGAGCCGGTGGACATCTACGTCAGCGACCGCAAGCTGGCGCAGGGCGAAGTAGTGGTGGTCGGCGAGCACTTCGGCGTCCGCATCACCCGCGTGCTCGCGCACGGACACGAAGCGGCCGCCTGATGCTCTCGTCGCTCGCCACCATGGGCGGTGCGCTCGCCATCACGCTCGGCGTGTTGGCGCTCAGCGTCGTGCTGCTGCGTCGGCTGCAAAACGTCGCGAACGGCAGCGGCGGGCGCGGTGTGCCGCTGCGCGTCGTGCAGCGCGTGTCGGTCGGCCCGAAGCAGGCGGTGGGCGTGTTGCAGGTTGCCGATCGCGTGCTCGTGGTATCGATCGCCGAAGGCGGCACGTCGCTGCTCACCGAGCTCACCGGCCCGGCATGCGCGGAGATCCTCGCGGTGCCGGCGGCGCCGTCGCTGCCGTTGCAGCGCGAGCGTCCCGCGCGTCGCAACTTCGTGGGCCGGCACGTGCCGATCGTCGGCAAGGTGGCGATGCTCGCCCTGGCGCTGACGCTCGCGTCGTCGCACGCCTTTGCGGCGTCGCCGCGCCGCCCGACCGCGACCGCCGGCAATCCGGCGATCACGTCGCCCGCACCCGCCGCGTCGCCGCGCGTCGCCGCGCCGTCGCCGACCACGCCGCGCGTGCCGGTGCCGACGGTGAACGCGCCGCTGCCGCCCAAGGTCAACATCACGCTCGGCGAAGGCAGCAACGCGCTGCGGCTCGACGGCACCGTCGGCCTCGTGGTGTTCCTCGGCGTGCTCACGCTGCTGCCGGCGCTGTTCCTCCTGATGACCAGCTTCACGCGCATCCTCATCGTGCTGCACTTCCTGCGCAGCGCGCTCGGTACGCAGACCACGCCGCCGCAGCAACTCCTGGTCGCAGTCGCGGTGCTGCTCACCGGCGTCATCATGAATCCCGTGCTGCAGGACGTGAACAAGACGGCGATCCAGCCGTACTTCGCCGGGCAGATCACGCAGGGCCAGGCCTACGAGATCGGCGTGAAGCCGTTTCGTGCCTTCATGCTGCGCAACACGCGCGAGCAGGATCTCGCGTTGTTCACCGACCTCTCGCACGCGCGCGACGCTCGCTCCGTCGATCAGGTGCCGACGGTCGCCGTGGTCAGCGCGTTCGTGACCTCGGAACTGCGCACCTCGTTCCAAATGGGCTTCGTGATCTTCCTGCCGTTCGTGGTGGTGGACTTGATCGTCGCGTCGGTCCTGATGTCGCTCGGGATGTTCATGCTGCCGCCGGTGATGATCTCGCTGCCGTTCAAGCTGCTGCTCTTCGTGCTCGCCGACGGATGGACGTTGGTGGTGCAGAACCTGGTCAACAGCTTCCGCTAGAAAGCGCCCATGTCCGGACCACTCGCCATCGACTACATCCGCCACGCGATCTTCCTCGCGCTCACCATCGCGGCGCCGCTGCTGCTCACTGCGCTCGCCATCGGTGTGCTGGTCAGTCTGATCCAGGCGATTACGCAGCTGCAGGAGCAGACGCTGACCTTCATTCCGAAGCTGATCGCGGTGACCGCGGTGTTCGTCCTCATCCTGCCGTGGATGCTGTCGCAGCTCACGTCGTACGTGAGCACCGTGTTGCGCTCCCTGCCGACGCTCGGACGCTAAGCGTCGATGCCGCCCTTTCTCCGCGACGCTCTCGACCCGGCGACCTGGCCGCTGTTCGCGCTCATCACGGCGCGGCTCGGCGGCCTGATGTTCATCGCGCCGATGTGGTCGATGCTGTCGATTCCGCGGACCGCGCGCGCCGCCATCACGGTGCTGCTGTCGTTCGTCTTGGTGCCCTTGGCGCCGCGCGTGCCGCTGCCCGAGCAGTTCGTGCAGTGGCCGGTGCCGCTGGCGATCGAAATGCTGATCGGACTGTCGATCGGCATGACAGCGGCGATATTCGTGCAGGGTGTCGGTTTGGCGGGTGAGGTGATGTCGCTGCAGGTCGGTCTCAACCTTGGGCCATTCCTGGCACCGACGCCGGACGTGCAGGTGAGTGGTGTCGGCCAGTTGCAGAGCGTGCTCGCGGTGTTCCTCTACCTGTCCACTGGCGGGCATCTGGCGCTGCTGCGCGGGCTTGCCGACAGCCTCACCGTGCTGCCGCCCGGCGCGCCGCTCGACCTTGCACACGGCGCGCAGGCGGTGGCGATCCTCGCTGGCGGCGTCTTCACTTGCGCGATCCAGGCGGCGGGGCCGGTGATGGTGACCATGCTGCTGGTGAACCTGGCGCTTGCGCTGCTGTCGCGCGCGGTGCCGTCGCTCAACGCGATGATGGTGGCGTTTCCCATCACCATCGGCGTCGGGCTCCTGATGCTCGGGGCGTCGACACCGGTTCTGGTGACGGCGCTGACGCAGTGGATGCACGGCGTGCCGCGTGACATCGATCACGTGCTCGCGGCCTTCCGGCTCGGAGGCTAGCACGCGATGGCGGGTCCCGGCGAGTCGGATGCCGAACGCACCGAAGATCCCACCCCACGGCGACGGCAGCGTGCGCGTGAGGAAGGACAGGTCGCCAAGAGTCCGGAACTCACTAGCGCCGCGCTGATCGTCGGCGGTGCGGTGGTGTTGTTCTGGCTCGCCGGCCAGCGCTGGGCGGCGTTCGCGACACAGGCGCTGCGCCAGTGCGCGGGGCAACTGTCGGCAGGAACGCTGACGCCGTTGGGCGCGATCGCCTTGGTGCGCGAGCTGGCGCTCGGCCTGCTGACCGCCTCGCTGCCGTTCGCCGGTGCGGTGATGGCGATCGTGATCGCGGTGGGCATGGCGCAGACCCGCGGGCTGATCTCCACGAAGCAGCTGCAGCCGAAGTGGTCGAACCTGAATCCGCTGAACGGCTTCAAGAAGATCTTCAGCGGCGACGCCTTGGTCAACTTGCTCAAGTCGATCGCCAAACTGGTGGTGCTGGGTCTGGTGACGATGGTGGTGCTGCGCGGCAGCTGGGAGCGCCTGATGGTGCTGCCGACCGCGCAACCCGCCGACATCGCCGCGGTGATCGGCTCGCTGGCGTTCCGTCTCGTGCTGTTGACCGGCGCGACGTTCCTGGTGATTGCGGCCATCGACTACATCTACCAACACTTCAAGTTCGAGAAGAGCTTGCGCATGACGAAGCAGGAAGTCATCCAGGAGCACAAGGAAGCGGAAGGAGATCCGCAGATCAAGGGCCGCATCCAGAGCTTGGCGCGGGCCCGCGCGCGCCAGCGCATGCTGCAGGCGATCCCGACCGCCGACGTCGTGGTCACCAACCCGACGCACATCGCGGTGGCGCTGCGGTACGACGTGTCGGTGGCCGCGGCGCCCATCGTCGTCGCGATGGGGCAGCGCAAGCTCGCCGAGCGCATGAAGCAGATCGCGCGCGAGTGCAACGTGCCGATGGTCGAGAACCGGCCGGTCGCGCGCGCGCTGCTGGCCACCTGCGTGGTCGGCAAGCCGATTCCGCCGGCCCTCTACGCTGCGGTCGCCGAGATCCTGGCCTACGTGTACCGCGTGCGCGGCGGCTTGCGCGGCGCCGGCGAGGCGCTGCGCGGCCGGAGCGTCGCATGATGAACGTGCGCCGCGGACAAGAGGCGCGGCGGCACTCGCGCTGGCGGCTGCAGGCTACCGCGCGCCGCCGTGTGGTGTGGCGGCAGCTCGAGACGGTGCAGTTGCCGCCGCTCGACCCGGCGCAGCGTGGCGGATCGCACACCCGTGAGGAGACGCGCTGATGGCCGACATCGGACTCGCCGCCCCGATCGCCGTGGGCGCCAACGCGCCGCACGCCGACGGCTCCGGGCCGCGCGGCGGCCGCCACGCCGCGCGCCACGCCGCGGCCGCCACGCCGCTGGCCGCGCGGTTGCTCCACCCGACCGCCGAGACCTACCTGGCGATCGGTGTGGTGGCGATCATCGCGCTGCTCGTCATGCCGCTGCCCGGCTTCCTGCTCGACACCTTCTTGGCGGTCAGCTTCGCGCTGTCGCTCGTCGTGCTGCTCGCGGTGCTCAACTCCCGCGACCCGCTCGAGTTCAGCATCTTCCCGAGTTTGCTGCTGCTGCTCACGCTGTTTCGGCTCGGGCTCAACGTCACCAGCACGCGTCTCATCCTCAGCACCGGTCACGCGGGACAGGTCATCGCGGCGTTCGGCAACTTCGTCATCGGCGGCAACTTCGTCGTCGGGCTCGTACTGTTCCTGATCCTCGTCGTCATCAACTTCATGGTGATCACCAAGGGTGCGGGGCGCATCGCGGAAGTCGCGGCGCGCTTCACCTTGGACGCCATGCCGGGCCGCCAGATGTCGATCGACGCCGACTTGAGCGCCGGCTTGATCGACGAAGTAGAAGCCAAGCGGCGCCGCGAGGAGATCACACGCTACAGCGATTTCTTCGGAGCGATGGACGGTGCCGCGAAGTTCGTGCGCGGCGACGCGGTGGCCGGGCTTCTCATCACCGGCATCAACTTGGTCGGCGGCTTCTTGATCGGCATGCTGCAGCGCCACATGAGCGCCGGCGAGGCGATCACCACGTACACGCAACTCACCGTCGGCGATGGTCTGGTGACGCAGATCCCGGCGCTCATCGTGAGCACCAGTGCCGGTCTGCTCGTGACCTACGGCACCAGCGGCACCGAGATGGCCGGCTCGCTCGGCAAGCAGCTCACGCGGAGTCCGCGCGTGTTGTGGACGGTGGCCGCGTTGCTCGGGTTCTTCGCGTTGGTGCCGGGTCTGCCGAAGCTGCCGTTCTTCCTGCTCGCCGGCATCACCGGCGCGGTGGCGTACACCGTCGGCAAGCGCGTCGCCACGGCGCCGGCGCAGACCGGCGATGCAGCTGCTGACGCCGCGCCGGGCGGGGGCGAGGCCGCCGCGCAGCCGGTGAAGGATCTCCTGCAAGTCGAACCACTCGAACTCGAAGTCGGATACCAGTTGGTGCCGCTCGTCGACGCGTCGCAGGGCGGTGATTTGCTGCAGCGCGTCAGCATCATGCGCAAGCAGCTGGCGCTCGAACTCGGGATGATCGTGCCGCCGACGCGCATCCGCGACAACATCCAGCTCCCGGCCACCGAGTACACCATCAAGCTGCGCGGCATCAAGGTCGCCGGTGGCGAGATCCTGCCGCGGCAATTGCTCGCCCTCAACATCAGCGGTGCCGCCGGGCCGATCGACGGCGTTCCGACCACCGATCCGTCCTTCGGCATGGACGCGGTGTGGATCCAGCCGGACCAGCGTCCGGCCGCCGAGGCCGCCGGGTACAGCGTCGTCGAAGCGCACACCGTGCTGGTCACGCACCTCATGGAGACGGTGCGCGAACACGCCGCCGATCTGCTGTCGCGTCAGGACGTGCGCGAGCTGCTCGATGGCCTCAAGGAAACACATCCGGCGCTGGTCGACGATGTCGTCCCGGCCAAGGTCGGCCTCGGCACCGTGCACCGCGTGCTGCAGCGCCTGCTCAAGGAGGCCATTCCGATCCGCGATCTTGTGTCGATCCTCGAAGCGTTGAGCGACGCCGCCGACGCCACCAAGGATCCGGAAGCACTCACCGAGCACGTGCGCCGCGCGCTGTCGATGGTGATCGTGCAGATGCTCGGCGCCGGCGACAAGCCGCTCGACGCCATCACCATCGGGCCCAAGCTCGAAGTCGGGCTCATGCAGCTGTTCACACCGCGCGGCCGCGAAGGCCAGCGCTCGATGGAACCGGAGGAGCTGTCGTCCGCGCTGCGCGACCTGCACGACGTCGCGAGTGCCGCCAAGCGCGACGGCCAGTTCCCGCCGTTGGTGACGCCGCCGACCTTGCGCGTCGGCGTGCGCCGCCTGCTCGAACCGATTCTCCCGAAGCTGCCGGTGGTCTCGCTCGCTGAGCTGCCGTCGCAGACGCCGATCCAATCGCTCGCAACCTGGGAGGTCCGCCGTGCCGCATGAGACGTTCTACGGAAAGGACGTCGCCACCGTTCTCGCGGAGGCGCGCGCCAAACTCGGCGACGACGCGGTGGTGGTCGAGATCCGCCGCATCGGCAGCACGCACCGCGGCGGCTTCGAACTGACCGCGACCGACGCCTACTCGGCGGCGACGCGCGATGCGCTGGCGCGGCCGCTGCCCGGCGAGATGCCGCCGGTGCGTCCGCTCTCGGCGGCCGCGGCGCTGGCGGCGCAGGGCGGTCCGCTGACCTCGGCGTTCGCGGCGCGCCTCGCCGGCACCGCGCCGGCCGGGTTGCCGGTCACCCCGCATTCGCCGTCGCGCGCCTACAGCGCGGCGCGGCTGGCGGCACCGGGTATCGATCCGGCGCAGGCGCTCGCCGCCGTGGCGCGCGCGCACCAGGTGCCGCACGGCGCACCGGTGGACGCTGCGACCCTGACCCACGCGACCCAGGCCGCCGCGCGCACGCTGACGCCCGACGCCGCCACCGCGTTGCTGCCCTCCGCCGTCCTCGCCGCCGCGCGCGCCGCCGGCCGTCCGGCGCTGTTCGCCTTCGTCGGGCCGACCGGCGCCGGCAAGACCACCACCATCGCCAAGCTGGCCAATCACGCCGAGGTGTTCGGCACCCGGCCGGTGGGCTTGCTGTCGCTCGACACGTATCGCATCGGCGCCATCGAGCAGACACGCATCTACGGCGATCTGTCGAAGCTGCCGGTGGAGATCGTGTACGAGACGCGGCAGATCGCCGGCGCGCTCAAGCGGCTGCGGCAGTGCGAGGTCATCCTCATCGACACCGCGGGCCGCGGGCCGCGCGGCCATGCCGACGCCGCCGAGACGCGCGCCCAGCTGCGCGAACTGCGCCCGGACGAAGTGCACCTCGCGCTGCCGTCGGGCCTGCGCGAATCGCAGGCGCGCCGGGTGCTCGAGGCGCACGTGCCGTACGGCGTCACGCACCTGCTCGCCAGCAAGCACGACGAAGATCCCGCCGACACGCTCGCCTTCGACCTCGCCACCGAATACGGCGTGCCGATGCGCTGGATCGCCGATGGGCAAGACGTACCCGCCGACCTGCGTTCCGCGGTGCCGGCGCTCGACGCCGCGCGCACCCGGGCGGTCGAGACCGTGCTGGCGGGGGCGCGATGAGAGACCAAGCGCAAGGATTGCGCGCGGTGCAGACCTCGCGCGCCGCGTTTGCGCCGGCACGCGGCGACGACGGGCCGCCGGTATTCGCCGTCGGCAGCGGCAAGGGCGGGGTGGGGAAGTCGGTGCTGTCGATCCTGCTCGCGCAGGCGATGGCGCGGCAGGGACGACGCGTGCTGCTGTTCGACGGCGCGCAGATGCAGGGCAACCTCCACATCCTGCTCGGCGTGCGTCCCGCGGCGCCGCTCTCCAGCGTGCTGTTCGGGGAACGCGAGCCGGAGTCGCTGCTGCACCCGGTCGCCCCGAATCTGTGGTTGCTGCCAGCCGAATCGGGAGCGGAGGAACTCTACGCGCTGAGCGCGATCGACCGCGCGCGGCTGCATCACCGGCTGTGCGAGGTCTACGACGGCTTCGACGCGGTGGTGCTCGACTGCGGGGCGGGACTCGAGTCGGCGGCGCGGGTGAGCGCGGCGCGTGCCAGCCAGCTCTGCGTGGTCGCGATGCCCGAGCCGGCGGCGCTGGCGGATGCGTATGGGCTCGTCAAAATCGTTCATCTCCAAGCCCCCTCCCTGCCGATGCATGTAGTGGTGAATCGCGCGCAGGACGCCGCGGAAGGCGAGGAGGTCTTCGCCAAGCTGGAACTCGCGGCCGCGCGCTTCCTGCAGAGGGAGCTGCGCTACGCCGGCTGCATCGGCGAGCACGCCGCGATGCGCCAAGCGGTGCGCCAGCCGGGCAGTGCCCTGCGGCTCACCGTGCCGGACTGCGAGGCCGTGGCAGCCCACCTGTGGGCCGCGACGCGCGCCACCGAGCCGGCACGCCGCCCCGCGTAACCCGCGGCCGGCAACCACCGATTCCGGGCTGGAGAACCACGTGGCCGTCACCGACCTGACAGACGCCCTCTGGGACAGCTACCGCACGCAACAGGACATGGACGCCCGGCGGCAACTGCTCGAACGCTACCTGGGGCTCGTGCACCACACCGCGCGCGAGCTCGCCAAGCGCACTTCACAAGCCGATGTCGACGAGCTGGTGAGCGCCGGCACCGTCGGCCTGGTGCAGGCGCTCGAGGGCTTCGACCACACGCGCGGCCTGGCGTTCAGCACCTACGCGATGCCGCGCATCCGCGGCGCCATGCTCGACGAGATGCGCGACCGCGACTGGATGCCGCGCACCATCCGCGAGCGCAGCCGCAAGCTGCTGCACACCGAGTCCGCGCTCGCACAACGTGTCGGCGGCGCGCCGACCAGCGACGCGATGGCAGAAGCCCTCGGCGTCGAAGTCGACACCTATCACGCGTGGCGGCACGAGGCCGAGACGCGCAGCCTGCTGCCGCTCGATTCCGCCGCCGGCCCCGGCCACGGCGACGACGCGCAGCTCGCCGACATCGTCGCCGACCCCGACGCCATCGACCCCGGCGACGAGCTGCAGCGCGCCGAGATGTTCGCGCTCTTGCGTGAGGGCTTCCAGGCGCTGCCGCAGAAGGATCGCACCGTGCTGGCGCTCTATTACTTCGAAGAACTCAACCTGCGACAGATCGGCGAGGTGCTCCACGTCACCGAGTCGCGCGTGTCGCAGATCCGCACCCGCGCGCTGTCGCGGTTGCGCGATCTGGTGACCGTCGCCGAGGAGGATCGATGAACCGGCAACTGTGGACCGCGGTCGGCGTGACGCTGGCGCTGCTCGGCGCGGCGAGTGTGGCCCCGACGATGAACTGGACGGTGGCTCTGCACGCCTGGGAGCGCGTGAGCGCCAGCGGCGACGGCCTGTGGCAGGCGTTCAATTCGGTGCCGCTCGAAGCGCGGCTGCTGCCCGGCCTCAGCCTGCTGTCGATCTTGCTCGGCGTGCGCTGGATCCGGCACGCCAACCGCAGCCCGCGCCGCGTGGTCGTGGACCTGGCGCGCCGGCAGTTGCCGACCAACAGCATCGCCCGCCAGGCGCGCATGTCGCAGGACGCGGTGCGCAGCGTGCTGCTGGGCGACGTGCGGGGCGGCAAACGTCTCCGGTTGGTCCGGCAGGAGCGGAAGGTTCTGCCGTTCGCCCGCGCGCTCGCCTGGCCGCGGCTCGCCCTACCGCGTCCGCGCCGCGACGCCACCGCTCTGCGCTAGAAGCACTTAGCGTGCTGCCCGCGCCACGCGGCGCCGGCGGCATAGCGCTTGCGCCTCGCCGGCGAGGTCACCGTCGTTCGTTCCGCCGCTGCCGAGGAGAGAGCATGTCGTTGAACGGAATCGCCACCACCGCGCGCACCATGTCGTTCTACACGCGCATGCAGGAGGTGGCCACCAACAACATCGCCAACGCGAGTAGCGACGGTTTCAAGGCCGATCGCATCACCGCGCACCTGGTCGGCGGCGCCGAGCATCCGGTCCCGGTCGAACAGACCGACCTGCGCCAGGGCGCCTTTCGCGAGACCGGCCGCGCGCTCGACCTCTCGCTCGACGGTCCCGGCTTCTTCGTGGTCTCCACCGAACGTGGCGAACGCCTGACGCGCGGCGGTTCGTTCCGCCTCGCCGCCGACGGCACGCTGACCGACGGCCACGGCAACGCCGTGCTCGGCGAACGTGGCCCCGTCGTGCTCAATGGCGCGACGGTGGAAATCCGGCACGACGGTCAGGTGATGGTCGACGGCCAGCCGGTTGCCGCGTTGCGCCTGGTGACCGCGGACGCCGGCGCGCTCGCCAAGAGCGGTGCGAATCAGTTCGTCGCCACCGGCGCGACCGCGCCGGCCGACGCGCGCACGCTGGTGCGCCAGGGCTCGGTCGAGGAGCCCAACATCGACCCGATCAGCTCGATGGTCGATCTCGTCACGATTCAGCGGGCGTACGCCGCCAACGTCGACGCGCTGCGCGCGATGGACGGCGTGCTCGGCACCATCACCGGCGAACTCGGCAAGGTGCCGTAGCGCGACGCACGCTTCCGGCTCCCGCAGGACACGACGGCCACACTAGAAAGGTGTCGCTCTCATGAACAGCAGTCTCCGCACCTCCGCCAGCGGCATGCAAGCGCAGCAGCGCATGATCGAAGTCATCGCCAACAACTTGGCGAACGTCAACACCACCGGATTCAAGCGCAGCCGCGTGTCGTTCGAGGACGTGCTGTACGAGACGATGCAGGGGGCGCGCTCGGTGAACTACGCGGGCAGCGACACGCTGGCGCCGTTGCAGGTGGGCAAGGGGGTGCGCGTCGGCGCGATCTTGCGGCTGCACACGCAGGGCGCGCCGGAGGCCACCGACCGTCCGCTCGACGTCGCCATCGACGGCGACGGCTTCTTCCAAGTGCAGAAGCCTGACGGCACCACCGCCTACACGCGCGACGGCGGCTTCACGATCTCCGACACCGGCATGTTGGTCACCAAGGCCGGCTACCAGGTCATTCCGGCGATCACGATTCCGAAGGACGCGACCAGCGTCGCCATCAGTCCGAGCGGCGTGGTGAGCGTGACCGGCGCCGGAAGTACGACCCCGACGGATGTCGGCCACCTCGAACTCGCGCGCTTCCTCAACCCGAATGGCTTGCTCGCCACCGGCGAGAACCTCTACGACGCCAGCGAATCCTCGGGCGAAGCGCTCACCGGCGCGCCGCAGGAAGACGGCTTCGGCCGCTTGATCCAAGGCTCGCTCGAATCGAGCAACGTCGAAATCGTGCAGGAGATGACCGACATGATCCAGGCGCAGCGCGCCTACGAGATCAACGCCAAGGCCATCACCTCCACCGAGTCGATGATGCAGGCGACGAATGACATCGTCCGCTAAGCGGCTGGTGTTCGCCGCGGCGGCGGGCGCGCTGGCGCTGCTGCTGGTGCAGCGCGTCGCCGCGCAGCCGGCGGTGGCGGATATCGTCGCCGCGCAGATCGCGGAGCGCTGGAGTGTCGCGGCGAGCGACGTGCAGCTCGACTTCGGGCGCGCGGCGGCGGACGTCGCGGCGTTGCCGGCGGATGCCACGTGCCGGCTCGCCGGACGCGGCGCCGACGGGTACTTCGTCTGCGTGTTCCACGCCGGTGCCGCGCACGATGTTGCGGTGCGCGTGCGGGCGGGTGTGACCGAATCGGCGCCGGTGGCGGCGCATGCACTGCGTGCCGGCACGATCCTTACCGACGGCGATATCGTCTCTGCGGCATCGACGCATTGGGGACCGCCGCGCGGTGGCGATGGCGCCGCGCCGCGCTCCGGCTGGACGCTGCGCCGCGCGCTCGCCGCCGGCGATGCGGTGCGCGACACCGATGCGGTGCCGCCGGCCGCCGTGCAGCAGGGGCAAACCGTGCGCGTGCTGTGGGAACGCGGCGACGTGCACCTCGAATGGAGCGGCGTCGCGCTCAACGGCGCGCCGCGCGGCGGCCGCGTGCGGACGCGCGTCGACGGCCGCAGCGCCGCGCTCGAAGGCATCGCCGACGCCGCGGGCGTCGTGCACCTGACAGGGAGTCAGCCGTGACCACCACGCGTTCGTCTTCGTTCTCTCGCCGTCGCCGTGCCGCGCTGCGCCGCCGCGCGGCGTGGGCGCGTGTGCGTCTCGCCGCCGTCGTCGTGACCGCGGCGCTGCTCGGCACGCCGCACCCCGCGTGGGCGCAGGCGCCGGCGCCAGCCGCCGCCGACTCGCTCGCCGCCGCGCGCGCCGACTCCACCGCGAAGGCGCAGGCCGCACGCCAGCGCGCCAGCCGCGGATCGTGGTACAGCGACCGTCTGCCGCTCGACGTCGGCGACGTGCTCACCATCGTCGTCGACGAACAAACCGCCGCGCAGGAGCAAGTCTCGAACGTCGCCACCGGCAACCGCTCGATGCGCCCGACACTGCAAGCCCACATGTCGACCACCGACCAGGGCGCGACGATCAACACCGGCATCCTCAGCGACTCGCGCGACACCGGCGAGGCGCGCCGCAGCGGCACCCTGACTTCGGTGCTCACGGTGCGCGTCACCAGCATCTCGCCGAACGGCATCGCCGAGATCGCCGGGACCAAGCAGGTCACCGTCGACGGGCGCGCGCAGGACGTCGGGCTCACCGGCTTCGTGCGTACCGAGGATGTCTCGCCGAACAACACCGTGCTGAGCAGCCGCATCGGCAACGCGGTGATCACCTACAAGGGGAAGAAGATGGCACCGCGCACCGGCATCGTCGGGAAGATCTTGGGGATCTTGTGGCCATGAGGCGTCTCGCTCTGCGCGTGAGCGGGCTCGCCGCCGCGCTCGTGCTGCTCGCCGCCGCTGCGCACGCCGCGCCGGCACGCGTCGCCGACCTCACGGTGCGCCAGGGCGATGTGCCGCGGCGCCTGGTTGGCTACGGTCTCGTCGTCGGCCTCGACGGCACCGGCGATCGCAGCTTCGGCGGCGCCAACGCGCAGACACCGACCGTCAAGTCGATCGTGAATCTGCTGCGCCGCTTCCAGATCGAAGTGCCGCCGGAGTACATCCGCGCCCGCGATGTCGCCGCCGTGCTGGTGACCGCAGAAGTGTCGCCGTATCTGCGCAGTGGCGCGCGCTTCGAGGTGCAGGTGTCGGCGATCGGCGAGGCGACCTCGTTGCGCGGCGGCACGCTGTGGATGACGCCGCTGGTCGAGAATCCGTCGCAGCCGCCGGTGGCCACCGCGCAAGGTGCGCTGTTCGTCGAGCTGCCCGAGGGCAGCGCCGGCCGGATGAGCGCGCTGCGCCGCGGCAACACCGGCCGCATCCGTCAGGGCGGTGTGATCGAGGTCGATCCGGCGCCCCTCACGCCATCCACCACTCTGGCGTTGCGCGAGCCGGATATGACGACGGCGTCGCGCATTGCCGCCGCGCTCAACGCGGCATTCGGCGCCAACACCGCGATCGCCGGCGACCCCGGCTCGGTGCAGCTCACGCCGCCGGCGTCCGCGACGCAGAACGGAGGCGTGTCCGGCTTCCTTGCCGCGGTCGACACCGTGGTCGTGCAGACGCGCGACGCGGCGCGCATCGTGATCGATGGCCGCGACGGCACCGTGGTGGCCGGCGGCGACATCGCCGTGGGACAGGCGGTGATCAGCCACCGCGGCATCACGCTGCGCATCGGCGGCCCGCGCGGCGGCGCGGCCGCGGCAAATCCGAACGGCACCGTGCCCGGCATCCCGGCGGCCCCGAGCAGCGGCAGCGCGGCGACGGATCTCGCCAACGCCTCGCTCAGCATGCCGGCGAACGCGTCGGTGGGGGACATCGCCAGCGGTCTGCACGCCGCGCGCGCGAGCGCCGACGAGATCGCCGCGATCTTCGAAGCGCTGCAAGCCGCCGGCGCCCTCACCGCGAACGTCGTCATCCGATGACACCCGTCGATGCCGCGTCCGGCAGCCCGGCGCCGCGCGCCTTCGCCCTGCGCCCGGCCGGGGCGCCCGAGGCGGCGCCGCGACCGTTCGCGCTCCATCTCGACGAGGCCGGAGGCGGCGGGCTGCCGTTGCGCGCCGCGCCGCGTCTGGCACCACGCCACGATCCGCAGGCCGCCTTGCATCGGGTGGCGCGCGAGTTCGAGGCGGCGTTCATGCGCCAGATGTTCGAGGTCATGCGTCGGAGCGTGCCGCAGGAGAGCGCCAGCGGCGCGCAGAGCGACGCGCAGCAGATGTTCACCTCGATGCTCGACGACAAGCTCGCCAGCGTGGCCGCGCAGCGTTCGCGCGGCGGCCTCGGCGACGCGCTCTATCACCAACTCGCCACGCACTTGCCGCCGTCATCCGACGCGGCCGACCGGAGTGACCGATGACGCCCACGCACCGTCCTTCGTCCGATCTTGGCGTGCATCTCGACGCCTTGCACGACTCGCTGCGCGGCGAGACCGCGCTGGTCATCGCCCTGCGGGAGGCGCTGGTGGCACAACGTGCTGCCATCGCTGCCCATCGCGCGGACGCCGTCCAGGCGACCATCGCCGACATCGGCCGCGTGCTCCAGGGACTCACCGATGCGCGCCGCGCGCGCGGCCAGTTGCTGCACACGCTGTGCGGCGACGCCGCGCTCCCGCTCGACGATCTCGAGGCGACGCTCGGCCTGCCGTTTCCGGCGTCCCTGCGTGCCGTGCGCGGCGATCTGCGGCGCGAGGCCGAGGCGGTGGCGCGTGAAGTCGCGATCAACCATCGCGTGTTGCGCGGCGCCGTGGAAGCCGGCGACCGGTTCCTCCAAGAGCTGTTCTCGTCGTGGGGCGACAGCACGCCGACCTATTCGGCCGGCGCGGCGGCGGACGATGCCGCGCGTCCCACCAGCGTCTTCGTCAACAAGGTGGCCTGACCCATGTCGCTGACCAGTCTGCTCAGCATCGCCCGTACCGCGCTCATGACCTCGCAGCGCGCCATGGCGGTGACGTCGCACAACATCGCGAACTCGGAGACGCCGGGATACAGCCGGCAGCGGTTGAACATCATTGCCGCGATGCCGCTGCGCGATCCGCACGGCACCGTGGGCCGCGGCGTCACCGATACCGGCGTGACGCGCATCCGCGATCAGTTCTCCGACACGCTCTACCGGCGCCACGCGAGCTCGCTTGGCCAGGCGAACACGAGCACCAGCCTGCTGTCGCAGATCGAGAATGCCTTCGCCGAGCCGTCGGACACCGGCGTGTCGGCGGCGCTCGACGCGTTCTTCAACGCCTTCAACGATCTCGCCAACAATCCCGACAGCGCGACCAACCGCGACATGGTGCAGAGCACCGGCGATCGTCTCGCCGGCCAGATTCGCCGTCTCGACGGCGACATCCTGCAGGCGCGAACCGACGCACTCGGGCAATTGCAGACACAGATCGATCAAGTCAATACGCTGACCGCGCAGCTGAGCAACCTCAACGCGCAGGTAGTCGCGAGCGGCGCGCCGGGCCAGGACTCGCCCGACATGCTCGACCAGCGCGATGCGATCCTCGACCAGCTCTCCACCTTGCTGCCGATTCAAGTCGTGCAGCACCAGGACGGCTCGATTGGCGTGCTCGGCAGCGGTCAGCTGTTGGTAGACGGCGGCGGCGCGCACGCGCTCGAGTTGCGACCGCAATCCGACGGGACGTATCAGATCGGGATCGCCGGCGGCGACTCCCTGACGCCGGCGGGCGGCAGTCTGGCGGGCGAACTCACGGTCATCAACACTACCGTGCCGCGGCTGCGCACCTCGCTCGACGCGTGGACACAGCAACTAGTCCAGCAGGTCAACTCGCTGCACGAGGGCGGCTACACCGCGTACGCGCAGTTCGGTGTCGACTTCTTCGATCCGGCGAAGGTCACCGCCTCGACGATCTCCCTCACCGACGCAGTGCTGGGCGATCCCAACAACATTGCGGCCGGCGGGACCGCCGCACCCGGCGACGGCTCCGTCGCCCTGGCGATCGCCGGACTGGCGACGCAGCAGGTGGCGGAACTCGGCAACGCGACGCTGCGCGACTATTACACCGCCACCGCGGCCGGCGTCGGCGTGGACGTCGCGAACGCGGAGAACGACGTGTCGATCTATCAGACGTTGGTGGACAGCGCCGATCAGCAGCGGCAGAGCGTCTTCGGCGTCAACCTCGACGAGGAAATGACCAACCTGATCACGCAGCAGGAGGCGTACGCTGCGGCGGCCAAGCTGGTGTCGATCGCCGACGAAATGGTGCAGACGCTGCTGCAGTCGATCTAGCGCGTCCGCCGCCTACGCGGCGGTGGCGCGCCGAATCGCGATCCCCGGCCGGATCGGCTCGATGTGGTGCACGCGCAGGATTTGCTGAATCGTCTGCGGCGTGAGCACGGTGCCCTCGTGCAGCAACAAGAGGCCGGTGTGCGTGAAGACGTCGTTCGCCAGCGTCATGCCGCTGCGCAACACGCTGACCGGCACGACCTCCGAATCATCGATGTGCGCTGCCTGATGCGCGAGTTGCGCCAGCGTGCGGAAATGCTCGATCACCAGCGGATCGTAGAGCACGCCGGAGCCGGAGATGATCTCGTCGCCCGGATCGGCGACGCCGCTCTCGACCAGCGCCACGTAGTCGCGCGCGACACGCAGGATACGCGCCCGCAGCGGAATGTCGGCGTGCGCGATGCCGCGTGGGAAGCCGCTGCCGTTCCAGTTCTCGGTCACCATCGCGGTGAGTTCGGCCGCGCCGGTGAGACCGTCGATGCGCGCCAACAGCGCGTAGGTGCCGAGCGCCCGCGCCGCGTTGTGCCAGCCGAGGCCGCCGCTGTCGCGCAGCTTGCGTCCGCAGAAGACGTTGCCGATCTCGGAGAATCGCCCGGCGCGATCGAGATCGCGCAGCCACATCGCGGGAATGCCAAACTGCGCCGCCAAGTGGTGCGCGAATTCGACGATCTGTTCGGCGCGGACTGCCGCCGCCGGCTGCGCTTCGTCACGCAAGGCGGTGAGCGCGCGCAGCCAGACGTCCTGCGTGACGTGCCAGGTGGCCGGCGTGTGCGGATCGTCCGGTGCGGTCGCATCGGCGACTTCCTGATGCAACTGCCGGACGCGGCGCGCCGACGCCAGCATGGCTTGCAGATCGGCGCCTGTCAGTGGCCACGGCAGCACGCCTTCCGCTCCGGCGCCGAATGCGCGATCCCACTCCATGTTCGACGGAGTGGTGGCGATCGCGAACACGCGCGTCGACAGCGTCGCGTCCGCCTTGATCTTGCGGCAGATGTCGAAGACGTTGCTCACCCCGGCGATGTGGCGCGCCACCACGAGCGTCGGCGGCGTCTCGCGGGCGATTTCGATCGCCTCGCCGATGCGCGAGGCCAGCAGTAATTCGGCGTGTTGGACGCCGTCCACCGCGCGCCGGAACGTCGCGGCGGTGAGGGGATCGGCGCCGACGAGCAGAATGGGGTCTGCGTCGCTCATTTGTTCTCGCCCCCGGCCGTCCCGGCGGTGATCACCGTGGGATGGTCCGGCGCATGTGCAGGGCTCGTCGCACGCGGCACGGCGGCACCTGCGTTTCCTGGTGCGGAGTTGGGTTGGGACTCGGGGACGAATCCCGCGGCGATCATCTCTTGATCGCTCGGGGACATCAGCACGTCGATGGCGATGCGGCGATTCCGCGGGGACGCCGGATGCTCGGGATCCCGCGGGTCGCGATCGGCCAAGCCACGGATCTGCGTGATCTGCAAGGGCTGCAGCCCGTACTCGGACATGATGCGCCGCGCCGCGTTGGCGCGATCCGCGCTCAGCTCCCAGTTCGTGTACGTGGTGCCGGGGCCGAGCGGCTGCGAGTCGGTGTGCCCTTCGATGTGCACCGGATTGTCCAGCGAGCCGAGCACGGTGCCGAGCAGCGTCAGGATCGCTTCGCCGCGGTCGCTCAAATCCGCCGAGCCGCTCTGGAAGAAGGTGCCGGTCGAGTCCTCGAGCAACTCGATGTGCAGGCCCTCCTTGGTGAGCGTGATCTCGATGTTGTTCTTCACGCTGGAGAGCGCGTCGCTTGCCTCGATCGCCTTCTTCACCGCTTCGGCGGCCGAGCGCATCTTGTCGCGGCGCATCTCGAGCACGTCGGCTTCGCTCAACGCGCGCACGGTGGCCGCCTGCGCGCCGGCACCGGGGACGATCGACGAGCCGAACTCGTCGGCGCGGCCGAGCGGATCCTGGAAGTACCCGGCGATCGCCGACTTCACATCGGACGACTGATTGACCAGCCACAACACCAGGAACAGCGTGAACATGGCCGTCATGAAGTCGGCGAATGCCACCTTCCACGCGCCGCCGTGATGGCCGCCGTGTCCTCCGCTCTTCTTGCGGATGATGATGATGTTGTCGCCCTTGCCGCCCGGCCCGCTCATGCGCGCATCATCCTTAGGCGGCCTTCTTCATTTCTTTGCACGACTTCTCCATCTCGCCGAAGGTCGGACGCACCTCGGCGTAGATGGCGCGGCGCGCGAACTCCACCGACACGATCGGGCTGAAGCCCTTGGCGAATGCAACGACGCTCGCCTTCAAGAAGACGTAATAGCGCGCCTCGGTGCTGTTCGCTGCCTCCATCGCCCCGACCAGCGGCGCGCAGAAGCCATAGGCGATGAGCACGCCCATGAGGGTTCCGGTGAGCGCGGCGCCGACGTGCTCGCCGATCTGTTCCACCGGACCGGCGATCGCCGCCATCGTCACCACGATACCGCAGACCGCGGCGACGATGCCGATGGCCGGCAGCGCGTCGGCGACCTTCTGCAACGCCCCCGCCGGCTGCGCGCTCTCCTCGTGGTGACACTCGAGGTCTTGGTCCATCAGCGCTTCGAGATCGTGCGGCGGCACACCGCCCACCAGCACTAAGCGCAGCGAGTCGCACAGGAACGACACCGCATGGTGGTCGTGGGCGACCGCGGGATACTTCTGGAAGAGGCTGCTCTTGTGCGGGTTCTCGATGTGCTGCTCGATGGCCACCAGGCCGTCCTTGCGCGCCATCGTGAACAATTCGTAAAGGCAGCGGAGCGACTCGAGGTAGAGACCCTTGCTGAAGCGCGACGGCTTCATGAGCGCGGCGATGCGGCCGCCGAGTTGCTTCAACACCGGCAACGGCGTCGCGATGAGCATGGTGCCCGCCGCGGTGCCGCAGATCGTGATGATTTCCGAGATGTGGAAGAGTGCAGGGAGCTTTCCACCGGCAATGGTGAAACCGCCCGCCACCGACCCCAGCACAACCAGAATGCCGATGATGGTGAACATCCGTGATCTCCACTCGCACCGCTGCGTGGGCGACAGGCCATGTCGCGTGAGTTCTCTAGATGTATCGGAGCGAGCCGGGGACCACCCCAGGGGGGCGGGCAACTTGCACGGATCCGTGCGGGAAATCCCACACGGTCGTAACTGCTTGACGGACAAGCGCCTGACAATCTATCGGCACGCCGGCCGTGGGGCTTGCGCCCGCCGTCGCCTGTTCCTACAGTGCGAGACCTATCCAGGGCGTCCCGAGGATCTGATGTCGTCGATTTTCTCCCACTCCAAGCTCAAGACCTTCGATCAGTGCGGCTGGAAGTTCCGCCTCGAATACCTCGACCGTCTACGGTTGCCGGACGAGTCCATCGAGATCTTCCTCGGCCACCGCGTGCATGAGGCGCTCGAAGGCGTCTACCGCGGCCTGCTCGACCAGCGCGAACCGCCGGTGCTCGACGCCGTGCTGGCCGGCTACCACGCGGCCTGGGACCGGCTGTGGCACGACAACGTCTACATCGTGCGCGCCGGCGCCACCGCCGCGTCGTACCGCGCCAGCGGCGAGCGCTTCCTGCGCGACTACCTCGTGGCCCACGCGCCGTTCGACCCAGCCAGCGAATACACCATCGCGGTCGAGCACGAGATGCGGCATCCGGTGGACGCGACGCGCGGGTGGATCATGCGCTGCATCGTGGACCGTCTGGTGCGGCGCCCCGATGGCGTGTGGGAAATCCACGATTACAAGACGTCGGCGTCGGTGCCGCGCCAGGCGGATTTCGATTCCGACGCGCCGGACGCGCCGGGCCGCCAACTCGCGCTCTACCAGATGATCCTGCAGAGCGTGCATCCCGACGCGCGCGAGGTGGAGTTGAAGTGGCACTACCTCGCGCACAACAAGATCATGGAAACCCGCCGCACGCCGGAGCAAATCGACGCGCTGCACCGCCAGGTGCTCGGCGCGATCGAGCTGGTGGAGGCGGCGCTCGCGGCGCCCGAGACGTTGGCGCCGAAGGAGTCGGCGTTGTGCGCGTGGTGCCAATACGCGGGGCACTGTCCGGCGAAGAAGCACATCGTGCAGGTGCGTAGCCTGTCGCCGGAGGCGCGACGCGCCGATCATGGCGTGCGGCTGGTCGATGGCTACGCCCTCGGCGTGCGCACCCACCAACCCGGCACGCCGGAGGAACTCGCGTATCGCCAGCGCTTGCTGCGCTACGCCGACCACCACGGCGTCTTCGTCATCGAGGGGCTGACCAAGCGCGCGCGGATTCGCGGCGACGTCGTGGTGCTGGAAGAGTTGAGCGGCCTCGACCGGCGGTGCTAGGCGCGCGCCGCGCGCCGTGAAGCCAGCCACCGCGTGAGTTCGTCGACCGTCATCGCGTTGAGCACCTGCTCGCGTTGCAATCCCATCTTGCGCGCGATGCCGACGCCGTAGCGCACGTCGCGCAGTCCTTCGATGGCGTGCGCGTCCGGGTCGATGGCGATCTTCACACCCAGCTTGCGCACCACTTTGCCGTGCCGCCAATCGAGATCGAGCCGCGACGGATGCGCGTCGAGTTCGACCGCGACATCGCAGCGCGCCGCTTCCGCCAACACCGCATCCATGTCGACGTTGTACGGATCGCGTTCGAGCAACAGTCGGCCGGTGGGGTGGCCGAGAATCGTGGTGAACGGATTGCGCACCGCCGCGAGGATGCGCGCCGTCATCGCGTCGCCCTCCATCTTGAAGCGCGAATGCACCGAGGCGACGACGAAGTCGAAACGCGCGAGCAGCGCGTCATCGTAGTCGAGCGCGCCGTCGGCCAGGATGTCGCACTCGGTGCCCTTCAGGATGCGAATGCGCCGCTCCGGCGCGGCATTGAGCGCGTCGATGGTATCGAGGTAGTCGAGCAATCGTGCCGGCTCTAGCCCGCGCGCGTACGCCGCCGACTTCGAGTGCTCGCTCATGCCGAGGTACGTGTAGCCGAGCCGCTCCGCCTCGGCGACCATCTCCTCGAGCGTGTTCTCGCCGTCGCTCCACGTCGAGTGATTGTGCAGCACGCCGCGAATGTCGTCCTCGCGCACCAGCCGCGGCAACGCGCCGGCCGCCGCCGCCTCGAACTCGCCGTGATCCTCGCGCAGCTCCGGCTCGATGTACGGCAGGTCGAGCGCCGCGTACAACGCCGCTTCGTCGGGGAGCGGCAACGCCTCGTCGCCGCGGAACAAGCCGTACTCGTTCAGCTTCAGACCGCGGTCGATTGCCCGGCTGCGCATCGCGACATTGTGTTCCTTCGAGCCGGTGAAGTAGGCGAGGGTGGCGACGTACGCCTCGTCGCGCACCACGCGCACGTCGGCGTTGAGCCCGGCGGCGAGTTGCACGCTGCACTTGGTCTCGCCGCGTCCGACGACGGCCACCACGCCCTCGGCACCGGTCACCGCGTCCATGACCGCGCCCACGCACTCGGCCGGCGCGGCGCACACGAGGTCGATGTCCTTCGCGGTCTCGCGCCGCCGCCGCACGCTGCCGCCGACCTCGCAGCGCTGCACGCCGGGCACCGCGCGCACGATCGCCAGCAACCGCTCGGCTTCGGCCGCGGCGATCGGATACAGCACACGGCCACCCGCCGTGCGCAGCCGCTCGATGCCGGCGAGGATGTTTGCCTCGGTCTTCGGCCCGAAGCCGCTCAAGCCCTTGAGCCGTCCCTCGCGCACCGCCGCCTCGAGCGTCTCGAGCGATTCGACGCCCGCCTGCTCGTGCAACAGCTTCGCCTTCTTCGGCCCGAGTCCCGGCACCCGCATGACGTCGAGCAGGCCCGCCGGCACCTGCGCGCGCAGATCGTCGAGGTACGGCAGCCCGCCCGTGGTCACCAGCGTCGTGATCTTGTCTGCGAGAGCCGGCCCGATGCCCTTGAGCTCGCGGAGCGCGCCACTGGCCACCAGCGCGCCGAGATCCTCGTCGAGCGATTCGATGAGCCGCGCCGCGTTCGTGTAGGCGCGCAACTGGAACATATTGCCGCCGGTGAGCTCCAGCAGCGTGGCGATTTCCTCGAGAGCGGCGGCAACCTGGCGCTTATCCATCGGGCGGGGCGATCTCCATCGGGACCACGACTGTCGGGAGAGTAGCCTGCGGGAGCGCTGCGCGTCGACCCGTGGTGGCACCGTCGTTTCGGCGGGCGGCGCTTGTCCGGCGGCGCCCGCTCCGGCATACTCGCAAGACGGAATCGCGGCGCCGTTGATCACCCTCCGGTTCGCCGCCACTGCCCACATCGTGTGACACGCCACAGCTCGTGCCTTAGATCCCGATGCCGCGCGTTGGCTCCCCCGCGCACTCCTTGATGCAATCGTTGCATGCCGTCCGTCGCGTCGCTGCGCGCGGAGGGCTGCTCGCCCTTGCCCTGCTGGCGTGTGCCGCCGGCCTGGCGCGGCCGGCGCATGCGCTCTTCCGCGAGGATTTCGAACAGGCGTACTTCGTCGATCCGCGCCACACGGTGGCCGACCACTGCATGATCAAGCGCGGCGACGTCTGGCACATGTTCTACACGATGGGGCCCTACGGCACCGCGTCGGCCGTGTTGCAGGACACCCTCGGCCACGCCACCACCACCGACTTCATCCATTGGACCGTGCAGCCGGGCATCCTGCCGGTGCAGCCGGGCGCCTGGGATGCCAACGCCCATTGGGCGCCCGAGATCGTCAACTTCGCCGACACGCTCTACTACATGTTCTACACCGGTGTCGACATGACGAACACGCAGCGCATCGGCGTCGCCACCTCGCACGATCTCTTCACCTGGACGCCGTACGCCGGCAATCCCGTGTTCCAGCCGGACACCACGTGGACGAACTGGCGCCCCGGCCAATGGGCGGACTGCCGCGATCCATCGCTGTGGCAGGTCGGGTCGACGTGGTACATGGCGTACACCGCCGCGTCGACGTACGGCAAAGGCTCGATCGGCTACGCGTCGTCCACCGATCTCCTGCACTGGACCGATCGCGGCGCGCTGCTCATCCACCCAAGTGGCCCGACCAGTTCGTACGCGCTCGAGTCGCCGCTCATGCTGCAGCACAACGGCCAGTGGTCGCTGTCGTTCACCGAGGCGAACGTGTCGGGCATCGCGGCGATGACCGCGAGCAATTTCAGTGGGCCGTGGAACTACAACGCGCGCGTCATCGTCGACCGCGGCGCCGCGCTCGCCGCATCCACCGATCCGGCGAACGGCCGCACGTGGTTCTCGCGCCATCGCGCCGAAACCGTCAACGACACCACGCGCTTCTTCGTCAAGATCGACACGCTGACGTGGAACGGGACGTTGCCGGTGCCGCGGTTCGCGCAGCCATTCCCGCGCTGGACCTGGAACGGGCTGGCATTCATCGAGCAGTCGACGTTTCTCGATTCACGCGTCAAGTCGCGTCCGGCGGTGCAGCAAGAGGCGTTCGGCTGGATGGGCACGGCGGAAGGCTGGCAGGGACCGCTGCAACTCGGCACGCCCGGCCAGGCACTCGGTGACACCATCACCGGCGTCGCGCAAACCAAGGTCTTCGCCCTCACCGGCGACAGTCTGACGGCGCTGGTTGCCGGCGGCGACAATCCGGATTCCACCGCGCTGCGCGTCTGCGATCCGTGCACCGGGCGCGTGCTGCACAGCGAGAGCGGTCAGCGTACCGATCTGCTCGAACGTCGCACGTGGGCCACCGGCGCGCTGCGCGGTCAGCAGGTCTACATCCAGATGATGGATTGGGCGCGCGGCCCGTGGGGACATCTCAACGTCGATGACATCCGCGAGGTGCTGGCGCCCGGCGGCGATTCGACACCGGTGGCGCTCGCCGCGCCGGTGGTCGACGCGCCCACGACCGGCCAGAGCTTCGAACTCGGCGTCCTCGACACATTGCGCTGGCACCCGTCGGTGCCCGCCGCGCTCGACTCGACCCACGTGCTGCTGTCGCGCGACGGCGGTCTCACGTTCCCCGAACGCTTGGCGACCATCGCCGGCGGCGACAGCCTGCTCGCGTGGACGCCGGACGGCACGACGACCAGCACCGCGCAACTCCGCCTCATCTTCTGGCACACCGGCGGCCGCACGTCCTGCAACGTGAGTCCGGCGTTCACGCTGTGCAGCAGCGGCATCTCGCACGTCTTCCCGGCGAACCTCACGGCGACCACCGCGTCGGTGTTCTGGACGACGACGACGCCGACGATCGGCGTGATCGACTACGGCCCCGGACTCGCGCCGACGCTCACCGCCACCGAGGTCACCGCGGCGCCGCGCACCGTGCATCACGTGCCGCTCACCGGTCTCACGCCGGCGACGCTCTACAGCGTGCGGGTTCGCGGATGCGGCACCGCCACCGCGCAGCGCGGCCCGCTGTTCGAGTTCCGTACCGCGGCGGGCGACTCCGCCGTGCCGTCCTACGTCGTGCTCGGCGACCTGCCGCGCAACGACACGCTGCACACCAACTACGTCGCCGTGCTGGCGTGGGTGCGGCGCGGTGAGGTCGCGTCGACGCCGGTCGGCCTGCTCACGCCGACCGACGTCACCTGGGCGATGGAACTCGCCGGCGCGCTCGATCCCTTCACCGGTTGGCCGCTGGCGCCGGCGGTGGGGGACAGCGTCACCGTCGCCGTGCTCGAAGGCGGCACGCTCAACGGCTGGTGGTCGGCGAACGCGCTGGACGGCGCGCCGCCGCAGTGGATCACGACGCCGCCGGTTGTGACAGCGGTGGGGGAGCCCAGTGGCGCGGAACGCAACGCATGGCTCCGCGTCGCCCCGCAACCTGCGCAAGCCGGCCATGCGATCCATCTGCGCCTCCGGGACGCGGGACGCAGCCCCCGGCTTGCCGTGTACGACATCGCCGGCCGCCGCGTCCGCGACCTCGCGGTGCCGGACGGGGCGCGCGAGATCGCCTGGGACGGCCGCGACGATGCCGGGCACGTCCTGGCCCCGGGTGTGTACCACGTCGTTCCCGTCGGCCGCCCAGCCCGCGACGGCGCTCGCGTCTTGATCCTGCGGTAGTTTCGCCGCCGCCGGTACCGCCTCCACATTTTCTCCGGCTGCCCGTGTCCGGTTTCCTGCTGGTTCGGCGCGTCTTTCCGAAGCCAACCGCCCTTCGGCGGTCTCGACACGGGGAGACAACACATGCGACGGACATGGTGGAACGCGGCAATCCTGACCGGCATCGTCCTGTTCGGGGCACTGGGAGCAGCGACCAGGGCGGCAGCCCTCGAAGTCATCACGGTCCGCACCGGACTCAGCGGCGGCGTCCCGGGCGCCTGCCCCGACTTCGACGACCGGTGGACGTACAATCCAGTCGCAATGGCGCCGTGCTCGCAGCCGATGCGTGGCGCCGCGTTCTCGGCTACCGATTTCGCCGATGCCGTCGCTGGACCGCCCGCCCGCGTCGTCGCGCCCTTCGGAGGCTTCTGGATCAGCGGTCTTCCCAGCGACCCGCAAGCGCGCTGGATCGCCCACGAGAAGACCGGCACGTGTAACGGCGACGTCGGGTCGATCCTGTACGCGTGCAGCTTCACCGTCACGACGCCCGGCGCCACCGTGGGCGACGTCAGCGTCTGCTGGGCCGTGGACGACCGCCTGGGCGACGAGCCCGGCGAGCCGAATCCCGTCGGCGTCTATGTCAACGGCGTACCGCTCAGCGGCAGCTTCAGCGGTGGCGATTTCTTCGGCCAGTCCTGCGCGACGCAGACCGGCGTGCCCCTGGTCACCGGCACCAACTTCCTCTACGTCTATCAGCGTGACCTGCATTGCACCACCAGCGGCCTGATGTGCACTGCCACCATCACCGTCGCCACGCCGCCCAACCCGCACATCCTCACCGTCACCACCACCGACGACGCCGACGACGGCGTCTGCGATGCCACGCATTGCAGCCTGCGGGAAGCGATCAACGCGGCAAATGCGCAAGCCGGCAGCGACTCGATCCGCTTCGCCATCCCTGGCACCGCGCCGTTCCACCTGCAGCCGGCGGCTGCGCTGCCGGTGGTGTCGACGACCATGGCGATCGACGCGACCTCGCAGGCGGGATTCGCCGGCGCGCCGCTCGTCGAGATGAGCGGGGCGAGTGCGCCGACGGCCACCGACGGCCTGCGCGTCACCGCACCCGACGTGTCGATCGCCGGATTGGCGATCGGCCAGTTCCACAACGGCCTCGCGCTCGAGGGCGGCGGTGCGACCGTCGGCCTGTGCTACATCGGCACCGACGCGGCGGGCGCGACCTTCCGCGGGAATCGAGAGAACGGCATCGCCGTGCTCTCCGACAGCAACCGCATCGGCTCGGCGGCTGCACCGAACGTGATCTCCGGCAACAGCCTCGACGGCATCTTCATCACTGGCTCCGCCAACATCGTCGAAGGCAATCGCATCGGCACCAATGTCGGCGGAACCGCGCAGTTGCACAACGGCGGCGACGGGATCGAGATCTTCAACGTCACCGCGGCGTGCGCGGGGAACCGCATCGGTGGTGGGGCAGCGGGCGCCGGCAACGTGATCTCGGGGAACTCGCAGGATGGTGTCCGCGTGCGCGGCGGCTTCGTCAGCGGGACGATCGTGCAGGGCAATCGCATCGGCACGAACGCGGCTGGCGACGGTGACGTGGGCAACGGCACCGACGGCATCTCCGTCGAGGTGAACGCCGCCAGCACGCTCATCGGCGGCGTCGCGGCGGGCGAGGGGAACGTGATCGCCGGGATGTTCGGCACTGGCGTGCTCGTGAACGCGTCTTCCGGGACGGTGATCCAGGGCAACCGCATCGGCACCAACGCTGCCGGCACTGCCGCCATTGCGAACGGCACCGGCATTTGGGTCTTCGGTTCGTCGACCGCCACGCAGATCGGCGGCACCGATCCGGCCGCGCGCAACCTGATCTCTGGCTGCACGCTCGCCGGCATCGACGTCGAGTCGCACGCCTCGGGGACCGTCATCCAGGGCAACTGGATCGGCACGGACGCCACCGGCACAGCCGCGATTCCGAACGGCACCGCGGGCGTGAGTGGGAGCTTCGCCGTGGCGGCCGGCGGGCCGGTCACCACCATCGGGGGCTCCGCTCCCGGCGCCGGCAACGTCATCGCGGGGAACGCCGTGACCGGGATCGAACTCAGTGCCGCGCAGATCGAGGTGCTGGGTAACCGCATTGGCGTCGCCGCGAACGGGCAGCCGCTCGGGAACGGGCTGGATGGCGTGTTTTCCACCGCCTTCTCCACCAACGCACGCGTCGGCGGCCTCGCGGCCGGCGAGGCGAACGAGATCGCGTATAACAGCCGCTCCGGCGTCCGCGTGTTCAACCCGATCCCGCAAGGCGTCCGCATCGAAGGCAACGCGATCCACGACAACGCCGGCTTGGGCATCGACCTCGGACCACTCGGCCCCGCGGTCAACGATCCCGGCGATGTCGACAACGGCGCCAACGCCGGCATGAACTTCCCGGTCCTCAGCGGCGCGACCGTCGGCTCGGCCGGTCTCATCCTCACCGGCACGCTGGCGACCACACCGGCCATGCTCTGTCGCATTTGCGTGTATGGCAACGTAGCATGTGATCCAAGTGGTCAAGGCGAAGGCGCAGTGTATCTTGGCGCGTTCGACGTGACCAGCAACGCTGCCGGCAACGCGATCCTCGCGGCGACTCTGCCGGTCACCGATCTCGGCACGGCGACGACGCTCAGTGCGACGGCGACCGACTCCGCCGGCAACACGTCGGAGTTCTCGCCCTGCCTGGTTGCCCTCCCGCAGCCGACCGCCGTGGAGGCGCCGTCCACGCCGCGGACGTTTGCGGTCGCGGCAGGTGCGCCTGCGTCCATGCCACAAGTGTATCTGCACGCACACAATGCCGGGCAGACGCGCGTCACGCTCCACGACGCCGCTGGCCGCCGCCTGCGGATCCTGCGCGACGCTCCGACCGCAGCGGGGCACCACACCCTCGTGTGGGACGGACGCGACGATCGCGGCGAGCCGGTGGCCGCGGGTGTCTACTTCGTCCGGGCCGAGCTGGGGGCGGCAGTCGCGGTCTGTCGCCTGTCGCTGACGCGGTAACACCGGCGGGGCCGGGCGGCGAGTCGACCTCGCGGCCTGGCCCGGCTCCGGCGGGAATTCTCGGCGTATCCAAGTTGATGACCTTCGGGTCAGTTATCGCGGAGTGCGAGGATTCGGCGCGGCCCTCGCGCCACCTCGCCCTACCCCTGCGGCCGTAACCTCAACCAGGTTGCGGCGCTTGCGAGTGGACCGCTACACTTAAGTGCTGTCCACGCGACCCCCTGCTCCCCGCGTCGCCCGACACATCCTCTTCTCGCACTTCGCGAGACCTGCCGCTTCAGCGATCGCAACTCGTGCTTCGAGTCTTGGAGGCTCCATGCGCCCGTCATTTCCGGCCCACCTCACTCGTCGGATTCTCGGCGTCGTCGTGCTCGTTCTCGCAGTTGCCAGCGCGGCGCAGACCGCGCTCGCGCAAACCACGAACGATTATCGCAGCGCCGCGACCGGCAACTGGAACGCGGCCGCCACGTGGGAACGCTACAACGGCAGCGCCTGGGCAGCCGCGGCGACGTCCCCCGACTCCTCCGCGAACGCAATCACCGTGCGCAGCGGGCACACGGTGACGATCTCCGCGTCCGGCCTCGTCGCCGACCAAATCTCCGTCGACTCCGGCGGCCAGGTCACTGTTGCCTCCACCATTACGTGGACTCTGGCGAATGGCAGCGGCACGGACCTGACGGTGAACGGCACATGGTTGAACAGCGGCGGGACGTGGACGCTCTTGTCCGGCGCGACGTGGGCGGTGAACGACGGCGGGACGTACATTCACAACACGACCTCAGGCATCTCGACACCGCTCAACGCGGCCACGCTGTCCGCCAACAGCACGTTCATCTACCGCGGGGCGACAGGGTTGATCCCGTCGATTTCGATGTCGGGACGCAGCTACGGCAACTTGACGCTGGAGAGCACCTCTGGGACGTGGTCGGGTACAGCATCCGGCAGTGGGACGCTCACCGTGAATGGCAACTTCTCCCTCGGTTCAGGTGTCACCCTCACCACAACCCAAACCGGAACGATGACCTTCGCCGGTAACTTCACCAACAATGGGACGCTCACCAATAGCACCGGCACGCAGGTCTACAGCTTCACGGGCGCCAGTAAGACGATCAGCGGTAGCAGCGCGACGACCTTCGAGCAGGTCAAAGTCGCGAGCGGCAGCAGTGTCACGATCTCCAACGCGGTGACGCTGGCGTCTACATTCGCGGACACCATCGACGGCACGCTCGGTGTCAGCGGACAGACGTTGACCGTCAGCGCGACCAGCCTCCGCGTCACCGGCACCTTCCGCCTCGACCAAGGCTCGTGGGCCACCGGAACGGCGTTCACGTACGGGAGCAATGGCACCCTACAGTTCGGTAACACTTCCGGTTCGTACGGCGTTAACAGCAGCGATGTGTTCTGGCCGTCGACGAACGGACCGGTGAACGTCACCATCACGGGAGCCGGTGGCATTACTCTCAACGCCGCGCGCACGGTGTCGGGTGTCGTGCAGACGTCCGCCGGCATCACGAACGCGAACAACCTGACGATCAATGGCACGCTGCAAATCAACGCCGGCGGCTTCGTCACCGGCGCGCCGACGTACGGGTCCGCGTCGACGCTGAAGTACAACGTCAACGCCACCTACGGCCGCGGTGACGAGTGGAAGACCACGGATCCCGCCAACGTCCAGTTGAGCAACAACACCGTGCTCAACTATCCGAACGGCAGCCTGACCGCCGCGCGGACGATCACCGGGAACCTTACCGTCGACAACGGCTGCGCGCTCTACATGGACTACGGCAGCCCGAACCCCGGCGTCGGCGTGCTGACGGTCGGCGGCGACTTCTCGATGGCCGGCAACGTGTCGCTTGGCAATCTGAGTGGTGGCGACCTGAAGATCGGCGGAAACTTCACCCGCACCGGCGCCGCGGCCTTCACGCCCAACGGCCGCTCCGTCGAGTTCACCGGCACGGTTGGCAAGTCGATCACCGGGACGACCGGCTTCGACTACCTGACCATCAGCAACACTGGTGGCATCACGCTCGCGAACGATGTCACCGTCAACCAGACGCTGGCGCTCGGTGCCAACACGATCACCACCGGCGCGAACACGCTGATTGCCAACGCGTCGGTAACGCGGAGCGGCTCCGGACGCGTCATCGGCAACCTGCGCAAGCCGGTGTCGAGCGTGGCCACCTACGCCTTCGAAATCGGGGACGCCTCGAACTACACGCCGGTCTCCGTCGCGCTGAGCAGTCTCGGTGGCAGCGGTACACTCACCGCGTCGACCGTTGCCCTCGGCGGTGCGCCGTCCGCCGCGTCGGGTCTCAGCGCCAGCAAGTACGTGAACCGGTCGTGGACGCTGACCAACGCCGGCATCACCTCACCGGCGTACGCGGCCACCTTCACGTTCGTCCCCGGCGACCTCGTCGGCGGCGCCACCACCAGCAACTTGATCGCGGCGAAGAACACCTCCGGCACGTGGTCGAACCCGAGCGTCGGGACCCGCACGGCGACCACAACGGAGGCCACGGGGCTCACCTCGTTCAGCGATTTCCTGCTCGGGGAGGTCGCGACCTTCGCGATCACGGCTTCGGCTGGCGCGAACGGATCGATTTCGCCCACTGGCACGACGACCGTGGACTTCAACGGCTCGCAGGCCTACACGATCACGCCCGCGGCCGGCTACCACGTGGCCGACGTGCTGGTCGACGGCGTGAGCGTCGGCGCGGTCACCAGCTACACCTTCAACAGCGTCACCGCGAACCACACGATCGCCGCGAGCTTCGTCAACAACGCGCCGACGGTGAGCGCCATCGGCGACCAGACGGTCGCCGAGAACGCCCTGCTGACCGTGACGCCGAGCGCGAGCGACCCGGATGGTGACCCGATCGTGTCCTGGAGCGGTTCGTCGCTGCCGAGCGGTGCGTCGGTCGCGCCGAGCACGGGCG
Organism: Candidatus Eiseniibacteriota bacterium; assembly: GCA_044229145.1. Lineage (GTDB taxonomy): Bacteria > Eisenbacteria > RBG-16-71-46 > CAZEPH01 > CAZEPH01 > JBKJUD01. The sequence goes on along the minus strand of JBGATO010000044.1, from coordinate 110 downwards.
TGCTCACTTGGACGCCGGACTACACGCAGGCCGGCCACTACGCCGGCGTGACGCTGAGCGCCAGCGACGGCCTGCTGAGCGGCAGCGCCAGCTTCGCGATCGACGTGACC
>JBGATO010000043.1:0-32753 GCA_044229145.1 Candidatus Eiseniibacteriota bacterium | reverse complement strand
TGTTGCACGTCCATACCGTGGCGGCGGGCGGCGGCTCGGTCTGCTACTTCGACGGCGCGCGGTTGCGCGTCGGACCGCGCAGCGCGGGCGCCGATCCGGGACCCGCGTGCTACCGGCGGGGCGGTCCGCTCACCGTGACTGATTGCAACGTGTTCGTCGGCCGCGTGCCGACCGCGCACTTCCCGGCGATCTTCGGCGCCGACGGAGCGCAACCGCTCGACTCCGACGCCATCGTGGCGCGCTTGGACGAGGTCCGTGCGGCCGTGGAGCGAGACACCGGCCACACGCGCACCCGCGAAGAGATTGCGGAGGGGTTTCTCGCGATCGCCAATCAGCACATGGCGGGCGCGCTGACGACGATCTCGTTGCAGCGCGGATACGATCCCTCGCGCTACGTCCTGTGCGCGTTCGGTGGCGCGGCGGGCCAGCATGCGTGCGCCGTGGCGGATCGCGTCGGCATCCCGGCGGTGTTGGTGCCGCCGGACGCCAGCGTGCTCTCGGCCGTCGGCATCGCGCGAGCCCGCGTGCGCGCGGTGCGCGAGCGCACCGTGGAGCGACCGCTCGCGGAAGCCGACGTACGCGACATCGCCGCCCCACTGGCGCGGCAGGCGCGTGAGGTATTGCGTGCGCAAGGTCTCGACGATGCGGCGATCGAATTGGCCGTGACGGTGCACGTCAAATACGCCGGCACCGATGTCGCGCTACCGATGCCGTTCCGCGACGCGCGCGGCCTCGCAACCGCGTTCACGGAAGAACATCGCCGGCGATTCGGTTTCGTGGATGCGGCGCGTCCGCTCGTCGTGGCAACAGTCGGTGTCGAAGCGGCATCGCGCGCGGAGCCCGCGGCACCCGTGGCCGCCGCGCCGCCCGCCGGCGGGCCGCAGCCGTGCGGGGACACGCACCTGCGCGCCGACGACGTCACACACGCCGCGCCCATCTTCGCACGCGCGGAGCTCCCGCGCGGCGCGCGGCTCGACGGGCCGGCGCTGATCGTCGAGGACGGCGCGACCACCGTGGTCGATCCCGGATGGTGCGCGCGCCTCCTCGACGGCGGCAGCCTGGTGCTCGAACGTCGTGCGCCGCGCATGCGGGCCGCGGTCGACGCGGCGCAGTGCGATCCCGTCCTTCTCGAAGTCTTCAACAACCGCTTCATGGGCATCGCGGAAGAAATGGGCGTCGCGCTGCAACGCACCGCCTCGTCGGTGAACATCAAGGAGCGGCTCGACTTCTCGTGCGCCGTGTTCGACGCCGACGGCGGCCTGGTGGCGAATGCGCCGCACATCCCGGTGCATCTCGGATCGATGAGCGACAGCGTGCGCGCGGTGGTGGCGGCGCGCCGACGGGAGGGCCGCCCGCTGCGCGCCGGCGACGTCTACATGCTGAATGCGCCCGCCGCGGGAGGCACGCACCTGCCCGACATCACCGTCATCGCGCCCGTGGTTCTCGACGGAGAGGCCGTGCCGGCGTTCTTCGTCGCCGCGCGCGGACACCACGGCGACGTCGGCGGGACGACGCCCGGCTCGATGCCGCCGGACAGCATGACGCTCGAGGACGAAGGCGTGGTCATCGACGACTTCCTGCTCGTCGACGACGGCGTGCTGCGCGAAGCCGCGGCCCGCGCGCTTTTCGCCCGCGCGCGGCATCCGTCGCGCGACATCGATCGCAATCTTGCCGATCTTCGGGCGCAGATTGCGGCGTGTGCGCGTGGCATCGGGGAGTTGCGGCGGCTGGTCGAGGAGTATGGGCGCGCGGGCGTCGCCGCCTACATGGGGCACGTCCAGGATAACGCCGCCGAACACATTCGGCGCGTCATCGACGGTCTGACGCCCGGCGCCTGTGCGGTGCCGATGGACAACGGCGCGACCATTCGCGTCGCCGTGCGTCCCGACCACGCCGCGCGGCGCGTCACCCTCGACTTCACCGGCACCAGCGCGCAGGACACCGGCAACTTCAACGCGCCGTTCGCGGTGACGCGTGCCGCCGTGCTGTACGTGTTCCGTACGCTGGTGGACGACGCGATCCCTCTCAATGAAGGCTGCCTGCGCCCAATCGACATCGTGGTGCCGGAGGGGAGTCTGCTGCATCCGCGGCCCGGTGCCGCCGTGGTCGCGGGAAACGTCGAGACGAGCCAGGCGATCGTCGACGCGCTGTATGGCGCGCTCGGCGCCCTCGCCGCCTCGCAAGGCACGATGAACAACTTCACCTTCGGCGACGGCACGCGCCAATACTACGAGACGATCTGCGGCGGCGCCGGCGCCGGCCCCGGCTTCGATGGCGCCAGCGCGGTCCAGACGCACATGACCAACTCGCGGCTTACCGATCCGGAGGTTCTCGAAGCGCGCTATCCGGTGCTCGTCGAGTCGTTCGCGATTCGGCGCGGCTCCGGGGGCGTGGGCCGATGGCGCGGTGGCGACGGGGCGGTGCGGCGCATCCGCTTCCGCGCCGCGATGGACGCGGCGTTCTTGGCGAACCGCCGCACCACGGTGCCGTTCGGCGTGAGCGGCGGTGGCGACGGTATGCCAGGCCGCGCGTGGATCGAACGACGCGACGGCACCCGCGAGGCGATCGGTGCCACCGCGCGGATGCATGTCGACGAGGGCGACGTCATCGTCATCGAAACCCCGGGCGGTGGAGGCTTCGGGGCATCGGAGGACACGCCGGCATGATGCTGCTCGGTCTCGCGGTACTGGTGCTCGGGTTCGTCGTGCGCGCGCATCCGTTGCTTGTCGTCGTTGCGGCGGCACTCACCACAGGCGCCGCGGCCGCATGGACGCCGGGTGCCGACGCCGCGACGCTGGCGCACGGCGCGCTCGTGACGCTCGACCAGTTCGGCAAGGCATTCAACGCGAACCGCTACGTCAGCGTGGTGTGGCTCGTGCTCGCGGCGATCGGCGTGCTCGAGCGCGCCGGCCTGCAGGAACGCGCACGCGACGTCATCGCCGGCGTGCGCGCGGCGACGGTCGGCCGTCTCCTCCTCGTCTACTTCGCGGTGCGGCAAGTGGCCGCGGCGGTCGGCTTGACGTCACTCGGTGGTCACGCGCAGATGGTGCGGCCGCTCGTCGCGCCGATGGCCGAAGGAGCGGCCGAGGCGCGTTTCGGCGTGCTGCCAGACCACGAGCGTCACGCGATTCGCGCCCACTGCGCCGCGGCCGACAACATCGCATTGTTCTTCGGCGAAGACATCTTCCTCGCCATCGCGTCGATCCTCCTCATCAAGGGCTTCCTGGAGCAGAACGGATTGCGTGTCGAACCGTTCGCGCTCTCGCGGTGGGCGATCCCGACGGCGATCGCAGCCTTCGTCATTCACGCGGCGCGGCTCGCATGGCTGGATCGTCAGTTGGCGCGGCGGCTCGGGCGGCCGGAGGGCGAGCGATGATTGGCCTCTCGCATCTCTACGCCGTGGGTGGCGTGTTCTTCGCGGCGATCGCGTGGCTGAGTGCGCGCGACGCGCGGCACACGCAACGCGCGCGCGCGACCGCGTTCTGGGCGGTGCTGGCTGTCAGCTTCCTCGCCGGCGACCGCCTGGGCGACCGCGGCAACGGCGTGCTCGTCCTCGCACTCGCAGTGCTCGCGGCCGCCGGACTCGGTCAGGGCGCCATCCAGACGACGTCGATCGACGAACGCCGGCTGAGTGCGCGGCGTCGCGGCAACCGGCTCTTCCTGCTCGCATTGGTCATCCCGGCGGCCGCACTCGCCGGCACGCTCGCCGCGAAGCACACCGCGCTGGGAGCGCGCATACTCGACGCGAAGCAGGCGACGCTCGTGTCGTTGGCGGGCGGCGTCGTCCTCGCGGTGGCGATCGCGCTCGCGTGGTTGCGGCCGCCGCGCAGCGCGCCACTGCAGGAAGCGCGTCGCCTGCTCGAGTCCGTCGGCTGGGCGGCGGTGTTGCCGCAAATGCTGGCGTCGCTCGGCGCGGTCTTCCTCGCGGCCGGCGTGGGCGATCGTGTCGGGCACCTCGTCACCGCGCACGTGCCACTCGATTCGCGGACCGCGGCGGTGGCGGCCTACTGTATCGGCATGGCGCTGTTCACGTTCGTCATGGGGAACGCGTTCGCGGCGTTTCCAGTGATGACGGCGGCGATCGGCCTGCCGGTGGTGGTGCAGCGCTTCGGCGGCGATCCGGCCGCCGTGTGCGCCATCGGCATGCTGGCGGGATTCTGCGGCACGCTGATGACACCGATGGCCGCCAATTTCAATGTCGTGCCGGCGAATCTGCTCGAGTTGCCCGATCGCAAGGCAGCGTTCAACGCGGTGATTCGCACGCAGATTCCCACCGCGGTGCCACTCTTGCTCGCCAACATCGTCCTCATGCGCCTGCTGGCCTTCCGATGACCACACGCCTCACGCCCGATCTCGCCGCACACTTCGCGCGACTCGCGCTGTCGCACGTCGAGCGCGAGTATCCGCACAAGCTGGATCACGTGCTCGACGGCGACGCGGACGCGCGTGGCCCGCGCGCGCTGCATCCGCTGTTCTTCGGCAGCTTCGACTGGCATTCGTGCGTGCACGGGTACTGGCTGCTGGCGACGGTGCGGCGGCTGTATCCCCACGCTGCGGTCGCGGATGACATCGGCTCGCTCTTCGCACGCCGCGTGACGGCGGATGCCGTGACGGCGGAACTCGCGTATCTCGCGCGGCCGTCGTCGCGTGGCTTCGAACGTCCGTACGGCTGGGCGTGGGCGCTCATGCTCCAGGCCGAACTCGAACGCCACGAGGATGGCGAACTCGCGCAAGCCGCCGTGACGCTGCGTCCTCTGGCGCACGCCTTCGCCAAGCGCCTCGCAACGTTTCTGCCGCTGTGCGATTATCCGATCCGCTCCGGCACGCATGCATCGACGGCCTTCGCGCTGCGTCTCGCCGCGGACTACGCCGAGCCGCACGATCCCGCGTTGTTCACGCTGATCCGCGCCAAGGCTCTCGCGTGGTACGGCGACGATCGCGACTGCCAAGCGTGGGAGCCGTCGCAGGACGACTTCCTGTCGCCGGCGTTGATGGAAGCGGAATGCATGCGGCGGGTCCTCGGCGCCGGTGCGTTCCGGGCCTGGTTCGCCGCGTTCCTGCCCCGCGCGGGCGACGGCGAACCCTCGACGCTCTTCGCTCCCGTGCGCGTGAGCGATCGCAGCGACGGCAAGATCGCACATCTCGACGGCTTGCACTTCGCGCGCGCATGGTGCTGGCGCGGCATCGCCGCGTCTCTGGCGGACGGCGAGCCGGCGATCGCGTGTGCCCAGGACGCTGCCGAACGTCACATTGCCGCGAGCTTGCCGCACGTCGCCGGCGACTACATGGGCGAGCACTGGCTCGCCACCTTCGCGCTGCTCGCGCTGCTCGCGGGGTGAGCGCCGCGCGCTACGGCGCGATGCCGAGTTGTTGTACGTCTCCGAGCAAGTAGATCGGCGAGCGCTCCACGTAGACCACGGCGCCGTCGAGCGTCGCCGGATACGCGTCCCGTCGCCACGCCATCCGCAACTGCGCGCGGCCGCTCGATTCGTCCACGGCGTAGCGCGCGAAGTACGTCGGTCCGCCGTTGTCGCAGCGCACGACGCAGGTGCCAGTCTCGGGGCCCGCCTCCCACGCGCCGGTCACGTGGCGCTTGTTCCCCGGCAGCGACCAATCGTGGTCCATCATCTCGACGCGCCGGAACTGTCCGTACGCATTGGTGACATCGAAGACCGTCATGACGTCGAAGTAGCTCGAATCCACTGCGTTCCACGGCTTCGATGTCAGCAACCATTCGCCGGCGAGCGTGCCGCGGTGCGCGGCATGGAACAGCATCGGATTCGTCAGCGCCGGCTCCCACGGACGATTGTTGCCGGCGCTCGCGCCCTGTGCGAAGTACGGCGTGACGACCTCCGCCTGGAAGCGCGCCTCGAGCGCCGACTTGTCCGCGTCGCGCAGATAGTCGAACGGCGACACCGGCGAGCCGGTCGCACCGCCGGTGCGTTCGCCATCGCTGCGGTTGTTGTCGATGAGTTGGAACTCGGCGCTCTCGCCCCACGCCACCGGCTGCCCCGCCGTGACGTGCCCTCCGATTGCGACCAGCGGCTGGTTGACATCGAGATGCTTGCCGACCAAGCCCTGTCCGTAGTCGATGGTGATGAAGAACTCGTGCTGGCCATTGCCTTCGCCGCGATCGCCCATGTCCTCGATGCGCGTCACGGTGCCATCTGCCCAACTGCCGATCACGGTGCCCGGAACGATCGGGATCCACACGTGATTGAGTCCTTCGACGTGGCCTCCTTGGTGTCCGCCGAACGCGCCGAGCCCGCCGCTCGGTCCCAACACGATGGCGCTGAGCGGCACCGGCAACTGCAAGCGCACCGGCGATCCCCACGAGGGCACCGGCTGCGTCAACACGTTCGGCACCCAGTCGACGGTGGCCGGCGGCGGGGGCGCCGTGGTCTGCGACTGACAGCCGGCGAAGGCGAGTGCCGCGATGGCGGCGATGGCGAAACGGGAACGCATCGGGACGGCTCCGGGCACGAGGACGACCAGCGTGTCCGAGTTATCGGCCTACGAGCCCGCCGCCCACAGGAAGAGCGGGATCTCGGTGTCGTCCGGGGGCATGCGCACGGTGCCGTGCGCCGCGAATCCGAGATCGCGCAGCAGCGCGATCGACCGCGTGTTCTCCGCGTTGACGATGGCGGCGAGCCGCGTCAGGTGGTGGCGCGTCTGTGCGACCTCCAGCGTCGCGCGCGCCGCTTCGCGCGCGAAGCCGGAGCCGGTGGCCTCGGCCAACAACGCGTAACCGAGGTCCACGTCGTCGAGCCAATCGCGCTTGATCAACCCGCACATGCCGATCGGTGCCCCTGTGTCCTTGCGCTCGACCGCCCACAGGCCGAACCCGTGCAGCGAGTAGCTCGGCGCCAGCGTGACCTCGATGTACTCGCGCGCCGCGTCGACGGTGCGGATGCCCTTGTCGTTGATGTTGGCGATGAAGCCGGGGTCGTTGAGCAGCTGCAGCAGAAACGCCGCGTCGTGTGGCGTGAACTCGCGCAGCGTAAGCCGCGGCGTGTCGCTGATGATCATGGCGTGGGCTCCACCCTCGATTTTCGCATCAGGAAATTCCGCAGCCGCACGCCACGCACGTCGACTTCGCGCGCGTCGACGACCTCGAACCCGAATGTCTCGAAGAACGGCCGCGCGGTGAGGCTGACGTGAGCATACATCGACGTGAGGCCGCGGAGCGCCGCCTCCTGGTGCAGTCTCCGCATCAACGCCGATCCGACGCCGCGTCGCGCCGCCCAGCCGGCGACGAAGAAGTGGTCGATGTACCCGTCGGCTTGCAGGTCGGCGTAGCCGCACGGCACGCCGTCATCGTCGCAGGCGACGAAGGGTTGGAGTCCCTGCATGCGCGTCGCCCACGCATCCGGATCACGCTCGTCCGGCGCCCAGACGGCGACTTGCTCGGGCGAATAGTCGGCGCACGCGATTTCGCGCACGGCGGAGAAGAACACGCGCCACAACGCGGGCGCATCGGTGTCGACGAACCGGCGGATGATCATCAGTGCGCCGCCGGGCGCGAAAGCGCTACCGGCGACGGTGGCGCCGCAACTGTGCCGCCCGGCGCCGGTCGCGCGCCGCGTCGCGTTGCACGATCGACGCGAACCACCACACACACAGCAGCACGGCGGCCACCGGCAATGCCCATCCCCACGCCGGGATGGCGGCGAGAAGCAGCGTCAGTTGCATCATACCCACCAGTCTGCCGAAATCCGCGAATTGCGGGCGCGACATCAGACGCGACCCGTCTCCAGCGTAGCGCGCCCGGCGGGCGCCCGAGCAGGCGACCATCGGCGCAGTGCGGATTCCCCCCAGGCAGCATCGCGTTACTTGCCTGCGGCAGGCGCGGCCCCAAAGAACTTCAACCCATCGTAGACGCTGATGTGCAAGTCGGTGGCGTGCGTCTCACGCGGGTAAAACTGGAACATCTCGCGCATCCCTGGCCAGTGGGCGCCGTTGAGTGCGACATCCAGCGCGCGGGCCGTCGACTTCATGTCGTCCGGCTCCTCGGACACCGACACGAACACCGTGCGGCCCGCCGTCGCGTGCGCCGCCAACGCGGCCGGTGCGCCCTTGATCAGCGACTGCTCGTCCCACCACAAGCTCGGACTGACGATGAGATAGCGCGTGAAGTACGCCGGATGCTCGAGCAACACCTGCGTCGCCAACAAGCCGCCGAGCGACTGGCCGACGATCGTGCGCGTCGCCGTCGTCTTCCAGTGCGCGTCGACGTACGGGAGTAACTCCTCGCCGAGGAACGTCACGAACGCATCCGAGTGCCCGCTGGTTGGATACGCCTTGCGATCGTCCGGCACGCGTGTCGGCTGCGTGAAGTCGCGGCGGCGATCGACGTTCGAGATGCCGACCACCATCGTCGGCGGCAACATGCCGTAGGTCACGAAATAGTCCACCACGCCGGTGACGTGCAGGTAATCCTCGTGTGCCGAGCCGTCGAGCAGATACAGCACGTCGAAGTGTGTCGAGTCGGGGAATCCGGCCGGCACGTAGACGTTGAGCCGCCGGTCCTCGCCGAGCGCCGCCGAGTGCAGCGTCGACACCGTGCCGTAGGTCAAAGTCGGCGGCTCGGCCGCGACCGCCGCCGAGGCCACACACGCCAGCGCGGCACACACCGCCGCGATACCTCGCATCACACATCCCTCCATGCGAAGGGCGCCGCCCGCCGGCGGCGCCCCGCGATTGGTCTGCGCCTGTGTGCTACCCCTTCTTGCCGGCGAGCATCTTCTCGCGTCCCACCAGGAACAACGCGCCGGTGAGCAGCAGGAACGGAATCATCGCCAGCGCGTCTTCGTTGCCTCCCGCGAAGAACGGGTTGTGCGCGGTGGCCCAGTCGGTGAGCTGGTTGTCGACGTGCCCGAACACGCCGGCCATGAACGCGATGATGATGCCGGCGATCGCGCCGCCGGCGATGTAGCCGGATGCCATCAGCACGCCCGGGCTCTTGTCGGCTTCCGCCGCGAGTTGCTCCGCGGTGAGCCGCTTGCCGGCCTTCTTGAGCTCGCGTGCGCGTGCCCGGTCCACCAGCCAGCGTACCGCGCCGCCGACGAAGATCGGCGACGACGACGACAGCGGCAGATACACCCCTACCGCGAACGCCAGCGACGGAATGCCCGAGAGCTCGAGCACCACCGCGATCATCACCCCGAGCAACACGAGTCCCCACGGCAGGTGCCGATCGAGGATGCCCTTGATGATGTACGACATCAGCGTCGCCTTGGGCGCGTCGAACTTGCGCACCTTGCTGCCGTCGGGCCGCGTGTCGTGCGTGCCGTTGATGCCCGGGTCGACGAGCCACACCGCGTTGCCGCTGTCGTCCACCAGGTACTTGCCGGCCGGGCCGCCGTCATCGGTCGACTTGTGCCAGACGTGATAGCTCTTAGTGTCGTCCTTGGCCTGCACGCCACGCAGCGATTCGCGGTCCGCCGACAGCGTCGCCGGGTCGACATGGATGCCGGCGGCTTCGACCTGCGCGACCGGCACGTACACAGTGGCGGCGTCGTTCAACTTCAGCAGGATCGGCCCGAGGATGATCGCCGAGAACAGCGCACCGATGAGGATTGCGATCTGCTGGTAACGCGGCGTCGCGCCCACCAGGAAGCCGGTCTTCAAGTCCTGCGATGTCGAACCGCCGTTGGACGCCGCGATGCACACGATGCCGCCGACGCTGAGCGCGGTGACGTAGTACGCGCCGCCGGTCCAGCCGACGACCAGGAAGATGAGACAGGTGAACAGAAGCGTCGCCACCGTCATGCCGGAGATCGGGTTCGACGACGAGCCGACCTCGCCGGTGAGCCGCGACGACACGGTCACGAACAAGAAGCCCATGACGACGATGAGCACCGCGCCGAGCACGTTCATGTGCAGCGGCTTCGCCACGGTGATCGCGACGATGAGCGCGAGAATTCCGCCGAAGACGACGTTCATCGGCATGTCGATGTCGGTCCGCAGCACCTTGGTCGCCGCGTCGGCCTTGGCGCCGACGTCGCGCAAGCCTTCCTTCAACCCATGCCAGATGGTCGGCATCGAGCGCGCGAGCGAGATGATGCCGCCCGCCGCCACCGCGCCAGCACCGATGTACAAGATGTACGCGCCGCGGATCTGCCCCGGGCTCATCTCACTGATCGGAATCGCGCCCGGCGCCAACGGCCCCTGGATCGCCGAGCCGAAGAACTTGATCATCGGAATCAGCACGAGGTAGGCGAGCACGCCGCCGGCGCACATGATCGACGCGATGGTCGGGCCGATGATGTAGCCGACGCCGAGCAACTCGGGCGAGATCTCCGCCGACACCGAGCCGCCCGGCAGCGTCGACTTGAAGATCTTCTCCGGCGTGTCCTTCCACAGGTGGAACGCGCTCATCGCCGACTTGTAGACGAGGCCGAGCCCGAAGCCGGTGAAGATCGTGCGCGCGTTGATCGACTCGCCGCTGCCGGCCGCCGCCTCCGCCTTCGCCTCGGGCGACGCCGCGTGCTTCGACTCCTCGCTCGCGCCCGCCTTGAGGACCTCGGCGCACGCGGTGCCTTCCGGGTACTTGAGCAGGCCGTGCTGCTGCACGATCAACGCGCGGCGCAGCGGCACCATCATGAGGATGCCGAGCAATCCGCCGAGCGTCGCAACGAGCATGACGCGCGTGATCTCGAGATTGAAGCCGAGGATCATGATCGCCGGCATCGTCACGCCGAGCCCGAAGGCGATCGACTCGCCGGCCGACCCGGCCGTCTGCACGATGTTGTTCTCGAGGATCGTCGCATCCTTGATCCCAAACTTCGACAGGAGCCGGAACAGCGTGATCGAGATCACTGCCACCGGGATCGACGCGCTCACCGTGAGTCCGACCTTGAGCACCAAGTACAGCGAGGAAGCGCCGAAGATCATGCCCAAGATGGTCCCGGCGATCACCGAGCGCACGGAGAATTCGCGCAGGTGAGTTTCGGGTGCGATGTACGAGGCAAACGGCGCGTGATGGCCGTCCGCGGGACGCGAAGCGCTCATGAAGGGGTCCTCGGAATCGTGGCCGGGCGGCGAGCCCGCGAGGTGTAGCGGGGGATGCTCAACACGAAGCTGCGGGGACCGTAGGCGGAGGTTCCCCGAGTGTCAACCCGGGCGGCGGGCGGCGCCGCGGGCCGGAGCCGCCCGGCCGTGCGCATACTCCCTCGGGAGGCCCGGCGTCGCGCCCTCCGTCGCATGGGGCGAACACGGCGCGCTCCCGTACAGTCAAGGGCAGCCAGGAGTCGTCCCAGTCGGCCGTCGCCCGTCACGGACCACCCATCCTCCGCGAGGTTCCTCGATGCCCCAGCAGGCCGCTCTCACCGACATGGCACCCGCGATGTTCCGCGGGTTGGCCGCCACCATCGGCAACACGCCCTTGCTCGCCCTCCGCTTCCGCTACCGGGGCGAGGAGCGCGTGCTGTACGCCAAGGCGGAGCACCTGAACCTCACCGGCAGCATCAAGGACCGCATGGCGCTGCACATCCTGCGCACCGCCTACGAGCACGGCCACATCATGCCGGGCGACACCATCGTCGAGGCCACCAGCGGCAATACCGGCATCGCCTTCGCGGCTCTCGGCCGCGCGCTCGGGCATCCGGTGACGATCTTCATGCCGGATTGGATGTCGCGCGAGCGAGTCGACCTCATTCAGAGCCTGGGCGCGCGCGTGGTGCCGGTGACACGCGAGCAGGGCGGCTTCCTCGGCAGCATGCAGATGGCGGAGGACCTCGCGCGGCACGACCAGCACGTCTTCCTGCCGCGCCAGTTTTCGAACGCCGCCAACGTCGAGGCGCACGAGCAGACCACCGGGCCCGAGATTTGGTGGCAGCTGCGCTTCCACGGGCTCCAGCCCGACGCGTTCGTCGCCGGCGTCGGCACGGGCGGCACGGTGATGGGCGTGGGCCGCGCCCTGCGTGCGTTCCGTTCCGACATCCGCGTGCATCCGCTCGAACCGGCCGAGTCCCCGACGCTCGCCACCGGCCACAAGGTCGGGCAGCACCGCATCCAAGGCGTCAGCGACGAATTCATCCCGGCGATCGTCGATCTGCACGAGTTGGCGCCGGTGGTCGACGTCAACGATGGCGATGCGATCCTCATGGCGCAGGCGTTGGCGAAGCGGCTCGGCCTCGGGGTCGGCATCTCATCGGGCGCCAATTTCTTGGGCGCGCTCAAATTGCAGAACGAACTCGGGCCGGATGCCGTGGTGGTCACCGTGTTCGCCGACGATAACAAGAAGTACCTGAGTACCGCGCTGCTCCGCGAAGAGCCGGTGCAGGACGGCTACTTGGCGCCGGATGTCGAGCTGGTGTCGTACGAGAGCTTCAAGCGCGTCTGCCACACGTGCTGCGAGTTTCCGATGTGCAACCAACTCGGTCACACCGCACCGCTCGGGCAGCCCTTGCATCACGAGGGCCACCGCGCGCCGACGATTCCGCGCATCGCGCTCTGAGCGGTCCGCGCCGAAACGCGGGGGGACGGCATCTCATCGGGACGACCCGCACACCGTCTCGAGGAGCGCCATGAGCCAGATTCGCCCGATCTCCCGCCGTGTCACCGCCCATCGCCAAACCGAGGGCGGCGGTTTCATCGTCCGCCGGCCGTTTCCCTCCGGCCGCCTGCTTCAGGTCGACCCGTTCTTGTTGCTCGACGAGATGGGGCCGGTGGACTACGCGCCGGGCGAGGCAGTGGGCGCGCCCGACCATCCGCACCGCGGCTTCGAGACGGTGACGTATTTGTTGGCGGGCGAGATGGAGCACGAGGATTCCGCCGGCCATCGCGGCGCGCTCACGCCGGGCGACGTGCAGTGGATGACCGCCGGCGCCGGAGTCATCCATTCCGAGATGCCGTCGCGGCGGGTGCAGCGCGACGGCGGCCGCGTGCACGGCTTTCAGATATGGGTCAACCTGCCGAGGACCGACAAACTGATGGCGCCGCGCTATCAGGAGGTCCCGGCCGCCGGCATCCCGACGGCCCGCGACCCCGGCGATCGCGTCTCGGTTAGAGTCGTGGCGGGCGAGGCACTCGGCGCGCGTGCCGTGATCGACACCCGCACGCCGATCGCCTTCCTCGATTGGACCATCGAGCCGGGCGGCACTGTGACGCAGCCGCTGCGTCCCGACTTTCAGGCGCTCGTCTATGTGTTCGGCGGGACGCTGCACGTCAGCGGCGACGCGGTGCCGGACGGCGACATGGCGATCCTCGGCGACGGCGACGCGGTGACGCTCGCGGTGCCCGCCGGCGCCACCGAGCCGGCGCGGGCGCTGCTGCTCGCCGGCACGCCGCTCGGCGAGCCGGTGGCGCGCTATGGCCCGTTCGTGATGAATACGGAAGAGGAGATCCACGCGGCGATCCGCGATTATCAATCCGGTCGTTTCGGCGAAATCGCCCGCGCCGCAATCAGAGGAGACGTGTGATGTCCACCACCAAGACCCCCGACGACATTCGCGACACCGTGCGCGAAGGCTACGCGCGCATCGCCGAGCAGGGCGCGACGATTCCGGTGCTGCAAACCGCGTCGAGCGGCGGCTGCTGCGGCGGCGCCTGCGGCGGCGACAACGACGCGCTCGCCACCGGCATCGGCTACGACGAGGCCGAACTCGCGCTACTGCCCGAAGGCGCCAACATGGGATTGTCGTGCGGCAATCCGACCGCGCTCGCCTCGCTGCGCGAGGGCGAAGTGGTGCTCGATCTCGGCAGCGGCGGCGGCTTCGACGCGTTTCTCGCGGGCCGGCGCGTCGGGGCAACCGGGCGCGTGATCGGCGTCGACATGACGCCGCAGATGCTCGCGAAGGCGCGCCGCAACGTCGAGACGTACCGCGCGCGCGGCGGCGTCGACAACGTCGAGTTCCGCCTCGGCGAGATCGAATTCCTGCCGGTGGCAGACGCCAGCGTCGACGTCGTGTTGTCGAACTGCGTACTCAACCTGTCGCCCGACAAGCCGCAGGTGTGGCGCGAAATCTTCCGCGTGCTGAAGCCCGGTGGCCGCGTCGCGATTTCCGACCTCGCGCAGTTGCAGCCGCTGCCGCCCGGCGTGCACGACTCGGTGGACGCGCTGATCGGCTGCTTCGCCGGCGCGGTCGAGGTCGAGGCGACGCGCCGCATGATGCAGGACGCCGGCTTCACCGACATCGTGCTGACGCCGAAGCCGGAGTACATGCGGACGCTAGCGGCCACCGACGACGGGCTGTACGCGCAGCTCGCCGCCGCGCTGCCCGCCGGCACGACGCCGGATGCGGTGATCACCAGTCTCGACATCGCGGGGCGCCGCCCGGCCGCGACCACCGCGGCGACCTGACCACCGCGCCCCGGCGAGCCCTGTGCCCGCCGGGGCGCCGCCGTTTCTCCGCCTCGCCAGGCGCCGCCGTCCGTGCTAGGGTTCGCGGGTCCCACCTGAAGTTCGACCCCGACGATTCGTAGGAGACCCGCGATGGCCAACGCGTCCGCGATGCCCGAGACGCCGCCCGGGATGATTCCCGTGTCGCAGCAGAAGACGTTCTTGGGCCACCCGGTGGGCCTGTTCGTCCTGTTCTTCACCGAGATGTGGGAGCGCTTCTCGTACTACGGCATGCGCTCGCTTCTCGTGCTCTACATGGTCAACTTCCTGTTCATCCAGCCGGATGTCGGCAAGGAAGTCCTCGGGTTCAACGCGATCAAGGGCGCGCTCGAGAGTGCGTTCGGGCCACTGGCGGTGCAGCCGCTGTCGTCGCAGATCTACGGCCTCTACACCGGCTTCGTCTACTTCACGCCGTTCTTCGGCGGCTTACTCGCCGACCGTATCTTGGGACAGCGCCGCACCGTGATCGTCGGCGGCGTGCTGATGGCCATCGGTCACTTCCTGATGGCGATCCACAGCTTGTTCTTCCCGGCGCTCATGTTCCTGATCCTCGGTAACGGCTGCTTCAAGCCGAACATCTCGACGCAGGTCGGTCTGCTCTACGCGCAGGGCGACGAGCGGCGCGACCGCGCGTTCTCGATCTTCTACGTCGGCATCAACCTGGGTGCGTTCCTGTCGCCGCTGGTGTGCGGAACGCTCGGACAGAAGGTCGGCTGGCACTACGGATTCGGCGCCGCGGGCATCGGCATGTGCCTCGGGTTGCTGATTTACATCTGGGGCCAGAAGTACCTCGCGACGCAGTCCGCCGGCGGCAAGAACGGCGAGACCGGCAGCAAGGCAGTCGGGGCCGTCGCGCTGTACTTGGTGGCGATCCCGCTCGGCATCGGCGCGCTGTTGTTCATGCTGACGCTGCCGAAGATCGTGCCGGCGGTGCTTGGCGTGCTGGTGCTCACCGCGATCGTCACATGGATCGCCCGCCTGCCGCGCGACGAACGGCCGCGCGTCATCGTGATCGCCGTGGCGTGTCTCATCGTCGCCGCGTTCTGGGCGGTCTACGAACAGCAGGGCAACACGCTGCAGCTGTGGGCGGACCAGAACACACGCTGGGAGTTCTTCGGCATCACGATCCCCTCGACGTGGTTCCAGGCCTTCAACCCGTTCATGATCTTCTTCGTGACGCCGCTGCTCACGTGGCTGTGGGGCAAGCAGGCGGCGCAGGGCCGCGAGCCGGCGAGCCTCACCAAGATGTCGATCGGCGCGACGCTGCTCGGACTCGGCTTCGTCATCATGATCATGGCGTCGGCCGGCCAGCCGGTGGACGTCAAGCGCAGCGTGGCGTGGCTGTTCTTCTCGACGCTCGTGTACACGGTGGGCGAGTTGTACCTCTCGCCGATCGGGTTGTCGTTCGTGACCAAGGTGGCGCCGGCGCGCATCGTGTCGATGATGATGGGCGTGTGGTTCCTCGCCAACTTCATCGGCAACTACATGACCGGCTACTTGGGCACGTTCTGGGAGAAGCTGCCGCACCAGCAGTTCTTCGGCTTGATGACGGCGATCGGTGTGAGTGCCGGCGTGGTGCTGTTCTTGATCAGCCGACCGATGAACAAGATCGTCGACGCGCACGAGAAGCGTTCCGCGGCGTAGCGCGCGACGACACGACGAAGCGCGGGCGCCGGCGATCGCAGCCGGCGCCCGTGTTGCATCCGGAGGGCACGTGACGACTCGCACCGTGCTGGTCACCGGTGCCAATCGCGGCATCGGATTCGAGGTGTGCCGGCAACTCGGCCGGCTCGGCATGATGGTGGTGCTCACCGGCCGCGACGGCGCTGCGGCCGCGGAGGCGGCGATGACGCTGGCGGCCGAAGGCCTCGGCGTGCGCGCGGAAACGATGGACGTCGGCGACGAGACCAGCGTGCTGGCCTGCGCCGCGCGGCTGCGCGCCGACGGCGTGCACATCGACGTGCTGGTCAACAACGCCGGCGTCTATCCCGATCACGATCTGCTCGACGCGCCCTCCGACGAGTGGCGCGACACGCTCGCCATCAACACGCTCGGCGCGGTGTGGACGATTCGCGCGTTCGCCCCAGCGATGCGCGACGCCGGCTACGGCCGCATCGTCAACGTGTCGAGCGGCTGCGGCTCGTTCGGCGAAGGCCTCGAGTGCACCGCGCCCTATGCGGTGTCGAAGGTGGCGCTCAACGCGGTGACGGTGCGCGCATCGCGCGAGCTGCCGGGGGACGCGGTGAAGGTCAACACACTGTGCCCCGGCTGGGTGAAGACGCGGATGGGCGGCGAAGGCGCGGAGCGTCCGGTGGAGGAAGGCGCGGATACGATCGTGTGGCTGGCGACGTTGCCCGCCGATGGCCCGACCGGCGGGTTCTTCCGCGACCGGGAGCCGATCGAGTGGTAGCAGTGCGCGCCCATGCCGCGGTGCTGCGCGAGCTACGCGCCGCCTTCGCCGCCGCCGCCGACTCCGCTCGCGCCGCGCAAATGCAAGCGTACATGAAATCGGTGATGCCCTTCCACGGCGTGCCGATGGCCGAGACGCGCCGCATCGCCAAGCAGACGCTCGCTGGCGTTCCGCTCGCCGACGCCGATGAATGGCGCGCGCTCATGCTCCACCTGTGGCACCACGCTACGCATCGCGAAGAACGCTACGCTGCACGCGACCTCGCGGCCGATCGCCGCGCGCGCTGCTGGCAGACGATGGAAACGCTACCCGCCTACGAAGACATGATCGTCAGCGGCGCGTGGTGGGATCTTGTCGACCCGCTCGCGGGCCATCGCCTCGGCGAGATCTTGCGCGCCGAACCAGCGCCCACGCGCAAGGCAATGCTGCGATGGGCGCGCCACGACGACATGTGGCTGCGTCGGAGCGCCATCCTCTGCCAACTCCACCTCAAGCACGACACCGATCTCGAGTTCCTGCATTGCTGCATGGAGCCGTCGTTCGACTCGACGGAATTCTTCCTGCGCAAAGCGATCGGTTGGGCGCTGCGGCAATATGCGTGGACGAACGCGGACGCGGTGCGTGCCTATGTCGACACGCACCGCGCCCGGTTGAGTCCGTTGTCGCTGCGCGAGGCGATGAAGAACCTCCCGCCCGCCTAACCTACGCCACCCGCGCCCCGCCCGGCGTCGCCAGCGCGATGCAATCGCGGCCGGCGCTCTTCGCCTGATAGAGCGCGGCGTCCGCCGCCAGCACGAGATCCGTCGCCGTCACGCCGTTGTCGGGGAACACGGCGATGCCAAACGACGCCGTCACCGCCGGCAACGTCTGCAGGCCCAGGCGCACCGGAAGCTCGCGGAGGCCCAGCATGATCTGCCGCGCCCGCCGCTCTGCCACGTGCCGCGACGCGCCCGGCAGGATCAGCGTGAACTCCTCGCCGCCGTAGCGGCACGCGACGTCTTCGCCGCGCACGTGCGACCCGAGGAAGCGCGCCACCTCGCGCAGAACCGCATCGCCCGCATGGTGACCGTGCGTGTCGTTGAACGTCTTGAAGTTGTCGAGGTCGAGCATGATGACCGCGAGCGGCGTCGCCTTGCGCACCGCGCGCGACACTTCGCGCTCGAGCGTCTCCTCCATGTAGCGGCGGTTGAACAGATCGGTCAGCGGATCGCGCAGCGCCTGGAAGCGCAACGTGTCCTTGAGCCGGATGTTGGCGAGTGCCAGCCCGACCTGCTTCGACACCGCATCGGCCAGATGGGCCTCGGCTTGCGCGCGGCGCGCGAGATCCTTCGGCGAGCGCGCCGCCGCACCCGCCGCGAAGCCGAGATGCAACACGCCGAGCACCTCCTCGCGCGCCTGCAACCGCACGCAGAGAGATCGCGTGAATCCTTGACCGTTCGTGTGCGGACACGCCGGCAGCGAATGTTCGCCGTCGATGAAGACGGCATTGCTGCTCGATCGCAGCGCCCAGCAGTCATCGAGGCGAATGGTGGCCGGGAATGGTGCGCCCCACGCCGCGGCCACATCGGCCGCCGCATGCGACGCGTTCAAGAGGAACAGCGCGCCGGCGCTGCCGGGGAACAGCATTTCGCAGGTGCGCGTCACGGCGGCCGTCACTTCGGCGATGTCGTTGCTCGCCTGGAGGCGGTCGCTGAGTTCGTTGAGCGTGCCGATCTCGCGCACCGAACGTTCGAGTTCGGCCACGGTGTGTTCGAGCCGTTCGTTGCTGGCGCGGAGTTCGGCTTCGGCCTGGTCGCGCGCTTCGGACGCCAGGCGCAGGGCCGAGACGTCGCGCGTGATCAGCGAGAAGCCGGACAGGTGCCCGTCGCTGGCGTGCAACGCGGTCAGCACTTCGTACGCGACGAACTGGCTGCCGTCCTTGCGACAGCGCCAGCCTTCATTGTGCAGACTGCCTTGCAATGCCGCCTGTTCGAGCGTCGCGCTCGGCAGGCCGCGCGCCACTTCGGGCAGCGGGAAGATGCGCGAGTAGGGCTGGCCGATCGACTCCTCGGCGCTGAAGCCGGTGATGCGGGTCGCGCCGGCATTCCAGCTCACCACACGCCCCTCGGGATCGAGCATGCAGATCGCGTAGTCCTCCACCGCGTCGACCAGCAGACGGAACTGCTCTTCGCTGTGGCGCAGAGCCGCCACCACGCCGTCACGCTCGTGCACCGACTGGTCGCGCTCCGCGATGCTCGATTCGACGTGCGCCGCCATGTCGTCGATCACGTGACTGAGCTGCCCCAGTTCGCCGCTGCCGAGGGCGTGCGTGCGCGCCGCGAAGTCGCCGCGCTGGATACGTCCGGCGACACGGATCAGGTCGCGCACCGGCGTGACCACCAGCGCGCCGCTCCAGAACCACGCCGCCAGCACGGTAGCGAGCAACAGCGCGAGCATCACCAGCATGTCGCGCGTCTGCTCGACGCGATCGGTGTCGGCCACCGCATCCACCGGCACGCCGTAGGCGACGTACACACGCGCGCCGCCGGTGCCGAAGGTCGAGAACGCGTACCGCCGGTTCACCTTGTCGAAGCTGTCGACCACCGAGCGCTTGCCGCTTTCCGAGCGCATGGCGCGGAACAGCGGCGTCGCGTCGATGCGGTCACCGGTGCGCGGCGCGCCGTCGGGGACGCGCGCCAGCACGACGCCGTGTTCGTCAGCGAGCACCAACGAGGCATCCGGCAGCAACGGGGAGCGCTGCACGAGATCGGTGAGCCAGGCGAGGCTGAGCACCGCCGAGACCGCGCCGACGATTTCGCCGCGCGCGCCCACGATCGGCACCGCGGTGGTCACCAAGGTGCGGCCGCGTGCGCGATCGACTTCGTAGTGACCGATTTCGTATCCGCGCGCCCGCATCGCCTCGCGCGCCACGCCGGCATCCCAGGCGCCCGCGGTGGCACTCGTCGAGGTCAACGCCTGCGACAACACGACGCCCGCGCTGTCGCTCACGGTGAGCGTGACGACGGACGGGAACGCCTGGACCACGCGTGTCATGGCGATGCGATCCACCGTCGGCATGCCGTCGTGGATCTCGGCGGTGCGCGCGACGCCGGTGAGCGCGCGGCGCGCATCGTCGAACACGTCGGTGCCCTGGGTGGTCACCAATCCAATGGTGCGCAACGCCTCGCCGTCGATCCGCTCGAGCGTCGACGGCCGGCGTTCGCGATAGACTTCTCCGAGAAAGAGCGTCGCGGGGAGCAGGGCGAGGATCACCAGCAGGACCAGTCGCGCGCGTAAGCTCGCGAACACTCCCAGGATCCGGCGTCGAGCCAGCTTCCGTGCCACTTCGTCTCACCTCCCGGCCCGCCATGGGGCCCGTGGTCCGCGCGGCCGGGGGACCACGGCTCCAGCGGGTCGCTGCCGGCGGAACGCGGCGCCGTTTGCGCCACCGTCTGGGGAACCGCCGGTTCCTCTATCGGATACCCCACCGGCAATCTTGAGCGGAAAAAGCTGCCGGTGGCCCGCGCCTGAAGGCTAAGTCGTTGTCCTGTGGTCCTTCGGGCGGCGAATCGTGCCGCCTACGCCTCAGTATTTGACAGCCGGCGGCCCAGCGGGCGAGAGTCCCGGCGAGACCGCGCACCCCCCGCGCGCCCGTGGACCGTCGCCCGCCCAGGAGCTCTCGTCCCGATGCGTTTCCTCACCCGCGCCCTATGCGCGGTGGCCCTGGCCACCGCGTCTGCTGCCCCCGCCGTGCCCGCCCGCGCCGAAGAGCCGCGCGGCTACTACCGTTCGCCCGCCATCTGGCACGACACCATCGTCTTCGTCGCCGAGGGCGATCTGTGGACGGTGCCGTCGAGTGGCGGCCGCGCCGCCCGCCTGACCTCCAACCTCGGCACGGAAGGCTCGCCGTCGATCTCGCCGGACGGCTCGACGGTCGCGTTCGTCGCGCAGTACGAAGGGCCGGCCGAGGTCTACACGATGCCGCTGGCCGGCGGACTGCCGGTGCGACGGACGTTCGATGCGGCGCGCCGCGTCGCCGCGGTCGGCTGGACGCCGGCGGGACATCTGCTCTACGCCACCAGCGCGCTGTCGACCCTGCCGACTTCGCAGTTGATCGACCTCGACGTGGCGACCGGCACGCGCACGCCGGTGCCGCTCGCGCAGGCGGCCGAAGGGGTGCAACTGCCGGACGGCGCGTGGATCTTCGCGCGCTTCGGCTGGTTCGGGTCGAACACGCGGCGCTATAAGGGAGGGGCCGCGCAGCAATTGTGGCGGTTCGCACCGTCGGACGCGGAGGCGACGCCGCTGACCGGCGATTACCCCGGTACCAGCAAGACGCCGATGGTGGCCGGCGGCCGCGTCTACTTCCTCAGCGATCGCGACGGCACCATGAACGTCTGGTCGATGAAGCCGGACGGCGGCGACGTGCAACAGCACACCCGCTTCACCGAATGGGAAATCCGCTCCGCCGCGTGCGATGGCCAGCGCATCGTGTTCCAACGCGGCGCCGATCTCGGCGTGTACGACATCGCCAGCGGTCAGTCGACGCAACTGGCGATCGCGCTGCCGACCGACTTCGACCAAGTGCGCGAGCAGTGGGTGAAGAAGCCGATCGACTATCTGACCGCCGCGCACGTGTCACCGAACGGCGATCGCGTGGTGCTCACGGCGCGCGGGCAGATCTTCGTGGCGCCGCGCAAGAGCGGCCGCTTCGTCGAGGCGACGCGGGCGCCAGGCGTCCGCTACCGCGCCGCGCACTTCGCCACCGACGGCAAATCGCTGCTCACGCTCTCCGACCAGTCGGGCGAGGTCGAAGTGTGGACCGTACCGGCCAACGGGGTCGGCACCGGGAAGCAGGTCACACGGGGCGGCGACGCGTTGCGGTGGGACGTCCTGCCGTCACCCGACGGCAAGCGCGTCGTGCACCACGACAAGCACCAACGCATCTGGGTCACCGACCTCGCGACCGGCGCCACCGCGCGCGTGGACTCGTCGAGCATCGACCAGTTCGCCGACTTCGCGTGGTCGCCGGACGGCGCCTGGCTCGCGTACGTGTCGGTGGCCGGCAATCTGTTCCGCCGCATCGTGCTGTGGAATGCCGTCAGTGGCGCGCGCGTCTTCGCCACCACCGATCACTACGACAGCTACGCGCCGGCGTGGAGCCGCGACGGCAAATGGCTCTACTTCCTCAGCGACCGCACGCTCACCACGATGACCGAGAGCGTGTGGGGGCCGTACCAGCCGGAGCCCTATCTCGACAAGCGCACCAAGATCTACGCGCTGCCGCTCACGCGCGGGCTGCGCTCGCCGTTCCAGCCGGTGGACGAATTGCATCCGGCGGATGCCGAGAAGAAGGACGATGCGGCGGCGAAGAGGCCGGCGAAGAAGGCGGCCGCCAAGGACGCATCGCTCGCGGCGAGTATCGATACGGTCGGCCTGCGCGAGCGCGTGCAAGAAGTGAGCGTGGTGCCGGCCGGCAACTACAGCGGACTGCTCGCCAACGACAAGGCGTTGTTCTGGCGCAGCGCTGGCACTGGCGAGAGCAAGACCGCGCTGCAGGCAATCGCCTTCGGCAACGACAAGCCGAAGGTGAAGACGGTCGTCGACGACGTCTCGCAGGCGGAGCTGTCGAACGATGGCAGCACGCTATTGCTGCGGCAGGACGACGCTCTCTTCCTCGTCGAGGCCGCCGCCGCGCCCGCCGACGATCTCGACAAGTCGAAGGTGTCGCTTGCCGCATGGATGCTGAGCGTGACGCCGCGCGAGGAGTGGCGGCAGATGTACACCGAGGCGTGGCGCCTCGAACGCGACTACTTCTACGACCGCGGCATGCAGGGCGTGGACTGGCCGCGGATGCGCCAGCGCTACCAGCCGCTCGCCGACCGCGTGGCGTCGCGCGGCGATCTCGCCGACGTGCTGCAGCAGATGATCTCGGAACTCTCCGCGCTGCACGTGCGCGACACCGCGAAGGGGGGCGACCGCGTCGCGCGTCTCTACCGCGACGATCCCGACCAGCCCGCCGCGCAGGCGCCGCTCGCGCGGCCCGGCGTCGACGTCAAGGAAGGCGATGTCATCACGGCGATCAACGGTGTCTCGGTGCTTACGGTGCCGGATGCAGGCGCCTTGTTGCGCGGGCAAAGCGGTCGTCAAGTTCTGCTCCACGTCGCCAGCGCGAGCGGGGGCGAACGCGACGTCATCGTCACGCCGCTGTCGTCCGCCGACGCCGCAAACTTGCGCTACGCCGACTGGGAGTACGCGGCGCGCCGTCACGTCGAAGACTGGGGCAAGGGGCGCATCGGCTACCTGCACATGCGCTCGATGGGATCCGACTCGTGGACCAACTTCGCGCGCGACTTCTATCCGAATTTCACCAAGGATGGCCTCATCATCGACGCGCGCAACAACACCGGCGGCAACATCGACAGCTGGGTGTTGGAGAAGTTGATGCGCAAGGCGTGGGCGTTCTGGAGTCAGCACACGGGGCAAGCGCCTTCGTGGAACATGCAGTATGCGTTCCGCGGGCATCTCGCGGTGCTGGTCAACCAGCAGACGGTGAGCGACGGTGAGTTGTTCTGTGCCGGCGTTCAGCGCCTGAAGCTCGGGCCGGTCATCGGCACGCGCTCCTTGGGGGGCGAGATCTGGCTGTCGTCCGACAACTTCCTGGTCGACGGCGGTATCGCGACCGCCGCCGAGTACGGCGTCTACGGTCCCGACGGTCAGTGGATGATCGAAGGCGAGGGCGTGCGCCCGGACCTCGTCGTCGACAACCTGCCGCACGCGACCTTCGCGGGAGAGGACGCGCAGCTGCGCGCCGCGGTGGACTACCTCACGCGCAAGATCGCCGAGGAGCCGGTGCCGCCGTTCACCCACCCGCCGTTCCCCGACAAGTCGTTCGACAACGGCGTGCGGAAGAAATAGACGCGCGTGAGGTCGCGGAGTGCCCCACGGCGGTACGCGCGGTGCGCCGCGCGTGCCGTCGTCGCGTTGTGGGCCGAGTTCGCGACCGTCGCGGCGCACGGCGCGGTGCGGTTGCCCACCGGCTTCGCGGATTCGGTGGTGGTGCGCGGGCTCGATTTTCCGGTGGCGCTCGCGTTCGCGCCGGACGGACGGTTGTTCGTCGGCGAACAACGCACCACCGCGATTCACCTCTACGCGCCGGCGACCGGCGCGTGGTCGACTCTCGTCGATTCGCTGCCCGGCACCAGCGTCACCGCGGCGGAGGGTGGACTGCTCGGGCTCGCGGTCGATCCGCGTTGGCCCGCGAAGCCGTATCTCTACACCTTCGCCACGCTTCGCGATCTGCCGATGCGCGTGGCACGCTATGCGGTGCGCGATGTCGCGGGCGGCGCGCCGGCGCTCGACCTCACTTCGCGGCGCGACATCCTCGACGCCTTGCGCGACTCGCTGCCGCATCACAACGGCGGCTCGTTGCGGTTCGGTCCCGATGGTTTGCTCTACGTCAGCGTCGGCGATGATGGCGATCCTTGCGCGGCGCAGCAGCCGTGGACGATGCGCGGGGCAGTGTTGCGGATCGACGTGTTGCGCGTCGCCGATGGACCCGGTCCCGCTCCGCCGCTCGCCGACTTGCGTCCTGCCGACACACCCGCCAGCGACAGCCCGGCCGCCGATCTCGCGTGGGCGATCGGCTTGCGCAATCCGTTCCGCATCCAAATCGATCCACGCACCGGCGTGGTCTACGCCGGCGATGTGGGCGAGAGCGAGGTCGAGGAGATCGATCGCCTCGCATCGCGCGGCTTCAACGGTGCGTGGCCGCTGCGCGAAGGGCCGCGCGTGACCGGCACCGGGTGCCGGCTCTTCAACTACGTGCTCGCGCAGCCCGCGTACTGGTACGACCGCATCGGGGTGACCGCGGCCGTGGTGTGTGCGGGCGTCTCGCGCGCGCCGCAGGTCGCGGCGCCCGGCGCCTTTCCGCGCGCGTACGACGGCGTCGTATTCGCGCTCGACTACTATCAAGGGTTCGTGCGCGCCCTGCAGCCGGCGGGTGCCAGCTTGCTGCCGATGATGGTGCCGGGCATGACCGATTCCGCGGCAGGTGATTGGGCGCGCGGCTACGAGTCGGTGGCGGACGCCCTCGTCGGGCCGGATGGCGCGCTGTGGTATTGCCGGCAAGCAGCGCCACGCTTCACGTCACACAGCGGCGAGGTCGGACGTATCGCGTGGACGGGCGCGCCGGATGACGCTCCGCGCCGCGGTCCGTTCGACGTGCGGGTGCGGTCCGATGTCCGGCGCGAGGTGATCGTGTCGTTCGAGATCCCGCGTCCTGCGGCAACGCGTGTCGAGATCTGCGATGCGGCGGGCCGGCTGTGGCGGACCCTCGCGGACGCTGCGCTGCCCGCCGGCGCGCATGTCGTCTCGTGGGACCGCCGCGATGCGCGGGGACGGCGTGCGCCACGCGGAGTGCTCCTGGTGCGCGTGACGGCGGACGGCCAGAGCGAGGTCGCGCGCGCCGTCGCGCCCTAGGCGCCGAGCGCCTGCCGCAAGTCCGCGATCAAGTCGTCCGGATGTTCGAGGCCGATCGAGAGGCGCAGCAGTGTGTCCGGCGCCGTCGTGAGCGGCCCTTCGATCGAGGCGCGGTGCTCGATGAGACTTTCGACGCCGCCGAGGCTGGTGGCCGGCGTGAACAGTCGCACACGCGCCACCACTGCGAGCGCGTCGTCCCGCGTGCCGCGCATATCGAACGACAGCATCCCGCCGCCGCCCTGCATTTGCGCGCGCGCCAGTGCGTGCTGCGGATGCGAGGCGAGCCATGGATAGCGCACCTGTGCGACGCGTGGATGCGTCTCGAGCCACTCCGCCACCTGCTGTGCCGACGCGCTGTGCCGCGCCACGCGCACCGGCAGCGTGCGCACGCCGCGCAAGGCCAGCCATGCGTTGAACGGCGCCAGCATCCCGCCGATCGTCGTGCGGATGCCCAGCACGCGCGCGACGAAGTCGCCATCGCGCGCGAACACCACGACGCCGCCATGCACGTCGCTGTGTCCGCCGATGTACTTGGTCGCCGAATGCAACACGACGTCGGCGCCGAGCGCCAGCGGCTGCTGCAGGATCGACGTGGCGAAGGTGTTGTCGACGACCACGTGCGCGCCGCGCGCGTGCGCGAACGCGGCAACGGTCGCGATGTCGCTGAGCGACATCTGAGGATTCGCCGGCGTCTCCAGCCAGACGAGCCGCGTGTCCGGCGTCCACGCCGTCGCGATAGCCGCGAGGTCGGACATGTCGGCGACGCTCGCGGTGCCGCCCCAGCGCGGCACGAAGTCGCGCGCGAGTTGGCGAATCTGCATGTAGCACTCGTGCGGCACCAAGATGTGCGCGCCGGGTTCCTGCGCTTGCAGCAACGCGGCGGCCGCCGCTGCGCCGCTGGCGAAGGACAGCGCCCGCGCGCCGCCCTCGAGCGCGACGCACGCCGACTCGAATGCCGTGTGCAGGGGCGATCCTTCGCGTACGTACTCGTAGCCGTGCGGCAACTCCGCGGCGGGGCCATGCACCCACGTGGTCGAGAGAGCGATCGGTGGCGCGATCTGCCCGTCGATCCGGCGCTCCGGCGCGCCGCCATGCACGGCAAGCGTGTCGCGGTGATAGCCGCTCATCGGCGTTCTCCTTCCGCGCCGATCGGCCGTCCCGGCGGCGCCGACATCACAGGCGTTGCCGGAGAGGACACCGGCGCCGGCGTCAGCAGCGCATCGAGGTCGCGCGCCGCCAACGCGCGATGCGGATCGAGCGCGACGCCGCGCCATGAGGCACGCAGCGCCTGGAGTTCGGCGAACACCGCCGCGCGCACCTCCGGCGACACATCGGCGCGGCGCGCCAGCGCCACCATCTCGTCCAGGACCTCGCGCTGCGCCACGCGCGCCAGCGCGGCGTCGCGCGGTGTGGGTGTGGCGCCCCAGGTGGCGCGCACCAGCGCGTGCATGACCTCACGCGCATCCGGCGCGCCGGCGAGCGCGCAGCGCGCCAAGTGCTCCGGGTCGAGCAGCGGCCCGGCAATCAATCGCACCAGTGCGCGCGCCGCCGTCCACGGGCTGAACGCCGCGCCCGCCTCGGAGGCGAACTGTTCGCGCACCGCGCTCGCGTCGCCCGGCGGCGGCGGCAGGCTTTCGAGGAGGCGTGCCGGGATCGCCAATCCACGCGGCGACAGCGCCGCGCACAGCGCCGCGAGGCCCGCGCGTTGCCGCGCCGCCGGCACCCACGCCACCGCCGTCTGCCCATCGCCAACGCGCGCGCTGGTCGCGTACTGGCCGCCGATCGTCTGCTGCACCGCCTGCAACGCGAAGCGGTGATACAGATAGGCGAACGCGAATCGCTCCTGCAGTTCGTATACGGGCGCGCCGTCGCGCAACGCCGCGACGCCGAGACGCGCCAGCACGGCGTCGCGCACCGCCGATGTCGCGCGCAGCCAGGCGACGGGATCGTCGCCGTAATCGTATTCGGCCCAGCGGGGATCCGATTCGAGCGGCAGCACGACGCCGCGTGCCAGCGCCGCGCGCACCAGCGTCTCGCGGTGCGCGGCCGTGGTGCCCGGCGTGTACGCCCACGCGATCGCCAGAGAATCGTAGGCGCCGATGTCGCGCGGATACGCATCGTGCAGGTCGAACGAGCCGTCGGCGGTGAGCGTGATGTGCGGCGGCAGGTAATCCATCACCGATCCCCACCCGAAGGTCGTCGCCGCCCAATTGTGTCCGAGACCGAGCGTGTGCCCGACTTCGTGCGCTGTGAGGTACGCGAGACGGAGCTGCGCCAGCGAATCGCCGGCGGCGCCGAAGTCGTCGGCGGGCAGTGCGTCGTCGCCTGCCGCGCATGCGCCGGGGCGCGCCGGCGCGCCGCCGGTGAGCGACCACAGCTTCCAGGTCGTCCGGCGCCGGTGCGAATCAAGTACGGCGATCGCGTGCACGATCTCACCGGTTTCGGGATCGCACTGCGATTCGCCGAACGACCACGAGCGATCCACGCGATTCACCCACTGGATGCCGCTGTAGCGCGCATCGAGGAACGTCGCGCCAGGCGGCAGGTCGCGCAGCACCAGTGCGTCGCGGAAGCCGGCGGCGGCGAACGCGTGATTCCACCAGAGCGCTGCCGCGCGGATCGTCGTGCGCTCGGGCTCCGGAATCCCGGGATCGAGGTAGAACACCAAGGGCTGCACCGGTTCGCTGATCGCCGCGGCGGGATCCTTCTTCGACAACCGCCAGCGCTGCGCGAGGCGGCGCGCGATCGGTTCGCCGGGACGCGCGGTGTGGTCGAGGAACTCGAGCGGGAACAGCCCAACGCGCGGATCGCTCTCGCGCGTCTCGAAGCCCGGCTCCGGCCGCTGCAGGAAGGTGTGGTGCACCGAGACCGACATCGTGTGGCCGTCCGGCAGCACGCGCGCGAACTCGGCTGGCGGCGCGTCGCACGTGTAGGTGAGCGTCATGTCGAGTTCGGTGTTGCGCGGGAAGGCGCCGCTACGCGAGGCCGTAAACAGACTACGTGCGGGATCGGCGCGCCACTCGCCGGCGTGGGCGTCGCGCAGGGTCGGCGCGATCTGCGTGTCGGCGGTGCGCAGGAATTCGGTGACATCCACCAGCGTCCGCCCGGCGCTGTCGGCGAGCACCGGCCACGCCGCGCGGATCGCCACCGGGAACGATTCGTCGATCACCTGCTGGGCCGCCGTGCCGCCGTGCAACGCGCGGTGCGACGTCTGCTCTTGCACCAGCAGCACACGCGCGCCGCTGCGCGTGAGGTGGCACAGCGCCAAGCCCCCGAGCGCGCCGCGATCGAGTACCGGATCAATCGTCCCGACGCCGCTCGAGATGCCAGTGCCATAGAGGAACGCCGGCATGTCGGGGCGCACCACCAGCATGACGCGTCCGCCGGCCGCGTCCTCGTAGTAGGGCACGAAACCGTCGTGATAGGTGGCGCCCGCCACCGCGCCGCTCCACGAGGTGGGCGCGGCGCTGGCGGCTGCGGGTACGAGCAGGAGGCACGCGACGGCCGCGTGCCGGAGTGCTGCGAGCATGAACGACCTCTCAGGGTGGGCGAAGCGGCCGACAGCCTAGCAGAGGTGTGCCCGCACTCGCGATTTCCCTGCGGACCGGGAAAAAACCGGCCGACACCGAAAATATGTTGACTCGATCCATGTCTAGACGTAGTCTAAACAGCGTGATGACTGACGTGGCCGCCGTGCTCCGCGAGCACGGAATCCAGCCGTCGGCCCAGCGCGTGGCCGTCGCCCAATATGTCCTCCAGACCGACGAACATCCGTCGGCGGACGAGGTCTGGGCGCGCGTGCGCGACGGCTTCCCGATGCTCTCTCGGGCGACCGTCTACAACACCCTCAACTTGTTCGTCGACAAGGGTTTGGTGCGCGAGCACATCCTCGCGGCGGGGAAGGTCGTGTTCGACCCGAACACGGAGCCCCACCACCATTTCGTCGACGAGCAGACCGGGCGGATCTTCGACGTGCCGTGGGATGCCGTGAAGGTGTCGCAGGTCGAGCAGCTCGGCGAGTTCGCGGTCACGCAGTACCAGGTCGTGATGCGCGGGCGTCGTCTGGACGGCCCGCCGGTCGAGTCGTAACCCTGTAAGACGCCAGGCCCATTGCGCCGTACGCCTTGCGTCTAGATGCTGTCTAACACTGAACGTCATACAAATACCGCGTCCCGGCCGAGCCGGGGCGATGCACAACCGTCAAGGAGGAGTCATGCTGACTGTCGGTGACAAGTTCCCCGCGTTCGACCTGAATGCCTGCGTGAGCATCGAGAAGGGCAAGGAGTTCGGCAAGGTGACGTCGAACGACGCGCCGGGCAAGTGGAAGGTCGTCTACTTCTACCCGAAGGACTTCACGTTCATCTGCCCGACCGAGATCGTCGAGTTCGACAAGAAGTTGAAGGACTTCGCCGACCGTGACGCCATCGTCATCGGCGGCAGCACCGACAACGAGTTCTCGCACCTCGCGTGGCGCCAGAACCACAAGGACCTCGCCGGTCTCCACCACCCGCTCGCGTTCTTCACCCCGGGCTTCAGCGCCCAGCTCGGCGTGCTGCACCCGGTGGCCGGCGCCGCGCTGCGCGTGACCTTCATCGTCGACCCCGAGGGCACCATCCGCTGGGTCAATGCGAACGATCTGTCGGTGGGACGCAACGTCGACGAGATCCTGCGTGCGCTCGACGCGCTGCAGACGGGTGAGCTGTGCCAGTGTGGCTGGACGCCGGAGCAGGAGACGCTCACGGCGCAGATGAAGTAGCCATGCTCGACGCCATCCGGGACGCCATGCCCGACGCCGCGAAGGACATGCGGCTCAATCTCACCAGCGTGCTCGAGCAGAGCACGCTGGCCCCGGATGACCGGTGGGGGGTGGCGGTCGCCACGGCGATCGCCGCCCGCTCTCCGCGACTCGCCACGGCGCTGGCCGACGAGGCCCGCGCCGCCGGCGTGAGCGAAGGCGTGCTCGAAGACGCACGCACCGCCGCCGTCGTCATGGGGATGACGAACATCTTCTACCGGTTCCGGCACTTGGTGGGGAAGGACAGCTACCAGCAGCGTCCGCCGCGCCTGCGCATGAACCGCCTCGCCTCGCCGCAGTCGAGCAAGCGCTCGCTCGAGCTCTACTCGCTCGCGGTGTCGGCGATCAACGGCTGCGAAGCCTGCGTGCGTTCGCACGAGGCGGTGGTCGTGCACGAAGGTCTCACCGAAGATCAGGTCATCGACGCGGTGCGTATCGCGTCGGTGGTGCACGCCAGCGCGGTGGCGCTGGAGGTGCCGGCGGCGGCGGTCGTCTAGCTAGCGCACACCGCCCATCCACCGCTGGACGCGCGGCCGCAAGATCAGCAGCACGACGGCCGCGCCGAGCAATCCGGCGGCGACGCCACCATACAGACGCGCCAGCGTCGCCGGGCTCTCGGCCGTGTAGAAGCCGCCGAGATACCCGGCGATTTTGCTGCCGAAACTCGACGCCAGGAACCACACCCCGAGCATGAGTCCGAGCACCCGCGGCGGTGCGAGTTTGGTCACGGTGCTGAGACCCGTCGGACTGAGGCACATCTCGCCCACGACTTCGAGGAAGTACAGCGCCACCAGCCACAGCACGTTGATGCGCCCCTGCGCGGTGAGCAAACACGCCGGCACGAACAGCGCGTACGCGGCGCCGATGAACACCAGGCCGAGCACGAACTTCGTCGGTGTTGCCGGCTGCCGTTCGCCCAGCTTGAGCCACAGACTCGAGAACAGCGGCGCCAGGCAGATGACGAAGAACGGCGTCAACGACTGCAACCAGCTCGAGGGATACGCCCAGCCGAACAGCCGCGTCTGCACGAGGTCGCGGGCGAACAAATTGAGGCTCGCCCCCTTCTGCTCGTATGCCGCCCAGAAACACATGGTGAAGACGAAGAAGAGGAAGATGACGCCGATGCGCGCCCATTCGGCGCGGGTGAGCGGTGCGGCCGGCGCGGTGGCGGTGGCGCGCAGTGTCACCACGCGGTCGCCGACGTGGGCCAAGGTGCGGCGGCGTGCCGCATAGATCAGCAGTCCGAGCGTCATGCCGACACCCGCCGCGCCAAATCCCCAATGCCAGCTCGCGTGCGGATCGAATCCCCACGCCGCGAGACGGCGCTGGAAGTCCGCGTGCTGGGCGAGGTAGCCGCAGATCAGCGGCGCCAGCATCGCGCCGACGTTGATGCCCATGTAGAAGAGCGAGAAGCCGCTGTCGCGCCGCGGATCGCCGGCGGGATAGAGGCCGCCGACCAGCGCCGAGATGTTCGGCTTGAGCAATCCCGTGCCGGCGGCGATCAGCGTGAGCCCGAAATAGAAGAACGGCAGCGCGTGCACCACCATGCAGTAGTGGCCCGCCGCGATGATCGCGCCGCCGACCCACATCGCCCGGCGCGCGCCGAGCCATTTGTCGGCGACGATGCCGCCCGGCACCGTCGCCAGCCAGACGCACATCGTGTAGGTGCCGTAGAGCGCCGAGGCGTCCTTGGCGGTGAAGCCGAGTCCGCCGAGCGCCGGCGCGGTCGTCATGTAGAGCACCAACAGCGCGCGCATGCCGTAGTAGCTGAATCGCTCCCACAACTCGGTGAGAAAGAGCGTGCTGAGCCCTGGCGGATGCTGCGCCAGGCCGGGAAGCAGTCGCATGAGGGGTCTCCGATCCGGAGGAACGTCCATGCCCGAGGGCCAGGCGGGGACGGAACCACGCCACCGCGCCCGCCGTCAACTCGCCGGACGCGGCGGGGCGTCAGCGGAGGGCGGCTGCCGCCTTGGCGCGCCACCGTGCCGCGGCCGCCGTATCGCCGCGCCGCTCCACCGCATCCGCGCGTTCGGTGTAGAACGCTTCGCGCAGCCGGGGCGAACTGCTCGCCGAGCGCGTCAGCACGCGTTGTGCCCGGTCGAACAGTGCGTCGGCCTCGCGGTAGGCGCCCCGCGCGTCGAGCACCACCGCGCGCTGAATCCAGAAGTCGGTCATGACGATCGAGGTGTCCGCGCCTGTGACCTGGGCGATGCGTTCGCCGTCGCGCAGCCGGGCCTCGGCGGCGTGCAGGTCACCGCGGGCCAACTCGATGCGTCCGCGATTGAGCAGCGCGAGCGCGATATCGATGTCGGTCGAATCGAGCGAGGCGCGCAAGACGGAGAGCACGTGGGTAGAGAGGGCGCGGGCGCGGGCGACATCGCCGAGCTTGCACAGTGAGGCGGCGAGTGCGTCTTCGGTGAGCGCGGTGCTCGGATGGTCGGCGCCGAGGCTCGCGCGCCAGATCCGCGCCGCGCGCTCGAACATGGGACGCGCATCGGCATCGCGTTCCAGACCTTGATAGCTTTCGCCGATGATGTGCAAGGTGGCGGCGAGCGCGGCGTGGGTCGAGCCGAGCGTGGTTTCTTGTCGCGTCAGCACGCCGCGCGCCGCGGCGAGCGCCTCGCCGTGCCGTCCGAGCCGGTTGAGGATCTGGGCGCGCGCCAAGACATCTTGCAGGAGATCGAAATCGCCCGGCGGCACCACCTTCTGTTCGACCGCGCTGCCGGAGACGATGTAGCGGAGCG
>JBGATO010000042.1:0-32908 GCA_044229145.1 Candidatus Eiseniibacteriota bacterium | reverse complement strand
CGCGCCAAGATCGACCAGGCGGTGACCAAGGTGCGCGAGGCGCTGAAGGGCGAGAACGTCGACGAGATCAAGTCGGCGGCCGAAGCCCTGCAGACGGTCGTGCACGAGGTGACGACGAAGATGTACCAGGCGGCTGGTGCGGACGCAGGCGTCGGCGATGCGGGTGCGCCGGGCGGTCCGGGTGGTCCGGAAGGCGGCGCGGGCGCCGCGCCGAATGCAGAACCGAAGGAAGGCGTCGTCGACGCCGAGTACGAAGTGGTGGACGAGAACAAGAAGTAGCCGGTGCCATCACGGCAGAGGCACACGGGGCGGATCCGCGAGGGTCCGCCCCGTGTGTGCTTCGCCTAGGGGGGCTGGCCGTCAGTCGAGCAGAACCAGGGAGAGCACTTGCCGGGCAGCGCCAGCCCGCAACTCCGCCCGATAGATGCCGGAGGCCACTTGTCGCCCCGCATCATCGCGGAGATCCCAGCGAATCGCGCCGGCGGTCGCGGATGCGGATAGCGGAACATGTCGAACAGGTCGCCCGGCCACGTCGTAGATCGTGAGGGCAGCAGTTTCCTGCGCCGAGCCGAGGACATAGTCCAGCAGCGCGAACGCGCGCACCGGACTTCGCCGGACGCGCAGAGCGAGAATGTGCTGTGCCGGCGGCTCAGATCCGGGAGCGACGGAATCGGGCAGCGCGGGTAGCCGGTTTCGCAGCAGGGACACGGTCGCACCGGCGCGATCCAACACCGCGAGGTCGACCGTCCCGTCGTGGCTCAGGTCGATCGTCGTGGAGAGGGCGGGGCCCGAGCCTGTGCCATAGTGGCCCTCGAGCGCGAAGCCGCCGTTGCCATCGCCGCGCAGCACCGAGACCGAGTTGGCGGCGGAGTTCGTGGTGACTACGTCTGGCTGACCGTCGGCGTCGACATCGGCCACGAGCACATGCGCGGGCTCGTCCTCGACCACGAACTCTCGCCGCGCCTGATACGTGCCGCCCACCTGCCCGAGAAGTACGCACACGCGCCCGCGGGACGGTTCGGGAAATTTCTCCCAGCGGGAGCCGATCAGGTCGGCGCGCCCATCGTGGTTCACGTCGGCGACGGCCAGCGAGAGTGGCGTCATGCCGATGCCGATCGTACGTGGCGCTGCGAACCCGCCGGTTCCATCGTTGGCGAACAGCGTGGCGAGCGAGTCGTTGCCGAGGACCTGGGAGGTCACGGTGGCGAGGTCCACGTCTCCATCGCCATCGAGATCGGCGGCGACGAGCGCATTGGCACCGCCCGCCAGCTGCAGTGTAGGCCCGGCCACGAAGTCCCGCCCGGCGCGCCCCCACAGCGTACCGATCACCCAACTCGTGCCGGTACCGCCGACTGCGATGTCGAGCAGCCCGTCGCCGGTGAAATCGGCCACGGCGATCGGTCCCGCAGCGGGCACCGCCGTGTAGTCAGTGGAGGGCCCGAAGCCCGCACCGGTGCCGTACAGCACCGAGCACGTGCCGCCACCGGTATTGGCGGTGACGGCATCGACTCGGCCATCGCCGTCGAGATCGGCGAGGGCCACGCTCTGCGGATTCGCCCCGCACGGCGTCGAGACGGCGGGGCCGAAGCTGCCGTTCGGCAGGCCCGGGTACAGCGAGAGTTGCGACTGTGTCATGTCGGTGAGAAGTATGTCGTCAACGCTGTCCCCCGTGACGTCACCGGCGGCGATGCCGCCGGGGCCGGGAGGCAGAGCCAGCGCGGGCGGCGTGCCGAATGTGCCGTCGCCGTTGCCCCGCAGCACGGAGACCGTCGAGCCATACCAGTCCGCCGTGACCGCATCGAGGTTGCCGTCGCCGTCTAGATCGCCGAGCGCCACATCCAGCGGCTCGCTGCCCGTCGTCGCAGTCAGGGGCGCCGCGAGTGTGCCGTCGGACTGCTGCAACAGCGTGACCACCCGGCTCCACGGGTAGCAATCGCAGCGATAGTCATAGTAGTCGCCCAAGGAGACGACGAGATCGGCGCGGTCGTCGTGATTCACATCGCGCACTTGGATCCCACCGCTTGCGTAGCCGACCTCGTGATCCTGACGCGGGCCGAAGCCGCCTGCCCCGTCACCAGGGAGGACGCTGATCGCGCTTTCGTACCAGGCGGTGGTTGCCACATCGGGGATGCCGTCGCCGGTGAGGTCGCCAATGTCGATGCCGAGGGCGCCGTGGCTGACGTAATAGGTGGACGAGTCGCCGAAGCGATTGTATCCAAGGTTCGGGTAGACGGACACGCCCTCTCCGGCGCTCATCGCGAAGTCCGGCAGCCCGTCACCGGTGAGCTCGCCGATCGCTGCGTCATCTCCCCCACCCGGGTAGGTGTTCGTACTCGTGTGGAAGCCCGGGTAGAACAGGACAACGGTGATGACATACCAATGGCCAATAGCGAGATCCGGACGGCCATCGAGATTGAGGTCTCCCGAAGCGATGGCTACGGCTCGGGTGTCGATGATCTGGTCGAGCACTTGTGTGAACCCGCCCACGCCGTCTCCCCCGAGCACGATCAAGTGGCCATTGTGGGAGGCATAGGCGATGTCGAGGTGGCCGTCGACGTTGTAATCGGCGAGGGCGATGACGTTTGGCTGCGTCGCCGGTAGCGAGGCAGTTTCGAAGAAGGTGCCGTCTCCTCTGCCATAGTAGACATGCAGCAATCCCAGATTGCGCTCGGCAGTGATGGCATCGAGATACCCATCCCCATTCAAATCGCCGAGCGAGACCGTCTCGGGTTGGTAGCCGGTGCTGTACTGGAGGCGGGCAGCAGAGAACAGGGATTGCGCGAGCGCGGCGCGCGGGTCGAACAACGCCAGGACCGCGTGGAGCGCGACTCCAAGGAAGCCCATCAAGAGCACAAAGCAGCCACGGGGCAGTCGGTGCCCACGGATTCGCGCGGAGATGATTCGGGCGGCGCGCGTCATTTCGTCACCGTGAAGTCCATCGACTTCCCTGTGGCATAGCTGTTGATCGTTGGAGTCGCCGTGGGAGTGTCCGCCACCTGATAGAATCGCACTCGCACCTGCGTACTCGTCACGTCGAAGCGCGCGAATCCCGGCCCGCCCTGCAGATAGGGATACCCCGTGGGTGTGTCATCATCCCCCGATAGGTAACTGATCGCGGTCGAGCCGACGCCGGGCGTCCAGGTCCCCGTGTAGTTGGTGCCCAACGAGCACGCCGCCGTCTTGACGTACGCCGTCTCGGGTTGATCGGGGTCGCAATTGCAGCTATCCGGGAGCACCGGCTCGTCGTAGATGTTGGTCGCGGGCACACTGAATTCGGGCGCGCCCAGGTGGCCGACGGAGTTCGCGTCGATATAGCCGGTGTGGGTCGAATCGCAGGCTCCGCCCGAGTGGAGGTCGCCGGTGATCCACACCACGTTGCGCAGTCCCAACGTGTCGATGTGGGTGGCGATCTCGTTGCGCTCCCTGACGTAGGCTCCCCAACTGCCGCGGCCGGTGTTGGCGTTGAGTTGCAAGTAGGGATTCAGCGCCCTCTTTGAGGTGGAATCCACGGTCACCGGAGAGACGAGGAAGATCCACGATGCCCCCGCGGCCTTCGACGCCGTCAGTTCACTGCGCAACCACGCCATTTGGGTCGCGCCCAGCATGGATCCCGTGGCGATGGGAACGCCTTGCACGGTCGTTGCGCTGATCAGATTCTTCTCCGACCGGCAGTCCAGCATGAGGAAGTCCGCCTTGCCAAAGCTGAACTTGTGCCACAGACCCACCGTGGTATCGGCGGGGCTCGGGTACCCCGTCGTGCGAGATGGTGGATTGGGCAACGGCGGCATCGGCCAGTAGTCGAGAAACGCACGCCATGCGGCGGAACGCCCAAGCGGATGAGACGCAAAGAGGCTCGCGTTGACGCCAACGGTGTCGCACTTCGGTTGCTGAATCTGGAAGTTCCTGTCACTCGCGCCGTAATCGTGGTTGTCCCACATGTGGAACACCGGGTACTTGGTGGCGATTGCCGACTGCCAGTCTCCACCATGCGCCAGAGTGTCCTCCCGCGCGCGGCGGTGCATCGCGCGCATGTTGGGGAGAAAGCCAGGCGCGCCGTGTGACGCACTGTCGGGATCGCTGTGGTCGATGTCGCCGATCTGGAGAACGAAAGCCGGTGTTAGGACCTGGGTCATTCGCGTGTAGGCGTAGGCATGCTGCGTCGGCTGGCGATACGTGTCGGCGACATCCGCGAAGACCACGAAGGAAAAGTCGGCGGTGGAAGATGTGAGCGGAAACGTCGTGAACTCGCCGCCGATGTCCGTCGACACGCCGTTGACGACGACGCGGTAATAGTAGGTCGTACCAGGTGAGAGCGTGGGGTTCGAGGGGTTGAGGTAGAGGAACGCGGTGTAGTCACTGTCGGGGCTTGTGGTGACGGCTGGGCTCAGGGGTAGAGGCGGCGCGAAATACGGATCCGTCCCATACTCGACACGCACGGTCGCCACGGTGTCGACTCGTACCCAGATGATGGCCGATCTGTAGGAAACGGCTCCCACCATCGGGCCGTGCGTGACGTGCGCGGTGGCGCACGCGGGGCGCTCAGCGAGTGCGGAAATGAGGGGGGGGCACACAGAGTAGTACCAGCAGGCGGAGCGCGGCAACCCGCAGACGTTCCATGGCGAATTTCTCCAGCGTGGGGGACCCCAGGCGCGAATTGGGGCATCGGCATGAGGCAAGAACTGCGTTGCATGTGACAGCATAGCGGACATTTCCGCAAACGGCAATACTCCGACATCGACGCCAACGGCATCCTGAGCGTGTCGGCGCGCGACAAGTCGACGAACAAGGAGCAGAAGATCACCATCACCGCGTCGTCGGGCCTCAGCGAGGACGACATCAAGAAGATGGTGGACGACGCCAAGTCGCACGAAGCCGAGGACAAGCAGCGCCGTGAGGTCATCGAGATCAAGAACTCGGCGGACTCGCTCGCGTACTCGGCGGAGAAGATGCAGAAGGAATATGGCGAGAAGCTCGACCTCGACACGCGCGCCAAGATCGACCAGGCGGTGACCAAGGTGCGCGAGGCGCTGAAGGGCGAGAACGTCGACGAGATCAAGTCGGCGGCCGAAGCCCTGCAGACGGTCGTGCACGAGGTGACGACGAAGATGTACCAGGCGGCTGGTGCCGACGCGGGCGCGGGCGAGCCGGGTGCGCCGGGCGGTCCGGAGGCCGGCGCCGCGCCGGACGCGGAGCCGAAGGAAGGCGTCGTCGACGCGGAGTATGAGGTGGTGGACGAGAACAAGAAGTAGCTGGCCACAACTTGCCGGTTGAGGGACGAGGCGGATCCGCGAGGGTCTGCCTCGTCGCGTTTCTCGATCTGCGAAGGGCTGTCAGTCGAGGACGAGCACTGCTCGGGTGATGCGTGCCGTGCCGTCGCGGAACTCCACGCGGTAGAGTCCACTCGGTACGCGGCGTCCCGCCGTGTCGCACACGTCCCAATTCACCTGCGACTCGCCTTGGATATCGTTGACCGCCATTGCGCGTACGCGTCGTCCGCGTATGTCGTAGATGCTGACCGACGCAGGCTCCGGCCAGCGTTCCCTGCGCAGGTGCAGCTGAACACGGGAACGCGCGGGATTCGGTCCGACCCTCAGAAACGACGCGCCCCGCGCGGGGGGCGCGTGCGTTCCGCCCACCGAATCCGGGAGCGGCGCAAGACGGCTTGCCAGAAGTGAAACGGTGTTTCCTTCTCGATCGAGCACCGCGATGTCTGGGACGCCGTCCTGATGCAAATCGATCGTGGCGCATGCGGAGGGTCCATACCCCGTGCCGTAGTTCCCCTCGCGCACGAACGCCCCCGCTCCATCCCCGAGGAGCACGGTGGCCGAATTTGCGGCGTGGTTGGCGGTCACGACATCGAGGATGCCGTCCTGGTTCGCATCGAGCGTCGCGAGGCCCAGCGGTTGATCATCAACCTCGAACTCACGTCGTGCGCCGAATCCGCCGCCGGCCTGCCCGAGCAGGACAGATACGCGCCCCCGCGAGGGCTCCGGATACACGGCCCAGCGCGTCGTCAGGATATCCACCGCGCCATCGTGATTGACGTCGGCGAGGGCGGCGGCGAGCGGTCTGTCCCCGACGTGAGGCCTGTCGGTTAGCGTGAACGCTCCGCCGCCTTCATTGTGATACACGTACGCAAGGGAATCCCACGATGCGGTGACCACGATGTCCATGAGGCCGTCCGCGGTGACGTCGCCGGCGACTAGTCCGGTGACGCCCGCCGAAGTCGGCAGCTTCGGGCCCGTGGTGAAGCTCCGGCCGGCGGCGGCCCACACGAGCGTGACGCCGGCGATGCCGCCGAATGCGAGATCCGGCAGGCCGTCTCCGGTGAAGTCCGCCGCGACAACCAAACTGGGTGACGATCCGGCCGGAACCGTGAGTGAGGGGCCAAATCCCGTCTCGGTGCCAAAGAGCACGGAGCAGGTTCCATCCTGGTTGGCGCTCGCCGCATCAAGGTGGCCATCGCGATCGAAATCCGCCAGGCACACGCATGTGGGACCCGTGCCGCACGGCGTCGCTTGGGCGGCGTCGAATGTGCCGTTTGGGTATCCCGGAAACACGGACACGGAGTTCTCGTCTGTATTGGCGACCACGAGATCGGTGATCCCATCGTCTGTCACGTCGCCCGCCGCGAGACCGCCTGGCACGCCGTCGGTGGCGAGCGCCGGAGGGAATCCGAAGGACCCATCGCCGTTGCCGTGGAGCACTGAGACGGTGGCCCCGTAGTAGTCGGCGGTGACGGCATCGAGGTGGCCGTCTTCGTCAAGATCGCCGAGGGCCACATCTCGCGGGGCGCTTCCCGTGACCGCTGTGAGCGGGGGGGCGAGGGTGCCGTCCGGTTGCTGTAGGAGCGTGGCAACCCGGCTCCACGGGTCGCAGTCGCACGAATAGTCGTAGAAATCGCCGAGCGCGACGATGAGATCGGCGCGGCCGTCGTGATTCACGTCGCGGACTTGGATGCCCGCGCTCGAGTAGCCAACTTCGTGATCCTGGCGGGGGCCGAATCCGCCGTGGCCATCGCCGGGGAGGACGCTGACGGAATTCTCATACCAGCCGGATGTGGCGATGTCGGGAATACCGTCGCCGGTGAGGTCGCCGATGTCGATCCCGTATGCGCGATTGAGGACATAGTAGGTGATCGGCCCACTGAAGCGATTGAAACCGATGTTGGGGTAGAGCAGGACCGCTTGTCCAACTCCCATCGCGATATCCGGCAGCCCGTCTCCAGTAAGCTCGCCAATCACCGCGTCGTCCCCGCCACCGAAATATGTGTTCGTACTCGTGTGGAAGCCCGGATAGAACAGCACGACCGTGATGACTTCGCTCTGGCCGATGGCGAGATCTGGACGGCCATCTAGATTAAGGTCCCCCGCCGCGATGGCGTATGGAAGGGTGTCGACTAGCTGATCGAGCACCTGCGTGAATCCACCCGCGCCGTCCCCCGCCAGCAAGATCAAGTGACCGTTGTTGGAGGCATACGCAATGTCGAGATAGCCGTCGACGTTGTAGTCTGCGAGGGCGATGACATTCGGTTGTGTCGCGGGGAGCGATGAGACCTCGTAGAGCGCGCCGTCTCCCCTCCCGTAGTAGACGTGGAGCAGCCCGGCGTATCTCTCCGGCGTGATCGCATCCAGATGTCCGTCTCCGTTGAGATCCCCGAGGCATACGGTCTCTGGCTGGTAACCTGTCGAGTATTGGAAGCGAGCGGCGGAGAACAGCGATTGCGCGAGCGATGCGCGCGATGAGCAAAGAATCGCAACTCCCAGGACGCCAATCAAAACTGTACTGCGGCCACCAGGCAGGAGGCGGCCACGGATGCTCGCAGGTAGATGCGGACTGGCGCGCATCATTTCGTCACCGTGAAGTCCATGGGCTTACCCGTGGCGTAGTTGGTGATTCCCGGGGTCGCAGTCGGGCTGTCAGCCACCTGGTAGAACCGCACTCGCACCTGCGTGCTCGTCACATCAAACCGCGCGAATCCCGGTCCGGCGGCCAGGTACGGGTACGGGGTTGGCACGCTCACTTTCCCCGATAGGTAGCTGGTGGTCGACGCGCCCACGCCAGGCGTCCAACTCCCCGTGTAGTTGTTCTGGAGCGTGCAGGCGTTATTGCGCGTGAAGGCGGTTTCGGCCTGATCTGGGTCGCAGGCACAACCCGACGTCGGTTCAGTGTAGATATTGGTGCTCGGGACGCCGAACTCCGGTGCCCCCAGATGCCCGGTGCCGCTCTTCGTGTAGCCCGTATGAGTCGAGTCCATCGCGCCGCCGGAGTGGAGGTCTCCTGTGATCCAGACGACATTCGTCAGGTTGAGCGACGCGATGAATTCCGCGAGCTCGTTGCGCTCGTGGTAGTACGCGCCCCAACTTCCTCGCCCGGTGTTGAGATTCTTGCGCAGGAACGGCTGGCTGGCGCGCTTGGCGGTGGAGTCAAAGCTCACGGGTGAGATCAAGAAGATCCACGACGCACCGTTGTCCTTGGACGCAGTGAGTTCGGTCTTCAACCAGTCCACCTGCACGCGACCCAGCATGGTCCCGACCGCCGTGTCGCCGACCGTGGTGCTCGACACCAGATTCTTTTCCGACCGGCAGTCGAGCATGAAAAAATCCGCTTTGCCGAAGCTGAACTTGTGCCACAGACCGACGGTGGTGTCGGCTGGGCTCGGATAGTTGCTGGCCCGCGCAGGCGGGTTCGGCAGCGGTGGCATCGGCCAGTAATCGAGGAACGCCCGCCAGGCGGCGGAGCGTCCAAGCGGGTAGGAGGTGAACTTCGTCGAATCGACGGAGGTGGTCCCATCACACTTGGGCTGCTGAATCGTGAACGTGCGATCGGAGGCCCCGTAATCGTGATTGTCCCACATATGGAAGACGGGGTATTTGCTGGCGATGCTAGACTGCCAATCTCCGCCGTGCGCGAGAGATGCGTCGCGAGCGTGCTGGTGCATCGCGCGCATGTTCGGCAGCCACCCCGCACCGTTGTTCGACGCGCTATCAGGGTCGCTGTGGTCGAAGTCGCCGATCTGCAGCACGAACGCAGGGGTCAGTACTTGCGTGAGGCGCGTGTAGGCGTACCCATGCTTGTCTTGTTGTCGGTAAGTGTCAGCGATGTCGGCATAAACCACGAACGAGAAGTTCGCCGTGGAAGTCGTGAGCGGGAAGGTCGTGAACTCGCCGGTGAGGTCGGTCG
This sequence comes from Candidatus Eiseniibacteriota bacterium, assembly GCA_044229145.1. Classification (GTDB taxonomy): domain Bacteria; phylum Eisenbacteria; class RBG-16-71-46; order CAZEPH01; family CAZEPH01; genus JBKJUD01. Next base: position 23,725 of record JBGATO010000042.1, on the reverse strand, counting down.
ACACACCGTTGACGACCACGCGATAGTAGTAGGTCGTGCCGGCCGAGAGTGTCGGGTTCGACGGATTGAGGTAGAGAAACGCCGTGTAGTCGCTATCAGGGCTGGTCGTGACTGCGGGGCTCAGCGGCAACGGGGGCTCAAGCGCCGGATCGGTGCCGTACTCCACGCGGACCGTCGCGACGGTGTCTAGTCGTACCCACACGATGGCGGATCGATACGAGACGGCACCCACCATGGGGCCATGTGTGACGTGCACCGTGGCCAGCGCGGGGCTCTCAGCGAGCGCGCAAAGTAGGGGGGGCGCAACGAGTACTAATACCAGGCGGAGAAGGACGTGCCGAAGGTGTTCCATGACGGATTCCTCCGTGAACTGTACGCTGTGGACCGCAGCGAATCTGAGGCGTGTCTGTATCCGCAAACAATACTTATCATAACGCGATATCCGTGACATAACAAGCAACGGATTGGCGCAGGAGGGGCGATCTGCAATTCATGTCGAGCTCGTAGAGTCGGCCGAGCTTGCGACACGTGCGCCGCGCCCGTACGCTTTCGCCATGCGACTCCAGACCATGATCGCCGCCTTCGCGGCCTGCGCTCTCGCTGCGGCGGGATGCTCGTCCACCACCACACCTGAGGTATCGGCGGGCTACACGGCGACGATCCTGCTCCAGGAGACTGGCAGCTATGAGACCGGCGCACTGGTCGTCTCGCCGCATCTCGCGGTGAGCGGCTACATCGTCGACTCCACGCAGACGGTGGGCGGCTATCCGGCGGGCGTGCTCGCGGGCACGTTGACGGTGCAGGAAGGCAGTGCGGGTCCACCGCAGGTGATTGGCATCTCACGCGCACCGGTGCCGCATTACGCCGGCACGTTCACGGCGACCAACGATTCGACACTGCGAATCGCGGTCAGCGGCGACACGCTCGACGGTGGCACGCTGGCGGTGCGGATCGCCGGCTTCAGCGTCGACCTCAGTGGGCCGCCGATGGTGCCGCGCATCGCCGAGCCGTTGCCGGAGGCGCAGCTCACGCCGGTGAGCGGTCTCACGGTGCGCTGGAGCGATCTGCCGAGCACGGAAGCGGTGGAGGCGAGCGTCACGTCGACGTCGACGCCCGCGGTGACGGTGACCGCGCGGGGCGTCACCGATCTGGGGTTCCTCACCTTCAGCAAGTCGCAGATCGCGTCGCTGCCCGAAGGCCCGGCGACGCTGAGCGTCACGCGCAGCCGCGTGAAGCGGCTCTCGGTGAGCGGTCTCGCGGGCGGCACCGCGACGCTCGCCGCCACCGTGACGATGCCGGTGAGCATCGTGGCGCCGATCGCGCCGCATCATGACGACGGCACGCGATGACGCGCGCGGTCGCGGTCCTCGCGTTGCTGACTCTCGCCACGCCGGCGCTCGCGCGTCGCGCGCCGGCGCGTCCGCATCCGCCGGTCGCCCTGGCGACGGTCAGTCGCACGCGCACCATGCTCGGCGAGACGCACCTGTTCGACTACGCCTCGCTCCTGTGCGTGGACTCGACGCGCGGCGTGCCGGAGGCGGGCTACTGGCGCGTGCCGGCAGGCGACGTCCGCGTGTGGAGCGAGGGCGGTGATACGCTCGCGCTGCGCGCCACGCCGGATCTCGTGAACGGCCTCGCGTATTTCTCGCCGCCCAACGCCTTCCACTATCGCGAAGGCGCCACCTACACGTGCGCGGCGAGCGGCTCCGACACGGTCGGCGCCTTCGTGGCACGCGTGATTGCCCCGACACAACCGCGCGTGACGGCGCCGGCGATGGACGTGGCCGTTCCGGCCGGCGCACCGCTCGTCGTCGAATGGGACGCCGGCGCGCCGGGCGACTCGGTGATCGTGAGTTTGATGGTGCACGCCCCGAACGGCGGACCGCACTGGCGCCTGCGCGCGCCGGACACCGGGCGCATCGAGATCGCCCCCGCGCGCCTTCGCGGCTGTCCGCCGGATTACCCGACGATGATCACCATCACGCGCGAACGCCGCGCAGCGGTCGAGGCGACCGGTCTGCGCGGCGGCTGGTTCACGGCATCGGCATCGGATTACGTGCACTTCACGGTGGCGCGCCCGGCGCCCAGGCGGGCGCCGCGCCGCTAGGCCGCGCGTGCGGCGATCTGCTCCTCTGCGTCGTTGCACCATTCGCACCACGCCTCGGTGAGGCCGAGTGCCTTGAGATAGCTCTCGGTCTGGCGCGATTCGTCGGTGTCGGCCGGTGTGTCCATGCGCGCGTCGAGGATGTGATCGGCGAGACGCAAGATGCCGGCGACTTCGAGCCGGTCCGGCGACGCCAGCCACGGCGCGTGGTGATACAGCACCGCTTCGACCAACGACAACGGCATGCCCCAGACGGCGAGCAAGTAGGCGCCGATTTCCGGATGACTGTAGCCGTAGATTTCGCGTTCCGCCGCCACCTGCGAGGCGCCCGCGGCTACCCGCGCCTTGACGGCGCTACGGGCCGTCGGCGGCTCGGTGCGCTGCACGATCAACGATCCGAGATCGCGCAATAGCGCCGCGGTGAGCAGCGAATCGTCGGCTTGCCGTCCCGCGATGATCTGGGCGATGCGCGCGCCATCGAGCATGCGTGCTTCCTCGCCCCGCGTCGCGTCGCCGCTGCCGACCGAACGGAACACCTCGCACGTCATCACGAGATCGCGCAGCATGCGGAAGCCGATGAAGCTCACTGCCTGCTGCAAACTCGTGGTGCGCTGGTGCGCGCCGAGGAAGGCGCTGTTGGCGAGCTGCAGGATGCGGCTCGTGATGTTGGCGTCGCGCTGCACGATGCCGACGAGGCCCCCGACCGAGACGTCGGGATCCTCGAGCGCGTGCGTGAGTTCGAAGTAGACCTCAGGCCGCGACGGCAGCGTGCCGAGGCGGCCAACCGCCTCCTGCAACGTCCGCTGTCCGATCAACGCCCGGAGCCCGCTCAGCGACCGCAGGACGTCGAGCAGGTCCTGCCCGCTGCACGGCTTCGCCAAGTATTGATGTGCGACCGGAATCACCGCCCGGGCACGCGCCAGGTCGCTCTCGCCCGAGAGCACCAGACGCACCACACGCGGATGCTGCTTCATGACCTGCGTCAGCAACGTGACGCCGTCCATGTCCGGCATCTGCATGTCGCTGACGATGACATCGGTGGGCGCGGCGGAGATCGCCGCGAGCGCCTCCGCGCCGGTACACGCGGTGGCGACTTCCCATTCGTCGTGAACGTACAGCATGCGCGACAGCGCCTTGAGCACGATGGGCTCGTCGTCCACGAACACGATCCGGCTCATGCTGCCTGACTCCGCACCGCGCTGATCGGGACGATCAGCGTGAAGGTGGTGCCGCGGTCGGGTGTCGAGGCGACATCGATGTGACCGCCGTGTCCCTCGACGATCACCGACCGTGCCAGCGCGAGACCTTGGCCACTGCCGCGTCCCGCTTCCTTCGTCGTGAAGAAGGGCTCGAAGATGCGATCCGCGATCTCCGGCGTGATCCCGATGCCGGTGTCCTCGACGCCGATCGCGATCGTGTCGCCGCGCGTGTGGGTGGTGACGCGGATCGTGCCCTTGGCGGTGGAGCCGCCGGCGCGGCGCTTGTCTTCGATCGCCTGCGCGGCGTTGACGATCAGATTGATGATCACCTGACGAATCTGATCGCCGCAGACCTCGGCGCGCGGCAGCGCGTGATCGAGGTGCGTCATCAGGATCGCCTGGTGTTTCCACTCGCCACGAGTGAGCAGGGCGGCGGCTTCGACGACGCGATTGAGGTCGGTCATGTCCTTGCTGCCGTCGCCCGGATGCGAGAACTCCTTGATCGCGGCGATCAGGCGGGTGATCTGCGCGAGGCCGTCGGTGGCTTGGCCGAGAGCTTCGGGCAACTGCTCGAGGAAGTACGTGGTGCGCGCGTCCCGGGCCCGTGCGAGCACCGCGTCGAAGGCGGCCTGGCGGTCTTCCGGCGCGCACTCCGCGACATCCCGCAGGCTGGCGACCACCACCGCGAGTGCGGAGGCACTTTCCTGGGCGAAGGTGAGCGTGTCGCTGACGAACTGGAGCGGTGTCTTGACTTCATGCGCGACCCCGGCACTCAACGCTCCGAGCGTCGCGAACTTGGTCGCGTCTTGCAGCTGGCGTTCGAGCCACGCCTGGCGATCGGCAGAGGTCGCCGGGGCGGCGCCCGCCCAGGGCGCGCTCGGAGTGGGGGGAGTTGGAGAGTCCATGGCTGCTTCCTCCTTGCCGGAGATTATCGGCCACCGGCTCTGCCATATTCAGCGGCTTGCGCACCTCGCGTGTGAAAAGTGCGCGGCGGCACACGCGCGTCGAAAGGCGCACTCGCGTAACCCGAGGTTCAGACGCGTCGCAGCGGGGCCGATACCACCCCTGTCGTATGACCCGGGTGTGCGCGGCGACGTCCAGCGCCGTGCTGGTGCCCGCTCGGCTTTCGGCCCCGGATTCGCGATCTCGGCCCATGACCGACTTCCCACAGCCGTCCGTTCCCGCCGTTCCCCCGCCGGCGGACGATACGGTGAGCGCCGAAAACCGGCGGCTCCGCGAGCAGAATCAGCGCCTTCTCGACGATCTCGAGTGGGCGTATTCCGAGCTTGCGCAAGCCACCGAGCGCATTCAAGAGGAGTCCCAGGTCGCCTACGCGCAGGTGCGCGATTCGGTCACCCGGCTCGAGCGCCGCGTCGCCGAACTCTCGACGTTGAACGAAATCGGCCGCGCGCTGGGCGCCACCCTGCGGCTCGAACAAGTGCTGGACATCGTGGCTCGCCGTATTCGCGCAACCTTGCCGGGAACACTGTTCGCGGTGGCAATCGCCCCCAGCGTCAATGCCGCCCTGGAACTCTCTACCGTGAGCGGGGACTCGGGCGAGCTGCCCGAAGGGCGCACCGCCGCGTGGGCCGCGGCGCAGTGGATCGCCCTGCGCGGCACCAATCTGCGCGTCGAGGATGCCGCGCAACCGCTCGCCTTCGGCATCCCCGACGAACTGGCGCGCGTCCCGGATTGCCGCTCCTGGCTCGGGGTGCCGCTGCTCGCCGGCGATGAAATCGTCGGTGCCGTAGTGGTCGCGCACGCCGAAGCGCACGCGTTCTTGCCCGACGACGAGCGCGTGCTCGCCTCGGTCGCGATTCAGGCGGCGGTGGCGGTGAACAACGCGCGGCTCTACGAAGCGGTCATTCGCCGCACCGCGGAACTCGCGGCGGTGCTCGAGATGAGCCAGGTGATTTCGCAGGCCGGTGTCGGCACCAAGGCGCTGGTCGAGATGCTGGTGCGCCGCGCCCGCGAACTCATCGACTGTGACTCGCTCGCCGTCTTCCTGTACTCCGACACGCGCGATCACCTCGCACCGCTGGTCTTCGTTGGCAGCGAGGAGGACCGCGATGCCTTCATGCGGATCCGCGTCAAGCCAGGCGAGGGACTCGCCGGTTTGGTCGCGCAGAGCGGCCAGCCCGAACTCGTCAACGAAGCGCACCTCGACCCGCGCTCGAAGCATGTGCCCGGCACCGCGGTCATTCCGGAGTCGATCATCCTCACGCCGTTGCGCGCGCGCGACACCATCCTCGGTGTGCTGATGATGTCGCGCGAAGGCGAGGGGCGCGGCTTCCTGCCGAGCGACCTCGACTTCCTCACCGTCGTGGCCAATCACGCCGCGATCGCGCTGGAGAACGCGCGTCTCTTCGAATCGCTGCAGGGCGCCTACACCGACCTCAAGGCGACGCAGAATCAGCTGGTGGCCAGCGAACGGCTGCACGCGCTCGGCGAAATGGCGAGCGGTGTCGCCCACGACTTCAACAACGTGCTCGGCGCGATCCTCGGGCGTGCGCAACTCATGCTGATGCGCGCCAGCGACGACGACGTCAAGAAGGGCCTCCGCGTCATCGAGCAGGCGGCGCGCGACGGGGCGTCGACGGTGAAGCGGATCCAGGACTTCACGCGCCTGTCCGCTCCCAGCGAACCGACCGTCATCGACATCAATCAAGTGGCGCGCGACGCGGCCGAGTTCACCCGGCCGCGCTGGGACGAGCCGCGCGTCAATGGGCGGCTCGAGTTCGCGCTCGACCTGCAAGCGCGCCATCAAGTGCTGGCGAACGCGGCGGAACTGCGCGAGGTGGTCACCAATCTGATCATCAACGCGGTGGACGCGACGCCGGACGCTGGTCGCCTGACGCTGCGCACGTCGTCGAGCGATCGTGCGGTGTTCCTCGACGTCATCGACACCGGCACCGGCATGAGCGAGGAGGTGATGGAACGCATCTTCCATCCCTTCTTCACTACCAAGGGCAAGAAGGGAACCGGCCTCGGTTTGGCGATCTCGCAAGCCATCGTCACGCGCTACCACGGCGCGCTGACGGTGGAGAGCGAGGCCGGGCGGGGCAGCACGTTCAGCATCCGATTGCCGGCGCATCAAGAGGCGCCGGAGGTGGCCGAGGACGGCGCGACGGCGATCGTCGCCGCGAGTGCACCGGACGCCGCCGGCACCATTCTGGTGGTCGACGACGACGTCGCGGTCGCGGAAGTGCTGTCGGAAAGCCTGCGCGAGGCCGGCCACACGGTCCACACCGTGCACTCGGCGCGCGAAGCGTTGAGCCTGCTCATGCACACGCGCGTCGACGTGATGTTCACCGACATCGGCATGCCGGAAATGGATGGCTGGGAGTTGACCGCTGGCGTGCAGGCCCGCGATCCGGAGGCCGTGGTGGTGGTGGTGAGCGGATGGGGCGGACAGTTCAGCGCCGGCACCGAGCGGGCGCGGGGTCTGTTCAGTTTGTTGCCGAAGCCGCTCGACATCCACGACGCGGTGCAGATCGCCCGCGACGCAGTGCGCGAGCGCCGCCGTCGCGACGGGCGCCGCCGCAGCGACCGCGCCGCGTAGCCAAACCTCGCGGTGCGCGCACGCCGCGGACTGCAACCCGCAAGCCCGGAGTGCAAGATGCCGACACCCGGACGTATGGGCGCGCTGACCGGGATCATCCAAGGCATCTACGAAGTCCGCCGCGAGTTGGGCCGCGGCAACATGGGGGTGGTCTACCTCGCGCACGATCTCACGCTGGATCGTGATGTCGCGCTGAAGACGTTGCACGACGAGTTGGCGCGCGATCCGCAGGCGGTCGCGGCGTTCCGCGCCGAGGCACTGGCCGCCGCCAAGTTGATCTCCCCGCACATCGTCGCCACCTACGCGGTGCTCGACCACGACGGGCAGCCCGTGATGGTGCTCGAACTCCTCCGCGGCGAACCGCTCAGCCGCGCGCTCGAAGCCGGCCAGACCTTCGCCGCTGCCGACCTAGTGCGCGTGGGGGGCGATGTCGCAGAGGCGCTCGAGGTGGCGCACGCCCACGGCGTCGTGCACCGCGACATCAAGCCGGACAACATCGTCGCCGAGCCGGGCGGCGCGGCAAAGGTGATGGACTTCGGCATCGCGTCGGTGGCGGCGTCGAGCGGGGCCGGCCTCGGCACCGCCGCGTACATGGCGCCCGAGCAGGTGCTCGGCACCGCGGACCATCGCGCCGACCTCTACGCGCTCGGCGGCACACTCTACGAAATGGCGACCGGACGCCTGCCCTTCGAAGGCGAGACGCCCGAGATCATTCTCTACCGCAAGCAACACGAGCCGCCGGTGCCGCCGAGCCGCTTCGGCGTCGCATTGCCCGCCGCTGTCGAACGCCTCATCTTGCAGCTGCTCGACCCCGATCCGGCGCAGCGCCCGCAGAGCGCCGCGGAGGTGCGCGCAGTCCTCGACGAGGCGGCGCGCACCGCGTCGACACGCCGCTCCACGCGCGCGGGTGCCACCGATGCGTTGATCGGGCGCGATGCCGAACGCCTGCGCCTCGCCGAGGCCTGCGCGCGCGCCGCGCTCGGCACCACCGCCGTGTTCGTGGTTCGGACCGATCCTGGATGCGGCCGCTCGCGATTCCTCCGCGCGGTGGCCGAGGATGCGCAGGCCGCCGGCCTGCGGGTGCTCGACCTCGTCCCAACGGTGCCGGGACGCGAGGTGGCGGGGGCCGCACTGCGCGCCGCGCTCGGCGACACGACGTTGCGCGCGTGGTGCGAGGGCGGACCGGCCTGCATCCTGATCGACGACGCGGAGGATCTCGACGCCACCTCGGCGGATGCCGTGCTACGTGCCTGCCGTGACGCAACTCAGGGACTCGTGTGTGTGATCGCCGCGCCCGCCGGCTCCGGGCACACGTGGCACGCACGTCTGGACGCCGAGGTGCTCATGCTGGCGCCGCTGGATCCCGAGGCGTTCGCCGATCTCGTCCGCGCCCACTTGCACCAGCCCCTGTTCACCGAAGACTTCCTGCGCGGAGTGTATGACCGCACGCACGGCGTGCCCGCGGATGTCTTCGACCTGCTCGCCGCCTATCGCGCCGCTGGCGTCCTGGCCCAGGAGAAGGGGCGGTGGGTAGTGGACGGCGATCCCGACACCGTCGCGACGCCCGCCGCCATGATCGCGCGGGCCCGCCGCCGCCTGGCATCGTGCGACGCGGCGCAGCGCGCGTTGCTCGCCTGCGCGGCGGTGCAGGGCGCGGCCTGCGACCCCGACGTGCTCGCGCATGCCACCGGCGCCACTCTGCTCGCGACGCTGCAATCGCTGCACGCGCTCGGCGACGTAGTGGAGTGGGATGCCGACGGCCGCGCCCGCTTCGCGCATCCCGCCGTGCGGGAAGTGGTGTATGGCGAACTCGCCGAGCCGCTCAAGCGCGCCTACCACCGCGCGATCGCCGAAGCGATCGCCGCCTGCCGCGGCGAGGACGATGGTGCGGCCGCGTCGGCGCTCGCCGACCACGCGTTCCGCGCCGGCGATTTCGCCCGCGCCTTGCCGTACTTGCTGCGCGCCGGCGAGCGCGCGGCCGGGTTGTTCGACCACGACGCGGCCGAAGGATTCTACCGGCGGGCGCTCGACTGCTACGCGCAGAGCGAGACCGACACCACGGCGGAGCAGTGCACCTTGCGCGAGACGCTCGGCGGTTTGTGCGCTGAGCTCGGACGCCACGCCGACGCCTTCGACCACTACGACATCGCGCATTCGCTGGCCCAAGCCTACGGCGACCGGCCGCGTGCCGCGCGCCTCGCCAAGCTGATGGGCGATGTCGCCGACGCGCGCCAGGACACCGAACTCGCGCTGCGTCTCTACGCGGAAGCGCAAGCGGTGTACGAGGCTCTTGGCGATACGCAGGGGCTCGCCGACGTCTACCGCGCCACCGGCAACGTGTACTTCGAACGCAGCGACATGCCACGCGTCCTCGAGTTCTACGGCAAGACGCTCGAGATCGCCGAGGCGACCAGCGACAAGAACCTGATCGCCCGCGCCTGCAACAACCTCGGCGCGGCGTACAACGTGCGCGGCGAACGCGCCACCGCGATCGCGTTCTATCAGCGCAGCATCGACAGCTACCGCGCCATCGAGGACGCGCGGGGCGAAGCCCAGACCACCAACAACATCGGGATGACCTATGCGGCCCTGCACAACTGGGCCGAGGCGGTGAACTTCCACCGCCGCGCCGTGAACTTGGCGAGCGACATCCAGTTCCTCGAGCTCCAGGCCATTGCACGGCTCGGGCTGGCCGAGGCCGAGGCCCGGCTCGGACAACTCGAAAGCGCGGAAGAAAACGTCGACCAGGCCCTCGCGACCTTTCGCGAACGACAGGATCGGCTCGGAGCGGCCGATAGCTATCGAGTCAAGGCGGTGATCGCCGGCCTGGCGGGCCGCGCGGTCGAAGCCGAACAGTACTTCGAAGAGTCGATGGCGGTGTGCGACGAAATCGGCGGCAAGCTGCAGGAAGCCGAATGCCGCCGCGACTACGCCGTCTTCCTTGCCGACCACGATCGCGCCGACGAGGCGCGTCTCCACCTGGAGCTGGCGCTCTTGACCTTCACGGAATTGCAAGCGAGCGAACACGCGGCGGACGTCCAGCGGCTCATCGACGGGCTCGATGCCGCGGCGGCGCGTGCAGAGGAGCAGGCCGCGTGACGCCTCCCGACGTCCGCCATCTCGACGCCGCGCAGATCCTGCGCCAGCGCGTCGAGGCTCTCGAAACCGAACGCCTCGAACTTCTCGGCGAACTCGAGGACGCCTACGAGCGCCTCGGGCTCGCCGTGCAGCAGGCGCGGCAGGAGAGCGAGGTGCTGTATCGCGAGGTCAACGACCGGACCGCGCGCCTCGAGCGCCGCGCCGCCGGCATGTCGGCGCTCTCGGCGGTGACGTGCGCGCTCGGCTCGAGCCTCGATCCCAGCGCGCTCTACACCGCCATCGTCGACCACGCACTCGAACTCGCGCAGGAGATCCACGCCGCGGCGCTCTTCGTCGCCGGAGACGGCAGCGGACTCGCGCTGCGCGCGGTGCGTGGCGTCTTGCCATCGTCCGCGGCCTCGGTGCTGGGGCGCCTGAGCCACGCGCAGCTGGCGCAGATCGCCGCGCGCGAGAAGCCGCTCATCGTCTACGACATGGAACGGCCGGGCCCGTGGGGTGGCATTCGTCTCGACGACGCGATGGGCTGTGGCGCCGTGCTGACGCTGAAGCCGCGCGACGGCGCGCCCGCGCTCCTGGTGCTGGGAAGCGCGCAAGCCGACGCTTTCGACGCCGAACACGAGCCGCTGTTCCATGCCTACGCGCAGCACGCCGCGATGACGCTCAGCAACGCGCAGAGTGTGGCGCAACTCGAGAAGATGCTCGCCGGCGTGCTGATGTCGCTCGCCACCGCACTCGAGGCGAAGGATGCCTACACCGACGGGCACTCGATGCGCGTCGCGCAGTATGCGGTCCGCATCGCGCACGAGATGGCGCTGCCGGAGTCGGACATCGAAACGCTGCATCGCGCCGCGCTCATCCACGACATCGGGAAGATTGGCATCGGGGCCGAGATCTTGCACAAGTGCGGCGCCCTCTCGGACGGCGAGTGGGAGAAGATGCGGATCCACCCGCTGCTCGGCGCCAGCATCATCGGCAGCATCGCCACCTTGGCCGCCACCGTGCCCGGTGTCCGCTCGCATCACGAGCGATGGGACGGCAGCGGATATCCCGACGGGCTGGCGCACGAACAGATCCCGCTGATCGCGCGTGTGCTGGCCGTCGCCGACGCCTACGACTCGCTCACCACCGATCGTGCGTACCGGCCGGCCGTCGCGCCGGCCGCCGCCATCCAGGAAGTGAAGCGCGGGGCGGGCACCCACTTCGACCCCGCGGTGGTCGGCGCTCTCGAACGCAGCTTCGCCGATATCACGGCACCACAGGCAGGGAGGACTGCAGCATGAATGCGTGTCCCAAGTGCGGTCATGCCGACTGCTATCCCGAGGACCGCTTTTGCATCAAGTGCGGCGTCAAGCTCGAGGCCGCGCGCTCCGCATCGAACGACACCGGCATGACGATTCGCGTCGCCGACGCCGCCTTCGTGCAGGTCAAGCTCGGACAGATCCTGGCGCTCAAGGGCAACAAGGACGGCGCGCTGCGCGCCTGCCAGAAGGCGCTCGAGATCGACCCGAATTGTGCCGCGGCGCAGACGCTGCTGGCCGACCTGCAGGCAGCGGACGCCTCGGTGGCGACGCCGCCGGCCGCCTAGGAAGAACGGAGCACGCGATGTCCTTGAATTGCAACTTGTGTCATCACGACAATCGCGAAGGCAGTTTCTTCTGCGCGCAATGCGGGATGAAGCTGCACTTCCATGAAATTCCCTCGGTGGCGCTCGTCCCGCTCAACCGCAACACCTGCGCGCGCCAAGTGCTCGGGGCCGAGGTGAACTACCTCGGACGCGACGAGACCAACCATCTCGTGCTGGCCGACGGCTCGGTGTCCAAGCGCCACGCCCGCATCTGTTTCGGCGAAGGCCAGTTCTACCTCGAAGACGTCGGGAGCGTGAACGGGACCTTTCTGAATGGCGAGCGGGTGAACGGGCGCGTCAAGCTGCGCTCCGGCGACTTGCTGCGCCTCGGCACCGTGATTCTGCGCTTCGAGGCGGCCCGGGCCAGCGAAGCCGCCTAGCCTTCCGCCTCTTCCTGGCGCCCACCCGGGAACTCCTCTGCACGGCCGGCGATTTCAGGATCGCCGGCCGTGTCGCATGTGCCGGTCCCCTCGGTGACACGATCCGCCGCGCGCGGATCGAGTGGGACGCCGCCATCGGGCGGTGAGCGCGAGAAGGATGAGGGCGTGGCACACACCGCGGACATCTCGAGGGGATTGATAGCGCCGGGCGCGCCAGACGCAGCACCGGCGCTGGTGACGGTGCCGTCGCGCGCGCGGCGAGACGCACCCGCGCGCGGCGCCGCGATCTTCACCGCCGTGCTTCTCGCGGCAGCGTGCGCGATGGAGTGGGACGTCGCGTGGCGGCACGCGCAGGGCCCGGACCAGCGCTGGGGGGATGTCGCCGGCGTGAGTCTCGCCGGCCTCGTCGTCGCGAGCGGTTTCGTGGCGATCGCGGTGGCGGAGGCGCGCCGCCGGATGCGTGCCGGGACGTGGGTTGCCGCCCGCGGCGACGCGGTCACGTTGGTGGCGCTGGCCGGACTCGTGCGCGCGTTGCTCTTCGTCGGCGCTCCAGCCTTTCATCGCGGGCCGGCCGTGACCATCCATGGCTTCGTCCTGGCGACCGGACCGGTGGCGCTCGCGGCCACGGTAGCGTTCACGGGGATGCTCGCCCGCGAGCTCACCGGGCGCGTGTGGGCGGCCACCACCCTCAATCTCGCGGCGGCGGCGATCGGCGTCGCGGTGGCGGTGACCGCGCCGTGGATGGTGCGGGCCGCGGCGATGCTGCTCCGGGCGCCAGGCGCGGGGGCTCTCGACACCTCGTGGTGGGCGGTCGCGGTGCCGCTTTACCCGTTGGCGGCTGCGGTGTGCGTGGACTTGTGCGGTGCCTGGTTCGCCCCGGGGCGCGCACAGCGGTCGACCTGGTACGCGCTGCTCACCGGTGCCTGCGCGGCGGTGCCTGCGGCAGCCTTCGCCACACACTGGGCGAGTGTCGGGGTGGCGCGCGAGGTGATGGAGCGCAGCGGCCACGCGACGGGCCGTGGTGCGGTCGCGGCGCCACCCGTGGCGCCGGAGGTGACCGCCTATGTCGCGGGCGCCCTCGTCGCCGTGGCGCTCGTAGGTCCGGTGGCGGCGTGGTGCGGCCAGCGCGTTGCCGAGTGGGCGCGGCGGCCTCGCACGCGCTAAACGCTGTTAGCCTCGAGCATACACGGTCGGTTGCGGCGCCGCTGTGCTACTCTGCTCGCCATGTCCGATCCATCTCCCGACCGCCGTGTCTTCGACGAAATCCGCAACCTGGTAACCGAGCAGCGCAACCCGCGCTCGATGCGCATCGACGAGGCGTCGATCGACGAGGCGCTGCGCATCGTCAACGCCGAGGACGCGACCGTGCCCGGCATCGTCGCCGACGAGATCCCGCACATCGCGGCGGCGGTCGAGCTCACCGTCGCCGCGCTGCGCGACGGCGGTCGCATCGTCTACCTCGGCGCCGGCACTTCCGGGCGGCTCGGCGTGCTCGATGCCTCCGAGTGCCCGCCCACCTACGGCAGCGATCCGGCCCAGGTCGTCGGGCTCATCGCCGGCGGCTACGGCGCCTTGGTGCGTGCCGTCGAGGGCGCCGAGGACCGTGAGGACGAAATCGTGGCCGACCTCGCGCGGCTCGAGGCCGGCCCGCGCGACGTGGTGATCGGCATCGCCGCCAGCCGCCGCACGCCCTACGTCATCGCCGGCCTCACCGAGGCGCGCCGCCGCGGCTGTCGGACCGTGTACCTGGCCTGCACCCCGCGCGAGGAGATCGCGATTCCGGTCGACGTCGCCATTTGCCCGGTAGTCGGCCCTGAAGTGGTGATGGGTTCGACCCGCATGAAGTCCGGTACCGCGCAGAAACTGGTGCTCAACATGATCACCACGGTGACCTTCATCCGGCTCGGCAAGGTGTACGAGAACATGATGGTCGACCTCGGCTCGACCTCGGCGAAGTTGCGCGAGCGCGCCAAGCGCGTCGTCATGATCGCCACCGGTGTCGAGTACGACGAGGCCGCGCGCGTGCTCGCCGCGGCCGACGGTCACGTGAAGACGGCGCTGGTCATGCTACTGGCCGGTGTCGATGCCGCCGAGGCGAAGGCGCGCCTGGCCCGCCACGACGGTTTCGTGCGCCGCGCCCTGGCTCCGGCGGACTAGAAGCCGCCCGCGTCGCGGTCCGCTGGTGCCCCGCGCACGCGCCATGGCGCATCGCGATCGAGCGCTGCTCCGGCATCGAGCGCGCCGGCGCCGAGCGACATCCACGACTGGGTGCAATCCGCGCAGCAAACCAGCCGTGCCGCTGACGAATGGCGCCGCCATCGATGTTCCGCTCCACAGCGCGTACGTGGCGGACGTGTAGGAACTACGGATCGACACGCCGGGTGCGCTCAGCGCAATCGCCGCTCCACTCGAAGTGAACGAGGCTGCATGGTCGGCGTCGTCGAGCGCGGCGATGGCGAGGACGTGACTGCTGCTCGCCGGGTATTCGACCGGACCGCCGGCGCCGTCGTTTCCGGCCGCGGCTACGCAGACGGCACCGAGCGAATCGGCCTGCGCCAGCGCGTATTCGATCACGGTGCTGGTTTGCAGCATGCCGAAACTCATGTTGATGACGTGTGCGCCGTGCGCCGTCGCCCAGGCAATGCCGGAGGCGACCGAGAGAATGTCACCGCGACCGTCGGCATCAAGCACGCGGCCGATCAGCAAGCCCGCCGACGGAGCGACGAGGGCAGCGATGCCGCTCACGTGCGTGCCGTGGCCGAGCGCTTCGTCGATCAATCCGTCGCCGTCGTTGTCGACGCCGTCGCCTTGTTCGTGTCCGTCGACGCTCGTGCCGGCGAAATCCGCGCTGGCGACGATGTGACCGGCGAGCGCGGGATGCGTGAGTTCGGCGCCCGTGTCGAGTACCGCGATCAGCGCGCCGCGTCCCGTTCCGGTGCGATGCGCCAGCGCGAGGCCGACGTCGTCGACGCTCGGCTGTCCTTGGTAGAGGACGGGCGAGCCATTGCCCTTGTCGAAGGCCTGGCTCTGCTGGCGTTCCTCTGCCGGGATCACGTATCCGTCGACATCCACGGCACGCACGCGCGGGTCCAGCCGCAATGCGGTCGCGAGCGCCGACGCCGGGCCGAGCAGCGGCTGCAAGGTGGCGTAGCCGGTGTCCGTCTGCCGCCCGACGGTGGCGCCGAACTGCGTCGCCAGATCCTGCGCCGACACGCCCGGAGCGAGCGCAACCACGACGAGATTGTCGACGGCGCCGAGATCGATGCTCGCACTCTGATTGCCGCTGTCTGCCGGCGCGTCCGCCGTCAGCGCTGGCGCTGTCGGGTGGACGCGCGAGTCCCCGCCACATCCGGCGAGGAGAATGCCGCAGCTCAGGAACAGAATGCGCACGCAGGGGAACGGTGCAAACGGGTTGGGGGGCGGGGAGCCTGGCGTGAGGTGGGGCGATGGCATCAACGAGTCCTCCCGAGGCCCGTCCAGGATATCATCTCCGGCGCCGCGCCGAGTACCGAAAACGCCGCCCACTCGATCGGATGAGTACCCGCGCGCGCGGCCGCCGCCTGGGTCAACCCCACGGCTCGCGTTAGCGGCTGCCCGCCGGCGATGTGCCGATAGATCTGCGTCATCAAGTGCGCCGTGGGCTGGCCCTCGACGTCCCATTGGGCCGCGAGCACGCAATTCGCCCCGGCGGCGAGGAATCCCGGCGCCAGGCCATACCACTCCTCTCCGGGCCGGACCAGCGCACGCGCGGTCTGGCACGCGGAGAGTGCGACCCACGCGGCGTCTGTGCGAAACCCGCGGAGCGCCCGCAGCGTGAGCCAGCCATCGGCCAGGTGCAGGCCTGAGTCTCCCGGTGCGGCGGCGTGAAAGCTGCCGTGTCCGGCGACGTGTATCCAGGCAGCGTGGCGGCTCGCCTCGCGCACTTGCGCCAGGGTTGCCTCGCCGGCGTCGAGCCGCCGAGCTGCTGGAAACAGCGCGGCCAGCGCCGCGCTCTCCTCCGCAGCGCAGTCGGGGTCTCCTGCCGCAGATGTGACCAGCAGGGGAGAGCCTGCCGGTGCGGCACGGCCGGCGGAGGCCGCGCGCGCAAGGCGCAGCCCCGGCACGATGGCGATGTCCGCTGCTTCGCACAGCATGCTGCCGTCTGGCAGCGGCAGCGCGGGCCACGGAACGCGGCCGAGAATCCCTGCCGGCAACAGGGCGATGCGTGCGCGTGCACCGTCCGCTCCGGCGCGCCAAAACGGCCACAGGACGAGCGAGGCGAGTTCCGTCAATGCATCGCGGAGCGCTGTGGAAAGTCTCCGCTCACCGCGCGGCGACAACGCCGCGCTGCGCAGTTCGAAGACGATGGCATCGACGAGACCGGCGATGTGCCGCTCGGATGCCAGCCGCGGCCGGGCGGCCACGCCGGCCTCCGCGATCTGCAGGGCGCCAAACCATCCGTCGTACGCGAGGTAGTCCAGCAGGACTACCTCGCGTCCCAGCGCGCGGCGGAGTTCCCGTGCGCTGGGGCCGGGGGCGGGCCGGGCATGCAAACGGAGCGGCAGCGATGACTTCGCCGCCGCCGGCGGCCGTGCGGGCGCCGCCACGGACAACGCGTGACTGCGCACCGTGCGGTCGTTCCCTCTCGCGGTCGCCGCCCATTCTCGCAGGGCGTCCACGGCTTTCGAGTCGCGCGCGGGGCGTTCCTGCAGCGGACCGAACAGCGCCCTGCCACGACCGCGCTCGAGCGCGTCGAACGCCTTGTCGAGCCGGCCGGCAGAAATTTCGAGCCACGCCAGGGCGCGATGCGGCCATCCCCACTCTCCCCAGAATGACGCGCGCCATTGTTCGTCGAGGATGCGGGCAGCCAGCCGCTCCGATTCGCGGGCCGCACGCTGCAACCACCGCCGGGCACCCGCGCGATCGCCGCGATACACCGCGAGGTGCGCTTCGGCCGCCCAGATGAATTGCCGGAGCCGCGGAGAGCCGGTTGCCGCGGCCGCGCGAAGGGTGCGCAGCGTCCTCGCCGCCTGGGGCGCGCACCCGGTCTCGAGCTGCATGCGCGCCAGGAATGCCGCGGCGCAGGCGGCGCGTTCGCCGTCGCCGGCGCGCTGGAAGCGGCCGCGCGCGACAGTCAGCAGTACGGCGGCGGAGTCCGGTGCGCCCTCGTGGCGCCACAGCGTCGCCAAGCCGACGAGCGATTCGCCGATCCAGACGTCATTGCGTTCGGTGGTGAAATCGGCCAGGGCCGCCTCGAGTTGCGCACGCGCGCTCGCGATGCGTCCGAGATGGAAATCGGCGAGCGCCGCCAGGACATGCGCCTTGGCGGTTTCATAGCGCAGATCGAGCGCGCCGAGCGCGCCCAGCGCCTCGCGCGATTCCGCGGCCGCTTCGAAGTCGGCGCCGAGCCGCAGGAGGATTTCGGCGCGATCGAGTGCCGCCAGGGCAACGAGCGAGGCAGCCCCCATCGTCGTGGCCTCGCTGCGAATGTCGGCCATGCCGGCGAGCGCACGCTCGTGGCGGTGCTCGAGGTAATCGAGATACGCGAAGTTGTAGCGGGCGTTGAGCGCGCGCAGGGTGTGGCCGCCGGCCGTGAAGACACGCACTGCCGCGCCGTACTTGCGCCGCGCCGGCCCGCTGCGTCCCACCGAGGACAGACAATTGGCCATGTTGACGTCGACGACCGACCGACTGAACGGGTCGCGTGCGAGAATGCGCCGCGCTTCATCATAGAGGGCCAGTGCGCGAGCCGGGCGGTCGAGTCGGTGGAGCAGATTCGCCTGATTGTTCAGCAGCCGCGCCGCGCCGCGCGTGTCGCCCAATCGCCGCAATTCGCGCACGCCCTGTGCCGCCGCGCGCAGGGCTTCCTCGTACTCGCCAGCGTACATCAGCGCATCCAGCAGGCCGTGAGTGCACGTGGCTGCTTCACGCGGATCGCCAGCGCGGCGGAATGCCTGCCGTGCCCGCCGGTATGCCGCGGCCGCCGATGGCATGCTGTTCGTGTCGCGGAGGACGTGACCGCGCGTGCGCCACAGTTCGGCGCGCTCCCGTGGCGTTGCCCTCCGCGCGGCGCGGGAGAATGCGCCGAGCAGGAGTTCGCGTGCTTCTCTCGGGCGCTCCCGACGCAGCGCTTCGACGTGTTCGAGCAATTCGCTCGCGGAGCCTGCGTCCCGTCGCCCCGGGCGCTCCGCGGTCATGTGTCGATGGCCGGCGTCTCGTACGCCCCGTCCGGACCCTCGATGCGCACCACCAGCCGGCCTGGCGGCAGGCGGTGCACGGCGAACGCGCCGGTTGCATCGGGCCACGCCTCGTTCGATTCCTCACCCACCGAGACGACGATGCGGTAGAGCGCCGCGTCCGGAGTATCGAGCCGCCCGCGCAGCGAGAGGATGCCCGCCTCCAGCGCTTCGGTTTCGATCTCGAGCGTGTGCGTCCCCAGTTCGAAGCGCAGGCGCCTGACATCACCGACCGCACGCCGGACGAGCGCTGGAGCGGGAGCGGCCAGGGAATCGAAGAGCACCCGCGCGAGCCGCGTCCAGCCCGACGCCGGCGTTTCGACGGCCGCGGGCGGGCGGAAGGCCGCGAGGGCGCGGGCGCGCAGCGCGTCGGGGACTGCAGGTGTGGTGTCCGCGCGCATGACCGCGCGAAGTTCACCCAAGCTGCGGAGCTTCTCGCGGCAAGCGGCGCAGGCGCTGGCCAAGTGATCCTCGGCGCGCCGGCGATCGGCTGCTGCAAGACATCCGTCGAGGTAATCCAGCAGCGTGCGCGCATCCAAATGGCGTCCCGCGCCACCCGTGGGCCGTCGCTCGGTTGTCATGATGGGTCTCCCCCTCCTTCCCGTCCGGGAGAGGTGAGCGGGCGTGGTCCGCTCCCATGGTCGTCGGCAGGAGAGGTGGCCGCACCGGGCACGGTGATACCACCGCGTCTGTCGCGTGCCTCGAGGGCGGCGCGGACGCGCTCGAAACAGCGCGCGCGTGTGGGGCCGATCGAACCGATCGACATGCGCAATCGCACCGCGAGGTCGGCGTACGAGACGGGCGGATCCTGATAATACAGCGCGTGGAGCAACTCCCGGCACCGTGGCGAGACGTCCGCCAGCGCAAGGCGGACGAGCGCTTGTGTTTCGAGTTCCTCGATACCACGGGCCGGATCGGCATCGGGCGCTTCGAGCGCGTCGAGCGCGGCGGGAGTGTCGGCGCGCGATGCCCAGTCGCGGCGCCGGCGCAGCGCCGTCGCGCGCGCGATGCGCTCCGCCGTCGAGGCGAGCCCGCGGCAGAGCGATCGCGTATCGCGGATGTATGCGAGCCGCTGGGACAGCGCGGCGAACACCTCTTGGAACACCTCGGCGAGATCGTCGTCGGACACGCGGTAGGAGCGGCCGACCGCGAACACCAAACCTTCGTGCCGCCGGACGAGCGCTTCCCAGGCACGTTCGTCGCCAGCCAGACACAACGCCGCAAGGCGCGCGTCTTCGTCGGGATCGAGCCGCGTCCGTCCCGGTGTCAGCATCACGGGGCCCCCATCGCGGCGGGGCTGGCGGGCAAGTGTGTGCAAACGTGCATCCGTGCAGTATAGCGCAGGCGCCATGTGCCCGGGCGGCGACGTCGCAGACGCCCGGGTGCGCGGCGAACCGCACTCCCGGGCGCCTGGCGGATCCCTGCGCGTCGCGCTGCCTACCGGCCCGTCAGCATGGCGCGCGCGGCCGCACGCAGGGCCTCGTCGTCACGCAGGACGAGCAGGTAGAGTCCCGCCGGCGTGCGGCGCCCGTCCGCGAGCCTGCCGTCCCACTCGAGCGTGCCCGCGTCTGCCGGCAACCGCCATTCGCGTATCTGCCGGCCGTCGACGGACACGCACGCCGCGCGCAATCCGCGGCCGGCATGCGGCGCGCGCCACTGCACATGCGCCCCGCCGCTGGAACGCGCGACCATCCTGCACCAGGATTCCGCGGCGCCGTGCGGGGCCGGGACGGCCACGGGGGCCGGCGCGCCTTCCTCGACGTAGACGGGATCGGCAGTGACGCGCAGGCGGGCGAGGCCGGCGGTGGCACGCAGTGTGTCGATGCGAGCGGTGGCAGCAGTTTCGCCCTGCCGGGTGGGGATGTGGGTGACGTATGCGGTCCCGGCGTTCACCGGAATGTCGATCGTGGAATCCACCCGCGACCAGTAGATGTCGATCGGCGTGCTGCCCTTGAGGAATCGCACGCGAAAGACATTCGAGTCCTCAATCGGCGCAGCGCGGGTGGTGAGATCGGTCACGCTGGTGAAACCGGCGAGCTTCTGCACCATCTGCTGATACGCGTAGTAGCTCGGCTTGAGCGACGTGACGCTGGAGCCGCCGAGCGTCAGACTCATGTTGTTCCAGGGCTCCGTGGCAAAGGGGCCGCTGCCGAACTGATACAGGTACCAGTTGTAGCGCTCCACACCGCTGCCAAGTGCTTCGGCGAACAGTCGCACGACCATCTGCGCGTTGAGAGTGTCGGAGTAGCCTTGGTCATGCCGCAGGTAGGGGCCGCCGCTCTCTTCGCACCAGATCGGAGTGGAGGGATTGGGCATCAAGCTGCGCACGAAGGCCAGCTTGCCGTGGAGGATATTCGCCTCCTCGTAACTGTGGACATCGACGATGTCGTAGCCGCCGCCTTGCAGCACCGTGGTGACCGCGGACTGATTCGTATTGAGCTGCGCGTCGGTAAAGGTCTGGTTGGCGGAGGGTGGCTGGGCGATGAATCCGGCGCGGTAGGCTTCCCCCCACAACTGGGCGCTGTTCAATCCGATCAGCACGATCCTCGCAGTCGGATCCGCGGCGAGAATCGCGCGCCGCGTCGCGCCGAGATAGGTCACGTACAACGGCCAGGTCGATGTCCACATCGACATCTCCTGCTCCACGTGCCAGTACTTCACGGGCCGCGTCAGACCCGGCATGTCCTGCACGTGATCCCCGTCGTAGCGTTCCACCACCTGCTGAACCTGCGACTTCCACGTCAGCGTGTCGGCCGGGTAGGACGAATCCAGGCTTGGCGCGAGCGCGGAGTGAACGGTCAACACGACGTCGAGGTGCTGCGACTGCGAGGTCTGCACGATGAAGTCGGTGTCGGGCTGCCAATTCCCGGTGCCGATCAGCGGGGCCGAGAGCGGATAGACGTGGTGATACGTCCAGCTGCCGCCGAGATCCTGCGTGTAGATCGAATCTCCCGCGACGGTGCGATTGAGATCCAGTCCGAAGTGCGGATCGGCGACGGGTTGGGCGACTGCGGGTACGGTGGCAAGCATCGCCGTTGCACTGCACGCGGCGAGGGCGCGAGACATGAAGCGAGGCGTAAGGGTCACGGGCGGATACTCCCAGGCATGGATTGTGGTCGTGGGACGAGCGGCAGAATCGGCACCCGGCAACGCACACGGCCGAGCCACCAGCAGCAGAGGTGGCAGACGGAGGCGTTCCGTACATGTCCGTACGGGAAAAATGCACGATTCTGATGGATGCCTCGGATGCTTCGCCCGGAATTGGGGAAACGATGGACGCCCCGGAGGAAGACCCCCGGGGCGCCATTCACCGTCGGACTGCCTGTGCGACTACGCTGGGTGAGCCGCGCGCCGCCGGACCGCCCGGAACGACGACGCCAGAGCCCGCAGCCCCGCGCACGAAATCCTACTGCTTCGGGGTCAACACGCCGGCGGACCGGATCCCCGGGATTTCACCGCGAGAGGTGCCGGGCACCAGCGATTTCGTACAGCGTTCCCCAAGGATTCTTCCGGTTGCGAGAGTGGACACGGAAGGGGCGGAGGCTGAACGCCTCCGCCCCCTGTCCGCGCATGGCGGTGCGCCCACGCCAGACACGGTCTCAGCGCAGCAGCGCGATGCGTGTCGAATGCACTCCATCGTCCGCCGCGAGGACGACCAGGTACACGCCAGGCGTTGCATCGGCAAAGTGATCGGTCCGCCCGTCCCACACGCGCTCGTAGGAACCGGCCGCCAGCGTCCGCGCGTCCAGCGTCCGCACTCGCCGGCCCTGCATGTCGAAGACGCTGAGTTCCGCGTGTCCGGCGCGCGGGAGCTGGAAGCGCACCGTGGCGGCGCCGCGCACGGGGTTGTGGGACACCAGACTGAGCGACGACGTACCGGCCGGTTTCGCCTCCGGTGTGTCGAGGCCGGTCGGCAAACCGCACGCGATCCGGTAGCTGGTTCCGCCGCGGGTGATGTCGGAGATGCCGTTCGCGCCCGTCGTGCCGGCGCGGCCACGCAGACCCACGAGGACCGTCCCCGGACCGATCGGCGGCCCGTGCGTCACGATGGCATTCAGCTTGGTGACGCTCACGGCCATCGTGATGGTGCCGGCGAGCGAATCGATCGCCGCGAAGTCGACGGTGCCGCCGGGCGTGTAGGTCATGCTCCCGTCGCCGGCCCGCACCGCGGAGCCATACGTGAACGCCGGTGCGGAGCCTGCGGTGCTGGCGAGCAGATAGAACTGATCGCCATCGTTGGACACGCCCCCCGGTGCGTTGGCCGCGAAACTGATGCGCCACGTGCCGCCCGCCGGCACCGGCATCAACGAACTGAGCTTCATCGTTGCCTTCACGCGTGCGGCTGCCGTGGCGGAGTCGAAGTCGCAGCCGTAGTCGATCGAGAGGATATCGAACGGGTTGTCGGTGAGCACCGGCTGGAGGAGTCCCGCGAGCGCGTCGTGGAGGAAGTCGCTGACCTCCGGGGCGGCGGGGTCGGGGATCACCGGCGGCGGTGGGGACACGGCGGCGACCTGGCCGGTGCCATTGGCGGTCGCATACGCGCTCGGACCATCGAGCTGGCGCGTGACGTAGACGTTGCCGTCGTAGTCGTTGTGATCGTCGGCATAGGCGATGAGGGCGGCGCCTTGCGGGTCCAACGCGACTTGGAAGTAGTCCGCCAAATTGCGGTTCGCTCCTCCCGTCACCGCGAGGCCGCCCAGGCTGATGTTCGAGCCGTGGATGACGTGATCGCTCGCCACTTGCTGGCGGAACGTGGGCGAGGCCGCAGTGGCGTCCGTGGTCTGGCTGAACAACACGACCCAATCGGCCAAGTCGTCGTTCACCGCGCTCGTGCTCGCGTACCAGACGATGTCGAGCCGTCCGGCGCTGCCCGCTTCGACCCACGGGAACAGGTTCGACTTGTACAGGGTGTTGTCGTTCACCCGCACTTTCGCGCTCCACGTCACGCCGTGATCGAGCGAGTGCGCGAGGAAGATGTTGGTTTCGTCGGACCAGACCGCGTACACGACCCCGTCCTCGCCCACCTTCACGACGTCGAACAGACTCCCGTGCGCGCTGCTGTTGTCGACGGTCGACGTCGCCCAGGTGAGACCACGGTCGAGCGAGCGCGAGACGAACATCGCGTTCGAACTGACGTGCGCGATATACACCGCGTGTGTCGTGTGATCGACGTCGATGTAGCCCGGGGTCGTGCCGGACGCGCTCACCAGGCCGGTGATGGGGAAGGTGAGGCCATGATCGTCGGATCGCGCGCAGAAGAGGCCCGTAGCCGGGACTGGCGCCCGATACATCATGTACACCGTGCTGTCGCCGTCGGCTTCGAGCCACTGGCGGTCGTCGCTCGGAACCGCGACGACACCCGGCGAGAGCTGGAAGTGGACGCCGCGGTCACTCGACACCGAGGTCGAGATCTCGGCCACCGCGAGGCTAGTGATGGTGACGATGGGCGTGGCGCTCGCGGAGACGGGAAAATTCGTGCAGATGTCGATGTCGCCGCCCCCGTCAGCGCCGCCGGCCAACGTGTCGCTCGCCGACTGCGGGA
>JBGATO010000041.1:0-33752 GCA_044229145.1 Candidatus Eiseniibacteriota bacterium | reverse complement strand
AGACACCTCGTGGCAGCGGCACGGCCCGATCCTTCGCGCCCTTGCCATCGCGCACCGTAATCTCGCCGCGCGAGAACTCGACAGCCTTGACCCGAAGCCGGCAGCATTCCAAGAGTCGCAGTCCGCTCCCGTAGAGCAACGACGCCATGAGCCGCTCGACCCCCTGGATCTCGCGCAGCACCGCCGCTACCTCATCCCGCGTCAGGACGACTGGCAGATGACTCGGCCGCTTGGCGCGCACGACGTCATGGAGCCACGCGAGTTCGCGCCCGAGGACGTTGCGGTACAGGAACAGGATCGCACTCAACGCTTGGTTTTGCGTCGAGGCGCTCATCTTCCGGTCCACCGCGGGTGGGTCAGGAATCGCGTCACCTCGGCTTCGCCCATCTCGGAGGGGTGGCGCTTGTCGTGGAACAGGATGGCCGGCGAATCCACCCGGCGCGCGCGTTCGGTCCGCCGGCTGTAGTGCCGCAGCCGTATCGCGTGGCTCACTTGGTCGAGCAGGCGTGGCGGATGGGTCGAGCGATGCCCCGCCCGGGCGGGGCGCGGAAGGCCGGTCGCGCAGGAGCCAGGGCGAGACGGTGGGGTGACTCGTGAGATGGTCGGGTGGCTCGACGTACATCGGTGATGCCTCATCGATCGACATGCCGTGGAGTGGCAAGTCTCCGCTGGAGGCAACCACATCTGTCAACTCATCTGCCGCGAAGTACTACGATGGGGTGTCTGGCGGGCGAGGGTGAGAGAGCGGGGCGATCCCGCTAGACGGATTCCGAGCGACGCGGGCCGCCGTCGTCGGCCGCCGTCGCGCACCGCCGGCAGACGCAGGCGATGCCGCGCGCGGGCTCGGGAACTTGTTCGATCACGGCGGGATCGATGGCTATGCTCGCGCACCAGCAGGACACACCGCTCCCCGCCGCCATCGCGCACTCGTTCGCCTCGCCGCACAAAGGACAGCGTGTCGGGTCGATCATCGCCGAGACAACAGGCGTCGGAAGTGTGTCAGGCTGCTTGTCATCGCCTCTCCCCTCTGGCCCTCGCTAATTCCGCTTATCGGACAAGCACGTCCCCCGCTATTTTCACCCGGCATCGCGGCTAACTGCTTGTAGTTTGGACTCACGAGTGCCTTCGCGAAACAAGCGACCCCCGCTATCGCCTGGCTATGTGAATGGCGCGAGCGAGGAGATCGGGGGGGAGCGGAAGCACGCCGACGAGGGCGCGTGCCCTCTCGATGACGCCGAGTTCGCGAACGAGCGTATGTGAGTACTGAAAGCGCGGTTCGAACGGCATGGCGTGAGTCCTATCGCGGTGAAAGGAGCGTCTCGCTAGTCTATCGCATGCGCGTCCGATGATGGCAGCGGTGTCCGCTACTTCCTCGGCGGATACAGCGTCAACACACTCCGCACAAAATCACTCCCGACCCACGTGTGCGGCAAATCCCCAATGAAGTGCGGCTTGCCGATTCTCCCGCCAGATCACTTCGGGGAACTGCTGCCACCCCGCCGGCCGCCGCGCGCCCATGAAGTAGCGCAGTGCCGCGTCCGCGCGGTCGCGATGCCCGAGCAACGCAAGCGCGCCGATGCACCGCATCTCGTACGGCGTGTACGCGTCCCACGTCTCCCGCCCGTCGCGGCGCGCGGTGAAGAACGCCCAATACTTCTCAAACGTCTTCTCGAGCGCCTCGCGCGGCAGCACGTCGCCCGCCTGCACCGGATCGAGCACGATCGTCGTCGAGGTCGCGTCGAAGTCGCCGAGCTCGGCACAGCCGGGCACGTAGTCGATGCGGTGCGCGCGCATCGTCGCGGCCACCGACGCCCGCAGGTCGGCGGTGAACGTGTCGCGCGCGGCGGCGATGCGCGTGGCGGCTGCGGCATCGCCCACCAACGTCGCCAACTCCACCGCGTCGCGATAGCCGCGCAACGCCCCGCAGTCGTCCCAATACGAGTGCATCGGCTTCGCGCTGTAGCCTTCGTGGCTGATCGACTCGGGCAGTAGCCCGAAGAACTCGGTGCCGGCGTACTGTGCGGTGCGGCGCGCGGCGCGCAACGTGTCGAGGTACGCCACGGCGCGCGCGACGGCCGGCCACATCCGCGCGGCGAACTCGCGATCACCGGTGGCGCGCACGTACTCGGCGACGGCGTAAACGAACTCACCGCCGCTGTCATTCTCGGGCGTCGGGTCCGGCCCGCGCGCGTCGACGCAACACGGCACCTTGCCATCGGCGAACAACTTCTGTGGCGAACCACTCGACGTACTCGCGCGCCAGCTCGACGCCGAGACGCAGCAGCGCCGCGGCTCCATCGCGCCGTCGCGGATCCACGAGCGGTCGACGCGCGTGCCAGGCACGCCGCGGCCTCCATCGCGCCGTCGCGGATCCACGAGCGGTCGTACGAGCGCGTGCCGGGTTTGAGCGCGGCGCCGTCGCGCGTCACGAGCATGTAGCACACCTGCGCGCGCACGGCGTTGGCGACGTCGCGCAACGAATCCGGCAGCGCGAGCGGAAGCGTGGCGACCTTCGCGGCCCACGCGTCATGCACGGACTCGGCGATCGAGTCCGCCCACGCGCGGCGTCCGGCCTTGCCACGCGGGAGGGAAAGTCCCGGCGGGAAGTCGTCGCCGAGCGGCACCAGCACGTCGACGGTGTCGGCGCCGTGCGGCGCGAGCGCGAGATCGTACACATACGCGCCGGAGGCACCGTGCATCGCGTCGCCGTTCACTTCATCGAGGCCGCTCGCCGCTTGGATCTCGAACGCGGGCGCGACGCGCGAGCGCGGCCAGCCGTGGGTGCGCAGCCACGCGACGATGTCGCCGTCGACGAACGGCCGCGCGCGGAAGTCGTTCGCGGGTTCGACCGGCACGCAGGCGCGCACGCCGTTGACGAACAGCGTGCCGAACGATTCGGCGATCGAGTCGACGGGACTCCATCCGCCTTGCACGTTGAGCCACTGCGACGGCGGATTGACTTGGAACGGCCGCGCGGCGAGCACGAGGCGCGGCGTCGCGCGCGCGCCGCCGCGGTTGCGCACGGCGTAGCGCACGAGAAGCGCGGACGCGTCGCGCGTGCCGAACGCATACGCGGTGGTGCGCAACTCGAGCGTCGGCGTCTGCCACGTCACCGTCGGAATCGGCAGGCAATCGTCGGCGAGCGATTGCGTCACGCGCGCGTCGGCCCACGTCACGAGTCGGCCGCCGTCGAGCAAGAATGGTTCGATCGATCCGCCGCGCGCGACGCGCTCGATGGCGCCGTCCTCGGAGATCAGCGCTTCGTCGTCCGCGCCGTCGACGCCGGCGATGGTCCAGAACTGCTGCTCGCCGGACATGCCGCGCGGATAGGTGCCGCGCGGGGCGTCGGCGGCGAGCGCGCGGATGAAGTCGTTCATCGTCGCGGACCATGCGACGTCGTGCACGCGTACCTCGGCGAGCGCGCAGCCTTCATCGTCGCGGACCATGGGACGTCGCGCACGCGCACCTCGGCGAGCGCGCAGCCGCGCGGCGCGGGCGAGGCGGCGCGCACGCGCACGTAGCGCGCCTCGCTGCCGGGCGTGTACACGTGGTCGCGCCCGCCATCGCCGCCGCGCACGGCGCGCGCGGGGCGCCAGGTTTCGTGATCGTCGGAGAGGTCGACGTCGTAGTCGCGCAGCGCGCGGCCGGGCGCCCAGTCGAGCGTCAGGCCACCGAACTCACGCAGATACCCGAAGTCGAGCATGAGCCACGGCGACGCATCGCCGCGCGCTGTCGTCCACGCGGTGCGTGCGACGCCATCGACCGCGGGCCGCGCCGCGCCCGACGACGCGCTCGCCACCGGACGCGGCGGAACGGCGGGCGGCACCGGCAGTTCCTCGAGCACGAGGTCGTCGAGCCACACGCTGCCCTGCCCGCCGCTGCCGGCGGTGACGGCGAACTCGATCGCCGCGATGTGGCGCGGCTCGCCGCCGCCGGCCGGGCCCCACGCGAACGAGATGTCGCGCTTGCGGGTCACGAGTTCGGTCCACTCGCGCGGGAAGACGAAGTTGCGGCGGTTACACCACCACACGTTCGCGCCGGTGGAGTCGATCAACTTGAACTCGAGATCTTCCGGCCCGATGTCGCCGCGGACGTGCAACCGGAAGCGGTAGTTCGCCGGCAGGTCCAGCGACACCGCGCGCCGCGCCACGGCGTAGCCGCCGCCGGTGACGAAGTGCACGTCGAGACGCATCGTGCGCGAGACGACGTCTTCGTCCGTCGCCAACGCGAGCGTCACGCCGTCGGCGGGATGCGCGGACCAAGGGGAGACATCGTCGAAATCATCGACCACGACGCGCGGCGGACCGGTGCGCACCCGCGCGCCGCCCTTGCCATCGGGCCGCACGTCCTGCGCCGACGCCACGCTCGCGACGCACGCCGCGACGACCACCGCAACCGCCCACACGCGCATCGTCACCCCTTCACACTCCCCATCATCACGCCGCGAATGTAGAAGCGCTGCAGCGCGAGAAAGACGATCAGCACCGGCAGCACGGTGGTCACCGCGCCGGCCATCATGAGTTCGGTGTCCTGCACGTGTTCGCCGCTCATGTTGGCGAGCGCCACCGGCAGCGTCCACTTCGCCGAGTCGCTCAGGGTTATCAGCGGCCACAGGAACTCGTTCCACGACGACAGGAACGTGAACAGCGCCTGCGTCACCAGAATCGGCTGCAACAGCGGCACGACGATCTCGCGGAAGATGCGCCACTCGGAACCGCCGTCGATGCGCGCGGCGTCGAGCAGATCGTCGGGAATCGACAGCGCGAACTGGCGGATCATGAAGATGCCGAACGCCGGACACAGGAACGGAATCACCACGCCGGCCAGCGAGTTGACGAGGCCCATCTTCCGCAGCAGCAGGAACAACGGCAGCATCGCGACCTGCGACGGCACCACCATCGCCATCATCAACGATTGGAACACGCGGTCGCGGCCGGTGAAGCGCAACTTGGCGAATGCATAACCGCTCATGCCGGTGATGAGCAGTGCGCCGAGCGTCGCCACGACGGACACGATCGCGCTGTTGACGAAGGCGCGCGCCAGGTTCAGCCGCTCGAAGAGGTCGCGATAGTGCGCGAGGGTCGCCGGCGATGGCAGCAAGCGCGGCGGCAATGCTGTCGCCTGGCCGGTCGGCATGAACGACGCGGCCACCATCCACACCAGCGGCGTCAGCGTGAGCGCCGCTCCGGCGACGAGCGCCGCGTGCACCGCGAGCGGTCCGAGTCGCCGTCTCATGCGTCCTGCGCCTTCGCCACGCGGGACTGGATCCACGTCCCGACGAGCATGAACGCGAACAGCAGGAACGCGATCGCCGTCGCGTTGCCGAGACGCCACCAGCGGAAGCCTTCCTCGTACATGAGCAACACGACGCTCACCGTCGAACGCAACGGCCCGCCCTGCGTCATCACGTACGGCTCGGAGAACAGTTGGAAGTTGCCGACCATCGTCAGCACGCCGACGAAGAAGAACGTCGGCGCGAGCGCCGGAAGCGTGACGTACCGAAACTGCGCCCACGGTCCGGCGCCATCCAGCCGCGCCGCCTCGTATTGTTCGTCCGGAATGTTGAGCAGCCCGGCGACGAAGATCAGCATGTTGTAGCCGAAGTTCTTCCACGTCGACATGACGATGATCGAGGGCATCGCCCAGTGTGGATCGCCGAGCCAGTCGATCTTCGGCAGATGCAGCGCGGCGAGCGTGGCGTCGATCAAGCCGTACTCGGGGTGATAGAGATAGCGCCACACGATGGCGACGGCGACCAGCGTCGTCACGTACGGCGTGAAGAAGATCGAGCGGAACACACCGCGCAGGCGCACCGCTTTCGCGTGCAGCAACAGCGCGGCGCCGAGCGACGCCGCCACCGACAGTGCGCCGCCGAACACGACGTAGATCATCGTGACGCGCACCGCGTGCCAGAACTCCTTCGATTCGAGCATCGCCGTGTAGTTGCGCAGGCCGACGACGCGCATCACCGAGGGATCGCCGATCGCGTAGATGTCGTAGTCGGTGAAGCTGAGGAGGAAGCCGGTGAGCACCGGCACGGCGAAGAAGACGCCGAGCAGCACGAGCGCCGGCGTGACGAACAGCCACGCGGTGCGCGCTTCGCGACGGGCGTAGGCCGGCGTCATTGCGCGGCTCCTGCGGCGAGCTTGCCGTGCGCGAGCAGCCAGCGCCGCTTCTCGAGGATGCGCGCGACATCGGCGTCGAGCTGCGCGAGCGCCGAATCCGGCCGTGCGACGCCGCGCACCACCGGCTCGCTGCGCACCAAGAACTGCGCCTGGATCTGACTCCACTCCGGCACCTGCGGCCCCGGCTTCACGCGCGTCAGCTGCGTGCCGAACGCGGCGATGCGCGGATCGCGCGTGAACGTCGTGTCGCGCCACGACTCGACGCGCGCCGGCAGGTCACCGCTCAGATGATAGAAACGCACCTGCTGCTCGGGCCGCGACAGGAACTCGACCAGCTTCCACGCGAGCTCCTTGTGCGGCGAGTTACGGAACACGACGAGCGACGAGCCGCCCGCGCTCGAGAAGCCGCTCGCCGGACCGTCCGGCCCGGGAAGCGGCGCCGTCGTCCACGCGTTCTGCAGCGACGCCGGCAGCCGCTTCGTGCACTCGCCGATGTTCCACGGTCCGGTGATGAACATCGCGAACGTGCCCTTCTCGAACTCCTGATAGAGATTCGAGATCACCTGATCGCTGATGCCGGGCGCCAAACCATCGCGATACAGCGACACGTAGAAGTCGAACGCGCGCCGGAACTCGGGCGACGTGAACGCGCCGCGCGTCTCGCCCTCGGTGAGATACGCCGATCCGGTTTGCAGGCCGAACAGCAGCGGCTGCTCGAACTCGTTCGACGGCAGCAGGATCGCGTAGTGCTTCGGCCCGAGCAGCTTCTTCACGGCAACCATGCACGCGCGCCAGTCGCGCCAGTTGTCCGGCATCGTCGCGTAGCCGGCGCGGCGCAGGATGTCGGTGCGGTAGAACAGCACGCGCGTGTCGACGTACCACGGAATGCCGTACGGCGCGCCGCCGACCACGTTGGTGTCCCAGATGCCGCCGAAGAACTTGTCCCGTGCGATCACCGCGCTCGAGTCCACGTACGGCTGCAGCGGCTCCACCGCCTTGAGCGCCACGAACTCCGGCACCCATGTGTTCCCGAGCTGCGACACGTCCGGCGTCGAACGCCCGACCACGCAGGTGAGCAACTTCTCGTGCGCGGCCGACCACGGAATCTGCTGCACCTCGACGTGCACGCCTGGGTTCTCGCGCTCGAAATCGGCGATGAGCGGCTGCACGGTTTCGCCTTCCGCGCCCATCGCCCAGAAGCGCAGCGTGACGCCGTCGTGGCGCTTCGCACCGCAGCCGCCGAACGCCACGACGGCGCACGTCGCGAGCACCGCGGCGAGCACACGGCGCATGACTACCGCGCGCTCCGCGCCGGAAGCCAGCCGCCGGTGAAGCCCGCGCGCTGCAAACCGCGCACGATGTACGGCGAGCGCCGCATGTAGCGCCACACGAGTCCGGTGCGCGCGTTCTCGATCATCGCCAGGATCGGACCTTCGTCGATGCCGAGATAGTCGGTGTCGTGCCAGCCGCGCGTCGCCGACACGCGGCCGTGGTGCGTATGCACCGGCACATTCAGCGTCGGGTTGAGCGCATCGACGAAGCCGTAGATGCCGTACACGTCGTCGCCGTGGTCGGCGCGCATCGCGCGCAGCACGTCGATCGACTGCCGCGGCGTGAAAGCGATCGACCCGCCGGCCGCGCTCGGCGACACGGTGCCGTCATCGGTCACGCGCTCCACCGACGCGCCACGGGCCTCGTACGTCTGGAAACGCCGCTCCTGGCCGTCGATCGCCAGCGTGGTGTCGTGCGGCCCGTCGCATGCGGTGAGGCCCCAGAGCCGCGCGCCGTACCCGCGGAAGCCAGACGGATTGTCGAGCGCATACTGCCGCTGCGCGAGGGTGGCGCGGCGCGAGTTCTCGAAGTAGTCGGAACGCCATGCGCGCATCGGCTTGTCTTGGATCCCGCGAAAGTCGATCCACGTGTGCGAGTACTGGTGTCCGAACAGCGGTGCGAAGCCGAGGAACGTCTGCCCGTGGAACGAGCCGTAGACGCGCGTGTACTGCGCCGTCCACGCGCCCCACACGTCGCCACTGGCCGGATGCGTCGGCGAGCCGAGTGCGAGGATGTGCAGCAGCATCGCCTCGTTGTACCCGCGCCAGTCGTACGGCAGATGCCCTTCCTCGGGCGACCAGCCGAGCGACAACGTCGGCGGCCGCACCTGCAGCCAGCGGAAGTCGACCCGGCGGTAGATCGAGTCGGCGAGCGCGCGGATTTCGCGTTCGCGGGCCGACGGCCTGTGGAAGTACTGCTGCACGAACAGCACGCCGCCCAGCAAGAGCGCGGTGTCCATCGACGACAGTTCGACGCGCTCGAAGCGCGCGCCGCTCGACGGATCGAGGAAGTGATAGTAGAAGCCGCGGTAACCGGTCGCGCCCGCTGCGGCGGAGTCTTGGCGGGCCGTCCAGAAGAAGCGCAGCGTCTCGAGCGTGCGCTCAGCCGCCGCGGCGCGGCTGACGTAGCCACGCTCGGCGCCGATCGGATACGCCGTTAGCGCGAAGCCCACCGCGCCGACGCTACAGAAAGACGGCGTCGGCCAGCGGTCCGGCGTCAGCCCCTTGCCGCCGCCGCTCAAATCCCAGAAGTAGTGAAAGGTGCGTGCTTCGAGAGAGTCGAGAAAGGCGACATCGGCGGCCGGGAGCGCCGGCATCGTGCCGTCACGATGCGTCGCCGCTCGCGCGGTGGTGCTCCACGCCATCGCCACCACGGCGCACGCCACGATGATGCGCCGCGCCTTCGCGCGCGTCCTGCTCGCCACCGCTTTCCTCCCTGATGTCGGGGGCCGCCTAGCGCCCCAGCACCACGCACTTCCCCGTCGACACCGCGCCGTCCGCCTCGAGCCGCACGCTGTACACGCCCGGCGCCAAGCCGGCGGTGTCGAACGGCGTCTGGTGCGCGCCGGCCGCCTGCGTCTCGTTCACCAACGTCGCCGCGACGCGGCCCGCCGCATCGAACGCCACCAACCGCACGTGCGCCGCGCGCGGCAGACGGTAACTCACCGCCGCGCTGCCGTGCGCCACCGGATTCGGCGATACGCCGTCGACCCGCACGCCATCGCGCACGATCTCCGGCGCCGGCGCCGCGGTCGCCGACAGGAAGCCGGCGCGCGACAGTCCGAGCTGCACGTCGGCGTTCAGCATGAAGCGGTTCCACACGCGCTGGTTGAGGTAGTTCTCGCACATGATGACTTCCGGCCCGACGTCGATCCCGAGGAAGTCGCTGTCGTACCAGTTGTAGGTCGGGTTGAACGCGTCGGTGAAGCCGTAGCGTCCCCAGGTTGCCAGGTTGTAGTTGCGCCACAGCGTCCCGAGCACCTGCTGCGATTCGGTGGGCGTGAACGGCATCGAGCTCAGCGCCGCGGTCGGCGAAATCGTGCCGTTGTCGCTCTGCGCCGGCGGGGCGCCGTGCGCAGCGTAGCCGAACGGATCGTCGCTCGCGGTCAGACTCCACAGCGAGTCCGAGTACGCAACGCGGTGATAAGGATTGGCGATGCAGTACGCGCGCTGCGCCAGCGTCGCCCGGCGCGAGTTCTCGAAGTAGGTGATGCCCTTCGTGTGCATGTACGAGTCGGCGATGTTGCGCATGTCGAGCCAGCACTGCGAGTACTGGTGACCGAACAGCGGCGGGAAGATCACGTACGAGTAGCCATAGTACGTCGCCCACTGATAGCCCGACGTCCAGTACGACCAGCCGCTGGTGGACGACGGATGCGTCGGCGAGCCCATCGCCAAGATGTAGAGAATCGACGCTTCGTTATAGCCGATCCACTTGCCGAAGCCGCTGAAGCCGGTGCCCGGCTTCCACCCCATGTAGATGCCGGTCGACAGGTTTTGCATGTACGCCCAGTCCACGCGGCGGTAGATCGAGTCGGCGAGCGCGCGGATCTGCACCTCGGTCGGGTCGCTGGTGGTGAAGTACTGCTTGGCGTCGAGGATGCCGGCGAGCAAGAGCGCGGTGTCGATGGTCGACAGCTCGCAATCCCACGTCCGGTAGCCGCTGTTCATGTCGAGGAAGTGATAGAACAGCCCTTTGTAGCCGATGATGTTCGCGGTGCCGCTGCCCTGCGGATACGTCCAGAACGTGTTCAGCGTCGTGAGCACGCGGTCCGCGGCCTGCGCACGCGGCACCCAGCCGTGATCGATGCCGATGCAGATCGCGCTCAACCCGAATCCGGTGGCGGCGATGCTGGCGGGCGACGTTTCCGTGGAGCGGTCCTTGATCAGCCCGTTCGCCGGATTCGCTTCGTTCCAGAAGTAGTTGAAGCCGCAGCGCTGCAGCGAGTCGATGAGCGCGGCGGAGGACTGCGCGCGGGCCGCCGGCGCGGTGGCGACCGCGCACACGGCGAGCAGCAGGAGCGATGTCAGGATGCGGCGCATGGTGACCTCGAGGGGTTAGAACGTCGTCCCGACGCTCAGGCGGTGGACCGAGCCGAGCCGGCCCTGATCCGCCCACGTGTAGTCGAGAGTGTACGACAGGACATCGGTGTCGCCCGCCAGGCCGACGCCGGCGGTGAGGCCGGTTTCGCGGTCGGTCTGGAACAGGCCTTGGTAGCCGGCGCGCAGCGACAGGCGGCCGCGCACCGCGAGTTCGGCGCCGGCGTTGACCGACTCCGAGTTGTCGCTCGGGTGCAGCGCGTCCACCGCGACCCGCACCACGGCGCCCTTCGACAGCGCGATCGGCATGTGCGCGCCGACGCGGAACAGCGACGGCAGCGCGAACGACTCGGTGAAGATCGAGCCGGGCAGCTGGCCGTTGTCGCCGTAGCGGTCCGGATCTTCGTCGTAGGTGATGCGCAGGTCGCGGCCGTCGAACCGCGCCCGCGTGCCGAAGTTCGAGAAGCTGGCACCGACGTGCAGGCCGTTCTCGCTGATGCGATAGATCGTCCCGGCGCTGACCGCGAAGGCGCTGGCGCTGCTGTGCCAGATCGTCTCCTGGACGAACGCCACCTGCCCGCCGGCGCTGAAGCGATAGGACATCTGCTTGCCGTAGCCGAGCGTCACGGCGACGTCGCCCACCGAGTACTTCTCGCCGGTGCCGCCGGGCTGGCCGACGGTGCGCACGTCGATGTCGCCGCTGCCGAGCGCGGTGACGGTGGCGTACGCCAGGCCTTTGTCGATGCCGCACGGGATGGCCGCCGCCACGTAATCATACGTCATGCCGGCCAGCCAGCCGCTGTGGCTGAACATCGCCTCGTGCCTCGACAAGCTGCCGATGGCCGCCGGGTTGTAGTAGACGCCTTGCAGGCCGTTGAACAGCGACACGCCGGCGTTGCCCATGCCGGCGGCGCGTGCGCTGGGCTCGATGAGCAGGAACTGGCCGATCGCCGTCCCGGTCTTCGACTGCGCGTGGGCCGCCGGCGCGACGGCCGCGGCGAACGCCACGGCGAGGACGACGTGCGAAGCGGTGCGGGTCATGGCGCGTCTCCTCTCCGTCACTTGATCACCGCGAACTTGCCGACATAGGTGCCGAGCGACGGCGCGTCGACGTGATAGATGTACAGCCCCGGCGCGACGTCGAGGTTGTCCTTGGTGCGCAGATCCCACGCGACCTTGCCCTCGAACGAGCCGTCCTGCGTGAGCGTGCGCACCAGCTGACCGCGCACCGTGTAGATGCGAACGGTGGCGTTCCGCGGCATGGCGCGGAACTCCATGCGGCGTTCGCCGCGGCCGCTGACGCCGAAGCGCGCCGGCTCGAAGCTCGCCGCGCCGACGTACGGATTCGGCACCACGTACGGCTTCTCCGCCCACTCCGCGCTCGCCTTGCTGCCGCTCACGGTGGCGCCTGTCGTGGTGAGCACGAAGGCGTCGTCGGCCGCGAACGGCCGCGTCAGGTGCACGTCGTAGCGGTCGCCGGCGCCGAGCTTGACGATGGTATCGCGCATCGACGGATCGAACTCGACGCGCCACGTCACCGCCGGCACCAACGGCGCCGCCGGATCGTAGGTGACGATGTCGATGTACTCGCCCGCCTTCGACAACGTGCTGTCCTTGGCGGCACCGGACGAACTCTCCGATACGCGGAAGTCGAGCTGCCGGTCACCGTCCGGCGTGTGCGCGATGACGCGGTACTTCATCGGAATCGGCGCGCGCGGGAAGACGAACAGCGACGTGTCGCGCGTCACGTTGTCGAACTCGACGCTGAAGTCCTCGGGGAAGTTCGGCCGCTTGAGATTGCGTGAGAGCACCGGCTGATAGGTGACGCGCATGCGCGGCTGGTGCGGACTGCTCGACGCCCAGCCCGAGGTCGCGGCGATCTCGACCTGCGCCGGATTGCTGACCACCGGCAACACGCCCGCGCCCACCGGGCCGATGCCGAGACCTTCGAGGTCGTGGCCGCCCTTGAAGAGCAATTCGTGCGTCGTGGTGTCGGTGAGTGTGTACGTCGTCGCGCGCAAGCTCTCCGGCGCCGGCGCTTGGAACGCGAGTCGCAGCACGTGGCCGTCCGGCACGTCCGGCGACGACACCACGCGCATCTCGACGGTGCCTTCGCCGCGGCCGCCGACGCGAACCGGCGCGCCGGCCATCGCCTCGACGTAACCCGGCACGCGCGGATTCGGCCGGACATGCACGACGTTGGTCGGCAAGATCGTCCCGCCGCGCAACGTGCGGCTCACCGTGATCGCGTTCTCCGACGGATAGAACGACGTCGAGTCCGATCCGGTGTCGAAGCCATAGTCGTAGGCGCAAACCGCGTAATAGTAGTCCTGGCCATTGGTGACCGTGGTGTCGGTCCAGGTGTGCGTGATGCCGGTGTCGTCGCCGAGCCAGTACTGCACGCCCTGCACGCCGATGCGCGAGAAGCCGCGCTTTTCGTCCGCGAGGTCGAACTGCGCGATCGGCTTGCCGTTGCCGAAGGGACCGGTGCCGCGGCCGGTGGAGACCAGCTGCGGGTCGCGGAACTCGGGATCGGTCGAGCGGTAGATGCGGTAGCCTTCGAAGTCGCTGGTGTACGTCACCGGGTCGATCGAGCGCTCGGCGACTTCGTCCCACGACAACGTGACCTTGTGGTCGCCGGCATCCGCGTGCAGCGTCGGCAGCGTCGGCGGCACCGCGAATTGATAGTTGGCGTTGTAGATCTGCTGCACCGTGTTGATCGTCGAGCGCAGGTCGGTGAGGTCGGCGCCGTACGCCAATGCCAGCGAGAAGCGTTCGGTCTGTCCGGCGCGCAACGTGAACGGCCCGCTCGCGAACAGGAAGCCGATGTTGTAGTTGCTCGCCAGCGGCGGGTCGAAGCGGTTCGCCGGATTCGGATCGTTGAACTTGGCGAACAGACGCGCCGGCCAGTTGGTGCCGTCGCCTTCATAGAAAATGACGCCGTCGACCGTCTGGTCGGGGTTCTCCTGCGCCGCCTTGATGCGGTTCATCTTGAAGCCGGTGAGCCCGATTTGGTCCGACTCGTTGAGGTCGGTCTTGTCGAAGTCGGCCTCGCCCGCGGTCGGGATGCCGTCGCCTTCCCCGGTGTCGTGGGTGTCCCACACGCCGTCGGCGCCGGTGTCGTGCAGGTCGGCGATCCAGTCCATGTCTTCGTCGCCGGTCCACCACACGCCGGCCTTGTAGGCAGGGCGCGCGGTCAGCGGGCCGTAGGTGTCCTCGAACTTGGCGAGGTCGTAGTGCGCGCGGACGTAGGCTTCGATCGCCGCCTTGCCCTCGATCTTCTCGCCCGGGCCCGAGTCGCGCTTCTCGTCGGTGATGCCGTCCTTGTCGTTGTCCTGGGCGTCGAACGGATTGCCCGGCGTTTCGAGGTAGGCGTAGCCCATGTAGCCGGTGCGCGAACAGTCGCCGCTCAAGTCGACACCGGTGCCCTTGTTGTCCCACGTGTAGACGAGATTGAGCCGCGAGGGATCGTAGAACGCGTTGTCGTCGTCGGACTCGGCGATCTTGTCGCACGACAGCGCCGGGCCGCCGACGCCGGAGTCCATGTACAGACCGAAGATGATGTTCTTGTCGTAGTCGGTGGTGGATTCGTTCGTGATGTCGTAGTGCCAGAAGATCACGTTGCCGGCTTGCGGGTTCGCCCACTGGAAGCCGCGCACTTCGACCCGCAGGCCGAGGCCGTGACGGGTCGAGTCGCGCGAGTCGGCGTTGTAGACCCAGGCGTCGTAGAAGTCGTCGTCCATCACCGTGTACGACTCTTGATCGGCGGCGGGACGCTTGCCGAAGTAGCCGTTCCAGGCGCCCGGCCAGCCGGGATCGTCGGTGTCGTCGAGTTTGTCGGGCCATGAGGTGGGCCAGGTGCGCGGGTCGTTGCTGATGGCCGGCGAGCGGCCCTTGTTGATGCGCGGGTCGGCTTGCATGTAGCCGGGCCGCGGCTCGAAGCGCATCACCTTGTTCGAGTACGGGCTGAGCGCTTGGCGCTCGCGGAAGCCGGTTTCCATGATGTACGCGCTGTCGCCGCCGGCCGCTTCGCCCTGCTTGATCTTGGCGAGCACGAACGGCGTGACGCCGTCGCTGTAGTTCATGCCGCTGCCCTTCGGCGCCTCCGCCGAGTGGAAGACGGTGAGGTCGACGCCGAGCGGATCGGCGGGATAGTCGCCCACCATGCCGTAGTTCCAGAAGATGGTGCGGATGTTGGAAGCGTCGTGCGTGCCGGAGCGTTCGGCATCCAGGCGGCCGCGCTGTGCCTTGGGCACCGGCGTCGGAACGCCGGCGTCGACGCGCGGCGCCAATGCGAGCGCGAGTGCCGCGGCGGCCAGCGTGCGAGACAGTGTCATCGTGTCGAGTCCTCGTTCCCTGGTGCGACGCGACGCCGCGTGCGTGCCCATCAGTCCATGCTCAGCGACACGCCGCATTCGAACCGCCGCGGCGCGAAGAAGCGCGTCGGGTCCTCGAGTGCGTTGCGGTCGGTGTTGGGCGTGCGCGAATAGTAGGGGCTGCCGGTGTTGGCGAACACGAAGCCATTGAAGTAGCGCGCGTCAAACAGGTTGTGGCCGCGCAGGAACAGCGACCACGCGCCGCCCTTCCACTTCACGAAGCGCTGCGCGTTCATGTCGGCGGTGAACGACGTCGGCTTGCGGCCGCTGTTCGCCTCGAGACCGCCCCCGAACACCAGGCTGATCGACGGCGTGTACGGCTGTCCGCTGCCGAGCCGCGCGATGGTGCTCACCGACCACGTCTTCGGTTGCGCGAGCGTGATCGTCGCGTTGAGCGTGTTGCGCTGATCCCAGTTGAGCGGCACCTCGCGCGGCCGCGGGTCTTCGCCGGCCGCGGCGCGGGTTGCCGTCTCGCGCGGGTCCGACGCATTGCCGCGCGCCATTTGCCACGTGTAATCGAACGCCGTGCTCAGGATGCCGAACTGCCGCTGGTCGAGCGACACCGTGAACCCGAGCACGCTGCCGAAGTCGACATTGGTGAGGCGCGCGTACTCGGCGCCGTTGTACGTCTCGATGAACGCCACGCCGAGCAGATCGCGGATGTCCTTGTAGAACACGCTGACGTCGAGGCCGACGTTGTCGCGGAGCGCCGACTTGTAGCCGAACTGATACTGCACCGTGCGCTCCGGCTTGATGTCGGGATTGCCGAGCACGCCGTAGCTGATGCCGCCGGCCTGCAGGTCGCGCAGCACCGTGTAGTCGGCGTTGTTGAAGACGTCGCCGAACGCCGGCATCTGATAGAAGTGTCCGTACGCGAACGAGAACGCCGAGGTCGGCGAAATCGGATACGAGATGCCGAGCCGTGGCGCCCACGACGTCTTCGCCGTCGCCGGCACCAGGCGCGATTCCGGCGCGCCCTCGATGGCGTTCGCCGGGTTCGCCAGGTCGCTCGGCAGCGAGGCGCGCGTGTCGTAGTAGTCGAGCCGCAGGCCGGCGCGCACCGTGAGGTCCTTCCACTCGAGCTGATCCTGCGCGAAGGCGGCGCCGGTGCGCGGCGTGTACGTCTGCACGCCGGGGAAGACCGGCGGCTCGTTGACGTGCCGCACCAACGCGAGCTTCCCATCGACCAGCGTGTACGTGAGGATCCCCGGCGAACCGAACTGCACGCGCGGCAACGAGAACTCGCCGCCCACCTTCACCAGATTCGCGTGATTGACCTGCGAGACGAACGACCCCTTCGCCACCCACGCGTTCGTTTTCTGCACGAAGCGCGTGAAGTCGACGCCTTGGATCAGCACGCCGTTGTGGTACGACGGATCGCCGAGAGGCGCGCCGGCATCGTCGTAGCGCGGGTCGTAGACGTCGGCGTACTTCCAGTCGTGGTAGTCGAAGTAGTTCTGGCGCGCCGCCAGCGTGTAGTAGGTCTTGGCGTTCAGCGTGTGCGTCATGTCGAAGCCGTGCACGATCGAGAACGTCCGCTGCGTCGACAGCGCCTGCGGCAGATAGCGGTACGCGTAGTAGCTGCGCCGCCCGTCGCGCACGTTCCACACCGCTTGATAGTCGATGGTGATGTTCTTGAGTGATCGATTGCTGATCTTGCCGAGGCCGGACCACTCGCGCTCGTAGCCAAGCGGCTCGCGCGACCCATCGCCAGTCGGACGGAACTCCTTCGTCTCGAAATTGGAGCTGTCGGTGGGGACGAAGCGGTTCTCCGCCATCACATAGTCGTCGAGATGCCAGCGCCGCGCGCTGGCGAGGAACGTCGTGTGCGGCAGGCCGGTGGGGCCGCTGACGTTGAACTGGTAGTTCTGGATCGCCTGCGGGCGGAAGCTGTAGTCGGCGAGCCGCGCCGATTCGCGGCCGGGATACGCATACGCGCCGAGGAACGCCTCGCCGCCCACCTTGAAGCGGTCGCTGCCGCGCCGGAGCACCGCGTTGACGACGCCGGACATCGCCTGCCCGTACTCCGCGTCGAAGGTGCCGGAGATCACCTGCACTTCCTCGAGCAGCGAACGGTCGATCTTCACCGTCGACGAGTTGTTGTAACCGTTGTTCACGCTGACGCCGTCGACTTGATATTGCACTTCGTCGGCGCGGCCGCCGCGGAAGTGACCGTCGACGACGCCGGCTTGCAGGTTCACGACGTCGTTCAGCTCCTGCACCGGCAGCGCCTTGATGTCCTCGCGATCGAGCGTGGCGATGTTCGACGTCAGGTTCACCTTCACGACGGGACGCTTGGTGCGGATGACGATTTCCTGCACCTGCACTGCGGTCTCGGCGAGCGTGGCGTCGAGCGGCGTCGTGTTGTCGGCATTGACCCGCACGCCTTCGAAGACGTTCGAGTTGTAGCCGACGCGCAGCACCTTCACCGTGTACGTGCCGGGCGGCACGTTGAGGATGGCGTAGCGGCCCTGGTCATCCACGGTGGCGCCCAGCTTGGCGCCGACCAGGATGATGGTCGCGTTGGTGACCGGCTGCTTGGTTTTCGCGTCCAGCACGCGGCCGGCGATCTTGCCGGTGGTGCCGGCGAGCGCGGCGCCCGCGCACGTCACCAGCACGGCGCACACCGCGCCGAGCCGGGCGAGAGTCGATGTCAGGTGCATGCGTCCCGCATCCCGTGGGCTAGTGGAGCGGCGGGTTGCCCCGCCGGCGCGCCGTCCCTGACGCGCGTCGTCTCGTGTCGTGCGTGTGCCCGTCAACGCGGCGAGGCGGACTCCGCAGAGCCCGCCTCGCGCGTGGCGCCGTTAGTTGGCGAGAATGAACTTCCCGGTCAGCGTGCCCATCGCCTTGTGGGTCACGTGATCGCTTTGCGTGATGCGGAACGCGTACATGCCGGCCGCCCAGCCCTTGCGGTAGACGAACGTCATCTGCTCGCCCGGGCTCTGCAAACCGAGATCGTGCGTGGTCACGAGCCGTCCCTGCACGTCGTACACGTCGAGCCGCACGTCGCCCATCTTGTCGAGCGCGTAGCGGATGCTCGGTGTCACCGATGGCGGCACCGGGTTCTGTGCCACGCCGCGCAGCGCGAAGCGCGGGCCCTCGGCGGCCGCCGGATCGCCGACGCCGGTGAGCGTGTAGCTCGGGTCCATGTACGCCCACGGCGGGCAGCACTGGCCTTCGTGTTCGCGATACCACCAGGTGCGCGTGCCATACGAGTCGGTGAACGGTGTGAAGCTGTCGCCGTCGAGCAGGTCGACGCCGATCCACAGCGTGCCGTCGCCGAGCCCGCTCGCGTATCCGAGCTTGTGCAGGTCGAGCGCGAGTTCCGCCGTGTAGCCGGTGTCCGCCGACAGGCCGAGCGTGTCGACCGTGGTGCCGGCCTTGAGCTTGAGGCTGACGCGCGCCGCGCCGAGCGTGTCGCGCACGCCGATCAGTTGGTCGAGCGCCAGCGCGTTGCCATCACTGCCGACCACGAACGTGAGGCGCCGCACGTACAGCTGGTTGTCCGCGCCCTTCTTCGACGGGTCGACCAGCGCGATGGTGAAGCCGTCCTGACGGTCCCACGAGTTGACGTACTGCACGACCTGGTCGCGCACGTCGAAACCCAGGAAGAGCGTGTCGGCCTTGGTGAACATCTTGACCGTCGCGTCGCCGGGGTCGAGCACCGCGGCGGTGCCACCGTTGACCGGCGGCTGGTACTGCCCGGAGCGCCACTGGCCGACACCGCCGTAGCTCGCGCGCAGCGCGTCGTCGCCGTAGCGGATGTCGAAGCCCGGCGTCACCGCCCACACCGGCTCGGTGAGGAAGCCGTCGATCGACGGGGCCGCATAGCCGCTGCCGGTGTTCGGGATGCGCACGTCCGGCTGGATGAACGGGACGGCGCCCGAATTGATGGTGATGTCCGGACGGCAGCGCACCTGCACTTGCGAGAACCACATCGCGTTGCCCCACGGGCTTTCCCACCACGTGCGGTTCGACGAGAACTTCGAGATGTTGAGCGGCCAATAGTAGTCGCAGTCGTAGATCGAGATGCCCCACTCGACGATGTCGCCGCCGGCATCCGTGATGTGGTAGCCCTCGGGCACCAGCGAGAACTTCATCTCGACGGTGTAGCCGACGTCGGTGAGGGTGTCGCTGTTGCTGATGCCGTCGACCAGCGTGCGGGCGTCCCAGTTCTGGATCATCTCCGCCGTGCGCGCGGTGTCCGGGAACGGCTGCGCCCACTTGCCGGCGAAGCCGGGGAGCTTGCCGACCGCGGTCGGTGTCGAGCTGCCCTGCCACCACCACGAGTAGAAGTATTCGTCCGGCAGTGCCGGGCGTCCGGTGGTCGCGTGGTTCTTCAACTGCATGAGCAGTCCGTCGAACCGGTTGAACGTCAAGTCACCGCCGATGGACTTGTCGCGCACGTAGGCGCCAAGCCACAGCGTGTCGCCGTCGGTAAGGAACTTCAACGTGGCGAGCGTCGAGTCCTTGGCGAGGATGCCGCCTTCTTCCTTCCAGCCAGAGCCGGGATTCCCAGCGTTGACGCGGTACTTCACGATGACGGACTCGGCCTTCGACCACGCGGTCTCGTTGAGCCGGCCGTCCATGGTGATATGCGCTCCTGCGGTCGAACGCGCCCACACCGCGTCCTGACGCGTGGCCTGTCCGTAGCTCGTCGCCACGGACCCGAGCAGGGCGCCCGCAAGCAGCAGGGCTGACACTCGGAATTTCATGATCGGTTGCTCCGTCTTCTCTGTCGTGAGTGCCGTGCGCCGGATCGCGCCTCGTGCTGCATCCGCCGCCGATCGTCGGGTCCGCCTCGCGCGGGACCCAGGCCTGTCGCGCCACTGGCCCGGCCGGGATCGTCCCGGCCGAGCCAGCCGCCGTGGTGCTTACTTGTTGTAGATGGCCTTCACGTGGCCCCAGGTCGTCGCCTGGACCGGCACCGCCAGCGGGTCGAAGAAGATGTTCGACCACGTCGCGGTGAAGTCGCTCGGCTCGCCGCCCTGCGTGAGGAACGCCTTCATCGCCGAACCACAGCGCGCGTCGTTCAGCATGCCCCACAGACCGTACGGCGGGTCCTCGCTCGGGTTCGCCATGTCGAAGGCGAGCGGGCCGGAGGTGTAGGCGTTGCTGTTGTACACGAGCTTGTACTCGATGGTGGCCGGGCTGACGCTCGACAAGCCGTTCGGCAGGTAGGTCACCTCGAGGTGGATCATGTCGCCCTTCACGTAGTGCAGGCCGAACGCCGACGTGAACGAGAAGAACGGCAGACGGCCGCCGAAGCAGGCGATTTCGCCGTCGGTCGAGCGGACGTTGAACAGACCGTCCGAGTCCTTGCCCCACCACGGGGCGACCTGCAACGACACTTCGCCGTTGCCGCCGCCGGACTCGACGAGGTCGAAGCCGAAGCGGAACATCGAGTTGTTGTCGAACACTGCCTCAGTGGCGCCGCCGTCCGCACTGAAGTGCCAGTTGTGCAGGTTGGCGAAGCCGAAGCAGTTGACGTCCTGGTCCGTAATCACGATCGACGCCGGATAGTTGTTCGTCGGGGTCACGGTCGAGGACGGACAGTCGTTCCACACGCGCGTCTTGACGACCGCGCCGTTGACGTTCGGGGTAGCGGCAGAGGCGACGGCCGCGATGGCCAGCGCTGCCAAGGTCGCACCGATAGCAAGTGTGCGCTTCATGGTGAGGTGATCCTCCATACCGAGGGTTGATGGACGAGGTGCTTGGGATCTCGAATCAGACAGCGCCGCCTACGACGGCTCCGCCTCTGGTGCTTGGGGTGCGGCATGCGGCGCCTGGCAGGCCACGTGAACCTGCCCGAGCGCCACGTCGTTTCGCGGACCGGTCGAGGCGCGCAGCACGAGCGTCGTCGGCAGCACGTCGTGCGCGGGGTCCGCGGGTTTCTTGGATTGCGTGCGCGG
This sequence comes from Candidatus Eiseniibacteriota bacterium, assembly GCA_044229145.1. Taxonomy (GTDB): domain Bacteria; phylum Eisenbacteria; class RBG-16-71-46; order CAZEPH01; family CAZEPH01; genus JBKJUD01. Next base: position 12,969 of record JBGATO010000041.1, on the reverse strand, counting down.
CAGCAGCATCTCCACCGCACGCTGACCGAGGGCGAAGGCGTCCACGCGCACCGTCGTCAGCGAGGGGACGACGAAGCGCGCGATCGGAATGTCGTCGAACCCGGCGACCGCCATGTCGTCGGGAACGCGCAGCCCCGCTTCGCGCAGCGCGCTGATCAGCCCGACCGCCATGTAGTCGTTCGCCGCGAACACGGCGGTGGGACGCGGCGAGAGGCGCAGGATCTCGGCGACGGCATCCGAACCGCTGGCCTCGCGGAAGTCGCCGCGCACCTCGAGCGCCGGCAGCATTTCGCCGCCGCCGTCGGCCAGCGCGCGCCGGTAGCCATAGAGCCGCTGGCGCGCGTCGATGTTGCGCTCCGGTCCCTTGACGATGGCGATACGCCGGTGTCCGAGCCCGAGCAAGTGCTTCACCATCTGGTAGGCGCCGTCGTAGTTGGCGATGCTGACGCTGTCGCAGTCCTCGAGGTCGAGGCCGGGGTTGAGCATCACCACCGGCAACTCGCCGATGCAGGCGCGGATGGCGGGCGGCGCGTCGACGTCGGGCGCCATCACGATGAGCCCGTCGATGCGGCCACGCAGACTGAGCAGCGCCGCGATGAGCGCGTCGATCTCGGAGTGCGAACTCGACACCAACAGGTGGAGGTTCTGATTGCGGGCGGTGAGGTCGATGCCGCGGATGACTTCGGAGAAGAACTCGCCGTGCATGTCCGGCAGCAGGACGCCGAGGCTGTGTGTGCGGTTGGTGATCAGGCTGCGCGCGACCCCGTTCGGCCAGTAGTTCAGCCGGCCGGCTACTTCACGGACGTGGCGGCGGGTATCCTCGCTGACCTGGCCGCTGTCGTTGAAGACGCGGGAGACGGTCGCGACGGAGACGCCGGCTTCGCGTGCGACATCCTTGATGGTCGCCATGGGAGGTGCGTGGCCCCCTGGGAACTGCGTGGAGTGCGAAGCGTGGGACGAGCCGCGATGGACGGGCAGGCGGCCGTTCCGGGATCGTTCTGTAAACGTTTACAGCCGTACAAACTCGCTGTCAAGCGCTGTCAAATCCGGGCGGGACTTCGGTAGTATCCCGCCGCAGGCCCGCGATTTTGCCCTAACACGTTTAGTCGATTTGAGTTAAGCATTTACGGGTGAGCTAGGGGCGATGGAAACGATTCCACAAACCGTCGCCCGCTTCGTCACAGGGAGAGCCGCGGCCGGACGGAGGGGGCATGAACGCGATGCTCCGGCCTCGTCCGGTCGTCACCGGCTCCGTCGTCATGCCGATCGTCGCGCGCTCGCCCGCGCGCCGGTCGTCGCGGCCGAGGGATGTTCGTCGCATGGTGGCATTCGAATCCGGTTCCGGCGTGGACTGGGAGGAAGCACGGCGGTTCTTCGTCGACTGGTTCGGCCTCTCCATGCGCGGAATCGCGGTCGAGGACCAGCAGGACTGCGTCTCCGAGTCGATGCATCGGTTCGTGCGCTTCGTGCAGCGCGAGCCCGAGATTCGCAACTGGGCGGCGGTGTGCACGGTGATCGGCCGGCGGGTGCGCGCGAACTACTTCAACGCACGTGCCGGCGCACCAGCAGTTCCCGTCGATGGTGGTGAACTCGACACGGAGAGCATCGCCACCGCGCAGGCGCGCGAGGCGGCGGACATCATGGCCCGCGTGACCTTCCTCGTGGATGGCATCTTGGCGCGCCACGCCATGCAGCATCCGGACGTCGAACCCGCCATGGCGGCGCTCCACGCCGCCCGTGAGTACGACAGGCTTCCCTGGGACAAGGTGGCCGAGTTGTTTCCGCCGCTGACCGCGGTCGCGTTGCGGCAGCGGTGGCATCGCTTCCGCGAGGATGTCCTGATGCCCGCCGTCGCATCGGATCCCGTGTTGCGCGTGTACTTCGCGTATCTCGAGCGCGAGCGCCCCTCGGAGGACGAGGAGTCATGACAGAGTCTTTCCGCGCCCATCCCGACGACTCCGCATTGGCGGCGGTCGCGCTCGGCCGTGCCACATCGCAGGTACGGTTCGCTGTCGCGCGCCATCTCGAGGGCGGCTGCTGCGCATGTCAGGCGTTCCTCGATGCGTTCGCGGAGCAGGGTGTGCACGATCCTGGCGATCCGCAACGGCTGCACGTGCCCGCGACGCTTCTCGAAGCGGCGGTGCGCGATCGCGGCTCTCTGAGCGCACTGGCGATCGAGATGATCGACCTCCACCTCGACACATGTCCTGATTGTCGCCAGCGGCATACCGCACTCCAGGAGGCGGAGTCACCCGTGCGCGTGGAAGCGCCCGCGTCCGGCGTGGTGCTGCCGGTGCGCGTCGAAGCGGAGTCGCTGCGCGGAATCGCTGCGGCGTTCGTCGACGCTCTCCTCGCAGCGGGCGTGACGCCCCAGATCCTTCCCGCACCGACGATGGGGGACGCAGAAGCACCGGCGACGCCGCGCGTGATGCCGTTCCGGCTCGGCCCGCGCGGTTTGGCGGAACGTGCGCTCGCGGCCCTCGAGCAACCACATGGCGTACGCTGGGAGCTGCGAACCGGCGAGTCGATACGAATTCGGCTTGACGTCACGCGCGCCGCGGTGACACTGGACGACGCAGTATTCGCGGACGGTTCTCCTGCACACTCACTTCGCGCCGTGCGTCGCCCGGCGAGCGGTTCCACAGCCGCCGCCTCGCAGGTCATCGCCTCCTCCCGACGTGGAGCGCTGACCATGCCGCTCGAGGAGTTCCAAGGAGCGTTCGAGATCGAGTTGACGCCCTAGCCGCACCTCCTCGCGTCACCGCGTCGATCCCCGTCCGCGCACCGACAGCCCCGGACGGGAGATCGATGCAGCCGCTCTACCGCCACACCCTGCGCCTCGCTTTCGCTGCCGACGGTCCCGAGCGCTACCGCGTCGATGCAAGCACCGGCACGTCGACGGCGCACACGTGGCTGACCCGCGCCGACCTCGACTCCGCCAATGCGCCCGTGCATCTCTTCGCGCGGAAGAACCATGCCGACGTCGCCGCGGCGGCCGCGTACGGGGCGCGACTGTTCGCCGCGGTGATGCGCGACGAGGTCCGCCGGTTGTATGCCGGCGTGGCGGGCCAGGGTGTGCGTCTGGCGTTCGACCTCACGCAGGCGCCGGCGCTCGCCGGTGAGGTGTGGGAGCTGCTGTTCGACCCGGAGCGAGACACGTTCTTGGCGCTGCATCCGCGGACGCCGATCGTGCGCGAGATCTCCTCGGTGCGCGATGCACCGCTCGCCGCGGTGGACGGGCCGCTCGTGGTCGGTGTGGTGATCGCCAGCCCGCGCGGCCGCGCGCTCGCGGACGCCGACGGTCAATGGGAATGCGTGCGCGGGGCGTTCGAGGAATTCGGCCCGGCGCGCGTGCGAGTGTTCCGCATCGCACCGACGCTCGCCGCGTTGCGCGAGTTCCTGAGCGGCGGCGTGTGCCACGTGCTCCACTTCGCGGGGCACGGTGAGGTGAACCGCGTCTACCCGCAGGGCGCCCTCGTGTTCGAGACCGACGACGGCGCACCGCATCACGTCGACGCCCAGACCTTCGCCACCGTGCTCGATTGCGCGCTGCCCTCGTTGCGCTTGGTGTTCCTGAGCGCGTGCGACGGCGCGCAATCCGCCATCCAGGACGATCCCTACGCCGGCGTCGCGCAGCGCGCGGTGCAACAGGGCGTGCCGGCGGTGGTGGCCATGCAGCACCCGATCACCGAACAGGCCGCCGACACGCTCGCCGGCGAGTTCCACAAGAGTCTCGCGGCGGGGCGCCACCCCGAAGCCGCGCTCGCGAACGCGCGGATCGCCGTGAAGGTGGAGCAGGTGCACGGCCTCGAGTGGGCGACGCCCGTCCTCTACCTGCGCTCGGCGGAGGACACGCTGTTCCCCCAGCCGCAGGACGAGGCGGTTCCGGAGAAGCGGCCCATTCCTCCCCGCGGTTTCGTGCGGGTGAGCGCGGCGCCGCACGTCGAGGACTTCCTGGCGATCACCTCGTCGACCGTGTCGGTGGTCACGCCGGCGCATTACGCGCAACTGCCGCCCGATGTCGCCGGCGCCGTGCCGCACGCTTTCGCCGAGATCGTGGTGCGCCGCAATCGGCTCATGTTGTACGTACATGCAGGCGACACCCTCACCTCGCTGGAAGTGCGCGGAGGTGACGCGGTTCCCGTCGGTCCGTTCACGGTGTCGATCCGCGGGTTGTAGCACAAAGGAGCGGCACGAGGCCTGAGCCCCGCGCCGCGTCCCCTGCGGAGTGCACCCCACGGAAATAGGCGCGACCTCCTATCGCACCCACGGCGCTGCCGTCGCCATGCGGTGCGTGCCGGCGCCGCCAGGCCCAAGAGCCCGCGTGACCGGCGCTCCCCGCTCCGCCTGCCGTCCGCCATTCGAAGCGACGGTGAAACGGCGGCCCGGCAGCAAGTTTCGGACGCGAGGGAGTGCGTGACTTAGTGGAGTGACGCACCGACGCGTCCCTCCCCGGCATCGGCGAGGGCCGTTCCCAACGGTCGGCACGGAACGACTTGGTCGCATCACACCAGACGGCCGGGCGTCACTCCGTGTGATATGTCCCGCACGTCGCGGTCGTGTGACCGCCCTTCGCGAAGAAAATGCGTCGCCGGGCAACTTTTCCGGCACGTCAGCGCCGCAGCGCCAGCGCCGGCATCGCCGAGGCGGTGCCCTCCCAGTAGCTCCGCGCCTTCGCCCACGCTTGCGCGCCGGCCCGTGCGCCCACCAGCAGCCCTTGCTCGTTCGCCTCGCGGAAGTGGATGCCGCCGTAGAGGCGCGAGATGCCCGCCTGCTGCGCCGCTTCGCTGAAGCTGTGGACGCTCAGCGTGACGGCCTGCGCCGGCCCCGTCTCCGCCTTGAAGCTGCCCGGCGCCATCGTGTACGCGAACTCGAACGCGTCGCTGCCGGTGAACGCCTTGAGCACCGTCGCCGCCGCCATCGAGAACGCGCTGTGGCCGCTCGTGTACTCGGGGAACGGTGGCGTCGGAAACGTCGTGGGTTGATACGGCAGCCACATCGCCCCGTCGATCTCGCGTGTGCCGAGGCCCGGGCCGCCCCACGCCTGGATCGTCTGTCCCGCGTAGAGCATGCGCACGGCGGTGGCCGGACGGCAGGTGTCGTAGACGCGCTTGGCGTCCCACGTCGCGATGCCCGCGTCGAACACCGCGTTGGTGAGGGCGAAGAACATGCGCACGTCCTCGGCGAGCGTGTGGTGGTCGCGCCGCGAAACGTTTTGCGCCAGGACGCACCAGTGGCCGGGCGGCGTTTCGGATTTCGGTCCGTCGGCCCAGTACTCCGCGATGGCCTTGGTGCTGTCGGTCAGCGCGGCGCTGATCGCCACGACCTCCGCGGCTTCCTCGGCGAAACGCGGTGTGCCGTAGAGCGCCGGCGGCGGCGGACGCAGCTGGCCGTCACGGGTGAGCGCGAACGGCACCACGTTGCCCCAGTGCGGCGCGAGAAACGCCGGCGTGACGGTGGCGCCGATCGCGTCGACGTAGGTCAGCGGCGCCCAGCGGTCCGGGAACGGACACGAGCCGGTGGGCGTGGTAAGCGTCACCGCCGGGTTCGCGGCCGTATAGCCGGTGTAGTCGGCGTACGCGATGCCGCTGGCGTTGAGATCGCCGAGTTGGTTGGAGCCATCGGCGTGTCGGTAGGCGAGCACTGCGTTCGCCGCACGGCGCCCGACGTCCTCGGGCGACTCTGCCACCGGCGTGGTGGCCGGCAGCGTGTACCCGAGCACCGTCAGCACCGAGTCGAACGCCGCCGTGCGCGCCGGGAAGAGATCCACCAGCGCGCGGTGCGCCGCGTAGCTCACCGCCTTCGCAGTGCGGCCGGGTAGGCGATCAGCGGGCGCGCGCCGGAGTGAGCCGCCGAGACGTGTGCCGACCGCGCGGTCGTCGTATGCGGCCCACGCGTCGAACATCGACGTGTGCACGATGGCCAGCGCGCGCGCCGCCATCGGCGGGCCCGGTTTGAGTTGGCGAATGGCGAGCAGGGTCGCGTCGTTCCAGCGCAGCGCGACGTTGTCGCCAGGAGGAAGCGGATCGTCGAGCGGCGGCTTGACGACTGTGTCGTCGCCGCAGCCGGCGAGACAACAACTCATGAACACGCAGATGGCCAGCATCCGCGGGCGGAGCAGATTCATCGCACGCTCCTTCCTGCGCACGTCGATGCGCACGGGCAAACACGTCACACCGCGGGGGGGCGGAGCAGTGCAGGAACTTCCGACGATAGCGCGTTTGCAGGTGATGTGGCGGGCGGTGGGACATGGGGCGCAGGGGGGCGTTCGGACTTGGAAGTGGAGCGGTGGCGCCGCGCATCTGGCGCCGACGGACCTTGCGACAGGAGGCCGCGCGCTTCGCGATGCACATCACGAATGGGAGAGATTACTCCGCCTCGCGAGCCTAACCGATCGCCTCCACAAGTGCGTGAGCGCTCCGCCGCACACGACGCGACTCGTCATCGCGCACGCGATCCGGATACTCCCCGAGCCGCGCGCGGACTTCTTCCGGAGTCACGATGTCGAAGTGCACCTGGTCGTGCAGTGTGAGGAGATCGCGGTCGCCTGTCACGAGATTGTCGGCGTGTCCGGCAATCGCCAGTGCGAGGAAGGCGACGTCTGCGGGATCGCGGCATGGGGGAACGCCGGGCACGTTCGCGGGCACCTCGACAACCTCGCAGAACGGCAGAAATTCCGCGAGCAGCTCTCTGCGGTCGGCTTCAGCGAGTGCGAATTTTGGATACGCCAACACGGCCAGCAGCTCGCGCGCGGTAGCGTGCGAAACCAACGGCACGCAACGACCGTCCGCCCATGCACCGCGCACCCAGGCCAGGCGTCCGTCGCGGAACAGCAGCGCGGACACCACCGCGTTCGTGTCGAACACGATCCGCGGGATACTCATTTGGATGACTTCTGGTCCCGCGCCCAGAGGACTGCGTCGCGGACGTCTTCTTCGCCGAGCCCGAGCTGACTCAGCAGCTTGTCGCGCACGGCTTCCGCGCGCGACACCTGGACGGGCTCGAGGATGATGCGCCCAGCCTCGGCACGCACGTCGAAGAGCTTCGCGCCTGGGAAAGCGGTGATGACAGCCTTGGGAAGCGTCAGTTGGTTCTTGGAGGTCAGACGGGCAAGCACGATAGAACCCTCACAGAAAGTCACACTTCCTTACTTTCTTACTTTCCGAGGATTTCGTCAAGGATTACGCCGGCGCCGGCAACGCCTCCACCAGCATCTTCGCTATCGCGAACGCGTCGGCGCCGCCCTTGACCGCCCCCGGCCGCACGCGCACCGCCTGCTTCGTCCCCAACTCCCACTCGAGCGGCAACGCCGAACCCACGGCGCGCGTGAGTTGCTCGACGAACGGGCGCGTGATGTCGCGGTGCAGCTCGATCTCCACCCAGTTCGGGCGCACGATCATCGACTTGGCGCCGGCGATCTTGCCCTGGACGCGCAGGCGGCGCAGCGTCACCAAATGTTGCGCCGGCTCCGGCAGCGCGCCGAAGCGGTCGCGGATTTCGTCGGCGACCGCGTCCACCGCCTCCACCTCGCGCGCGTCGGCGAGACGCTTGTAGAGCGCAATGCGGTCCGCCTCGTGCGCGACGTACTCCTCCGGCAGGAACGCCTTGTAGTCGGTCGCCATTTTCGGTTCGCCCTGTTCGGCGGCGGGCTGGCCGCGCAACTCGCGCACCGCTTCGTCGAGCAGCTGGCAGTACAGGTCGAAGCCGACGCTCGCGATGAATCCGTGCTGCTGCGCACCGAGCAAGTTGCCGGCGCCGCGAATCTCGAGGTCGCGCATGGCGACCTTGAAGCCGGCGCCGAGGTCGCCATATTCCTCGAGCACGCGCAGCCGCTTCTCGGCGAGTTCGGTGAGCACGCGGCCCTTCGGCACCACGAGGTAGGCGTAGGCGCGTTCGGCGCTGCGCCCGATGCGCCCACGCAGCTGGTACAACTCCGCGAGTCCCATGCAGTCGGCGCGATTGACGATCATCGTATTGGCACTCGGAATGTCGAGGCCGGATTCGACGATCATCGTGCAGCACAGGATGTCGTAGCGGCGATGCAGGAAATCGTGCATCACCTTTTCGAGCGCCTTCGGCGTCATCTGGCCGTGCGCGACGCCGACGCGCAGCGCCGGCACCATCTTCTGGATGAACGTCGCCATCGCGTACAGCGACTCGACGCGGTTGTGGATGACGAATGCTTGGCCACCGCGATCGGCTTCGCGCATCAGCGCGTCGGCCATGATCTGCTCGTCCCACTCGATGACCTCGGTGTGGATGGGCAGGCGGTTGCGCGGCGCGGTCATGATGACGCTCATGTCGCGCGCGCCGAGCAGCGAGAGGTGCAGCGTGCGCGGAATCGGCGTCGCGGTGAGCGTGAGCACGTCGACCAGCGCGCGCATGCCGCGGATCTTCTCCTTGTGCTTCACGCCGAAGCGGTGTTCCTCGTCGATGATGACGAGCCCGAGATCGCGGAAGCCGACGTCCTTCGACAGCAAGCGGTGCGTGCCGATGACGATGTCGACGCTGCCGTCCTTGCAGCCTTTGGTGATCTGCTTCTGCTCGGCGGTGGAGCGGAAGCGGCTGAGTACTTCGACCTTCACCGGGAAACCGGCGACGCGTTCGGTGAAGGTCGCGCCGTGCTGCTCCGCGAGGATCGTCGTCGGCACCAGCACGGCGACTTGCTTGCCTTCCATCACCGCCTTGAACGCGGCGCGCACCGCGACTTCCGTCTTGCCGTAGCCGACGTCGCCGCAGATCAGGCGGTCCATCGGCTTGGCGGCTTCCATGTCGCGCTTCACGTCGACGATCGCGCGTTCCTGGTCCGGCGTCTCGACGTGCGGGAACGACGACTCGAGTTCGCTCTGCCACACGCTGTCCGGACCGAACGCGTGGCCATCGTGCTTGGCGCGCACGGCGTAGGATTTGATCAGCTCGTCGGCCATGTCCATGATGGCCTTCTTCGCCTTCGCCTTCGTCTTCGCCCACGCGTTGGAGCCGAGTTTGTTGAGCGCCGGCGGCCGGCCGCTCTCGACGACGTAGCGCTGCACGAGCCCGAGCTGGTCGATCGGCAGGTAAAGGCGATCGCCGGCGAGGTAGTCGAGGCGCAGGCAGTCGGTTTCCTGGCCGTTGAGCGTGAGCCGCTCGATGCCCTTGAACGCGCCGATGCCGTGATCGACGTGGACGAGATAGTCGCCGGGCTGCAGCGCTTGCAGCGCCGCCATGCTGAGGCCGGCGCTGGCGCGGCGCTTGGTCGGCCGCTTCCACGTGCGGGCGAAGATCTGGTGATCGGTGAGCACGGCGAGACGCGCGTCGGGCAGCGTGAAGCCGCTGGAGAGCGAGCCGACCTCGATGCGCGCGGTGGTGTCGGGCAGCAGTTCGAGCAGGCGTTCGCGCTGGCCGACCGATTCGCACAGCACGAGCGTCGCATAGCCGGCGTCTTCGTATTCGGCGAGCAGCGCGCGCAAGCGATTCATGTCGCGGCTGATGGCGTCATGCTCGCGGGCGACGAGGCGCAAGTGCGGCACCTGCGCGTCGAGCAGCACGAGCGGCATCGCGCCTTCGGAGTCTTCGACATCGCTGAACAGCGCGCCGGCGAGCAGCGGATCGCTTTCGACGCCGGCGTCGAGGTCTTCGTCGATCAAGTGCGCGCCGGCGGCGGATTCCATTGCGTGGTGCTCGCCGGATTGATGCACGGCGGTGTGCGACCGGCCGGGGACGTCGGCACCCGCCGCTGGTTCGTCGGCTTCGGCGACGTCGGCATCCGTCTCCTCGTCGTCGCCTTCGTCCAGGCTGTCGGGCAGCGGCGCCTTGTCGAGACCGAGCTTGCGCAGCGCCGCGTTTTCCTTGTCGTCGCCGTAGGCGCCGAGCGCCGAGAGCAGCATCTCGTCGACGGGCGGTGGCGGCGGCGTGGCGCCGTGGTGCGTGACGCTGTGCTCGCCGCGGTGCTCCTCGATGAGGTCCATGCGCGCCGCGGCCCGCGCCCGCACGTCGAGACGCTCGGCCACCACGACGCGGAATCCGGCGAGCGTCGCGGCGATTTCGTCGGGCGGCGCGACCAAGGACTCCGGCCCGCCGAGCGCGAAGTACGCCGCGTCGAGCTGCTGGTGGTGATGCACCGCCTCGTCCCACGCATCGGTGGCGGCGCGCGCGACACGGTCCGCGCCGGCGAGCAGGACGATGGTGTCGGCCGGCAAGAGCCCGAACGGCAACATGAGATCCTGTTCGAGCAGATGCGCCCAGCGGGCGAGCACCTCCGCCGCCGGATCGGCCGGATCCGCCGCGTGCACGAAGAGGTCGGCGAGCACGTGCAGTGCTTCGGCGTCGTGCGTGTTGCCGCGCGCCACGTCCGCCGCGTGTTCGGCGGCGGCGCGCACCTTCTGCTCCGCCTTCGACAAGCGCTCGGGCGTGATGACGAGCTCGCGCCGCGGCAGCACGGTGACCGCGGTCATGCGGTCGAGCGAGCGCTGCGTCTCGACGCTGAACGTGCGCAACGACTCGATGCGTTCGCCATCGAACTCGACGCGCACCGGATCCGTGAAGCCGAACGAGTAGATGTCGATGATGGCGCCGCGTCGCGCCCAGTGTCCGAACTCCTCGACCACCGGCTCGCGCACGTAGCCGAGATCGACCAGCGCGGCGCCGAGCAAGTCCATGTCGAGGTCGTCGCCGACCGCCAGCCGCAGCACGCCCTCGCGCAGATGCCGCGCCGACGGCACGCGCGTCATCATCGCCGCGACCGTCGAGACGACGAGGCGCCTTCCGTCGCGCGGCGCGGTGGCGAGCGCGGCGAGCGCTTCGACGCGCGAGGATTCGACCAGCGCGTGGCCTGGGCGGTCGCCGTAGGCGGGCACGTCACGCGGCGGCAAGTACAAGACGGCGTCGGGATCGCCGAGGAAGAAGGCGAGATCGTCGCGCAGCGCCTCCGCGTCGTCTTCGTCGGCGGCGAGCGCCAGGATCGGCGCGCCGGCGTGTGTTGCCACTTCGGCGCACAACAACGCGCGCACGGCGCCGGCCGCGCCACTGCACCGCAGCACGGGACGCGCGGGGCCCTCGAATGCCGCACCGGAGGGAAGTGGCGCCGCCGCCAGATGCCGCAGCGCCTGCTGGAGCGAGGTGTCCCCGGCGGCGAGCGCGCGCAAGAACGCGGCAGGCGATTGTGAGGTGGAACGCGCTGTGGCCATGGCGAACCCGCGCTACACGGTGCGGCGGATCTCGAGGCCGGCGCGCTCGAGTGCCGCCCGCGCGCCCTCGACGCCGTGCGCGAGTTCGGCGTGCCAACCCGCCGCGCGCGCGCCCTCGATATTCGCCGCGTTGTCGTCGAGCAGCAACGTGCGCCCCGGCTCCATCCCCAACGACTCACTCACGTAGTCGAACACGGCGCGATCCGGCTTCACCAACCCTGTCACATGAGACGGGAAGTGAATGTCGAAGCGTTCCATGAACGGCATGTCGTGCAGCACGTGATCCCAATGCACCGCGTTGGTGTTGGAGAGCGTCGCCAGCGTCGCGCCGTGGCCGCGCAGGCCGGCCAGCAAATCATCGGCCCCGTCGTAGATCGCGCCGATCCAGTCTTGGAATCCCGCCAGGAACTCCTCGCGCGACACCTGGAGCCCGAATTCGTGAATGACCGAGTGCGCAAACAGCTCCGGGTCGATCTTGCCCGCCTCGAACGCGCGCGCCGCCGGCGATGCCAGCCACTTCGCCCAAAACTCCTCGCCGCTGAGGTCCGGATTCCCGCTCCACAGTCGCGCGAACGGCAGCCCGTCGTGATGCACCAGCACCCCGCCGAGATCGAAGACGATGAGGTCGAAGAGAAGATCGGTCATGGTGCGAAGAATGGCGGAGCCGCCGCCGGGATGCAACCGGGCGCGTGGGCGAGGCGACGGGTCCGGCTAGGCGCCGGCTTCCCTCACCCGAATCGCGCCCGCATCTCCCGGTCGATGTCGGCGAGCGACATCACCGAGAGCGGGCTGCCGGCCGCGCGCATTTGCACGTGCGGCCAGTCCTTGAATGACGACCAGTGGCCTCCCGGCGTCAGGCCCGCCGCCGCCGCCGCGTCGGCGTACACGTGATAGCCGTTCACGCCGGCGATCTTCTTCGCGGTCGACCACTCGGCGCCGCCGTTCACGACCCAGAAGCAGTCGACGGCTTCGCCCCATTGGTGCCACGACAGGCCGGGGATCGCCTTGGTGACGGGATCGCCGTGTTGTGGGCCGACGGACATGATGCAGTCGGCCAGGAACGGCGCCTGCGCGGCGCGCAGTTCGGCGACCTTGTGCGCGATTTCCTCGGAGGAACGTGATTGGCGCCACAGGCGCGCCTGCTGGAACGGATCGCGGATCGTGAAATACGGACGCATCTCCGCGCCCGCCGCGCGAGCGTGCTGGACGAGCGTCTCGACCTGGACACGGAACTCCGGAGTCAAATCGTTGAGACTTGCCGCCATGGTCGTCTCCCGGTGACTGTCGCCGCGAATCGGCGATGCCGTCGAGCGTGGAGCGCACCTGTCCCGAACGAAAGCGCGCCAAAGGTGGAGCGCACCGCCGGGCGCTTTACTTCCGTGACGTCTTCGCCGCGTTGAACGCAGTCGCGTTGATCTTTTCGCCTTCGTGGATGTCGATGGCGCGGCGGGTGCCGCCTTCGAGACTCGCGTTGAAGAGGCGCTTGGGATCCGGCAGTGCGGCGCCGTGCGCGAGGGTCAGCTTGACGACGGCTTTGTGCGTCTCGCCGGTGCAGAGAATGCCGCCGTGCTCCCACGCCGGCACGCCGCGCCACTTCCACGTTTCGAGGATCGCCGGGTCGGCGCTGCGGATGACGTCGCGCACGCGGGCCAGCGTCTCGCCGCGCCAGTCGCCGAGGTCGGCGATGCGTTGGTCGATCAGCTGCGAGGCGGTCGGGGTCGCTTTTGTCATCACGTCTCCTCTCGGGCGGGCTGCGCGCAACTCAGGATATGCGCGCCGCGCGCCAGCCGCCGCGAACGCCTCC
>JBGATO010000040.1:0-33923 GCA_044229145.1 Candidatus Eiseniibacteriota bacterium | reverse complement strand
ATCCACGACAACTTGAGTTGCGGCGCCGCGCACGTCTTCGACAATCCGCCGAGCACGAACGTCAACGCCTCGCGCGCACCGTCGATGCACGCGTGCTCGACGTGAACGGCCGCGAGATGCTGCGGCAAACGCTGGCAGCCGGGGATCGGGGTGAGGCGCGTCTCGACACCGGCGCCGCGCTGCCGTCCGGCATCTACCTGCTCGACGTGCGTGTCGCGGGCGGTACGCCGCATCGCGAACGCATCGCGATCGTGCGCTAACCGCAGTCTCCCCACGACGGCCGCGCGACGCTCCGGTGTCGCGCGGCCGTCCGCGCATCTAGAGCGCGGCGAGCATGTCCTCGAGAATGCGGATGCCGCGCGCAAACATCTCCGGCCGCGGCAGCAGACTCACCACGAGATAGCCCTCACGCGGGGCGTCGTAGAAGTGCCCCGGATGCACGACGCAGCCGCGTTCGAGCAGCGCCAGCGCGTACGCCTCGTCGCCTTGCACGCGCGGGACGCGCAGCATGGCCGACCATCCACCGTCGGCCTCGAGCACGCTCAACGCCGGCGTGCGTGACGCCGCCGCCTGCACCGCCTGCACGTTGGCGGCGAGCCGTTGCCGCACCGCGTGCTGCACCGGCCCGCGCGTCGCGAGCAGATGCGGCAACGCGACCTGCACCGGCGTGCTCACCGAGAGGAACAAATCGGCGATCCACTCGAGGCCGTCCATCGCCTCGTCGCACGCCGCGCGCGGGCCGCACACCGCGATCCACGACAACTTGAGTTGCGGCGCCGCGCACGTCTTCGACAAGCCGCCGAGCACGAACGTCAACGCCTCGCGCGCACCATACAATGTCGGAAGTGGCGAGCGGCGATCCGGCCGCGCGAACTCGCCGAAGACCTCGTCCGCGATCACCGCGACGTCGTGCGCGGCGCACGTGCGATCGACGAACGCGCGTTCGCCGTCGTCGAAGCACGAACCGGTCGGATTGTTCGGTTGCACGGCGATGGCCGCGCGTACGCCGGGTTGCGCGACGGCGCGAGCGAAGTCGTCCTCGTCGAGCGCCCAGCGGCCGTCGCTGTCGTGCAGGCGGTACGACACAACGCCGACGTTTTCGAGCGCGGCGATCGGTTCGAACAGCGGATAGCTCGGCGCCGGAATTGCCACGCGGTCGCCGGGATCGCAGAGCAGGCGAAACAGGTGCGCGTAGGCTTCGGAGGTCGAGGCGGTGAGCGCAACGCGATCTGGCGTCAGCGCGTGTCCCCACTCCGCGAACAGCGAACACACCGCGTCGCGCGCGAGCCCGAGGCCGAGTGGGTGTGGCGCGTACGCGCTGCCGCGCGCGTCCGCCAGTGCGGCGAGCGCGAAGCCGTCGACGCCGCCAAGTCCGACGCGGGTTGGATTCGTCTCGGTGAGATCCGCGAGGTCACCGCCCGCCGCGCGGCGCGCCTGAAGCGCGGCGGCGAACGGATTCAGGCTGCGCTCGGCGGGCAGCCGGCGCGACAGCCGCAGTGCGCTCACGCCGGGCGGATCAGCGCGATGCTGGCGGTGTGTCCGTGCACGAACGCGCGGTCGCCCACCGGGCCGATCTCGCCGTTGCAGAAGAAGCCCGCCGCCGGCACGCCGCCGCCGAGCGCGGCCTGCAGCGGCGCGATGTCGCCGTGCGGTTCGTCGTAGAGTCGCGTGCCGCGGCCGTTGCACGAGAACACCAGCGCCGCGCACGCGCGCGTGTCCACGCTTTGCGGCAACAGCAACATCTCGAGATCCTCGCGCGCCGTCACCGCATCGCGTACGTGGAGGCGAATGCGTTCGCCCGCCGCGATCACGTCGCCGACCGCGACCACGCCGCGCAGCCGGTCGGCGCCGAGCACGCCGCGAATCAAGTAGTCGCCGCGTCCTTCGGCGCCCGCGCTCACCGGGCGGCCGAGGAACAAGCCGCCGCCCAGCTTCTCCTGCTCCGCCGGACTCAGCGACGAGAGCACCGCGTTGAAGCGCGTGAGCGCCGGTTCGCCATCGACCTCGAGCAGGTAGTGGCGCTCGCTGCGCGTCACCGTCATCGCCGGGCCCACTGCGCGACAGCCTTGCGACACGATGACGTCGGCGCGCAACGCGCCGGAGAGCGCGATGCACAGGCCGCCCTCGGGCGACAGCCAATCGTTGAGGAAGAGGATGTTGCCGCCCTGGCCCATGCCCGACGACGCGAGTCCGCCGACCACCCGCACCTCCGGCGCGTAGGAGTGCAGGATCGCCAGCGTGCGTTCGGCGTCGAAGCTGAAGGGATCGGCGAGGACGATCGCCACCTCCGCGCCGCGCACGCCGGGCGCGTAGAGCTCGAACTGTTCGGCGCTGGAGACTTCGTCCGCCCATTCGCGGCCGCCGAGCATGCACGGCGAGACCTGCACGCCGGGCAAGCGTGCCGCGACCAGCGAGAGCGCCGGGCCTTCCTCGATTTCTTCGTCGGTCGTGATGACGCCTGCGGCGCTCACGCCGGCCAGGCAGCCGGGCGCCAGCGTGCGCATCAGGCATTCGCGCACGTCCTCCGCGCCGCTGGTCAGTTCGGTCGAGAAGA
Organism: Candidatus Eiseniibacteriota bacterium; assembly: GCA_044229145.1. Taxonomy (GTDB): domain Bacteria; phylum Eisenbacteria; class RBG-16-71-46; order CAZEPH01; family CAZEPH01; genus JBKJUD01. The sequence goes on along the minus strand of JBGATO010000040.1, from coordinate 31,369 downwards.
ACGCGAGGACGAGGTCGATCGGTCCGTCGCCGAGTGCGTCGAGCAATCGGCCGGCGGCGTCCTGCGCCGCCTGCTGCGGATCGGGAAGTGTCGAGTGGACCGCGGCCCACTGCATCGAGCTGCGTTGCGTCGTTGAATGCGTCATGCCCTGAGGCTACCCTGCGCGGGGCGGCGCGTCAAAAGGAGCCGCACGGTTTGGGCGAAGGAGAAGCGCATGCGGGCGGTGGTGCAGCGGGTGCGGCACGCGCGCGTCGTGGTGGACGGCGCGGTGACCGGCGAAATCGGCGACGGCCTGCTGGTGTTGCTCGGCGCCACGCATGGCGACGGCGAGGACGCGCTGCAGTGGATGGCGCGCAAGGTCGCCGGCCTGCGCGTGTTCGCCGGCGAGGATGGCCGCATGAACCGCGACGTGCGCGACATCGGCGGCGGCGTGCTGGTGGTGCCGCAGTTCACACTCTACGGCGATCTGCGGCGCGGCCTGCGTCCCGACTTCGGCGACGCCGCGCGGCCGGAGATCGCCAAGCCGTTGTGGGAGCGTTTCTGCGAGGTGCTCGCGAGTGCCGGCGTGCCGGTGGCGCGCGGGGTGTTCCAAGCACACATGGAGGTGACGCTGCTCAACGATGGGCCGGTGACATTGGTGATCGACTCGCCGTAAGGACGAGCGGCGTCGGCTCACGAAGAGCCGGCGCCGCGGGAGTTGCCGCGAAGCGTGACGGACACGGCCGAGCCGTGCGTTCGGACGAGACGAGCCCTAGGACCCTCTACAGCGCCCGGCCCGGCGCGCCGTCTACTTCACGTCCTCCCACCCATCGTCGTCGCGACGATCGTCGCCCCGGTCGCGGCGCATGTCGTCGCGGCGCTCGCGGAGTTCGTCACGCCGCCGCCGCAGCTCGTCGCGTTCGCGGCGCAGCTCGTCGCGGCGTTCGCGCAGGTCGCCGTCCCACGCGCCGGGACCGCGGCCCTCGCGCCCCATCTCGCGCCGTTCCCGCATGCGGCCGCGCATCTCGTCGCGCACGGCGTCACGCTGCTCCGGACCGAGCCGCTGCATCAGCTCATGGTGCATCCGCATCCGCATGCCGGCCATTTCGCGGCGCATCGCGCGCTGGTGGCGCGCCATCTCCTCGAGTTGCCGCGGTGGCGCGTCGTGCAGGCGCGCCTCGCGCATCGCGCGCCGTCCGCGCGCCATCTCACGCATCAGGGGGCGCATGTCCTCGCGCGCCCGACGCATGAGCCGCATCGCCTCGCGCTCCTGGCGCGGGGTGAGGTGGGCGACGTCGTCCAGCCGGTCCAATTGCCGCACCATCGGCGGCGGCGGGGGCGGCGGGGGAATCTCAGGACCGCCGTGTGCCTCCCACGTAATAGGCGGCGGCGGAGCATCGGCGGGGTGCGCGCACACGCGGCTCGCGCCGAGACCGAGCGTCAACAGGGCCGCCGCACCCAAAGCGGCACTGCGCGGACGCCACTTACGCGTCATCATGGTGGTTCCTCCGAGAGAGCGGGGGGGAAGGTGAGTCGGGCGCATCCACGAGCCCGCATCGCCGGTGAGACCCTCGCCCCCGAGGCCCGGTTGAACGCCGCCGGGGACCGCGCGCGAGGCGACGAAACGTCAGGAGGATCGCAATGTCCACGAACACGACGATGACCGGCACGCTGCGCTGGGCCCCGGCCGAGGGACACGACATGGAGTTCGTCGCGGTGCCCAAGAGCGGGCACGGCATGGTCCTCGACACCGGGGACCACAGCCACGGGGTGTCACCGTTCGAACTGCTCGGGTTGGCCCTCGGCGGCTGCACCGGCATGGACGTGATCTCGATCCTCAAGAAGAAGCGCCAACGCGTCACCGGTTACGAAATCGTGGTCGAAACCGAGCGCGCCGGGGACATCCCGAAAGTTGCTAAGTCGTTCCGTGTCAAGCACATCGTGCGTGGGTTCGGGATCGACAGGACGGCGGTGGAGCGGGCGGTGGAGTTGTCGCGGGAGAAGTACTGCAGCGTCGGGCTGACCTTGCGGCCGGCGGTGCCGATGGTGGACGAGGTCGAGATCATCGAGGAGGAGGAGGTCGTCGCCAAGGCGTAGGGCGGCGCTCGGCGTTGACGGATCGCCTAGTTCGTGGGTACAGTACCCGGTTCCCGTCCACACGGAGATCCGGATGATCCGCAGTATGACCGGCCTGGGATTCGCCGAAGGCGAGTTCCACGGCGCCCGCATCACCGTCGAATTGCGCACCGTGAACCATCGCGGGCTGGATGTCAGCCTGCGCCTGCCGCGCTTTCTTGCCAGCATGGAGGTCGCGGTGCGCCGCGTCATCCAAGAGTGCGTGACGCGCGGCAAGGTCACCGCCGCGGTGACTTGGGACGGTGACAACGATGGCGGCGCCGAGCTGCGCCTCGACCGCGAAGCCGCGCAGCGCTACATCTCGCTGCTGCAGACGCTCAAGCAGGAGTACGGCCTCACCGGCGACATCGACATCCAGACCGTCGCGGCGCGGCCGGAGATCGTGACCTGGGAGCGGCCGGGCGTCAGCGAAGAGGACGCGTGGAGCGCGGTCGAACCTCTGGTGCGCGCGGCGGCCAAGGATCTCGACACGATGCGCGCCACCGAAGGCCGCGCGCTCGCCGACGATCTGCGCCAGCGCATCGCCGCGATGAACAAGATGGTGGCGGAGATCGACGAACGGGCGCCGCAGCGTGTGCTCGCCTTGCGCGACGCGCTGCATCAGCGCCTGCAAGGGCTCTTGCACGACGTGCCGGTGGACGACGGGCGGCTGGCGATGGAGATCGCCATGCACGCGGATCGGCTGGACGTCACCGAGGAGTGTGTGCGGCTCCGCGCCCACAACGCGCAGTTCCTCGAGCTGCTCAACGCCGACGACGCTGGACGGAAGCTGAACTTCCTCCTCCAGGAGATGAACCGCGAGGTCAACACGATCGGATCGAAGGCGAACGACGTCGAGATCGTGAACCGCGTGGTCGTCCTGAAGGAAGAGATCGAGAAGATCCGCGAACAAGTGCAGAACGTGGAGTAGCGGCGTGGCTCTCACTCCCCCCGGATTCGTGGTCGTGCTGAGCGGTCCCAGCGGAGCGGGCAAGACGACGCTGCGCACGCTGCTCATGCAGCGCCGGCCCGAGTTGCTCTACTCGGTGTCGGCGACGACGCGGGCGCGGCGCGACGGGGAAGCCGACGGCCACGACTACTGGTATCTGAGCCGCGAGACGTTCGCGGAATGGCGGCGCGACGGCAAGTTCGTCGAGTCCGCTGAAGTGCACGGCAACTGGTACGGCACGCCGCGCCAGCCCATCGACGACGCGGTCGCGCGCGGGCAGATCATGCTGCTCGACGTCGACGTGCAGGGCGGCGAGTCGATGCGCGCGACGTACCCCGACGGCGTGTCGATCTTCGTCCTGCCGCCGTCACTCGAGATCTTGGAATCGCGCCTGCGCGGCCGGCAAACCGACGCCGACGAGGTGGTGCGCGGCCGCTTGAGCCGCGCCATCGCCGAGATCGAGCAGGCCAAGCACTACACGTACGTGGTCATCAACGACGACGTCGAGGACGCACTCGCCACCATCGGCGCGATTCTCGACGCAGAACGGCACAAGGTGCGGCGGTTGCTCGCCGGCCCGCAGCCGGAGATCCTCGCCTTGATGCGAGGCCGGGAAGAGAAGGAGTCCTGATGCCGATCAACATCCAAAACGATCCGCCGGAGAACAAGTACGAGCGCGTCATCGTGGCCGCCAAGGAGGCCCGCCGTCTCAATGAGTGGGATCAGCAGCTGCTCGACCGCCCGTACCGCCGCATCTGCGAAGAAGCGGTGAGCCGCGTCGACAAGGGCCAGGTGAAGTTCACCTACGACCCGGCCCCGGTCATCACGCCGGCCGCTCCGGTGGCGCCGACCTTCTCGGCCCCGATCGAGGATGGCTCCGGCGACGACGATGACGACGCCGCGGACGACGTCGCGGACGTGGCTGCCGACGAGTAGGCGCGGCCGCGTCACCGCATTGCCGACGGCCGGGGGGCGCGATGCCTCCCGGCCGTTGCGCTGCCCGGCGGAGCGCGCGGTCCCTTCCGCCTTGCCGCGCACTGTGCGACACTCCGCCCGCCCCTGAGGCCCCGCTTCGCCCGTCCACGTTCCGGAGGTTCCGCGATGGAGAACGCCGACCGCTTCGCGCCCCAGCCGTCCACCGGCGGCCCGCTGGCCGGGCGCCTCGTCGTGCTCGGAGTCACCGGGTCGATCGCCGCGTACAAGGCGGTCGAGGTGCTGCGGCTGCTCACCAAGGCCGGCGCCGACGTGCATGTGGTGATGACCGCGAACGCGACGCGCTTCGTGGCGCCGTTGACCTTCCAGACGTTGAGTGGACATCGGGTGACGACGTCGACCTGGGACGAGCCGGAGCCGGTGCAGGCGCCGCGCGCCGACGAGGCACTGCCGTGGAGTCCGGTGGGCCACATCGACCTCGCGCAGCAGGCGGACGTCGTGGTGATCGCGCCAGCCACCGCGAACGCGCTCGGCAAGTACGCGCACGGCATCGCGGACGACGCGCTGAGCACGCTCTTGCTCGCGGTGCGCTGTCCGGTGTTGGTGGCGCCGGCGATGAATCCGGCGATGTATACGCATCCGGCGGTGCGCGAGAACTGCGCGACGCTGGCGGCGCGCGGCGTCGCGTTCGTGGAGCCGGAGAGCGGCGATCTCGCGTGCCGCACCATCGGCACCGGACGGCTCGCGGAGCCGGAGACGATCGCGACGGCAGTGGTCGCGTTGTTCGCCGCGCCGCCGCTCACGCATCCCGAGTTCCAGCCATTGCCGGGCAGCACCGAGCCGGTGACGCCGATGTCCGTGATGTGGCGCGACCTCGACGGGCCGCTTGCCAATCCGCACGATGACGAACCGCCAGTGGCCGCGGCGCCGGGCGCCACGCCGCGCGTGATTCCGAGCGAGAGCGTGCTGGCCGGCGCGATCGCCCGCGCGGTGGCCGAGGCGCACGCCGGCGATGCGGTGCCCGCCCGCGATGACGATGCGCCGTCGCCGCTGGCGGGCCGCACCGTGGTGATCAGCGCCGGACGGACCGAGGAACCGATCGATCCGGTGCGCGTGCTCACCAACCGCAGCTCGGGCAAGATGGGCGTGGCGCTGGCCGAAGCGGCGCGCGAACGCGGCGCCCGCGTCGTGCTGGTGGCGGGCGCGATGAACGTGTCGCCGCCGTCCGGCATCGAGGTGCGGCCCGCGCTCACCGCCGAGGCGATGGCCGGCGCGGTGCGCGACGCCGCGCGTGAGGCCGACGTCGTCATCATGGCGGCGGCGGTGAGCGACTACCGCGTCGCCGAACCGTCCGCCGACAAGCTGGCGCGCGTCGGGGCCGGCATGACGCTCGAACTCGAATCCACCGACGACATCCTCGCCTCGATCGGCGAGGAGAAGGGCGACACGCTGCTCGTCGGCTTCGCGCTCGAAACCGCGCGCGACGGCGCCGACCTGGCGCGCGCGCGCGAGAAGATGCAGCGCAAGCACTGCGACATGATCGTGCTCAACAACGCGCTGTCGCACGACGCGACGATCGGCGGCGACACCAACGCCGTCACGCTGCTCACCGCCGACGGCACCGTCGAACAACTGCCGGTGATGCCGAAGCTCTCGGTGGCGCGCCACATCGTCGCCCGCATCGAGTCGATGCTCGACGCGGCGTGGGGCGACGAGGCGTGAGCGATCCGCGGGACGAAGCGCTCGCCGCGCTCGCCGATGCGCGCCGTTATCTCGAACAACACGCCGGCCTCGGCGAGCCGGTGCTCGTGGCGCCGTGGCACGCGACGGAGGAACTCGTGGTCACCCCAGACGCACCCGCCGCGGCACCCGTCGCGGCGATCGACGCGCCCGCCATCGCCGCGCCGCCGTCGTTCGACCGCGCGACGCCGGAGATCCTCGCCGCGCTACGCGCGTTGAGCGCCGAGGTGGCGGCGTGCACCAAGTGTCCGTTGCACGCAACGCGCACCAATCCGGTGTTCGGCGTCGGCTCGTGCCGCACCGGCATCATGTTCGTCGGCGAAGGTCCGGGCGAGAACGAGGACCTGCAGGGCGAACCGTTCGTCGGCCGCGCCGGCGAGTTGCTGACGCGCGCCATCGAAGGCGGCCTCAAGCTGACGCGCGACGACGTCTACATCGCCAACATCGTGAAGTCGCGCCCGCCGGGCAACCGCGTGCCGACGGTCGAGGAAGCGGAGGCGTGCATGCCGTACCTGCGGCAACAGATCGCGCTCCTGCGTCCGACCGTGATCGTCGCGCTCGGTCTCACCGCCGCGACGTGGCTCTTGGTGCCGAAGGGCCAGAAGGCGACGCTCACCAGCCTGCGCGGCCGCACCCACGACTTCCACGGCATTCCGACCGTCGCCACGTATCACCCGGCGGCGATCCTGCGCAATCCGCACTTCAAGCGTCCGTTCTGGGAAGACCTGCAGGTAGTGATGCAGATCGCCGGTCTGCCGATGGCCGCGGGAGCTTCGTCCGACACATGAGCATGGTTCCGCCGCATTCGCTCGACGCCGAGAAGTCGGTTCTCGGCGCGATGCTGCTGTCCACCCACGCGATCTCGCGCGCCGTCGAACTGCTTGGGCTCGAGGACGAGAAGGGCGAATCGCCGTTCTACGCCGGCGCGCACAAGCGCATCTACCGCGCCATTCTCGAGCTGTGGGAAACCGGCTCGCCGGTGGATGTCGTCACGCTCACCGAACGCTTGCGCAAACAGAAGCAACTCGACGCGGTGGGCGGCGAAGCGTACCTCGCCGAGTTGTTCGAGCACGTCGCCACCACCGCGCACGTCGAACACCACGCGCGCATCGTCCGCGACCGCGCTGTGCTGCGGCGCTTGATCGAAGCCGGCGGCGAGATCACGCATCTCGGCTTCAACACCAGCGACGACGCCGACGCCGTCATCGACCGCGCCGAGAAATTGCTGTTCGAGATCTCACGCCAGCGTCTCAAGCGCGGCGCGCGGTCCATCGCCGAAGTGATGAACGACACGCTGGCGCACATCGAGCGCTTGTGGAAGAAGGAGGAGAAATTCTCCGGTCTCGCCAGCGGCTATCCGGATCTCGATCGCATCACCAGCGGCTTTCGCAAGGGCAACTTGATCATCCTCGCCGGCCGGCCGGCGGTCGGGAAGACATCGTTCGCGCTCAATGTCGCCGAGAACATGGCGATGGGATCGCCCGGTCACGAGGGCGTGCCGATCGCCATCTTCTCGCTCGAAATGTCGATGGACGAGCTCGCGGTACGCATGCTGTGCGCCAAGGCGCGCGTCGAATCGCAGCGCGCGATGACCGGCGAGTACTTGAGCCGCGACGACTGGAAGAATCTCGTCAACGCCGCCGGCAAACTGTTCGACACCAAGATCCTCATCGACGACAGCGCGGGATTGAGCGTGCTGGAGTTGCGCGCCAAGGCGCGGCGGCTGCGCGCGGACTATGGCATCGGCGCGGTGTTCGTCGACTACTTGCAGTTGATGCGCGGCACCGGCCGCGAGGAAAGCCGCCAGCAGCAGATCGCCGAAATCTCACTCGGCCTCAAGGCGTTGGCGAAGGATCTCGAGATCCCGGTCATCGCGCTGTCGCAGCTGTCGCGCGCGGTGGAGAAGCGCGACAACTCGCGGCCGATGCTGTCGGACCTGCGCGAGTGCGTCACCGGCGACACGCTGGTTGCGCTCGCCGACGGGCGCCGCGTGCCGATCGCCTCGCTCGTCGGACAGACGCCGCGGGTGTGGGCGATGGCGCCGGAGGGCCACTTCGTCACCGCGGAGAGCGACAAGGTGTGGAAGGTCGGCGCGCGCGAGGTCTTCGACGTGCGGCTGGCGAGCGGACGGCGCGTGCGGTGCACCGCCGACCATCGTCTCTATGGCTACGACGGCTGGGTGCGGGTGCGCGATCTCGCGGTGGGCGACCGCCTGGCGCTGGCGCGCGCCGTGCCGCAGCCCGAGACGGTCGAGGAGTGGCCGGACCTGCGCGTCGCGCTCCTCGGGCAGCTGATCGGCGACGGCAGCTACTTGTCCGGTCAGCCGATGCGCTACGTCACCGCCTCCGAGGAGAACAGCGACATCGTTGCACACGCGGCGCGGCAGGAGTTCGGTTGTGAGGTGAAGCGGTACGCGGGGCGCGGCGCGTGGCACCAGCTCCTGATCAGCGGCAATGGAACGCGCTGGCGGCCCGCCGGCGTCAACGCGTGGCTGCGCGAACTCGGGATCTTCGGGCAGCGGTCGCACGAGAAGCGGGTGCCGGACGCCGCGTTCCGGCTCGGAAACGCGCAGATCGCGCTCCTGCTGCGGCATCTGTGGGCCACCGATGGCTGCATCCACGTGGGGCGAAACGGGGCGCGCGCGCTGTACTTCGCCACCAGCAGCGAGCGCCTGGCACACGACGTCGCGGCCTTGCTGGCGCGGCTCGAGATCGTGGCGCGCATCCGCCGCACGCCGCAGGGCGAGCACCGGCCGGTGTACGCCGTGCACGTGAGCGGAGCGCGGGATCAGCGGCTGTTCCTGCGCACGGTGGGCGCGTTCGGGCCGCGGCAGCACGACGCATGGCGCTTCGAGGACGCGGTGGAAGATGTTGCCGCGAACACCAACGTGGATACGCTGCCGGTGCAGGCGAGCGAGCGCATCGTCGCGCTGATGGCGGAGCGCGGCTTGTCGCGCACGGATGTCGAACGTCACCGCGGGCTCGCGCATGGGGGAGCGGCAACGCAGGTGCGCTTCGCGCCTTCCCGGGGGCTCGCGCTCGAGTACGGGTGGATGCTCGAAGACGACGTGCTCATCGAATTGGCGACCAGCGCGCTCTTCTGGGACCGCGTGACCGCTATCGAATCGTGTGGCGTCGAGGACGTCTTCGATCTCACGGTGCCGGGTCCCGCATCGTGGCTGGCGGATCAAGTAGTAACACATAATAGTGGTGCCATTGAACAAGACGCTGACGCTGTTATTTTCTTATACAAGCCTGACGCCGAAGCCAACAGCGAGAATCGTCCCGACGTGTTCAATGTGCGGTGTGAGGTGGCGAAGCACCGGCACGGGCCGACCGGCTCGTTCGACCTGCGCTTCCTGTCGCGGTACGCGCGCTTCGAGATGGCGACGCTGGGCGACGAATGACCTCGCATGAGGATCCGCCCCCTTCGGGCGGAGCGCCCCCGACGGTCGAGCAGGTGGCCGACGCGGTGCGCGAGGCGGCGGAAGAGGGCCTGACGACGGCGGCAGGGTCGGTGGGCAAAGGATTGCTCGACTGGCTCGCCGAAGTGGGCGCGGTGTCGCGCTTCCTCGCACGGTTCTCCGGCAAGTTGCATCGCGCGCCGCGGCGCGGGCCGAATCTCGTGGTCGCGCAGATGATCGGTATCGGCATCGACTCGTTGCCGCTGGTGTTGGTGACCTCACTGTTCGTCGGCGCGGTGGCCGCCGTGCAGGCGGCGTATCAGATGCAGGACTACATTCCGCTGCGCTTCATCGCCACGGTGGTCGGCAAGTCGGTGGTGATCGAACTCGGGCCGGTGCTCACCGCGCTGGTGGTGGCGGGACGCGTGGGCGCCAGCATCGCCGCCGAACTCGGCACCATGCGCGTCACCGAGCAGATCGACGCGATGGAAGCGATGGCCATCGACCCGATCGAATATCTCGTGGTGCCGCGCGTGCTCGCTGGCCTCGTCATGCTGCCGGTGCTCACGGTGTTCGCCGACGCGCTCGCGATCTACGGCGCGTACATCGTCGCGACGCTGGCGATCGGCGTCGGACACCAAGACTTCATCAACGGCCTGCGCATGTTCTTCAACACGGTCGATGTCACGGGAGGCCTGGTGAAGGCGCTCGTGTTCGGCTACACCATCACCGCGATGGGCTGCTATTACGGCTTCGAGACGCACGGCGGCGCGGAAGGCGTCGGACGCGCGACGACGAAGGCGGTGGTGGCGTCGAGCGTGCTCATCCTGATCGGCGACTACATCCTGGCCGCGGTGATCTTCCGCGCGCTGTTCGGAGCCTGAGATGGCCGAGACGCCGATGATCGAACTGCGCGAGGTGTCGAAGCGCTTCGGCGGCCAGCAGGTGCTCGCCGGGGCGTCGCTGGCCATCGCGCGCGGCGACACCACGGTCATCATCGGCCGCAGCGGCAGCGGCAAGAGCGTCATGCTGAAGCACATCGTCGGCCTGTTGCAGCCGGACGCCGGCGAAGTCCTCGTCGGCGGCGAACACATCGCGGCGCTGTCGCGTGCCGATCTCTTCCGCGTGCGCCGGACTCTCGGTTTCGTCTTCCAAGGCGCCGCGCTCTTCGACTCGCTCAGCGTCGGCGAGAACGTCGGGCTCGGGCTGGTGCACCATTCGACGCTGACCGCGCGCGAGATCGAGGCACGGGTGCGCGACTGTCTCGTGCTGGTCGGCCTCGAAGGCGTCGAGCGCAAGTACCCGGCGGAACTCAGCGGCGGCATGCGCAAGCGTGTCGGCGTGGCGCGCGCCATCGCCCTCGATCCGGCGATCGTGCTCTACGACGAACCGACCACCGGCCTCGACCCGATCATGTCCGACGTCATCAATGAACTCATCCTGCGCTTGCAGCATCAGCTCGGCATCACCTCGGTGGTGGTGACGCACGACATGACCAGCGCGTACAAGGTCGGCAACCAGATCGCCATGCTCTACCAAGGGGCGATCATCTTCCAGGGAACACCGGACGACATCAAAACGACCGATAATCCCTACGTCCGGCAGTTCATCGAGGGACGCGCGACCGGCCCGATCCGGCTGTAGCGCGCCCGGCAGACGAGGATCCCATGGCCTCACGCAAGAGTGACGTGATCGTCGGCATCACCGTGCTGCTCGCGGCGGCGATCCTGATCGTCGGCATCCTGTGGCTGAAGAACGTGCGCGTGAATCGCCGCACCTACGCGCTGCACGTCACCTTTCCCGAGGTCGGCGGCCTGAGCAAAGGTGATCCAGTGCAGGTCAACGGTGTCGACGCCGGTCTGGTCGATCACGTCGAACTCGCCGGCGACAGCGTGGTGGCCGTTCTCACGCTGGACCGCCAGGCCAAAGTCGGCGCCGACGCGCGCGTGGTGATCCGCGACCAAGGCATGATGGGCGAGAAGTTCGTGCTGATCCGCACCGCGCACACCACGCCGGCGTTGGCCGACGGCGCGCATCTGCACGGCGATTTCGACGCCGGCATCGCCGAAGTGATGGCGCTCACCGGGGCGATGATCCAAAACCTGCAAGGCCTCACCGGGCAAGTGCAGTCGCTGCTCCACAGCGGCGCCGACGGACACGATCTCGAACGCATCATCCAGAACATGTCGGCGCTCACCAGCGAGATGCGCGCGATGGCGAAGGAGAACCGCGGCGACGTGCGCGTCGCCACCGCCAACATGAAGACCAGCACCGAGCAGGTCGACCGCCTGCTGCGCGAGAACGGCGATGCACTCGGCCGATCCCTGCACACGGCGACCGAGACGGCCACGCACCTCGATTCGCTGACCGCGCAGCTCATGGTGCTGTCCGCGTCGCTGCAGAAGGTGAGCGATCAGATCGGGAGTGGCCACGGCACCATCGGCCAGATGGTCTACGACGACACGCTCTACACGACCCTGCACACGACGATCCGCGATGCATCCAGCCTCGTCCAGGACATGCTCAAGCATCCCAAGAAATACTTCAAGTTCAGCCTCTTCTAGACGTGCGGGCATTCAACCCAGGTGCGGGACGCGGGGTCCATCGCCGCGTCCCCACTGCCGTGGCGTCCTCCCCACGCTGCACGAAGTCTGGAACCTGACGGGCGCGACCGGACTCTGTTGCCGATGTCCAGTCCCCCGGCCCTTCTCGAGGAGGATGTATGAAACCCCTGCGCTGGTGCGCGGCGCTCGGTAGCGCCGCCCTGATCGCGACGATGATCCACGCCCTGCCCGCGCGCGCCGAGGTCGACGTCGATCTCTTCTTCCGCGCCGGCATTCCCGGCCCCGATCGCACGGCGTTCCGCGTGTCGGTGTCGAGCCCACAGCCCGAGTACGTGGTCATCCCGCAGTCGCGTGTCGTCGCGGTGCGCGGCTGCGATCACGACGTCTACCGCTTCGACAACTTCTACTGGGCGTACGATGACGGCTACTGGTTCCGGGCGCGCAAGATCGGCGGGCCGTGGGTTGCGGTGCGCGTGGAGCGCGTGCCGTCGGCGGTGCTGTTCGTCCCGGCCACGTACCGCACGCGGTGGGTGACGGTGCCGGTGGAATACCGCGTGCCGCCAGGCCACATTCGGCACGAGATCCGTGAAGAGCGGCGTGAAGAGCGCCGTGAGCGGAAGGCCGCGAAGCACCATTGGAAGAAGGAACACGGGCACTAGCCGGCGCGGGGTGGCGCGGCGAGTGCTCACACGAACGGCCCGCTCTCGGCGACGAGGGCGGGCCGTCTCGCGTGTGATCTGGGTTAGCGCAGACGCAGGATGCGACGCTCCCACGTGGCGCCGTCGAGCCGCACCCGCAGGAGATACACGCCGGCATCGGCGCGCCGGCGGCCGGCATCGCGTCCATCCCACTCGAGCGCCGTGCGCGTGGTGGTGACACCTGCCCACGTCCGCACCACCCGCCCGCGCACATCCACGATCGCCGCGTCGAACGGCTTCCCCGCGGGCGCCGCGAACGCGCACCGCACCACGCCGCGCGACGGATTCGGCAGTGGCGGCGACAGCGCCACCGGGCCGTGCGGCGCGTCGACCGGCGTCGAGCCGCTGGTCACCCAGATGTCGTCGAGCGGCGTTTCGCCGACCGCCGCCGCGAACGGCGGCAGCCCGAGCGCATCGCACAGCGTGCGCAGAACGGTGTAGTGCGTCGTGTAGCGCGTCGACACGTAGCCGCTCTTGACCGGTGCGCCGGCGAACACCGTCAGGATGTGATTGCCGTGCACGTTGTCGTCCTCGTCCCAGGTCAGCACGACGATGCCGTTCGGGCCGACGGCGTCGAGATACGCTGGCACGCGCGCGGCGAGCCACGAGTCCGCGAGCGCCACCGAGCACGCGCCGCCATTGTGCGAGTCGTTGCACTGGTCGGGCACCACGAAGGCGAGACGCGGCAGCGTGCCGCCCGCGATGTCGGCGTCGAGGTCTGCGTACGGCCGCTCGTTCAGGGCGGTGAGGTTGCCGAAGTGCGTCCACGGCGCGTGCTTGCGTGCGTAGAGCTGGTTGTCGGCATCGCACGTGTCGCTGCCCGCGAACGGCAAGCGTTCGCAGTACGACCGCCACGTGACACCTGCCACCTCGCAGGCGTGCCCCAGGTTCTCGGTGAGGAACGGCGACCCCGGCGGCGGGCAGACGTTGCTCGTCACGCCCTGCGTCGACCCTGACCACAGCGCCAGGTAATTCGGCTGCGATGGGTGCGTGACGCCATACGAATTCGACAGCGAGCTGCCGCCGGCAATCAGGCTGGCCGTGAACGGCTGCACCCGCACCTCGTCGTAGGCGTGGTTTTCCTCGACGATGACGATGATGTGGTCGAGGAGCGGGACGGCGGATGGCCGCGGCGAGACCGCGGGCGCGGCGAGCGCCGGAAGGGCCGCCGAGGCGGCAGCGACCAGCGCGGTGAGCAAAGCGGTGACTCGCGGGACGGCAGGCATGGGCACTCCGACAGGGGGCGGGGAATCCTGCAGATTCTACACCATCCGCGCCTGGCGGGTGACGTCGCCCGATGGCACGGTGCGTTCCTTGACATGCCCCGCTGCCCCTCCGTACCCTCGCCCGACTATGCCGACCCTTCGTGTCTACGACCATCTGCGTCGCCAACTCGTCGATTTCGTCCCCGTGCGCCCCGGCAAGGTCGGGATGTACGTCTGCGGCCTGACGCCGCAGGACCGCCCGCACGTCGGCCACATGCGCTCGTTCGTGGCGGGAGACGTCATGCGCCGCTACCTCGAGTACTGCGGCTACGACGTCACCTACGTGCAGAACTTCACCGACATCGACGACCGCATCATCACCAAGGCGAACGCCGAGGGCGTCGACTACAGCGTCGTCGCGGCGCGCAACATCGAGGCGTATTTTCGCGCCTCCGACGCGCTACATATCCGTCGTGCCACCGTGTATCCGTACGCGACGCAGCACATCGCCGAGATCGTCGACATCATCCAGGCGCTGGTCGACAAGGGCTTCGCCTACGCGAGCGGCGGCGACGTGTTCTACGCGGTCGAGAAATTCGACGGCTACGGCAAGCTCTCGGGGAAGAAGCTCGACGAGCTGCGTGCCGGCGCGCGCATCGAGGTGGACGAGGACAAGCGCAACCCGCTCGACTTCGTGCTGTGGAAGGGCGCCAAGCCGGGCGAACCGGCGTGGGACACGCCGTGGGGGCCGGGCCGTCCGGGCTGGCACATCGAGTGCTCCGCGATGGCGATGAAGTATCTCGGCGACACGCTGGACTTCCACGGCGGCGGCGAAGACCTCTTCTTCCCGCACCACGAAAACGAAATCGCGCAGAGCGAGGCCGCCACCGGCCACGAGTTCTGCCGCCACTGGGTCGAAGCGCGCTTCGTCAACTTGAGCGGCGAGAAGATGTCGAAGTCCACCGGCCACTTCGTGCCGGTCGAGGACGTCGTCAAGGACTACGACCCCGAGGCACTGCGCCTCTACGTCATCGGCACGCACTACCGCACGGCGATCGAGTTCGCGTGGGAGCGCGTGTCGGAGACCAGCGTCGGCTTGGCGCGGCTGCACGCGGTGCTCAAGCTGGCACGCGACGCGGAAGCGGCGGGCGCGACAGCCGGCAGCGGCGGCGAGGAACTCGACGCCGAGATCGCCGCCGCGCGCGACGGCTTCCATGCCGCGATGTGCGACGACTTCAACACGCCGCGCGCGATCGCCTGTCTCTACGATTTGTCGCGCGCCGCCAACCGTGCGGCCGGCGACGGCAAGCCGCAGGCGCTCGTGGCCGCGGCCGCCGAGTTGCGCGCGTGCGGCGAGCTGCTCGGCCTGTTCTGGAACGAACCGCGCGAGGAGACATTCGACGCGGCGATCGTGGCGCTGGCCGACCAGCGCGAGGCTGCGCGCCAGGCGAAAGACTGGGCGACCGCCGACGCGATCCGCGCCCAGCTCGCCGAGCAGGGCGTGATCGTCGAGGACACGCGCCCGAGCGGTTATCAACTGAAGCGCAAGAGCTGACGCGCGGCCGCGGCCGCGCGGAGAGGAGGCGTTCGATGCACGATCTCACCGCGCGGCTGCAAGAGTCGCCGCACGCGGCGGCGCCGTTGTCGCATCTCGCCGACGGGGTCGTCGGTTCGGAGATCCTGCGCATCGCGGCGCAGATTCGCGCGTTGATCGCCACCGGCACACCGGTGTGCAATCTCACGGTCGGCGACTTCAATCCCGCCTACTTCCCGATTCCCGACGCCTTGCTCGCCGGCACGCGTGATGCGCTCGCCGGCGGCCAGACCAACTATCCACCGAGCGACGGTGTGCCGCAATTGCGCGAGGCGGTGGTGCGTTTCTACGAGCGCGCGTTCGGCCTGCGCTATCCGGTGGACGCGGTGTTGATCGCCGGCGGGGCGCGGCCGTTGCTGTATGCGACCTATCGCACGCTCCTCGACCCCGGCGATGTCGCGGTCTATCCGGTGCCGTCGTGGAACAACAACCACTACGCGTATCTCTCCGGTGCGCGTGCCGTCGAGTTGCCGGTGCACGCCGACACCAATTTCTTCCCGACCGCGGCGATGATCGCGCCGCACATCCGCGAGGCGCGTCTCGTCTTTCTCAACTCGCCGCTCAACCCCACGGGCACGGTGATCGACGCCAGCGAACTCTCGCGCATCGCCACGCTCGTCGTCGAGGAGAATGCCCGCCGCCTGCGAACCGGCGAGCGTCCCGTGTACCTGCTCTTCGACCAGATCTACTGGATGCTGACGTTCGGCGCGGCGCGTCATTGGGCGCCGCCGCAATTGGTGCCGGAGGTCGCGCCGTACACGATCATGCTCGACGGTGTTTCGAAGGCGTTCGCGGCCACCGGGCTGCGCGTCGGCTGGGGCGTCATGCCGCCGCGTCTGCGCCAGCGCATGGCCGACATCCTCGGTCACGTCGGCGCGTGGGCGCCGAAAGCAGAGCAGCTCGCGACCGCGGCGCTGCTCGACGCGCCGGCGGTGATCGAGCGCTATCACGCGACGATGACGCACGACGTGCAGGCGCGGCTCGACGCACTGTACGCGGGATTCGCGGCGATGCGCGCCGACGGATACCCGGTCGATGCGATTGCGCCGCAGGGCGCGATCTATCTCTCGGCGCGCGTCGAGGCCATCGGCTGCACGGTGCGCGGCCGCGTGCTCGAGCGCAACGAGGACATCCGCGCACTGCTGCTCGACGAGGCGGGGATGGCGGTGGTGCCGTTCCAGGCGTTTGGGCTGCGGGAGGAGAGTGGGTGGTTCCGGCTGTCGGTGGGTGCGGTATCGCTCGAGGACATCGCGGCGGCGTTTACGCGGTTGCGTGAGACGCTGGCGGAACTGCGCGCCGTGGCGCGGTAGCCGCTACTCCAAACCGGCGGCGCGACGGCGGCGCTTCTCGACGAAGCGATCCACCGCACCTTCCTCCGCGATCCCGACTTCCATGCACGCGATGGTGCCGGCAGCCACCACGCGGCCTTCGCCGTAGCGGCCGGCGTCGTCCACACGTGCGTCGCACTCGACTTCGAGGAATCGGCCGCGCGCGCGAGCGCCGCGCCACGCCCGCACCACGACCTGTTCGCCCACCGCGACTTCGCCGAATTCCTGCATGCGCAGTTCCGTCGAGACGGCCGCGATGCCCTGATAGAGCAGCATTTGCACCGCGAGTTCGTCGACGATCAAGGTGAGGAATCCGGGATGCACGCGACCGCCGCCCGTCGCGTGGTGCGGCGCGAAACGCACGCGGGTGCCGAGCGCGCCGTCCGGCAATTCGTCGAAACGCACGTGCAAACCTTCCGGATTCGCGGTGCCGCAGCAGTAGCAGTAGTGGTCGTCGTCGAGGATCGGGTCGGCCATGCCGGCACCCTGCCGGAGCCGGCGCGCCGGCGTCAACCGCGGCGCGGGGTCCGCGGCGTTGGCTCCACCGGCGCCGGCGACCGGCCGGTCGTTGACTTTCGCCCGTCCGTCCGTAGGATGTGCCCGCCCCCCGCGAGGGAACGCGGCGCGGGCGGGCTGCCGCCGCACAGTGGAGGTGCGGCGGTGGCTCCCGAGCGGGCTGGCGTAGCTCAATTGGCAGAGCAACTGATTTGTAATCAGTAGGTTGGGGGTTCAATTCCCTTCGCCAGCTCCACTTCGCGCACTCGTTGCTCCAGGCGCGGCGGGTGTCTCCGGCGTGCAGACGTCCGCGATTCGATCCGATACACTTCCGGAGTTCTTCGCTGCCCGGCGCCCGCCGGGCTCCCGACCGTCCCGAGGCCGCGCGCCGGTGTCGCAGACCGAGTTCACATACGATCGCCGCAAGCAGTGGCCGCTGTCGCAGATCGCCGGCGCCATGGTCATCGTCGGCATCGCGGTGTTGCTCGGACAGATGATCGCCGCGCCGAACAAGCGCGTCATCGAAGCGTGCGCCGGCCTGATTCTCGCCGGCATGGCGATCCGCTATCCGCTGTTCTACTCGCTGGCGGCGATGACGGTCATCTCGATGTTTCCGATCGGGCTCTCGGTGGGCTCCACCAACGTGCTCGCGGTGGTGGTGCTGTTGTGCATCTGGTTGGCGCGTGTGTCGCTCGGACAGTATCGCGCGCAGTTGCGCACCGGCATGGAAGCGCCGATCGTGCTGCTCATCACCACGTACATGATCTCGTTCCTCAGCATCTCGAGCGGATCGGTCCTGGTGCAGGGCATCAGCAACTTCTCGACGCTGCTCGGCTGCGTCGGCTTCTTCTATCTCATCGTCAATTTCGTCGAGACCGACACGCAGCTCGAGACGGTGGTGCGCTTCATGTTGTTCGGCGCGTTCCTCATGATGCTGACGGTGGTGTTCCAGATCCTGTTCCCGGGGCGCGCGCTGATTCCGCAGTGGATCATCCCGGAAGACCAGAACATCAAGGCGTATCACGAAGGATTCCGCGCCGGCGGCGCGTTCAACAGTCACGACCTGCTCTCCGACTATTGCGCGGCGATCATGTGTCTCGAGGTGCTGATGTTCGTCCGCGAGAAGTCGCTGCGCGGACGCGCGGCCTACGCGGTTCTCATCGGCCTCACCCTGATCGGCCAGTTGGCGACCGCGAACCGTGGCGGGTTGCTCTCTCTGCTCGTCGGGTTGTTGTACCTCGGCGTCCGCGTGCGCAAGGACGTCAAGATCGTGCCGGTGGCGACCACGATCGCGCTCGGCATTTTGGCGTTGTGGACGATCAGCACGGTGCTCAGCGAGCACACGATCGTCGCGTCGCTGTTCCGTCGCGTGTCGGAGACCAAGTTCGTCGGGTTGGTGCCGGACACCCGCGTCGGCATCTGGTCGTCGGCGTGGGAGCGCGCGATGGAGCGCCCGTGGATCGGCTGGGGCCCGTATTACAACATCCAGCGTACGATCTCGGCGATCTACTGGCCGCACAACGGCTTCATCTTCGCGTTCTACACCACCGGCGTCTTCGGCGCGCTGGCGCTGGCATGGGTCTGCGTGTCGTCGGTGGTGATCTCGCACCGCGACGCCGGGCGTTCGCTGCAGGATCCGGCCTTCTCGCGCTCGCTCATGGTGGCGCTGCACGTCATGGTGGTGCAGTTCCTGGTGTCGCAGATGCGCACCGACTACCAGCGCGACGCCACCTACATGTTCTACGCCTGGCTGCTGTTCGGGTTGACCGCGGCGACGCACCTGGTGGTGCAACGAAGTCGCACCGCGACGTAGCCTTTTCGCCCGCATCGCCGGGCGTGCGGCGGGCGTTACACTCCTCTGCTGTCGGGCCGGCGAGCGCGCGCCGATCGCTCCCGCCCCGGGACCGCACCTGCGGTCCGCGACCGGCATCCCCCTGGGATCGCGCATGTCTTCCGGACCGGTGCAACTGCAGCGGATCCGCCAGCTGCATCCGCACATGCAGCTCGCAGTCGACTGTGAACGCCGCTACATCGCCCCGTGGTTGGGGGCGCATGCCGCCGCGTTCCATCCGCGTGTCCTCGATGCCGGCTGCGGATTCCAGTACGGGTTGGTGACGCACTACGCCGGCTGGGATGTGGTCGGTCTCGAGGTCGATGAGCGGACCGTGCGCGCCAATGCCGACGTGACGTGGCGGCTGGTTGCCGACGCTTCGGTCATCCCGCTGGCCGCGCGTGCCTTCGACTTGGTGGTGTGCCGCGACGTGCTCGAGCACTTGCGCGATCCCGCCCGCACGTTGCGTGAGTTCGCGCGCGTCCTGCGTCCCGGCGGGCTGGCGGTGATCACCACCGTCAACGTCTGGAATCCCGGGATGTGGAGTGTGCGCTGGGTGCCGCGCTGGCTGCGCCGTGTAGTGCGCCGCGCGAGCTTCGGTGCCGCGCTCGGCGACAACGCGCCGACCTTCCACCGTGCCAACACGCCGGCCCGCGTGGAGCGCGCAGTGCGCGACGCCGGGCTCGAACTCGTGGCGCTCGAGACGTGGCCGACCTTTCTGTGGTACTTCCGGTTCTCGGACACGTTGCTGTTCGGCCTGGCGCGGCTCAATGGATGGGTGGAACGGCTGGGCGGCCAGCGGCTGTTCGGCGGGATGACCGTGGTGGTGCGCCTGCCTGCCTGAGCGCGGCTCAGGCCCACGGCATTCTCCCATGGTCGAACTTTCGGTGCGGCTATTGTCCCCTGGCCTGCACCCCTCGCGGCGGTCGATTCTTGTATGTGGCGGTGCAGTCGGGCACCGGAACTCGACCGTCGGAGGCAGCAATGGCGTACATCGACCCTCTTATGTCCCTCGGCTCCCTCATCGAGGAGCACCCGGAGTATCGCGAAGTCTTCCTCCGTCACGGATTCGATCCGGTACGTGAGCGCGGCAGCATGTTGTTCGACGCGTGCGCGTTGCGGATGATCGAGCTCGAGGGTGTGCTCGACGAAATGGAGGATTCGCTCAACGAGCCGCACGTCGCGACGGCGTAGCGCGGTGCCCTGCACGATGCGGTAGACGACGCCCTGCCCGCGCAGGAAGGCGTCGGCTGCCGCACCGTGGAGGAGAGTTGACCGCGGTCCCGTTGGCCGTGGTGAGGCGATGCACGAGGTTGCCGTCGCGGTAGAGGCTGTATGCGCGTTTGAGGCGGAGGGCTTCGTTGGCGGCTTCGCCGGCAACAGGCGTGGCGACGGATTCGGCACGCATCGCATGTGTATCTGCGCCAGGAGATCGGAATCCCACGGGCGCACCGTGGCGCATCCGCTGACCGCCACCGCCGCGAGCAGCCGCGCGACGTGCGGCGCGAAAGCAGCGGAGAACGCACACACGGGTCGCGGTGCGAGCGCGACCCACACGGTCAGGACGGAAACGCGCCGCGTGGTGCGACGGATCTGCAAGCGGGAGGAACCCCCGTCGCGGAAACGTGGTTCCCGAAGCATCCTGACGACGACCGGTTCACCCGGCCCACGCTCGCATGCCGATCCCCCGCGGCGTCCGGGCTCCCTCGAGCAAGCAAGGGGCGCCTATCTTACCTTCGAATTGCAGACGCGCGGCGGGTGTGGCCTGCGCGTGGGTGTGGTGCCTCGCGGCCCCGTGTGCCGCGCAGGAGAATGGACGAGCAGCGGCGATTTTCGACCCGGTCGTGCGTGCCGCGGGCATGGGGGGAGCATCGACCGGCGTTATCTGGGGTGGGGCTCCGGATGCGTGGGTCAATCCAGCCACACGGGTCGATGCCAGCGGGGTCGGGTATGGCGGGGCGGGCGATGCGTCGGAGAACTCGGCCTGGCATGCGTGGAGCGTGGCGGGCTCCGGTCT
Organism: Candidatus Eiseniibacteriota bacterium; assembly: GCA_044229145.1. GTDB lineage: Bacteria > Eisenbacteria > RBG-16-71-46 > CAZEPH01 > CAZEPH01 > JBKJUD01. The sequence continues at coordinate 10,518 of JBGATO010000040.1, read as the reverse complement.
CGCCATCGGCGGCACATGGGGCGACGCGCCCCACGATCGCACGCCGGCCACCCGTGGCGTCGCGCTCAGCGCGGCGGGTCTCCGGCGCGCGCTCGGTGACCGGGACGCTGCCCGCTTCGGTGACATCGCCGACCTTGTCGTGGGATTCGGCTGGACGCGGGATGTGCTCGCCAACGGCGGCATCGACGGTGCGGTGACGGCGCGCGATCGCGGATTGCTCGTGCGCGTCACACCGTTCGACACCGCGCGGGAGCGTCCGGCGCCGGCGCGGTTGGCGGGGTATCTCGGCGGCACCCGCGTCGACGTGACGTTCGGCGGCGCGGATCTCAACTACGGGCGCGCGCCGGTGGTGGCGTGGGCTGGCGCCACGCGTCGCGCGGCGCCGCGCGCGGATCGCTATGGCTGGGCGATCCACGCCAGCACCGGCGCCTGGACACCGTCCGACGGCTCGCGTGTGGCATCGCTGTGGTCTTCTCTCCAACCGCTGATTGCCGTGACCCGCGCGTGGGACCATGCGACCTGGAGCACCCAAGCGCTCGACGGGCCCGCATTCGAGAGCGCCGTCGTCGAGCACGCGGGCTGGGAAGTCGTGGTGGCGAACGTCGTCGCGGTGCGCGGCGGACGCGCGATCGACCACGCGCGCGGCCGCGAGGGGACGACGTCGGGCCTGTCGGTCGCCGTGCCGCTCGGTGGCCTCGGCGGGGTGCGCTGGGATCGCGCCACGACGCCCGCGTGGGACACCGGTGCCGCCGAGCACCGCAGCGCCATCAGCGCGTGGGTGGCACCGCGTGCCGTGCTCCGCCGGCTGCGTCTCGCATGAGCGAGCCTTCCGCGGACTTCTTTCGCCTCGACGCGCCGTCACCGCATCTGGCGACCACCCGCCGCCTGCTCGCCGCGCATCCGGACATACGCGGTCTCATCGGTCGCAATCCGTGGACTGCGGTGGCCACCGGTGGTCTCGTCGTCTTGCAGACCGGGCTCGCCGTCGCACTGGGCCGCTCGCACGCGATGTGGTGGCTGGTGCTGGTGCTTGCCTACACGGTCGGCGCGCTCGCCGATCATGCCTTGTGGGCGATGATCCACGAGGCCACGCATCGCTTGGTGTTCCGCGCGCGATTCGCCAACACGGTGGTGGGGTGGGTCGCCAATCTGCCGCTGTTGGTGCCGGGCTACGCGTACTTCGAGCGCTATCACATGCGGCACCACGCGTATCTCGGCGTGTACGCGCATGATGTCGGCTTGCCGTCGCGCGCCGAAGCGCGCTGGGTGGGACACAGCGCGTGGCGCAAGGCGCTGTGGCTGCTCGCCTTTCCGGTGGTCTACGGCACGCGGCCACTGCATCTGTCACCGCGCGATCTCGTCGACCGTCGCGTGCTGGTCAATGGCGCGTGGCAAGTGCTCTACATCGGGGCGATCGCCATGACCGGCGGCGTCGGTGCGCTGGCGTACCTCGCGGCATCGTTCACCTTCGCGATTGGCCTGCACCCATTGGGCGCGCGGTGGATCCAGGAGCACGCCACGCTGGACCCCGCGCAGGAGACCTACTCGTACTATGGACCCGCGAACGCGCTGAGCTTCAACATCGGGTATCACAACGAACATCATGATTTCCCGTCCGTGCCGTGGAACCGGCTGCCGGCGGTTCGCGCCCGCGCCCGCGCACACTACGACGCGCAACACAGCTATCGCTCGTGGACGCGCCTGCTCATCACCTTCATCGCCGATCCGCAGTATAGCTTGTGGGCGATGGTCGAGCGCATTCCGGCGCGCCCCGCGCCGGCCGCGCGCTGAACGGTTCACGCCCGCGTAACGAGTGCCTCCGCCGATCGGCGACCGTGGACCGAAGCCAAGGTAGTGCCACGCAGTGCGTATGGTTGGTCCCAGCGCGATGTCGATAGCCTATTCATGAGGCACGGCACGTCGTGATGTGCGACCGAGGGAGCGTCGCCACCCCCATCTTGCGTCGTCGCTGAAGCCCCGCGGTGAGACAGCCGCGTGAACCGGGTGTTGCGTTCGAGGTGAGTGCGCCGATGGGCGATGGAGCTCCGGTGCGCTCGGGGAGGTTGGGTGATGTGGTCAGGGGGACGCGCGCGGCAGTGGGCGCGTCAGGGCCTGATGTGGGTTGCGGTCGGCGTGGCGTCGCCGGCCCCGCACGACGTGGGCGATTCGCTGCGTCTACCGCGCGACATCGTGTACACACGCACCGCCCCGGAGCGGCCGGTGCCGTTCAGTCACGTGACCCATTTCGACTACGCCAAGCAGCAGTGCACCGTCTGCCATCCGCGACCGTTCGCGATGTTGCATCCGACGCATCGCGCGCCCCATCGCGCAATGGACGCGCGCCAGCTGTGCGGCATCTGTCACGACGGGGTGAAGGCTGCGTCGACGCGTGATTCGACGTCGTGTGTCGAATGTCATGTGCCGCCGGCTCCGGCAGCGGTCGCCGGCGATTCGAGCGACGCGGTGGCCGCGAGCGCCGGGCCACGCATGCCGGCCGACTTCGTCTACCCACAGAGCGGTGATTCGCCGGGCCGTGTCACTTTCCGGCACAGCACGCACAAGGGCAAGGTCGGCACGTGCGCCACGTGTCACCCATCGCTCTTCGCGCGCAGCAAGGGCGGCGGCGCCACCAGCAGCACCGCGCACGACACGAAACGCTGCGGCGGATGCCACGACGGCGAGAAGAGCTTCGGCGTCGAGGACGATGCGAAGTGCGAGAAGTGCCACGCAGCGGGAGGTGGCCAATGAGCGCGGGCCTGCTGTTCGACGCGACCAAGTGTATCGGCTGTGGCGGCTGCACCGCCGCGTGCAAGGAAGAGCACGAGCTGCCGCTGCCGATCGAAGACCGCACCACCGCCGCGACGTGGACCACGGTGCAGAAGCGCGCCGGGGTGTGGACGCGGACCATGTGCATGCACTGCCTGACGCCGACGTGTGTCTCGGTGTGTCCGGTCGGGGCGATGCAGAAGACCGCCCGCGGGGCGGTGGTGTACGACGCCGAGAAGTGCATCGGCTGCCGGTACTGCATGATGGCGTGCCCATTCGGCATTCCGAAATACCAGTGGGATCGGCCGGTGCCGATCGTCGGCAAATGCGTGATGTGCGCGGAGCGCCTCGCCGACGGAAAGCAGCCCGCCTGCGCGACCGTGTGCCCGACCGGCGCGACGACGTTCGGCGAGCGCGACACGTTGCTGGCCGACGCGCGCGAGCGGATACGCCAGTCGCCGCAGCGCTACGTTCCGCACGTCTATGGCAGCGACGAGGCGGGCGGCACGGCGGTGATGTACCTGTCATCGGTGCCGTTCGCGAAACTCGGGCTGCCGGAGAACCTGCCGCGCCAGCCGTTGTCGCTGCTCACCTGGCAAGTGCTCGGCAAGATTCCTGACTACGCGATGATGGCGGGCGCGTTCCTCTACGGCATCCACTGGCTGACGCGACGTCGCATGCAACTCGCCGCGGAGGCGAACGCGCGAGCGGCGCGTCCCGCCGGGAGGGCCGGCGCATGACGACCCGCACGCTGCGCGCTCCGCGCCTCGGCTTTTGGGAAGTGTTCGGCGCCGTCGTTCTCGTGGCGTTCGCGGTCGTGGCGTTCCTGCGCTTCTCGCGCGGGCTCGGCGCGGTGACGCATCTCAGCGATCAGTTCCCGTGGGGCGTGTGGATCGGGTTCGACGTGCTGTGCGGCGTCGGTCTCGCCGCGGGCGCGTTCACGATCATGGCGATCGTCCACATCTTCCACATCGAGCGCTTCGAGCCGATCCTGCGGCCGACGCTGCTCACCGGCCTGCTCGGCTATCTGTTGGTGATCGCCGGGCTGCTGTTCGACCTCGGGCAGCCGTGGCGCATCTGGCACGCTCTCGTTTTCTGGAATCCGCATTCGGTGATGTTCGAGGTGGCGTGGTGCGTGATGCTCTACACCACGGTGCTGGTCCTCGAGTTCCTGCCGATCGTGTTCGAGCGGTTGCGGCTCGAGCGGCCGCGGCGCGTGCTGCGGGCGATCGGCACGCCGCTGGTGATCGCCGGCGTGTTGCTGTCGACGCTGCATCAGTCGTCGCTGGGCACCCTCTACTTGATCGTGCCGACCAAACTGTATCCGTTGTGGTATTCGCCGATGCTGCCGTTCCTGTTCGTGATGTCGGCGGTGGCGGCAGGTCTGGCCATGGTGGTGCTCGAGTCGACGCTGAGCGGGCGGGCGTTCGGGCGGCATCTCGAGATGGACATCCTCGAGCCGCTGGCGCGCGGGCTGGTGGTGGCGCTCGGGCTCTATGGCTTGCTGCGCGCGTTGTTGCTGCACCGCACCGGCGCCTGGTTGCTGCTCCTGCACCCCGGCTACGAAGAGCGCATGTTTCTGCTCGAGTACGGCATCGGCGTGGTGGTGCCGTGGTGCTTGCTGCTGGTGCCGGCGATTCGCCGTTCGAAGCAGTGGCTACCGCTGATCTCGCTGTTCGTCGTGATGGGGTTTCTGCTCAACCGCCTGAACGTCAGCGTCACCGGCATGGAACGCGCCGCGGGCGTGCGCTACATCCCGTCGGCGATGGAATTCACGGTGTCGGTCGGGCTCGTGGCGCTCGGCTTCGTCCTGTTCGCGCTGGCCGCACGGTATCTGCCGATCTTCCCCGACGAAGCGCCGGCGCGTGCCGCGGCGGACGGAGGGTAGCGGCGTGCGCATGTCGATCGGCTCGCGGGTGATCCTCGCCGTCGCCGTCGTCACGGCGGCGACCATCGGCGGCATGAGCGCCCTGATGATCCGCGCCCACCGCGCCGAACTCATCGCCGAACTCGAACGCAGCACGACGCAACTCGGCGAAGCCATTCGCCACAGCGCGCACTACGACATGCTCGAGAACCGGCGCGAGAGTTTGCACCAGCAGATTCTCGGACTCGGGCGCGAGCAGGGCATCGAGAAGGTACGCGTCTTCGACCAAGACGGCACGATCGCGTTCTCGACCGATGTCGGCGAGATCGGCACGTCCGTCGATAAGCGGGCGGAGGCGTGCTACGGCTGCCACGCGTCGGGCAAGCCGCTCAGCCGGCTGCCGATGAAGCAGCGCTCGCGTATCTACCGCGCCGCCGATGGCCATCGCGTGCTCGGCACCATCGTGCCGATTCCCAACGAGCCGGGGTGCAGCGCCGGCGCCTGCCACGCGCACTCGCCGCAGCAGAGCGTCCTCGGCGTGCTCGACGTCAATGTCACGCTTACGACCGTGGACAAGGAGATTGCCGACAGTCAGCGCCGGTTCGCGCTGTGGGCCGCCCTCGCGATCCTCGCCACCAGCGTCGTGTTGTGGTGGCTGACCGGCCGCCTCGTGATCGAGCCGACCCGCGCGCTGGCGGTCGGCACCAAGCGCGTGGCGGACGGCGACCTCACGACCACGGTGCCGGTCACCCGCGACGACGAACTCGGCGCGCTCGCGACGACCTTCAATGACATGACGCGCCGGCTGCGCGAGGCGCAGACGCAGTTGGTGGCCGCCGACAAGCTGGCGTCGGTCGGCCGACTGGCCGCCGGTGTCGCGCACGAGATCAACAACCCACTGACCGGCGTGCTGACCTACGCCACGTTCCTGCTCAAGCGCATCGGCGACGACAGCGCGTCGCGCGAAGACCTCGAGGTCATCGTGCGCGAAACCAAGCGCTGCCGCGAAATCGTGCGCAATCTGCTCGACTACGCGCGGCAGTCGCCGCCGCATCGTCAGCAGGTGTCCCTCGAAGACATCGTGCGACACGCCGCCGGCATCGTGCAGAACCAGCTCGCGAAACATCAGGCGGCGCTGCACCTCGAGCTGGCCGGCGACCTGCCGCCGGTCACCGTCGACGGCAATCAGATCGAACAGGTCCTCGTCAATCTGCTGCTCAACGCCGCCGACGCACTCGGCGACGCGGGCGGCCAGATCACCGTGCGCACGCGGCGCGACGGACCGCGCGGTGTCGCGCTCGAGGTCGAGGATACCGGATGTGGAATTCCCGCCGCCGATGTGCCGCGGATTTTCGAGCCCTTCTTCTCGACGAAGGGCACGCGCGGCACCGGACTCGGATTGGCTGTCACCTGGAGCATCGTTGCCCGGCATCAGGGCACCATCGAGGTGGACAGCACTCCAGGACGGGGAAGTCGCTTCACCGTCCGTCTTCCCGGCGAATCCGCGACCGCGGCGCCGAACGTGGGAGACGGCGTGGGACGTGATGAGTGAGGTAGGGCCATGACTGCTCTCGTGATGATCTTCATGTTGGTGGCGTTCGTGTTGCTCGACGTCGGGGTGCGCGCTCTGACCAGGCGCGCCGCGACGGCGCGCGCCAAGCGCGAACGCGAGGAAGTGTTGCACGTCGCGCTGCGTCTCGAGTTCGCCGACGAAGCGCGCAGCCTCAAGCGCGTCGAAGTGCCGAACCCGAAGGCTCGCATCCTCGCCGTGGACGACGAGGCGATCGTCCTCGACAGTTTCCGGAAGATCCTGGTGCTCGACGGCTTCAGCGTCGACACGGTGGAGAGCGGGCCGGAAGCGTTGTCGCTGGTGCGGCGGCGCGACTACGACTTCGTCTTCACCGACCTCAAGATGCCGGGGATGGACGGCGTCGAGGTGGTGAAGGCGGTGCATCACCTGCGTCCCGACGTCGACATCGCGGTGATCACCGGCTACGGCACGATCGATACCGCCGTCGAGACGATGCAGCACGGCGCGCTCGAGTACGTGCAGAAGCCGTTCACCGAGGACGAGCTGGTGGCGTTCGCGCGCCGGCTCCTCATCAAGCGGCAAGCGCGGCTCGATGCGGCGCGCTTGCCGACGGTGCGGCTCGTCGCGCCGGCGGTGGCAGACAGCGCGGCGGCGCACGAATACGCGGTGCCGGGCGGCGCGTTCGTCAGCACGGGCCACGTGTGGGCGCGTATCGAGCCGAGCGGTGACGTCAAGTGCGGCCTCGACGACCTCGCGCGCAAGGCGTGCGGCGCCATCGACAGCATCGGCCTGCCCCCGGCCGGCATCGACGTGACGCGCGGTGACGTGCTGTTCACGGTGCGGCGCGGAAGCGCGGCCGTGCAGTTGCGGGCGCCGCTGTCCGGTCGTGTCCACCTCGTCAATGAGACGCTGCGCAAGGACGGTGCGACGGTACGCGACAGCCCGTATCTCCACGGGTGGATCTGCGTGCTGACACCAAAGGCGCTGGCGGATGAACTCCCAACGTTGCGCATCGGCCAACCCCTGGTGCAGTGGTATGGTGACGAAGTCACCAAGTTGCGCGCGTTGGCCGGTGACGATGGCCTGCCGCTTGCCCCAGAGCGCTGGCCGGAGTTCGAACGCGAGTTCGCCGCGCGCGTCACGGCGACGGCGCCGCTCGCCGCCGCCGGGTAGAAGCGGAGGTCGCCCATGACCGTGGCGATGCAGGTCGGCGCGTTGTGCGCGCTCGTCGCGTTCGTCGTCGTGCTGGGCTTGCTCGCCCGCACGTTGTTGCGGTTGCACGCGTTCGTCGAACAGGCAGCCGGCACGCTGCGCCGCACCGACGAGGCGCTCGAGCAGACGCGCGACACCGCGGCGCGCATCGAAGCGACGCTGCAGTCGCTCGACGACGTTGCGCAAACCATGCGCGTCAGTGCCGACCGCGTGGACGTCATCGTGCAACGATCGGCCGCCCTGGCCGACACGGTCCTCGACGAAATCGAACCTCCGATTCGGCAATTGGCGACACTCATGCACGTGATGCGCGCCGCCTGCGGCGCGTTGGAGCGATGGTGGGGCGCCGACCCCCGCGCCGCCACGCCATCGCCGGAAGGAGAGAGTGATGGAACGTCAGAACGACACCGGCCGGATGATCGGCGGGATGCTGCTGGGAGCGGCGATCGGGGCGGGGTTGGCGCTGCTGTTCGCGCCGGCTTCGGGCCGGACGACCCGCAAGGCGATCGGGGACAAGGCGCGCCACCTGAAGGACGGCGCGGCGGAGAAGCTGCATGACCTGAGCGACATCTTCACCCGGCACGGCGACCGCCACGAACTGGCGGCGAACGACCGCCGGCGTGAAGTAGCCGGGGCGACGACGGAGTGAGGCGCCGGCCCACGAGACCTGGCCTGAGACGATGACGGCGGCCGCACAGTACGCGGCCGCCGTTTTCACACCGGGGCTCCGCACTACACCCTTGGTCGCACCCCCTTCCGTGCCATAGGTGGGAGAGCGGGTGTTGCGGCACCATCGGACGACATCCCTGAACAGGAGGTCGCCCCACATGTCGCCAGACACGTTGACCGACGCCGCTCCGGCTCTGGAGCAGGCGGTCCGCCGCTGCCACGAACGCGGCGTCGTGATTCCGACTTTCGCGCAGATGCGCGATCCGCAGCAGATCCCGCACGCTCTCCGCGAAGACTTGCGTCCGGTCGGGCTGTGGGACGTGCATCCGCGCAATCTCTTCCGCATCACGTGGAGGAACGATCCTGACAGCGGCGGCTACGGCGACGTGAACTGTCTCGAGTTCCCGTCGGCGCTGACCGGTGTGCGGGCTCGCATCTTCGCCCTGGTCGGACGCAACTTCCCGACCGGCGCGCACAAGGTGGGCGCCGCGTTCGGGTGCCTGGCGCCCCGCTTGGTCAGCGGGCAGTTCGATCCGTCGCGGCATCTTGCCGTCTGGCCGTCGACCGGCAACTACTGTCGCGGCGGTGCGTTCGTCGCCTCGCTGCTCGGCTGCCGCTCGCTCGCCATCTTGCCGGAGGAGATGAGCCCGGAGCGCTTCGCGTGGCTGCGCGACATCGGCGCCGAAGTCTGGGCGACGCCCGGCTGCGAGTCGAACGTGAAGGAAATCTACGACGCGTGTCACCGCCTGCGGGCGGAGAACGAGGACGCCGTGATCCTCAATCAGTTCGAAGAGTTCGGCAACGGCCTGTGGCACTACGAGGTCACCGCGTCGGCCATCGACGAGGTGCTGCGCGGCGCGATGGCGCCGGGCGATCGCCTGGCCGCGTACGTGTCGTCCACCGGTTCGGCCGGCACCATCGCCGCGGGTGACCGCCTCAAGGAATTGTATCCGGCGATGAAGATCGTCGCGAGCGAAGCGTTGCAGTGTCCGACGCTGCTCGAGAACGGCTACGGCGCGCACCGCATCGAAGGCATCGGCGACAAGCACGTGCCGTGGATCCACAACGTGCGCAACACCGACGTCGTAGTGGCGATCGACGACAACGACCCGCTCGCGTTGCTGCGCTTCTTCCACGAACCGGAAGGTCGCGCGCGTCTCAAGGCGGCGGGTGTCGCGGACGACTTCGTCGCCAAGCTCGATCTGCTCGGGATCAGCGGCATCGCCAACGTGCTGGCGGCGATCCAGACGGCGCGGTGGTTCGAGCTCACGGAGCGTGATGTCGTGTTCACCGTGTGCACCGACTCGCTCGATCTCTATCGCTCGCGGCTCGCCGAGCAGCAGGCGGCGGGGCCGTACAGCGAGGCGCAGGCGGCGTTCGACTACACGGTGCGGCTCGAGCGGCAGCACACCGCGCATTTGCGCGAGCTGACGCACGCCGACAAGCGCCGGATCCACAATCTCAAGTACTACACGTGGGTCGAGCAGCAGGGCAAGGACGTCGCCGAACTCGACGCGCAATGGCATGACCACGACAGCTACTGGCCGGAGCGCTGGAGCGTCGGCGCGGAACTCGACCGCCAGATCGTGGCCTTCAACGACCGTGTCGCGCGCTACGGCGCGACGCACTGACCCCTCGCCCCGCGGCGGGGCGGACAGGAGACCGACAGCATGAACACGACACTCCACCACGACACGCTCGACGCGCAGGCCCTGAGCGCGCTGCTTGGCAAGAGCCTCCTCACTACCCAGGACTGGCCGGTTGCCGAGATCGACATGTTGCTCGCGGTCGCGGAGCGCCTCGAGGAGATGGACCGTCTCGGCATCAACACGGCGATGCTGCCGCATCAGCTCGCCTACGCGATGTTCTTCGACAACTCGACGCGCACCAAGTCGGCGTGGGCGGGCGCGGCGGCGCGGCTCGGCATGTCGCCGGTGATCGTCGATGGCACGTCGACGCAGATCGCGCATGGCGAGACGGCGGAGGAGACTGGCGCGATGCTCGGCATGAACGCGCACGCGCTCGGCATCCGCCACGACATGTTGCTCGGCGAAGGACAGTCGTTCATGCAGCAGGTCAAGGCCGGCATCGACGGATACTTGCACGCGACCAAGGACGCGCGCCAGGTGCCGATCGTCAACTTGCAGTGCGATGTGGACCACCCGACGCAGACGCTCGCCGACATGATGTGGCTGCGCGAGCACTTCGGCGGTCCGGCGTCGCTGGCCGGTCGCAAGATCGCGGTGACGTGGGCGTACTCGCCGAGCTACGCCAAGCCGCTCTCGGTGCCGCAAGGGCTGATCACGCTGCTCACGCGTTTCGGCGCGCAGGTTACGTTGGCGCACCCGAGCGGGTACGACCTCATGCCGGAGTGCATGGGCCTCGCCACCCGCAACGCCGAGGAGTCGAAGGGTAGCTTCCGCGTCGTCGAGACGATGGAGGAGGCGTTCGCCGGCGCCGAGGTCGTGTACCC
>JBGATO010000039.1:0-36095 GCA_044229145.1 Candidatus Eiseniibacteriota bacterium | reverse complement strand
CGACGCCCAGCGCGAGACGTGGGGTGCCGCGATCGCCGCGATGCTCGGCTACGTGCGGCGCAACCGCTCGGCGTTCTCGTCGGCCAACAATCATTTGGTGGGCGAACTCGCCGCCGAGGCCATCGTCCCGTGCGTATTCCCCGAGTTGCCGCACGCCGCGCGCCTGCGCCGCGCCGCTCTCGACGCGCTGGCGGCGGAGATCGACAAGCAAATCCACGCGGACGGCGTCGGCGCCGAGCAGAGCGTGCACTACCTGTGCTTCACGCTCGAACTGGCGGTGCTCAGCGCCCTCGCCGCCGAACGCGCGGGTGACGACGTTCCGGCGGTGCTGTGGACGCGCGCCGCCGCCGCCGCGCGGTTCCTGCGCGGCCTCGCCGACGCGCACGGCGGGTTGCCCGATCTCGGCGACTCCGACGATGCGGTCGCGCTGCCGCTCGGCGCGCCGCCACTCGCCATGCCGCGCGTGCTCGGCCGCCTGATCGCCGAACGCGTGGGCGATGGCACGCTCGCGCCCCTCGCCGATCCCGAAGGTTTGTGCGAAGGCGGGCTCGACGAACCGGCATTCTGGCTGCTCGGCCGCACGCGCGCCGAGGCAGTGCCGGCAGGCGAGCGCGACGCCGCGCAGGGCTTCCGCGACGGTGGCGTCTGCGTCCTGCACGCCGGCGCGGACCTCACGCTCGGCATGGACACCGGTCCGCTCGGCTACCTGTCGATCGCCGCGCATGGGCACGCCGATCCGCTCGCGCTGTGGCTTCACGCGCACGGCCGTCCAGTCATCGTCGATCCCGGCACCGGCAGCTACGCGCCGGCGCGGCGCGCCGAACGCGACTACTTCCGCAGCACCCGCGCCCACGCCACCGTGATGCTCGACTGGACCGACTGCGCCGAGATGCGCGGGTCGTTCCTGTGGGGCAGCCGCTACCAGGCCGACACGCTCTTCGTCTCGGGCGATGGCGAATGGGGCGCGGCGGAAGGCGCGCACGACGGCTACCGCGGCGTCGCCGCGCGGGTGCGGCGCCGCGTGCATCTCGATGCCGCCGGCTACGCGCTCGTCGTCGACCTCGTCGAGGGCAGCGACAGCCACACCGTCACGGTGTCGTGGCCGATGGGCGCGGCGTGGAGCGCCGCGTCGCCGGTGACGCCGGAGACCGATGTCGTCGAGGCGTGCACCGCCGACGGCGGGCGCGCCACGCTCACCGCGCGCGCGCTGTCGCTCGGCGGCGGCACGCTGAGCGATCGTCTGCGGTGGGAGAGCGTGCGTGGCCAGCGCGAGCCGCTCGACGGCTGGCTGTCGCCGCACTACAACGCGGTGCAGCCGGGCTGGGTGGTGCGCGCCAGCGTGCGCGCCGCGCTACCGGTGTGCGTCGCCACGCTGATCGCCACGCCGGCCGATGGCGAACCGCCTGCCCGTCTCGAACGCGCCGAGGTCACCGGCCCGCGCGGCATCCGCCTCGTGGTGCGTCGCGCCGACGGCGGCGACGACGAGTGGTGGATCGTCCTTGGCCCCGAGCCGGAGTCGCGTGCGTGGACGCTGGCGTACCCGATCGAGTCACTGCCGCTGCGCGGCGCGACGATGTCGGTGCGCTGCCGGCACGTGGCGGCCGACGAAGATCCCCACATCTCGGCGCGCGGCCACGGCGACTTCGCGGTGCGCCAGCGCACCGTGCGTCAGGGCGCGTCGTGGACGTGGCGATGGGCGAGCGCCGCGGTGGATGACCGGATCGTCGGCAGTGCGCGGCCGGGAACCGCGCGGTCATGACCGAGCCGACGCCGCACCCCGCGCCCGCCGCGCCAGGCGCCCGCCTGACCTGGAAGACGGTCTTCGTCTGGGTGGCCGGTGCGGTGGCCTTCGGCATCTTCCTCTCGCGCAGCGGCATGACCGAGGCGCTGCCGATGTTGCGGCGCCTCACGCCGTCCACGGTGGCCGCGGTGCTGGTGCTGAGTGCGGCAATTCCGATTCTCAAGCTGTTGCGCTGGCATGCCCTGCTCGCGGCGTGCGGTGTCGAGGTGCCGCGAAGCCGCTTATTGGTGCCGGTCTCGGCAGGATTCTTCTGGGGCTTGGTGACGCCGGGCACCAGCGGCGCAGGGTGAGCCGCGGCTTCCTGCTCGGCATCTCGCGCCGCGTCGGCCTCGCGACCGTGCTCTACGAAAAGATTCACGATCTGCTCGCGCTCGCCGGTTTCGCGGCGGCGGCGTTGCGCGGTTCACTTCCACGCCCGCGCGAACGCACGCGATCGAAGGCGCGCCGCTGCCGCCGTGGCGTCGCGATCCGTCTGGCGGCGCGCGGGGCGGGGCGGGTCATGCGGTACCCGCCGGCACCGGGGGAGGCCCGTCGGCGCCCGGTGTGCGGGGTCGCCTCGCGGCGCTCGCCAGCGCCACCGGCGGGTTGGCGCGCATCCCGCGCATCGCCGTGCTCTCGGCCGCGACCTCGTGTGCGATGTGGTTGCTGACCGGCGCGCAGTTCGTGCTGTTGGTGCGCGTGCTCGGGGCGCCAGCGTTTCCGTGGACCGGCATGGGACTCGGATTCTTCGTGCCATACATCGCCGGGATCGTGTCGCTGGTGCCGCTCGGCCTCGGGGTGCTGGAGCTCACGGTCAGCACGCTGCTGGCGCACTATTACGGCGTCGGCGCGGCCACCGCGCACGCGACCGCGCTGGCCTTCCGGCTCGTGGTGACGGTGCCGTTCGTGCTGTGGGGCTTCGCGTGTTACTCGTGGCAGGCGGCGCAGGCGCGGCGCACGCGAAGCTGAGGCGCCCGGCCGGCCTGCTCGGCCCCCTGGTTTCCCGGCCCCGGCCCGCACCCCCTGGTGTATGCTTCCGCGCTCGATGAGCGGTGCGCCGCGCACGGACGGGTTTGCGATTCCCAGCCGGTCCGGTGTGGACGGGGTTCCGCTGGCCTCCTCCCGTGGGGGTGCCGACAACGGGAGAGCACGGCCTCCGCACCCGGCGGAGGCGCCGCCGCCGCGCGTCCACCGCGCGAGGCGAGGCCACCAGGACGTGGGGGCGGGACCCGCCGCCGCGGCGCGCATCGCACGCGCCGCCGCCGCGACCGCCCGATCGACGGAGGATCAGCACCACCCATGAAGCTTGCCGTCTTCGGATTGGGGTACGTCGGGTCGGTGTCGTCGGCGTGCTTCGCGAAGTTGGGGCACCAGGTCGTCGGTGTCGACATCAACCGGTTCAAGGTCGACCGCATCGCCAGCGGCCAGTCGCCGATCGTCGAGAAGCAACTCGGCGAACTGATCGGCGAAGCGGTCGCCGCGGGCCGCCTGACCGCTACCGACAACTACGAGGAAGCGCTGCGCGGCGCGCAGGCGTCGATCGTCTGCGTCGGCACGCCGAGCGCCGAGAACGGCTCGCTCGATCTCGGCCACGTGCGCCGCATGACGCAGAAGATCGGGGCGACGCTCGCGCACATGCCGGACTACCACGTCCTCGTGGTGCGCAGCACCATGCTGCCGGGCAGCGTCGAGGAAGAGATCGTCCCGCTGCTCGAGAGCGCCAGCGGCCGCCACGTTGGCGCCGACCTTGGCGTCTGCTACAACCCCGAGTTCCTGCGCGAGGGCACCGCGGTCGCCGACTTCTTCGGCCCGCCGCTCACCGTGGTCGGCGTCAGCGACCCGCGCGCCGAGCAGGTCGCCCGCGAACTCTACGCCGGCCTCGAGGCGCCGCTGTTCACCACGCACATCCGCGCCGCCGAGATGATGAAGTACGTGTCGAACACCTGGCATGCGCTGAAGGTGTGCTTCGGCAACGAGATCGGCAATCTGTGCAAGGCCGAGAGCATCGACTCGCACGAGGTCATGCGGATCTTCTGCGAAGACACCAAGCTCAATCTCTCGCCGTACTATCTCAAGCCCGGTTTCGCGTTCGGTGGCTCGTGCTTGCCGAAGGACGTGCGGGCGATCACCTACCGGCTGCGGCAGCGCGGTCTCAAGTCGCCGGTGCTCGAGTCCATCCTGCCGAGCAACGCGCACCAAGTGCAGCTGGCGATGAAGACGATCGAGAAGCTGCGGCGCAAGAAGATCGGTATCCTCGGCCTGTCGTTCAAGGCGGAGACCGACGACCTGCGCGAGTCGCCGATCATCCAGGTGGTCGAGGCGCTGGTGGGCAAGGGCTACGAGTTGCGCGTGCACGACACCAACGTCGAGATGTCGCGCATCATCGGCGCGAACAAGCAGTTCCTCGAGGAGGAGGTGCCCTACATCCCGCAGGTGTTGCAGCCCGAACTGGCGTCGGTGACCGACTGGGCGGAGGTCCTGGTGGTCGCCAACAAGAGCGCCGAGTACGCGGACGTCCTCGCGCGCCTGCGCCCGGACCAGTCGCTCGTCGACTTGGTGCGGATCGCCGAGACCCCTCAGACCACAGCGGGCAAGTACGTTGGCCTCTGCTGGTAAGGTCCTCATGCTGGTCGAGAACCTCACGGTTCCGTTCGACCGGCGCATGTGGCAGGAAGCGCAGACGCTGCGCGACGGCGGCTATCAGGTCGCCGTCATCTGCCCCAAGGGCCAGCAGTGGCAGAAGGCGTACGAGAATCTCGACGGCGTCCACATCTACCGCTACCCGCCGCCCGCCGAGGCGCACGGCAAGCTAGCGTACGTGTGGGAGTACAGCTACTCGTGGGCGGCCACCGCGCTGCTCTCGCTCGTGGTGTTCGCGCGTCATGGGTTCGACATCATCCACACCGCGAATCCGCCGGACATCTACTTCACTCTGGCGCGGCTCTACAAGTTTCTCGGGAAGAAGTTCGTGTTCGACCAGCACGATTTGTGTCCCGAGGTCTTCATGTCACGTTTCGGCACGCGCGAAGGACTGATTCCGCGGCTGTTGTTCCTGCTCGAGGCGCAAACCTACGGCACCGCCGACATCGTGCTCGCCACCAACGAATCGTATCGCGAGGTGGCGATGACGCGTGGCGGCAAGCCGGGCGACCGCGTGTTCGTGGTGCGCAGCGCGCCGGACCTCGCGAAGTTCCACGCGGTGCCGCCGGAGCCGTCGCTGCGCGAGGGCAAGCAGTACCTGGTGACCTATCTCGGCGTGATGGCGCCGCAGGACGGCGTCGACTATCTCATTCGCTCGATCGGCCACGTCGTGCACGATTGCGGGCGCCGCGACATCCGCTTCGTGCTGATCGGCGGCGGCGACTCGTGGCACGATCTCAAGAAGATGGCGGAGGACGCGGGACTCGCCGAGTACGTGCACTTCACCGGCCGCATCCCGGACATCGACCTCCAGCGCTATCTGTCGTCCGCGGACCTCGGCGTGGCGCCGGACCCCAAGAACGAACTGAACGACGTCTCGACGATGAACAAGATCCTCGAGTACATGGCGGTGGGCTTGCCCATCGTGTCGTTCGACCTGAAGGAATCGCGCTTCTCGGCGCAAGACGGCGCGGTGTACGCGACGCCCAATGACGAACGCGACTTCGCCCAGAAGATCGTCGAACTGCTCGACGATCCGGCGCGGCGCGCGACGATGGGCGAGAAGAACCGCGTCCGGTTGCGCGAGAAGCTGTCGTGGGACTACACGCGGATCGAACTGCTGCGGGCCTATGCCTACCTCCGCACGCGGCGGTGAGCGCGAGGTCATCTTCGTCGCGTCGACGCTGGTGGTCGGCGGCGCCGAGCGTGCGGTCGAGGAATTGGTGCGCGGACTGCCGGCCCATGGCTGGCGGCCACGGGTGGTGACGCTGCGCGGCGCCGGCGCGATCGGCGAGGCGCTGCGCGACGCCGGGGTGACGGAGGAGGCTGGCTGGGCAGGCACCTCACCGCTGCGCCGGGTCGCGGGGGCGGCGCGATTCGCGCGACGCTGCGCGGACACGCGGCCCGCGGCGGTGTACTGTCTCGACCACCAGAACGCGGCGGCGATGGCGCTGCCGGCGGCGGCGTGGACGCAGGTGCCGCGGCGGCTGGTGGCGTTCCACACGATGGGGCAGTGGGGCGGACGGCGAGCATCGGTCCGGTGACGGCAGGCGCTGCGCGCGACCGGCGTAGTGGCGGTGGCCGAAGGGCAGCGGCGGCGTCTGTGCGACGACGAAGGGCTGCGCCGGCCGCCGGTGCACGTGGTGCGGCTGGGGATCGACCTGGCGCGCTTCGGCGCGGCGGGAGAGGATGAGACGCTGCGCGCGGTGACGCGGCGCGCTCGGCCTCGGCGGTGATGCCGGTGGCGTTGCTCTGCGTGGCGCAGCTGCGTCCGAGAAGGACACGACGTGCTGCTCAAAGAGCGTTCGCGGCGGCGCGCGCGGCCCAACCGGCGCTGCGATTGCTGCTCGCCGGCGAAGGCGCGCAACGCGCGGCGCTGGAGCAGCAGGCGGCACGCCTCGCGCTCGGTGATGCGGTGCGCTTCCTGGGCCGCCGCGAGGACGTGCCGGCGCTGCTGGCGGCGTGCGACGTGCTCGTGCTGGCGTCGCGGCCGGTGGTCGATGACCACGCCGACCGTCGCCATCGAGGCGATGGCGGCGCGCGCCGCGCAGTGCGCGCGACGCGGGTCGGGGCGGTGGACGAAGTGGTGGAGGACGGCGTCACCGGCATGCTGGTGCCGTCGGAAGACGTCACGGCGCTCGCCGCCGCGCTGGGCCGTCTGGCCGGCGATGCGGCGCTGCGCGGGCGATTCGCCGCCGCGGGGCATCAGCGTGCCACGGAGCGATTCGATCGTCGCCGCATGGTCGCGGAGACGGCGGCGTTACTCGAAGGGGAAAGGAGCCGGTAGATGCGGGGACCGCGTTCGGCCGTGATTGCGGTCACCATGGCGTGCCAGTCGCGCTGCACGATGTGCGACATCTGGCAATACGGCCGCGGGCCCGAGATGGCGCCTGCGGACTATCGCCGGCTGCCGCGCACCCTGCGCGAGGTCAACATCTCCGGCGGCGAGCCGTTCCTGCGCAAGGATCTCCCCGAACTCGTGCAGACCATCCGCGATCACATTCCGGGCGTGCGCATCATCATTTCGACCAACGCGCTCATGCCGCCGCGCATCGAGCAGCAGATGGACGTCATGCGCGGCGTCGGCCTGCGCGTGTCGATCGATGGCATCGGCGAAGCGGACGACCGCACCCGCGGCATTCCCGGTGGCTACCAGAAGGCGCTCGACACGCTGCGCCGCTTGAAGGCGGCGGGCCACACCGATCTCGGCATCAGCGGCACGGTGTCGCGCGAGTCGGTGGGCGAGCTGCCCAAGCTCAAGGCGCTCGCCGACGAGATGGGCGTCGAGTTCGTCTGCTCGGTCGCGCAGTCGAGCGACACCTACTTTGGCAATCAGGACGACGCGTTCCCGTGGGCCGGACGCCAGGACGTCGTCGACAACTTGATCGCGGTGCGCGACAAACAATTGGGCTCGCCGCGGCTCAAGGACTGGTTCCGCGCCTACTACACCGACGGCCTCATCGACTACGTGTACCGCCGCAAGCGGCGGATCTTCTGTCACGCCGCCGACGAGATGATCTACATCAATCCGGAAGGCGACGTGTATCCGTGCAACGCGCTCAACCGGAAGATGGGCAATATCCTCGAGGAGTCCTACGAGGCGATGTACGCCAAGTCCGCCGACATCCTGCAGGACGTCAAGACGTGCAGCGTCGACTGCTGGATGTCGTGCACCGTCGCGCCGGCGATGCGCCGGGCGCCGTGGGTGCCGGGCTGGTGGGTGGCGATGGCGAAATTCCTCGGCCTCGGCAAGCGCGCGAAACTCGCGGATGCCGACCTGCCGCCGCGGCCCGCGCCGCGCGTGGCGGTGACCGCGATCGCCCCGCCGCAGCCGCTCACCGCGCTGGTGCCGGCGGGTGCCGAGGACTTCGATGTCGCGCCGGACGCGCCGGCCCGCGCCGGTGCCACGACCTCCGGGGGGACGCAGACCGCGTGCGAATCCTCCACGTGAACAAGTTCCACTTCGTGAAGGGCGGCGCCGAACGGTACGTCGCCGACGTCGCCGACGCGCAACAGCGCGCCGGGCACGAGGTCGCGCCCTTCGCGATGCAGCATCCCCGCAACGCGGCGACGCCGTTCGCGCGCTACTTCCCGTCGGAGGTCGACTTCGACGGGCCGGGCGCACGGTCGATGGGCGTTGCAGCGCGCATCATCTATTCGCGCGAGGCGGCGTCCTGCCTCGATCGCTTGCTGCGCGACTGGCGGCCCGACGTCGCGCATCTGCACAACATTGCGCACCAGCTCACGCCGTCGATCGTGCCGGTCTTGCAGAAGCACCGCATTCCGGTGGTGCAGACGCTGCACGACTACAAGATCGCCTGTCCCTCGTATCTCTTCCTCGACCACGGCACGGTGTGCGAAGCGTGCCAGGGCGAGCGCTTCTTCGAGGCGGCACGCCGGCGCTGTCACCGCGACTCGTTCGCCGCCGGGGTCGTGCTCGCCACCGAAGCGTATCTGCACCGCGCGCTCGGCTCGTACGATACGGTGGCGCGCTTCCTCTGCCCGAGCACGTGGATGCGTGACACCATGGCGCGGCACGGCTTGCCGGCACACAAACTCGTGCATCTGCCGTACTGCGTGCCGGCCAGCAATTATCGTCCCGCCGACGGCCCGGGCGACGACGTGCTCTACGCCGGCCGCCTGTCCCGCGAGAAGGGTTTGGCGACGCTGCTCGATGCGCTACGCCAGTTGCCCGGCACGCGGCTCACGGTGGCGGGCGAGGGCCCCGAACGTCCGGCGCTCGAAGCCGCGCGTGACGACGGCCTGCCGATCACGCTGCTCGGCTACCTGCAAGGCGACGCGCTGCACGACGCCGTGCGCCGCGCGCGCGTGGTGGTGGTGCCGAGCGAGTGGTACGAAAACTTGCCGTTCGCCGTGCTCGAGGCGATGGCGCTGGGCCGCGCCGTGGTCGGCGCGCGCATCGGCGGCATTCCCGAACTCGTCGAAGACGGCGTCACCGGCTATACGTTCGCGCCGCGCGACGCGGCGGGACTCGCGCAGGCGCTCGCCACCGCACTGGCCGACGGCGCGCGCGCCGCCGCCTTCGGCCGCAATGCCCGCGCACGCATCGAGCGCGATTTCGCCCCGGCCGCACACCTGGCGCGCGTCGAGGCGGAGTACGCTGCCGCCGCGGAGGCCATCGCCGCATGAGCGCCCGTCCGCACAACGGCAGCCAGCCCGTTCACGATCCGTCGCGGCCGCCGCTGCGCATCGCGATGATCGGCCAAAAGGGCATGCCCGCGACCTATGGCGGCATCGAGCGCCACGTCGAGGAAGTCTCGGCGCGCTTGGTCGAACGCGGGCACGACGTCACCGTGTACTCGCGGCTCTACTACAGCCAGCAGCGCGGCAGCTATCACGGCATCCGTCTGCGCCGCCTGCCGAGTATCAACACCAAGCACCTCGACACCGCGACGCACACCGCGCTCGCGACCTTCGACGCGCTCTTGCGGCCCTACGACGTCGTCCACTTCCACGCGCTCGGGCCGAGCATCTTCAGCGGCGTGCCGCGGCTGCGCGGCATGAAGAGCGTGGTGACGGTGCACGGCCTCGACTGGGAACGCCAAAAGTGGGGACCGGCCGCCGCGTGGCTGCTCAAGCAGTGCGAGTACCCGGCGATTCATTTCCCGACCTCGACCATCGTCGTGTCGCGGACGCTGGCGCATTACTTCGAGCAGAAGTACGGCTTGTCGCCGGAGGTGATCCCCAACGGCACCAGCGCGCCGACGGTGCGCCCGCCGAACAAGATTCGCCGCTTCGGCCTGGCCGCCGATGGCACGCGCTACGTGCTCTTCGTCGGGCGGCTGGTGCCGGAGAAGGGCTGCCACTTCCTGCTCGAAGCGTTCACGCAGCTGCAGGACCGATTCCCCGAGGTCAAGCTGGTGATGGCCGGCGGCTCGAGCTTCAGCGACGACTACGTCGCCGAGTTGAAGCGCTACGAGTCCGACCGCATCCTGTTCCTCGACTACGTCTACGGCGACGTGCTCGAGGAGCTGTGGTCGAACGCGTATTGCGTGGCGCAGCCGTCGACCCTCGAGGGGTTGTCGCTCACCTTGCTCGAAGCGCTCTCGTACGGCCGCTGCGTCGTGACCTCGGACATCCCCGAGAATCTCGAGGTCACCGGCGAGAATGCGGTGGCGTTCCCCTCGGGCGATGTGGCGGCGCTGCGCGATGCGCTCGCCGGCCTGCTCGAGGACCCGGCACGCGTCGCCGCGTACGAAGCGCGCGCCCGCCGTCTGGTCGAAGAACGCTTCTCGTGGGATCACGTGGTGGATCGCGTCGAGTCGATCTACTATTCTGCTCTGGCCGGTATCGGTACCAGCCGGCGCATGCGGAGCTAGCACTTCGCCTCGGCGCGTCCCCCGCGTCCGGTTGTCCCTATCCGTCGGAGACCTGCATGATCGTGTCGGCGCAGAGTGTGGCGCGGCGTGCCCGCGCGTGCGCGCGTGGCGTGGCCGCCGTGGGAGTCGTGGCGCTGATGTGCGTCGGAGCGCCGCGCGCCGTCGCGCAGGTCTCCGCCGGGCTGCCGGGTGGGGGCGGCTACATGACGCTGGTGCCGGTGCCCGACACGCTGCCGCTGCCGGCCGGCCTCGGTGACGGCGAGCCTGCGTATCCGGTGCGTGGACTCGAGATGTCGCTGATCTACGGACGCGACCTCCGCATCTTTCCGCTCGCCGACCTGCTCGCGGCGGCACATCGCGACCGCTTCACGCACGTCATCCTGCAGATCGACAATGTGGCCGAGTTCGCCTCGCTGCGGGAGATGACCACCGACAACACGCTGTTCAACTTCCGCTGGCTGCACCAGCTGGTGCAGGCGACACGGGCCGCGGGGCTCGAACCTGTGCTTGGAGTCGACTTGCTCGGACGGCAAGACGTCTTGTTCGGGCCATCGCACCCGGAGGCCTTGCTCAATCGCACGACGCTCGACATCCGCACGCCGGCGGCGCAGCGGTTGGTGAAGCTGTTGCTCACCGATCTCGTCGACAGCCTCGGCGTGAAGACGATCCTGATCGGACATGAAGCTGCCCGCTTCGATTCGCTGTCTCCCGCCGCCGCGCAGGACCTCTACACCCGCAGCGTGATCTTCGCCCACGACGTGCTCGCGGCGAAGGGCGCGCGCACCGCGATCTACGGAGGGCTGCTCCTCTCGCCGCGCGAGACGCGCGGCCTGTCGACGTCGCTGGGCGCGCGGTTCGACACGCCCGCAGTGCGTGGGGCTCTGCCGCGCGATCTCTTCGTGCTGGACCGCCACGATGCGCCGCGGGACAGCGTGCTCGCGAGCATCGATTCGTTGCGCGCTGCCGGATTCACGGTGTGGAGCACGACCGGACTCGATCGCGTCTCGCGGGCGGCGGCGGCGCGGCAGGCACGCGGCCGCGGCGCCGAGGGGATCGTGCTCGCCACCGCGGACTACATCTTCCGGCGTGGCGGTCCGCTCGGCGCGTACCGCGAGATGCGCCACGCCGCCACCCTGTTCTGGAACCCCGCGCTGGCGCTGCTCGCCGATCCGGGGCCGGTCGCCCGCCCGCCCCAGCCGGCGCCCCAGCCAGCGCCGCAACCCAAGACCCGCCGGAAGACCAAGTAGCCCGGCACCGCGTGCGTCGCCGCAACACGTGTACGACGGAGTCGATGCGATCGGCGATCTCCTAGCACGATGTCGCGCCCCGAGTTTCTCGTTGACGATACTTGCCGCGAATTTGATAGTCGGCGCGCCACGATCCCCACGTGGGTCGGCGAGCGACGCCGCATGCACGGTCGTCGCTCCTCTCCGTGGACCAGGCGTGGCCTAACGTCCCTGAGGAGGAGTTGTCGCATGAAGCGAATCGCGAGTTTCGTGGCTCTCATCGCCGTTCTAGGTGTGATGAGCTCGTCCTCCGCCAAGGCGGAAGGTTCGTCTTCGGTGCATTTCGGCATTGGCGGTGGTGTGGCGCTGCCGACGGGAGACCTGAAGGATTCGGAATTCAACACGGGATTCCATGGCCGTGCCTCGCTCGGCATCATGCCGGCGGGAAAGAACTACGGGCTGTGCGTCGACGCCGGCTTCGTGAGCCTGCCCACCGACACGTACGTGGACGTCGAGACGGACGTCACCGCGAGCGCGAAGTACCGCGCCCTGTCGGGTGACCTGTGCGCGCTGATCACCGTGCCCACGGAGGGCAAGGCGACGCCGTGGGTGAAGTTCGGCGTCGGCGTGTACAACCACAAGATCTCGGTGGATGCCAGCGACGGCGAGACCAACGTGAGCGTCTCGGGCAGCGAGACCAAGGTGGGCTTCACGGGTGGTGTGGGCGTGTCGTTCAAGATGTCGGGCGGGAAGGCCTTCGGACTCGACGCGTCGCTGCACAGCGTGTCGAGCGACGGCACCAGCTTCGTCTGGATCCCGGTCGGCGTGCACTTCATGTTCAACTAGGCAGCCCCGCGACGGCGTGGCGGCAGTGAGGCGGGGGCTGGCCGGGAGGCCGGCCGGGCGCATTAGGATGCCCCGACAGGATGTCATTCCACGGAGGAAATCCCCATGAAGCGCTTCGCGCGCACGCTCGCCGCAGTGGTGCTCGGCACCGTGCTGTCGGCGGTTGCGGCCCACGCCGCGGAATCGATGGTGCACTTCGGCGTTGGTGGCGGTTTGGCGATGCCCATCGGTGACCTGAAGGACGCCAACTACAACCCCGGCTTCAATGGCCACGTCATCGTCGGCGTGATGCCGGCCGGCAAGAACTACGGCCTCTGCTTCACCGGTGCGTACAACCAGCTGACTGGCGACGACATCGGCACCTCGACCACCGACCGCAAGGTCAAGGTCATGGGTGGTTCGGTCGACGCGGTGTTCATGCCGCCGATGGAAGGCAAGGTCAAGGTGTACCTGGGCGCGGGTGTCGACATCGACAACATCAAGGCGTCGCAGACCACGAACAACGTGGCCACCGACGCGTCGAACACCGAACTCGGCTTCAACGGCATGGCCGGCTTCAGCATGAAGGCCGGTGGCAAGATGTCGTGGGGCCTCGGCGCGGCGTACCACAGCGCGTCGAAGGACGGCTCGACCTCGAGCTGGATTCCGATCAGCCTCAACATTATGTTCAACTAGATCCTTCGGGATCGGTGTGACGCTCGCCGCTCCGTCTCCCGCGGGAGACGGAGCGGTGTCGTTTTGGGGCGTCGAGGGCGCCCGGGAGGGCCGCATGCCTGAAGCACAGTCCGCTGCCGAGCGCGAAGCCATCGGCTTCGTTCTCGCCCTGTCGCGGGCCTTGCATGCCTACGGGGCGCCGGCCTATCGGCTGGAGGAGATCGTCACCGAGGTGGCGCCGTCCCTCGGCGTCGCCGGGCAGTTCTTCTCGTCACCTACCGCCCTGTTCGCTTCGTTCGGCCCGCCGGAAGATCAGCGCACCGCCTTGCTGCGCGTCGAGCCGGGCGAGATGAACCTCGAGAAACTGAGCCTGCTGCACAACGTCACCGACGCGGTGTTGGCGGGCCGCATGACGCCGGCGCGCGGCACCGAGTGGGTGCGCGACATCGTGGCGCGTCCGCGCCGGTATCGCGCGGCGCTGGTGGTGATCGCGTTCGCGCTGTCGTCGGCGGCCACTGCGCGGTATCTGAACGGCGGTCTGCGCGAGATCGGCGTCGCGGCGGTGGCGGGGCTGATGACCGGGCTGCTGGCGATGCTCGCGCGGCGGGTGTCCTGGGTCCACCGCACGCTCGAACCGCTGGCGGCGCTCGGTGCCACGGCGGTGGCGGGCGGCGCAGTGGCGCTCGGCTGGCGGCACGCCACGTCGATCAGCGCGCTCGCCGGTCTCATCGTGTTGCTGCCCGGGCTGACGCTGACGATCGCGCTCGAGGAGCTGTCCTCGCGCCATTTGGTGTCCGGGACGGCGCGCATCGCCGGGGCGCTCATGACGTTCCTGCAGATCGCTTTCGGCCTGGCGATCGGCGCGCGGCTGTTGGACCTGTTCCCGGCGTTGGCACACAGTGCCCGCGCGCTGCACCTGCCGGGATGGACGGAGTGGGCGGCGCTCGCGGTGTCGCCGTGCGCGCTCCTGGTGCTGTTCCAGGCGCGCCCGCGCGATCTGCCGTGGCTGGTGCTCGGCAGCACGGTGGCGTTCGCGACGGCGCGCGCCGTGGGGCCGCGGCTCGGCGCGCAGCTCGGTATGTTCGTCAGCGCGCTGGTGCTCGGACTGACGGCGCAGGTGTTCGCGCGCTGGCGGCGGCGGCCGGCGGCACTGTTGCAGGTGCCCGGCGTCATCGTGTTGGTGCCGGGAAGCGTCGGCATCCGCAGCGTGTTCTCGATGCTCGAGGCCGACATCGTGTCGGGGATGCAGTTCGCCTTCTCGCTGGTGGTGCTGAGCGCTGCGTTGGCCGCGGGACTCTTGGTGGCGAACGCCCTCGCCGCGCCGCGGCGCGTTGCGCGGGAGGCGGCGAGCCGGTAGCATGCCGCGCGAGGCGCACTCACGGGAGACAGCATGCTGCATGCGGTGATTTTGGCGGGAGGGAAGGGCGAACGGTTCTGGCCGCAGTCGCGGCGTGACCGTCCGAAGCAGCTGTTGCCGTTGCTCAGCGAGCGCACGCTGCTGAGCGACACGCTCGACCGGCTCGTCGGGTTGGTCGAGCAACCGCGCATGACGGTGGTCACCGCGGCCTCGTTGGTGGAGCCGGTGCGCGCCACGCTCGCTGACGCGCCGCAGGTTGGCGTCTACGGCGAACCGGTCGCCCGCAACACCGCCGCCGCGTGTGTCTACGGCGCGGTGCGTGCGCATCGCCTCGATCCCGACGCGGTCTGCATCGTCCTGCCGTCGGACCACCTGGTGCGCCCGTTGCGCGTGTTTCACGACGATCTGCGCCGCGCGGTGCGCCGCGCCGAGGCGGGCGATCTCGTGACGTTCGGCATTCCGCCGGCGCGTCCGGAAACCGGCTACGGCTACATCGAAGCGGGCGCCGCGTTCGAGGACGACGCCGCCGCGTTCCACGTCGCCGCCTTTCACGAGAAGCCCGACGCCGTGCGCGCCGCCGAGTACGTGGCGCGCGGCACCATGTGGTGGAACAGCGGCATGTTCGTGTGGCGCGCCGACGTGTTGCTCGCCGCGGTGGCCGCGTCGCTGCCGGAGCTCGCCGCGTGCGCGACGCGGCTTGCCGCCGACTGGCAGGGCGAAGACGGAGGTGCCGCCGCAACGACGTTCTACGAGACCGCGCCGTCCATCTCGATCGACTACGGCGTGCTCGAGCGCGCGCGCAACATCGCCACCGTGCGTGCGGCGTTCGAGTGGGACGATGTCGGCGAGTGGGGCGCGCTGCCGCGGCTGCGCGAACGCGATGCCGCCGGCAACGTGACGCGGGGCGACGTCATCGCGCTCGACGTGCGCGATTCGGTGTTGCTCAGCGACGACGGCTTGCTCGCGGTGCTCGGCGTGCAGGACGTGGCGGTGGTGCGCACGCGCGACGTCACGCTGATCGCGCCACTGGAACGCGCGCAGGAGGTACGCGCGCTGCTCGCCGAGGTGCGCGCGCGTGGTTGGACGCGCTATGAGTGATCGCGCGCGGTTCGCGTGCCTGCTCGCGTGCCTGGTGTGCGCGAGCGGCTGCGCGTCGACGCGTGGCATGCAGGTGTCGCGGGTGACGCGCGCGACGCCGGCCGATACCAGCCGCTGGCATGATGCCGCCGTGCTGCCGCAGCGGGCGCCCGCCGCGACGCTGCAACCACCGGCGGAGACCTCGCGCACGCCGGCGCGCGCGTCCAAGGCCGCCGCCTCGCGCGCCGCGTCGGCGCCCGTCGCGCGCGAGGCGGCGAAGACGCCCGCGCCCGTCGCCGCGCCGGTTGCCACCGCCGATACGTCCGTGACACCCGATGTCTCCCAGCCGCTGTCGGTCGAACCCGCCGAGGCCCCGGCCCAACGTACTGGCGACGATCCCTTCGATAGCGTGTTCACCGATCCGGGGCGCGTGGTCGATCTCGATGACACGTCGCGTGACGCGCCAGCGCCCGCACCGCCGCGCGCCGACACCACGACGGCGATCCAGACGCCGCCGCGGGTGCGCGCACCGGTGGTGGCGCCGCGCGACACCGCGCGCGACGCGGACGACGCCGAGCCCGCGGCGCGTGCCTTCGCGGTACAACTCCACGCCTTCCCGACGCGGGTCGCGGCGGAGTTCGCGGCACGTCAGGCGGCGCGCACGCTCGGGGTCGAGACGCGAGTCCGCGAGCAACCGAGCAGCTCGCTGCCGTTCAAAGTCATCGCCGGCCACTACGCGACGCGTGGTGCCGCCACGGATCTCCGTGAGCGCGCGGTGCGCCAGGGTTTCCCGGAAGCCTGGGTGGTGGCCGACACCGAGGCTTCGCCCCATTAGCCGGCGCGCACCCGCGCTGGACCGAGTCCCCGAGGATCGCCATGCGTGATCGCACCGGTTCCGTCTTTCTCGCCGTCGCCGAAGATTCGTTGGTCGACGACCTGCGACCGCTCACCGACCTACGCGCCGCGCACCGCGTGGTGGCCGGCGCGTTCCGCGTGTGGGACCGCTTGCTCGCCACGTGGCACTGCGAGCCGCGCGCGCTCGTGGTGCGTCCGGTCATCGCGCCGCGTGAGCGCGACATCACCGACGTGCCGGTGCATCCGTCGCTCGCCGTGTTGGTCGATGCCGCCGAGGCGGCAGGCGCCGCGGAGATCGTCATCGTGCTCTCGCGCATGGTGGCCGAGCCGTTGCAGCAGGAGTTCCTCGGGCGTGCCGGTGAGGCCGCGCTCTACCACGACGACCAACCGATTGCCCTGAAGCTCCGCGCGGCGCGGGCACACGACCTCGCGCCGGATCCGAGTAACGACCCGTGGCAAGCGCCGGTCGACTGGGCGCGCTGGTGCGCCACCGCCGCGACGCTGCCGCGTGTCGAGAACGCGGGCGAACTTCTGCGCTATCCGTGGGACGTGCTGAGCGCGACGTACCGCTTGCTCGCCGGCGATCTCGCCGGCCTCGAGGCGCGCGGTCACCACGGCGGCGACATCCACCGCACCGCCGTCCTCGAACGCGGGCAGGACGTCACCGTGCTCGACGGCGCGCGCGTCGATCCGTTCGCCCTGCTCGATGCGCGGGAAGGTCCGATCCTCATTGGCAGCGGCGCCGTGGTGCGCAGTCACGCGCGCATCACCGGACCGGCGGTGATCGGCCATCACTGTGCACGGCGGGACGATGATCGGTGCCGGCTGCCGCGTCGGCGGCGAGGTCGGCGAGTCGGTGTTCCTGGGCTTCGCCAACAAGGCGCACGAGGGTTATCTCGGGAACTCGATCATCTGTCCGTGGGTGAATCTCGGCGCGCTCACCACCACGAGCAACCTCAAGAACACCTACGGTGCGGTGAAGGTGACGCTCGAGGACCGCCGCGTCGGCAGCGGCCACAACAAACTCGGCAGCGTCATCGGCGACCACGTCAAGACGGCGATCGGCACGCTGCTCGGCACCGGAACGATCCTCGGCGTCGGCACCAACGTCTTCGGCGGCGGATTGCTGCAGCAGCCGTACGTGCCGGCGTTCGTGTGGGGCGCCGGACCGGGCGCCGGCGAGTACGCGCTCGACCGCATGCTATCGACGGCGCGCACCGCGATGGGCCGGCGTGCCATCACCATGTCGACGGCGGAGGAGGCGCTGCTGACGGCGCTCTTCGCCCGCACGGCGAGCCGCCGGACGGCGTTCCTGGGGCGCATGGCGGGGTAGGGCCCGCCCGCGCTGGCCCGGTTGGTCGCGTGGCGGCCCGGACGCGCCTGTGCTAGCCTCCCGGGTTCATCCTGCCGATAACTGCGGGATCGGCACGAGGCCGCGCGAGTCCACAGGTCCAGGAGGTCAGTCCGGATGCCCGAGCTGCGACGCGATCCGATCGTCGGACGCTGGGTCATCATCGCATCCGAACGCGGCGGCAAGCCGAACGACTTCGCCTCCGTCACGCCGCCGCACACCGGCGAGCCGTGCCCGTTCTGCCCCGGCAACGAGCAGGAGACGCCGCCCGAGTTGCTGGCCTACGGCCGCCGCGGCACGCCGCCCAACGCGCCCGGCTGGACCACCCGCGTCGTCCCGAACAAGTACCCGGCGCTGCAGATCGAAGGCCCGCTGGCCCGCCGCGGCGAAGGCGTGTACGACCGCATGAACGGCATCGGCGCCCACGAAGTCTTCATCGACTCCGACGACCACGACAGCGAGCTCAGCGAGTGGACGCTCGGCCACATCACGCAGGTGCTGTGGGCCTACCGCGAGCGCATCGAGGACCTCAAGCGCGACAACCGCTTCCGCTACATCACCGTGTTCAAGAACCACGGCGAACCGGCCGGCGCGTCGCTCGCGCACCCGCATACCCAGCTCATCGCCACGCCGGTCATCCCGACGCTGGTGACAGAGGAACTGACCGGCATGGCCCGGCACTACGACCTCAAGGAACGCTGCATTTTGTGCGATATCCTTGAGCAAGAACTCGAAGGCGGCCGCCGCCTGGTGGCGGTGAACGACCAGTTCCTCTCGTACGTGCCGTTCGCGCCGCGCTTTCCCTTCGAGACCTGGATCGTCCCGCGCGAGCACGAGTCGGGCTTCGAGCACACCCATCCCTCGAACATCGAGCCGCTGGCGGCGATCCTCAAGGAGACGCTGGCCCGCATGCGCGCGGCACTCAACGCGCCACCGTACAACTTCGTGATCCACACCGCCCCGTGCAAGGATCCGTACCTCGAACACTTCCACTGGCACATCGAGATCATGCCGAAGCTGACCAAAGTGGCGGGGTTCGAGTGGGGGACGGGGTTCTATATCAATCCGACGCCGCCCGAGGAAGCTGCGCAGATGCTGCGCGACGCCCTGTAGGAGTCCCGATGTCCGAGTCCGACGAGAAGCCGACCGCCGCCACGCCGCCTGCCGGCGACCCGCCCGCGCCGCGCCCCAAGCGCGCCCGCAAGACGATGGTGCGCGTGGCGCCGCTCGAGCCGTCCGCCGAGGCGGCGCCCGAATCCGTCGCGCCGCCGGCGCCCAAGAAGCCGGCCGCGAAGAAGGCGCCCAAGCCTGCCGTCGCCAAGCCACCGGTCGCGGCGAAGACCGCCGCCCCGAAGGCGAAGCGCGCGCCCGCGACCCGCAAGCCCGCCGCGCGCCCCGAAGCGGTGCCGGCCGAGGCGGAAGCCGTGATCCACGCGCGGGTGCACGCTGCCGGTGACGCCGTGCGCCGCGCGTTGAAGTCGACAACGCCGGCTGCGCCTGCCGCGCCGGTTGCGCCTGCGCCCGCTCCGGTCGCGGAGACGGCGCCGGCGCCGGTGCCGGTCGCGGAGGTCGCACCCGCGCCCGTCGCGCCGCCCGTCGTCGCGGACGCGCCCGTCGCGTCGGCGCCCGCGCCGGCGTTCGACGCGCCGCGCCCGCTGACCCTCGTTTTCGCCGCCGCGGAGATGGCGCCGTTCGCCAAGGTGGGCGGGCTCGCCGACGTCATCGGCTCGTTGCCGGCGGCGCTGGCGGCGCGCGGTCACCGCGTGCATGTCTTCGTGCCGCTGTATCGCCAGATCGACTTGAGCGGGTACGGCACACCGGACGTCGCGCAGGTCGAGGTGCCGTGGTGGGGCGGCTCGCAGACCGTGGTGCTGCGTGCGATCCAGCACCAGGGCGTCGCGGTGTACTTCGTCGACTATCCGCCGGCATTCGACCGTGCGGGCATCTACACCGATCCCGACAAGAAGGCGGACTATCCGGACAACGCGCTGCGCTGGGCGTTCTTCGCGCGCGCCGTGCTGGCGGCGGTCGGGTCGCTCGGCCTCGAGCCGGACGTTCTGCACGCCAACGATCACCAGACCGCGCTGGTGCCGGTCTATCAGCGGACGGTCTTGCGCGACACGCCGTGGGCGGCCCGCGCGGCGAGCGTTCTGTCGTTGCACAACATGGGCTACCAGGGCCTCTACGCCAGCGGCTCGCTCAACGGCGCCGGCTTCCCGGACGATCTGTTCACCGCGCTCGGACCGTTCGAGTTCTACGGCCACGTCAACTTGCTCAAGGCCGGCGTGTGGTTCGCGGATATGCTCACCACCGTGAGCGAACGCTACGCGCAGGAGATCCAGAGCAGCCGCGAATACAGCTACGGCCTCGAAGGCTTGCTGCAAACGCGCGGACACGACCTCGTCGGCATCGTCAACGGCGTCGACTACAACTACTGGGACCCCAAGGTCGACACGCATCTACCGGCCAAGTACACCGCCGACGACTTGAGCGGCAAGTGGCTGAGCAAGATGGAACTGCTCAAGCGTTGCGGCCTGCCGCCGGAGCGCATTCACGCGCCGGTGTTCGGCATGGTGACGCGACTCGTGGATCAGAAGGGCCTCGACCTGCTCGGCGAGGTTGCGGAGCAACTGCTCGCGCAGGACGTCACGCTCGTCGTGCTCGGCAGCGGCGCCACCGAGTACCAGGAGATGCTGAGCGGCCTGCAGCACCGATTCCCCGACAAGGTCGCCGCGGACTTCACCTTCAACGAACCGCTCGCGCACCTGATCGAGGCCGGCTCCGATTTCTTCCTCATGCCGTCGAAGTACGAGCCGTGCGGCCTCAACCAGCTCTACTCGCTGCGCTACGGGACGATCCCGATCGTCCGCGCCACCGGCGGGCTGGCCGACACCATCGAGGAGTGGAACGGCGACAGCGGCACCGGCACCGGCTTCCTCTTCGAGTCCTACAGCAGCGAGGGCTTTTGGTCGGCGATCCAGCGCGCGCTCGACGCCTGGACGTTCCCGACCGCCATCGATTTGCTGCGGCGGAACGGCATGGCCCAAGACTTTTCGTGGGCGCGCTCGGCGGCGCGCTACGAGATGGTGTATCGTTGGGCCCTCGAACGCCGCGGCCGCGCCGCGCGTGTGGGGGACGCCGCCGTGGCAGGCGTCTAGCCGTCGCCAAGGAGGAGCGGAGTGGGCACCAACCTGGACAACACCGCCAAGGGCTCGTCGCCGGGCGGCAATGCGATGCGAGGGCTCATCCTCGTCGTGGTCATCGTGGCGATTTTGGGATCGATCTACGCGGTGGCCCGCCAACGGCCGCCGAAGATGACACCCGAGGAAATCGTGTCGATGTCGGGCGATACGCGCGAACACGGTGTCCCTCTGGCCGAGGAGCAGAAGGGCGCCACCGGCTTGCAGGCGCCGGGCGGGGCCGGCCAGATGGGCGGCGGCATGGACCGCGTGGCGGGCGGCGGACGTATCGGCGAAGTGCCTGAGAAGGCCCCGATGGCGAACGGCTCCGAGAAGCCGCATCCGCCGAGCAACTACACCTCGTTGCCGGGGATCGACATCTCCTCCTACCCGGACGTCACGCAGAAGCGCATCCTCGACCGCTGCAACCATGCCCACTGCACCTGCGAGTGCGGGATGACGCTGGCGGAGTGCCGGAACGAAGACTCGACCTGCCGGCACAGCTTGACCGAGGTCGCCGCCGTGGTGGCCGAGGAAGCGCGCAAGGACATCGCCAGCGGCTTGATCAAGGACTGACCCGCCGGCCCCGGAGAGGGCCGTCGCGAGGAGTGGGAGGGAATGCGCGACGCCGCGCGTTCCCTCCCTCCGTCTTTGGAGAGCGCGCGCTGATCCGCCGATAGTCCACCCGACGAGGATTGCGTCACGGCGCGACGTCCCAGGGTGCCGGGCCCGCAGCCTCGAGCGCAGAAGGATGCGCGCACGATTCACCGCCTCATGGCAGAGCTCGACTGATTCCGTGACCCGACACCCCCATGCCCTCGCGGTGCCCGACTCCGGCACCGAGCCTTCCGCCGCCGCCCCGTTGGGGGACCTGCGCGCGATCCTCGGCTCCGGTACACCTGAGACCGCACCCGCCGTCGACATCCTGGCGCGCCGCGCGCGGCTGCACCTCGTCCCGTCTGCCGACACCACGGTAGAGCAGGATGCGGCTAGCGCGCCGGCCCTCGCGCCCGCGGCGCGTGCGCGCGCGCCGCAGGGCGAGCGCTGGTCGGGCGGCATGATCGCCGCCATGGCGGCCTCGCTGGCCGCCCCGTGGGTCGCGGCATTGCTGGTGCAGCGGACGCTCGACGGCGGCACTGGCCTCCTGCTCATCGCGGCGACCCTGGCCTCCGGCATCGCCGTGCTGTTGGTGCGCGACGCCCGGGCCACCCGGAAGCACCGGCGGCTCGAGCGGGAATACGCGTTGTTCTTCGAGTTGTCGCCCGATCCGCTCTGTGTGTTCACACTCGACGGGGCGATGGTGCGTGCCAACCGCGCGTGTGGCGGCTACCTCGGGCACGCGCCCGATGCGCTGCTCGGCACGACGTGGTTCGACACCGTGCATCCCCAGGACGCCACCGGGGCGCATCTCGCGTGGACGCGCTTGCTGGAGGCGGGCGAGACAGTGAGCCTCGAAGCCCGCGTCCGCGGCGACAGCGAGGTGTGGCTCCAGTGGCATCTGGCCGTCTGGCAGGCGCAGGGTGTGGTGTTCGCGGTGGCGCGCGACGTCACCGCGCGCCACCAGCAGGAAGACGAATTGCGGCATCACCGCGACGTCGCCGAAGCGGCCAGCCGCGAGCTGGAATCCTTCAGCTACTCGGTGAGCCATGACCTGCGGCGGCCGCTCCGTGCCATCGACGGCTTCGGCGCCGCGCTCGCCGAGGAATGCGCGGCACAGCTCGGCGAAACCGGCCTCGATTACCTGGCGCGCATCCGCCGCAATGCCCGCCGCGCCAGCGAACTCATCGACGACCTGCTGCAGCTGTCGCGCATCGCCCGCTGCGACTTGCGCGAGGAGGACGTCGACCTCAGCCGCACGGCCCACGAGATCCTCGACGACCTGCGGCGCGCCGATCCCGTCCGCATGGTCGAAGTACACGTCGAGCCCGGCCTCGCGGTCCGTGGCGACCGCCGGTTGCTGCGCATCGTGCTCGAAAACTTGCTCGGCAATGCCTGGAAATTCTCCCGCGAACGCGCCCCCGCCACCATCGCCGTGGTGCGCGCTGCGACATCTCGCGGCACCGCGCTCTGCGTGCGCGACAATGGCGCAGGGTTCGACATGGCCTATGCCGATAAGTTGTTCGGCGCCTTCCAGCGGCTGCACCGCGAGGAGCAGTTCGAGGGAACCGGCGTCGGGTTGGCCACGGTCCATCGCGTCGTCCGCCGCCACGGCGGGGACGTCTGGGCCGAAGGGGCCGTCGGACACGGCGCAGCCGTGTACGTCCGTCTGCCCTTCGCGGAACCGGCCGCGCCCGTCCCCGACGGGCGCTCCGGCGATCTCTAGTCGAACTCGACGGAAGGAACTCGCATGGCGACCTCGGTGCGCGTGCTCCTGGTGGAAGATTCCGCAGACGACGCGGTGCTCATCGAACGGGCCCTCGCCCGCGAGGGCTTCGAGGTGTCCGCGCAACGCGTCGACGACGAATCCGGCCTGGTTGCGGCGCTGGCGATGGGACCGTGGGACGTCGTGGTCAGCGACCACGCGCTGCCCGGTTTCAGCTCACAGGCCGCGCTGCGGCTGGTGCGCGCGCACGATGCCGATCTGCCGTTCCTGATCGTCTCCGGCACCATGACCGAAGAGGACGCGGTGGAGGCGATGCGCGAGGGCGCGCAGGACTTCCTCACCAAGCAACGCCTGACGCGTCTCGGGGCCGCGGTGGATCGCGAACTTCGGGAAGCCGGCGAACGCCGCGCCCGCCGTGCCGCCGAGCGCGAGAAGCAGCACGCCGAGGACCGCTATCGCAACCTCGTCGAGTCGATCCCCGCCATCACGTTCATCGTGCGCTCGGGCAGCGAGTGGACGACGCTGTTCGTGTCGCCGCAAATCGAAAAGCTCACCGGCTTCGCGGCGCGCGAGTGGATCGACACGCCGGGCATGTGGCTGCGTCAAACGCATCCCAGCGACCGCACGCGCTTGCGCGAAGAACTGCGCCGTGCCGCCGGCGAAGACGGGATGTTCCACGCCGAATTCCGCATGCTGAGCAAGGACGGCCGCATCGTGTGGCTGCGCGCGGAAGGCGAGGTCGCGCAAGATGGCTTCAGCGACGCGCCGGTGCTCCGCGGCTTCGCAGTGGACGTCACCGAGCAGCGTCGCGCCGAGCAGATGGCGCACCAGTTGGCCTACTACGACCGCCTCACCGACCTGCCGAACCGGCGGCTGCTCGAAGAGCGTCTCGAGGAGCGCGTCCGTGAGGCGCGGCACCGCAACCATCCGCTCGCGCTCATGCTGGTCAACATCCGCCGCTTCCGCGAGTTCAACCACACGCTCGGCCACGCCACCGGCGACCTCTTGCTGCAGCACGTCGGCCGCCGTCTCGCCGGTATCGAAGGCCAGGCCGACACCGTAGCGCGCTTCGACGGCGACACCTTCGCGCTGCTCATCCCGAACGTGAACGACGACGGCGCGCAGCGCATCGCGCACCGCATCATCGAGACCTTCGAGGCGCCGATCTCGGTCGAGAATCTCTCGCTCGAGGTCGAACCGGCGATCGGCATCGCGCTGTTCCCGCTGCACGGCGAGGTCGGCGACATCCTGATCCAGCGCGCCCACGTCGCCTGCGACACCGCGCGGGTCGAAGCACGCGGCTCGATGATCTATTCGTCGGACCGCGATCCGCACACGCCGCGCCGTCTGGCGCTCATCGCGCAGCTGCGCCGCGCCATCGAATCCGACGAACTGCGTCTGCACTACCAGCCGAAAGTCGATCTCGCGACCGGTGTCACCACCGGCGTCGAGGCGCTGGTGCGCTGGCAGCACCCGCAACTCGGCACCGTGCCGCCGGCGGAATTCATCGGCGTCGCCGAACAGGGCGGACTCATCCGGCCGCTGACCCGCTGGGTGGTCAACCGCGCCGCCGCGCAGTGCCGCGAGTGGCTCGACGCCGGCATCGATCTCAAGGTCGCGGTCAACATCTCGGCGAAGAATCTCGAGGACGTCGGGTTCGAGGAGTACGTGGTCAGCACGCTGGCGTTCCACAACGTGCCGACCAGCTCCATGCAACTCGAACTCACCGAGAGCTCGCTCATGGAATCGCACCACGACGCGGCGGAGATCCTCAAGCGCCTGCGTGCGCACGGCCTTCAGTTGTCGATCGACGACTTCGGCACCGGCTACTCGTCGATGATGCATTTGCGCGCGCTGCCGTTCAACGAGCTCAAGATCGACCGCAGCTTCGTATTCGGCCTCGAGAACTCGGAGGAGGCGCAGGAGATCGTGCGCTTCATCACCGAACTCGGCCACCACCTGCGCATGAGCGTGGTGGCGGAAGGCGTCGAGGAAGCGGCGGGATTCGAGGTGCTCAAGCGCGTCGGTTGCGACCTCGCGCAGGGCTACTACATGAGCAAGCCGCTGCCGCCGGAGGATCTGGTGACGTGGCTGCAGACGTCGGCGTGGGGGATGGCCGACCCCGACGCGGAGAGCGTCGCGGCGTAACCCGCGCCTGACAGCCGTCGCACGACGAAGGGCGCCGCCTCCTGCGAGGCGGCACCCTGTCGCATGATGGCGAATCCCGCTGCGGCAGCCTACAACTTCGGCCGGTTCGCCCGCACCGTGGCGTCGAGCTGCGTGAGCGTGACCGTGCCGCCCGGCCGCGTGTTCGCCGGGATCGACAGCACGACGTCGATGCCAACCTGCACCGCGCTGTGCGTCACCAAATCGGCGACGCGCGCCTGCTCGCTCTCCGACAACGACGACAGCGAGAACGTCGCCGTGCTGGTCTGCCCGTTGCGAATGCGCAGCGGCGTCGAGAACAGCGCCGACGTGCTGCGCGGGTCCTGCCCTTCCTCGGCGATGTAGACCTTGAGGGTCGCATCCGCCGAGTCGCGCGTGCCGGTCACCGACATCGCCGCGTCGAGATCGATCGACGGCGATTCGACGACGCTGTTCAGCCCTTCGAACAGCGTCATGCGCTGATTGTCGACGAGCGCGAGCGTGGTGGTGACCGCCGCCGGCAATGCGATCGGCGTCGCGAACGTGGTGTCGCGGTCGGCCGCGCTGACGAACGACAGCAGATCGACACTGAGCACCAATTGCCGCGTGCCGCATGCCGCCGCGGTGAGCGTGAGTGCCAAGAGCGCCAGGGCGCTCGCGAAACGACGAGTCTTCATTGCGCCCTCCGCGTTAGTAGATGACGAAGGCGAGCGCCACATCGGTGAGGCGTTCGCGGGTAATGGTGAGCGACGAGGTGGCCGCCGCGACATCGAAGCCGACCGGCCCCAAGCGCAGGCCCACGCCGCCACTGTACTGCGCGAGGCCGAAACCATCGCGGTGCCAGCCGGCGCGCAACGCGAGCAGCGGCGTCGCCTGGATCTCGCCGCCGACGTGGTACGTCCAGTCGCCGACCGAGTGTTGCGCAGTGACGCCGACGGTGAGCAGCTTGTGCCGCCACGCGCCGCTGACGGTGGTGGTCATCGGATAGGTGATCTTGATCTTCTCGCCGCGCGTCAGTTCCTCGTGGACGAACGAGTCGGCCACCGCGTCGTAGTGATAGCGGTCGAGATCGGTGGTCCACGAGATCTTCGAGCCGATGTCGTTGAAGCCGACGCCGAACTCGACGTTGTTGACGAACAGCACCGCGCCCAGGTCGGCGCCGACGCCGTTGCCCTTGCCGACGTCCGAGCTCGTGCGCGCCAGCGCGTCCGACTGCAAGCCGAGCGTGCTGTTCGAGCCGAAGAGCGGATCCTGCGTCTCGATGTACGCGTTGCCGTGCCCGGCGGCGTAGGCGAGACCCCGGAGATACTTGGCGCGCCCGCCGACGTAGAACGCCGTCGCGTGGTTCTTCCGCGGGTCGCCCAGCTTGGGATCGGTGTTCTTGTCGCCGGGTGCCGGCTTGTACACCACCGGGAACGCGGCGCCGAATTCGCCGCTCGCCGCCACCTGCGCCTGCACGGTGTCTTGCAGACCGTAGGTGGTGTTGGGGCGGAACGGCACCGCGTGGCCGAGGGCGTCGCGCAGGTTGTCGTCGAGACCGACGCTGTTGTTCATCTGCCCTTGCACGTGCACGCCGACGAAGGTCGGCCCGATGTGCTGCGTGAAGCCGAGACGCAACAGCGTCGCCAGCGCCCAGTCCTTCGCCGGCACCACGCGCTGGAGGTCGCCGAGGTTGATGGTCAGCGAGTCCTGCGCCACGCGGACGTAGATGTCGTCCTCGAGTGTCGCCGGCTGGCCCGCCTGATACGCGATCGGCGGATGCAGCACGAGATTGGCGATGTCGAACACGTTGAACGTCGAGTCCGCGGTGTCGAACTCCGGCGGATCGCTGGCGAGCTGGATCAGGCCGAGCGGAATGGGAATGCTGAATCGGCCGTCCCCGGAGCGTGGCACCGCCTCGTACGCGACGTTGCCGCCGGAGCCGAGGTCGGACATCTGCACGCCGCCCATCGCCAGCCGCCGCGCGTCGAACGTCTGCGCTTGGCTGGGGGAGGCCAGGAGCGCGGCGCAGCTGACGGCCGCGCCGAGTGCCAGCAGGACGAGACGCCCACTGGTGGATCGGAGAACGCGCATGACGGTGTCTCCCTCCCTGGAGTGCGGCCGCGCGCGAGGTCGCGTGGCCGTCCGCGTGTTGGGTACTGCCGAAGCGCCTGCCGTGCCCGCGGAGAGCGGCGGCGGCGCCGGAACAGCTAGGCCGGCGGTGCCGCCGCGTGCGCGTCGATGAGCGCCGCGTGCAGCGCGCGCACCGCATCCGTGGCACGCGCCGCCGGCACCAAGACCGAGGCGCTGAGCGCCGAGGTGGTGCACAGAGACACCGGTATATCGGCAGTCGCCAGCGTCTGGAACAGCTCGGTGAGCAGGGGTCCTTCGCCCAGCACGCTCTTCCCGATCACGCTGATCGAGGCTTGGTCGGCAATCACCCGTACGCCGAGGCCGCCGAGCTCGCGGATGCGCGCCGCCAGCATCTCGGCGCGGGCGGCCGGGACCGCGGCGGCGAGCGTTTCGCCGCCCTCGACGCGCGGCGTCTGCGCGATCAGCCGCGGCGCGAGGCCGTCACCGGACAACAGCACGAGCACACGGGCCGCGCTGCCCGCCGGGCCCTCGACGCGCAGCAGCGCCAAGCCGTCCTCGTGCGCGATTCCGGCGATTTCGTCGTCTTCAAACGTCCGGGCCGATGCGCGATCGGTGACCATGGTGCCTGCCTCCTCGTGAAAGCTCGAGCGCACATGCACGGCGACGCCGTAGCGGAACGCCATCTCCGCGGCGCGCGGGTGTAACACCTGCGCGCCGAGTGCCGCCATCTCGACCATCTCTT
Organism: Candidatus Eiseniibacteriota bacterium; assembly: GCA_044229145.1. Classification (GTDB taxonomy): domain Bacteria; phylum Eisenbacteria; class RBG-16-71-46; order CAZEPH01; family CAZEPH01; genus JBKJUD01. The sequence continues at coordinate 8,007 of JBGATO010000039.1, read as the reverse complement.
CGTACGGAATCGCGCGCAGGCGCCGCGCGGTGGGCACCACGCCGGGGTGCGCGGTCAGGATGCCGTCGACATCGGTGAGGATCTCGCACACCGGGGCGCCGAAGGCGGCGGCCAGCGTGACCGCGGTGGTGTCGGAACCGCCGCGCCCGAGCGTCGTGACTTCCTTCGCCGTGCTCACGCCCTGGAAGCCGGCGACGATGACGATGCGGCCCTTCGCCAGTTCGTCGTGGATGCGGTGCGGGCGGACGTCGACGATGCGGGCATCGGTGTGCGAGGCGCTGGTGATGATGCCGGACTGCGAGCCGGTGAAGCTGATGGCGTCGGCGCCGAGGTCGCTCAGACACATCGAGAGCAGCGCCATCGAGATGCGTTCGCCCGCGGTGAGCAGCATGTCCATCTCGCGGCGGCTGGGCACCGCGGCGACTTGGTGGGCGAGCGAGATCAATTCGTCGGTGGAATGCCCCATCGCGCTGACCACCACGATGAGCGACTTCCCGGCGTCGCGTTCGCGCAGGATGCGGTGCGCCACGGCGCGGATGCGCTCGGGCGTGGCGAGCGACGTCCCGCCGTACTTCTGCACCAGCAGCGAAGGCGACAAGGGGGCGCGATCCATGGCCGCCGAGTGTGCCTCAGGGCGTGGACGGGCACAACCGTCCTCTGCGCGCCGCGCCGGCTAGCGGTTCGCCAGCTTCATCCACCAGGACATGAGCAGGAGCGGCGTCGGGTAGCTCTTGGTGGCGCGGTAGCCGCGGAAGTCCGCCGGGTCCCAGCCTGCCGAGGCGAAGGCGCGCTGCAGCAGATCGCCGTAGAGCGGCGCACCGCGCACCGACGCGTGCGACAACGCCGGCAGCGGTTGGACCGGCATCTCGACATCCACGGACGCCAGGCGGGCCATGCGCCCGGTCCGCCGCGTCGCCGGCATGCCGGCGGGACTCGGGACTTCGATCGTGATCTCCGGTGGCGTATCGGCGAACAGCGATGCGTCCAGATAGATGTCGCGGACCAGCTGGCGGCACGGATAGTGGAGGAGATAGCTGCGCGTGATCTCGGCGGGCGCCGCGCGCAAGTCCCACGCATGCTGATAGCGGAAGCCGGACGTGAGGGTGACGCGCTCGCTCAACATTTCCTCGTCTTCCGGCAACACGAGCACGACGTGGCCGTCCTCCCGCACCATTTCGAGTGTCGGCAGCGGATCGGTGCTGTACTCGCGCAGGAGCACGGCGTGGGGATCGTCGCTGCACGGCTGGCCGTCGAGCGTGAGCAAACGCGGGCCACCCTCGGTGCCACTCTCCTCGCGCGAGAGGTTGACGCTGAGGAAGGCGAGCGGCGTGTTCGGCCGCAGCCGGCGCATGCCGAGCCGGTGGTGGAGTTCGAGGCAGTCGATGTGTGTGCCGGCGTCCGAGCGGCGCAGCACGACGGTGGTGATCAGGACGTCGCAGCTGAAGCCGAGGAGGAACTCCATGCCGCGGTTGACCGCCTGCTTGGACGTCTCCTCCCGGCGCCGCCGCACCTCGAGCTCGGACTTGGCGACGTGCGCATCGAGCGACGCCCGCCCGCCGTCGGTCCGTTCGATGAGGTCGCGGAAGCTCTCGACTGCTTCGGCGGCGCGCGCCAGGACCTCGGGCGCGACGCCCGCCTTCTGGGCGCCCTGCAGGACGATGCGCAGCCCCTGCGGCGAAGGAATCCAGTGCACCAGCTCGAGCGTCGACTCGGCGCGCATCGCCCGGGCGAGCCGGGCGGCGAGGCTCTTGTCGAGTCCGAAGCGCCGCGTCATCTGCGACGGGCGCAGGACGACGCCGTCCTGGGACAGCAACGGCAGGAAACTGCGGCGCAATACGGTGCCGATTTCTTCGGCGCGCGCCAGCGTGGGGGTCGGCTCGAGGATCTGCGACATGGCCCTTCCAGAGGGAGGTGAAGGTCTCGCGGGGACGGAGGCCGCGCGGCGCTCCTCCCAGACGGGACAACATCTTACGAATCCGAACGGGCGGAGGACAGGACGATCACCGCACGGAAATCGATTCCAGGGCACCGCTATGCCGATTTTTTTGCACTCGCGGTCTCTCAGAGATGCGCTCTGACTGCCCCGGGTGGTCCTGGCGGTGCAGGCGGGGGCTCTCTACGATGCCGCCGCCGCACGCCCGCCGCGTGCGTCGTGCGAGTCAGAGGAGGTCCGTCGATGTACGCCGCGTCCACCGAGCGTCACTACGCTGCCGTGTTGCAGGAGATCCGCGACAGCGGGTTGTGGAAGAACGAACGCGAGATCCTGGGGCCGCAGGCCGCATCCATCCGCACGCCGGGCGGCGGGGTGCTGAACTTCTGCGCCAACAACTACCTCGGACTGTCCTCGCATCCCGCGCTGCTCGCCGCCGCGCACGCCGGCCTCGACTCACACGGCTACGGCATGTCGAGCGTGCGCTTCATCTGCGGCACGCAAGACATCCACCGCGACCTCGAGCGCACCATCGCCGGATTCCTCGGGATGGACGACGCGATCCTCTACACCTCGTGCTTCGACGCCAACGGCGGCGTGTTCGAAACGCTGCTCGGCGAAGAGGACGCGATCATCTCGGACGCCCTCAACCACGCCAGCATCATCGACGGCATCCGCTTGTCGAAGGCGCAGCGCTACCGCTACGCCAACTGCGACATGGGCGAACTCGAGGAGTGCTTGAAGCAGGCGCAGGCGCAGCGCGTGCGTCTCGTGGTGACCGACGGTGTGTTCAGCATGGACGGCACCATCGCGCCGTTGCCGGCGATCGTCGCGCTGGCCGAGAAGTACGACGCGCTGGTGATGGTGGATGACTCGCACGCCACCGGCTTCGTCGGTGCCACCGGGCGCGGCACGCCGGAGTTCCATGGCGTGCAGGGGAAGATCGACATCGTCACATCGACCCTGGGGAAGGCGCTGGGCGGCGCGGCGGGCGGGTTCGTGGCGGCGCGCGGCGATCTCGTGGCGCTCTTGCGGCAACGCTCGCGTCCGTACCTGTTCTCCAACAGCGTGCCGCCGCCGATCGTCGCCGCGGCGCGCTGCGCGCTCGACCTGCTGGCGTCGTCGACCGAACTGCGTGACCGCCTCGAATCGCACACGCAGCACTTCCGCGCCGAGATGACGCGGCGCGGCTTCACCATCAAGCCCGGCATCCACCCGATCGTGCCGATCATGCTCGGCGACGCGCGGCTGTCGCAGGAGTTCGCGCAGGCGATGTACGCCGAGGGCATCTACGTCGTCGGCTTCTATTTCCCGGTGGTGCCGAAAGGCCAGGCGCGCATCCGCGTGCAGATCAGTGCCGGCCACACGCGCGAGCACATCGACCGCGCGCTCGACGCGTTCGAGAAGGTGGGGCGCGCGCTCGGCGTCATCGCCTAGACACACGCGCGGCCGATCGAGCGCCGTCCACTCGGGGGAGACGTGACATGACACGACGACCGGAGTGGGCGGCGCTGCGTTTCCACGCCGGCGCCGGTGGCCGCGTGGCCGGCCGCGCGTTCCTCTCCTCGTGGATGTTGCTCATCCTGGCGATCGGCATGACGCCGCCGCCGCTCGTCGCGGTGTTGGCCCGCCTCGCGCATGACCTCGCGCGGCCCGATGGATCGCGTGGGGCGACCGTCGCCGTGTGCGCCTTCGCGTTCCTCGCCTGCCGCCTCACCGCGGAGCGCACGATCGTCGGCTTGCACGGGTGGATGCGCCACCTGCCGGTGCGCGCGGTCACGCATCGGCGGGCGGTGTGGGGGAGCGCGTGCGCGGCGAGCGCGGGCGTGTGGATCGCCGCCGCGTTGTTGCTGGCCGGCGTCCTCGCCCGCGCGGAGGCCGGCAGCGGCGGTTTGCGCGGCGATCCGTGGCGGCTCGTGGGGTTGGCCCTCGCAGCGCCCGCGGTGGCGGCGTGCGCGGTGCCGGTGCGCGGGGGTGCGGCGCGGCTCGCGGTCGCGGTCGCCGTCGTCTGCGCGATCTGGGCGACGCCGCTTGGATGCGTCTTCGCCCTGGTCGGTCTGGTGCTCTACGACGCGGCGGCCGAAAAGTGTGCGCGACACCGCGCTGGCGCGTGCCGGCGCTGGGAGTCGGCCCGTTGCCGTGGCGCATCGCCCTGCGGGCGGTGCGCGGCGATGTGCTCGTCGGGTGGGCGCTCGCCACGGTGCCGGTCGCGGCCGCGTACTTCTTCGCGCGCAACAACGACCTGCCGATGTCCGCCGTGCGCAGCGGTGACGCGGCGGGTTTGACGTGGCGCTGCTGCACCGTGGCGCGCAGCTGGCGACGGTGCCAACCAGCGGTGCGGCGGCCGCCGTGGCCGTGGGCACGCTCGCTGCCCTACGGCGCGGCCCGCCGGATACGCGACGACGCGGTGTGCGCCTTCGCTGTCGGGCTCGTCGTCGTCGCACTGGGCGGTGTCTACGCGATGGCGCAGGTGCGCGCGAGTGGCGGCCGCGCTGCCCGCCCTCGCGGTGGCGTGCGTGGCGGCCATCCGCGCCGATGCGGCCCGACGCGACGGCCCCGCGCGCGATGCGCTCGCCGCCGGCGGGGTGCTGGTCGCGTGCATGCTGGTGCCTGGCGGCTGGCTGTGCGCGCTGGCGCTCGCGGGGCCGGCATTCGTGTGGGCCCGGCGCCGCGAACGGCACCTGCGCAGCGTGCGCTGGGACGAGCTCGCGCACGTGGCGGCGGGCGATCCCTTGTCGTGGAGTGGCACATGATCCTTCGCCTCGACGGCGTGCGCTACGCGTATCGCGGCCGCGAGTGGGTCGTCCAGTGCGACGCGCTGGCGCTCGAGAGCGGCGTCACGCTGCTGGTTGGTCCGAACGGCTGCGGGAAGAGCACGCTGCTGCGATTGCTTGCCGGCGTCGAGCCGCCGCACCAGGGGCACGTCTTCGTCGGCGCGCACGACATGTGGCGCGACGAGGTCGCCGCGCGCACGCCGCTCGCGTACGTCCCGGAGCAGCCCGACCTCACGCCGTACGCGACGGTGGGCGAGGTGCTGGAGTTCGTCGCCTGCCTGCGCGGCGGCGCCCGCGGAGACGCCGGCGCGGCGCTGGCGCGTGCCGGGCTCTCGGGGCTGGCCGCGCGCTCGATTCGCGAACTGTCGATGGGGCAGCGCCGCCGCGCCGTGCTGGCGGCGGCGTGGATCGGCGATCCGCGTGTCATCTTGCTCGACGAACCCCTGGAGACGCTCGACCGCCCGACGCGCGACGCGACGCTGGCGTGGGTGGCGGAGCGCGCCGCCGCGGGCGCCACCGTCGTGGTGGTGACACACGACCTCGCACCCTTCGCGCCGTTCGCCGCCCGCGTGCTGACGATCCGCGAGGGTGTGCCGCGGCTCCGCGCGGATCTCCCCGCTGCGCCGGACGCGCGGCTCGCCATCCTCGAGGCGTGGGCACGCGGCGAACCGGCCGCGTAGGCCGCCGCGCCGGTCCAGATTCGAAGATTCGGCGCCGCGACCCGCACCGCCGTCCGAAAATTCGAACGCCGCCGCCGTTCTGCGGCGCCAGCTACGCGTGTGTGCGTTGTTCCGTCAGCAGTTAGCGGATTCTCCTCCAGTGGCACCCGGCTTGCCTGTTGTCTCCTGCATCACAGGAATCCGCACGTCGCGCGAGACGTCCCCCGGGGCGCGATCTCTTGCGGCATGCGTCAGGGACACAGGGACATGTCGATCCTTTCACTTCCAGCCAACCTTGCACTCTTCCGGCCGATCGTCGAGCACCCGTTCCTCACCACGCTGCTTCTCGGCCCGCTGTCGCTGGTGGCGGGTGAGCGGCGGTTGCGGCGGCGCGCCGAGCGCCAGAGGGCCCGCGCGGAGCAGGACTACCAGCGCCACCTCGAGACCATCCCGGCGTACACCTTCATCGCGCGCTTCGCGGAGTCGTGGAGCACGGTGTACGTGTCGCCGCAGGTCGAGCAGCTGACCGGCCACACCCTCGACGACTGGCGGCGCGATCCCGCGCTGTGGCTGCGTCTGGTGCATCCGCACGATCGCGCCCACCTGCTCGAGAGCATGCGGCAGGCGGTGGACACCGGCGAACTCGCCACCCTCGAGTTTCGCGTCGTGAACGCGCGCGGCGGATTCGCCTGGCTCCAGGTGGGCGGACGCGTGCAGCGCGACACGCCGGACGGGATCCCCGTGCTGCACGGGTTCGGAGTCGACATCACCGAGCGGCGAATCGCCGAACTTGCAGCGCACAAGCTGCTCTACTTCGACCGCGTCACCGAGTTGCCCAACCAGCGGCTGCTCGACGAGCGACTCGAGGAGCGGTTGCGTGAAGCGCGGGTCTGCGGGTGCACACTGGCGGTGGTGCTCGTCGACACCGCCGGGGTGCGCCAGGTCGGCGAGGCCCACGGGCTGGCCGCTGCGGACGCCTTGCTGCGCGCCATGGCGCGACGTCTCGCCACCTGCGATCTCCACGCCGACACCATCGCGCACATCGGGACCGATCTCTTCGCCCTCCTCCTGCCTGACGCTGGCGAACAGGCGGCCTATGACGCGGCGCGCAAGATTCGCCGGCAATTCGAAGCGCCGTTCGTCGTCGGCGGTCTCTCGTTGGAGATCGAACCGGCGATCGGCATCGCGTTGTACCCCGAGCACGGCGAGGGCGGCGACGTCCTGCTGCAACGCGGGCAGGCTGCCTGTGCCGCGTCGTTGCCCCGCCGTCGCCCGGTGGTGTATGGGCCCGCGTGCGACAGTTACGGCACGCGGGCACTGGCGCTGGTGGCGGACTTGCGCCGCGGCTTGGACGCCGATGAGTTGCGCCTGGTCTACCAGCCGCAGCGGTCGGTGCGCGAAGGCGACGTGCGAAGCGTCGAGGCGCTGGTGCGCTGGCGGCACCCGACGCGCGGAGAATTGCTGCCGCGCGACTTCCTCGGCATCGCCGAGCAGAGTGGATTGTTGCGCGCACTGACCCATCGGATTCTCGACGTCGCGGTGGCGCAGGCGCGGCGGTGGCGCGACAGCGGACTCGACCTCCGCATCGCGGTCAATGTCACGGCGCGCGATCTCGAGAGCGGCGGCCTCGACGAGGACGTCCTGGCGGCGCTCGAGCGCCATCAGGTGCCTGCCTCCGCACTCCGGCTCGAACTCACCGAGGATGCCTTGGTCGGCAGCGCGGCGGAGGGCGCAGCGACGCTCCGCCGCCTGCACGCCGCGGGTGTGCACCTGTCGCTCGACGATTTCGGCAGCGGCTATTCGTCGATCATGCACTTGCGCGCGCTGCCGTTCAGCGAACTCAAGATCGACCGCAGTTTCGTGCACGATGTCGGCGCCTCGGACCAGGGCCGCGAGATCGTGCGCTTCATGGTCGACCTCGGGCACCACCTCGGCCTGACGGTGCTCGCCGAGGGCGTCGAGAACTCCGAGGACGCCGATGCGGTGCGCGCCCTCGGCTGCGATGCCGTGCAGGGTTTCGGGATCGGCTGGCCGCTGGAGGCCGACTCCGTGGAGGGATGGCTCGCGGCGCACCGCGGCGGCGTGGCAGTGCGCGGCATGGTGGCACCGTTGCTGGCGACGAGTTCGGAGACGCGGGTGACCGGAGTGCCCGCGGGCATGTCCGCCGCGGGATGACGCGGCGTTTTCCGCGGATGGCAGGCTGGAGTGGCGCCCGCTCCGTCGCGGCTGCTATCCTGCGCGCCCCGGACGTGGTGCGTGCCCCCGCGGTGGTGGCCGCTGTCCTCGCCCCGGACGTGGATGCCCGGCTCCCCATGACCCCGACCGAACGCGGATTCCTTACTTACCGTCGCGACGAGACCGTGCTGGTTCTCGTGAGCCTGGCGACGCTCGCCACCATCTTCCTGCTCCACCTCGGGTTCGCCAATCAGGTCGGAGTGCCGACCCCGATCCTCATTACGACGCTTTCGGCGCTGGCGGCCGCGTACATCGGCAAGCTGTTATGGCTGTATCAACTCGACACCCTGCCGGCGCCGCAGATTCTGCGCTTCAACGAGATCTTCACGATCCTCTGGGTGCTCGCCGGGTCCTTCGCCGCCGCGGTGGCGGGTGAGGGGCAGGAGCACCACTACTACGTGCTGATGTT
>JBGATO010000038.1:0-35546 GCA_044229145.1 Candidatus Eiseniibacteriota bacterium | reverse complement strand
CGCGCGACGTCCCGCACCTCACGCTCGCTCGCCGGCAACATCGCGAAGTCCGGCACGTCGTCGCAGGAAGCGGACACGGCACGGCGGCCGGCGACCGCGCGCCCGGACCCGAAGTTCACGCCGCCGATCGCCAGCAGTCCCACCCCGGTCGTCTCCTGTCGCGCGGGGGCGGCAAGATCACGCTCGGCGCTCAGATATTGCAACACGCGGGCGTCCTCGACGAGGAAGTGCGCGTCGTCACGGGGCAGCGTCGCGAAAGAGAGCGCGGCCAGTGATCCGTCTGGCACCAGGATGACCCGGCGCGCACCGGCCACCTGCGGCGCCACGGGATCCCACACGCGCCGGCGCAGCGCGCGCGCCACACGGCGATATCCCGCGATCAGCGATGCGCCGCCGAACGGCGCGTGCGCGCCGTCGCGCATCGCGGCTTGCCACCGGGCGACGGCATCATCGATGTCGGGGGTCGGGCCGATGTCGACGAGCGACACGCGATGCGGCCGCCCTGGCGCCGCGATGAACGCCACATAGCGCGCGCCCGAGTGGCGCCCGGCGAGCGGCTGCGTACCCGAAGCATAGAGCGAGTAGGCCACGAGGGCCGCGCTCTCCGGCAGCGCGGCCAGGACATCCTCGAGACCCGCGGACGCAGGCGGCTGATCGCGACGGGCCGCCCGACGTCGCGCGATCATCTCCTCGAGCACTAGCGCCCGCGAGCGCACGACGCCGTCCCAGACGAGAGCGCGCGCCGATTCCTCGGGACGGGTGAGCGCCAGCCGCACGCCGAGATCCAACGCGCCCCCGGTCGTACTCAGGTAGCGCACGGCCTCGACCTCGGTCAAACCGCGTGCCGCGCCACGGAGGACCTCGCGGAGGACGGAATCCGCCTGCACGGATTGCGCGAGCGCCGCAAGCGACTCGCCGCACGCCGCCAACGCGTACGCACGCACCGCAGCGGCCTGACCGACCCAGGCGTGGACGGCGCCGAGCCGCGCCCGGCGTGCCGCGAGTGCCTCCTCGGAGCGGGCCAGCGCATCGCGTGGCAGGCCGGCGCGCAGCAACGCGAGCGCGAGGTGGACGCGCACGGCGGCGGCCTGTTCGGCGAAGGCCTCACCTGCCGCGTCATGCAGCGCGAGCACGCGACGCAGGGTTCCGAGCGCCACCGCGGTGTCGCCGCGCGCACTGGCGTTGCGACCGACGTTGATCATGACGGCCAGCGTGTTGGGATGCCCCGGACCCAGCACGCGCGACTCGATACCCCACGCGCGTGCGAAGTACTCACCCGCCAGCGAATCGCTGCCTCGCGCGTCGTAGAGCAATCCGAGGTTGTTGAGCACGTCGCCTAGCCGAGCCGAGTCCGGCGCGGCCGACGCCTCGAGCAGACGAAGCGCCTCCTGTTCGAGCGCCAGCGCGCGGCCCGCGTCTCCCGTCCGCTGCAGGGCCATCCCGTAGTTGATCAGCGTCTGGACGATCGTGTAGTGGCCGGGCGGAAACTTCGCACGGAAGATGCGCAGCGCCTCGTCGTAGCGCGGCCACGCCGCGGCGGGATCGCCGTCATCGACATCGAGCAGGGCCAGGTTGACGCTGATGCCCGCGATGTTGGGTTCGTCGGGCCCGCCAAAAGCACGCCAGATCGCGAGGGCCTGATCGTAGCAGGCGCGGGCGCGTGGCCGGTCGTTGACGGCGGCGGCGATCAGCCCGCGGTTGAGCAACGCGGTGGCGTGGAGTGGCCGCCCGGGGCGCGCCGCCGCGGCCAGGGCGATCGCGCGATCCGCCGCGGTCGCCGCGCGTGGGTCGCCGGCGTGACCTCCGAGGCGCAGCGCGTTGACGGCGACGCCGAGGGCATTCGCCCACAGCACCGTGTCGGGAACGGCGGTGCCGCCCTGATTCCGCGCCGCCAGCTGCGCGAGCGACTCGGCCTCTGCGTAGCGGCCGAAGGCGAACGCCTGCCGTGCCGTCGCGAGGAGCGTGGAGTCGGCGGCGGACGCGGCGGCGGAGGCCGTCGCCACGCGCGCCGCCAGGACGAGCAGCGCCACCACACAGCACCGGGCGAGGCCCGGCCTTCTTCTGCGTGGAAGGCGTCGGCCTCTGCGTAGCGGCCGAAGGCGAACGCCTGCCGTGCCGTCGCGAGGAGCGTGGAGTCGGCGGCGGACGCGGCGGCGGAGGCCGTCGCCACGCGCGCCGCCAGGACGAGCAGCGCCACCACACAGCACCGGGCGAGGGAGGAGCGAACGCACATGCGATGACCCTACCGGAGCGCGGCGCGCGGGGCTAGCGGTGCGGACTCTCGCCGAGGAAGATCTCGCGCAATTGCCGCAAGCAGCGGAACAGGCGCACCCGCATCGACGATTCGGCGAGCCCATTGCGCGCGGCGATGTCGCGAAACGGCAGGTCGTCCTCGAAGTGCAGGCGCACGATGTCGCGGCATTGCGCGCCCAATTGCGCCGCCGCCCAGCGGACGCGCGCGCCGTCGTCGGCGCGGGCGAGCAGCGTGGCGATGTCGGGGCGGTCGTCGGCGAGAGTCTCGGGCACCTCGTCGCGGGCTCGCCGCGACCGCAGCGCGTCGATGGTGCGGGCCACCGCGATGCGCCGCACGATGGCGCGCAGGCTCACCCGGACGGCGAACTCGGGTCGCGAGGCGAGCCGCCACAGTTCGAGCAGTGTTTGCTGCACGACGTCCTCGACCTCCACCGCGCTGAGCGGCAGGCGGCGGTATTCGACGTCGTCCCGCGCCCACGCCGCGACGGTGCGGGCGGCGGCGGCGTCGTGGGCGAGGAAGCGGGCGAGAATCGGCTCTGGGGGCGAGGTCGACATGCGTTCTGCATCTTACCCGGAAACGAGCGGCGCGTATCCCCGACAAGAGGGCAGTGCCACCGGGCCCTGTCGCGGACCCCGTGGTAGGATCGCCTCGGGAGGGATGTCTGGTGATGGAACACGACAGCGCACGCGAATTGCTGGCCGAGGCGGCAACCGGCCGCCTCGATGCCGGCACGGCCGCCGCGGTCCAGGCACACGCCAGCGCCTGTGACGAGTGCGCGTTGACGTTGCGCCTGGCCGGGACGCTGCAACGCGCGGTGCGCGAACAGGGGCCCGGCTTCCTGACCACGCATCCGACGTCGACGGCACTCGCGAGCCGCGCGCTTGCGGCGGAGGAGCAGGACCCGTCGGCGCGTGCGGCAATCGACGCGCATGTCGCGATCTGCCCCGCCTGCGCGGAGGACCTGGCGCACGCCAGGGCGATGGCGTCCGCGCCTTTGCAGGCGCCGGTCCTGGCTGGACCCTCGCGCTGGCGCGCGACGATGCCGCTGGCCGCAGCGGCGGTCGCCGTGCTGGCGCTGAGTCTGCCGGCGTATCGCGGGCTCGTGGAGTTGCCGCGCGTGCAGCACGAGCAGCAGACCGAGACGCAGCGGCTCACCGCCGACAACCAGCGCTTGGCGGACCAGCTGCGGCAGCGCAACACCACGCCGCCGGCGGGCGGCGCCTCTCGCCTGCTGTTCTTGAGCGATCCGGTGCGTGGCGACGGCGGGACGACGCCGACGCTGCGCCCGACGCCGGGCGCCTCCGTGGTGCCCGTGGTCATCGCCGCCGACCTCACGCAGGGCGGCAGCGTCTCGCCGCGGGCCGCGATCACCGTCCGCGTGAGCCGCGACGGCTCCGAGGTCTGGCGCACCGACACGCATCTCGACGCCATCTGGGACGACGGCGCGCACATCGCCAGCCTGCTCGTCCCCGCCGCGGTTCTCGCGCCGGCGACGTACGAACTCCACGTCACCACCGCCACCGGCACGACGCTCTACCGCACCGCATTCGTCATCGCCCCCTAGATTTTTCGCCGCGCCAGTGAAACGCCGGGCGCGGATCTCCGACAAGACGGCAGACATCCGGCGGCGGCGCTCCCCGCGCATCGCGCCGCCGGGCCCTTCACCCCGCTCGCACCTCCGACAGACCGGCGCCCGCCGGGCGCCCCCGGATGTGCAGGGCGATCCGGAGGTCCGCCATGCCGTCCATCCGTCACTGGATTCGCCGCAGTCTCGTCGTGCTCGTCGCGTGCAGCGCCGCGCTGCCCGCTCACGCCGCGCAACTCTATCGCTGGAACGCCGCCGCGCCGGGGGCGTGGACGAATCCCGCCAACTGGTCGCCGCCGCGCAACGCGCCCGCGGCCACCGACATCCTGCAGATCGACGCCAACACCACGCCGACGCCGACGCTCACCAACGTGCCGTCCGAGACCATCGGATCGCTGCTGGTGCAGACCGGCGCGACCGTGACGTTGAGCACCGTCGCGCCGGTCACCGTCGGCCTGACCTCGAGCAACGATGCCCTCCAAGTCCAGACCGGCGCGTCGCTCCGGCTGAGCGGGGCGAACCCGATCTCGCTGTCGCTCGCCGCGGGCGCGACGACCACCGTCGCCGGCACGATCGAGGTCGCGGGAGGCGCACACCGGCTACTCGCGGCCGACGCGGGCGCGATCCGCTTCGCCAGCGGCGCCGCGTTCACCACCAACACCGGATTCGCCGGCAATGCCTTCGGCGCGAGCGGCGCGCCGGGCACCGTGCTGTTCGACGGCGGATCGATCTACACGCACAACGCCGGCGCGAATCCGTTCGGGCTCTCCGCGCCGAACTCGAAGGTCACCTTCGCCACCGGCAGTGTCGCGGTGTGGCGGACCACGGCGGGCTTCTCGTCGTCCGGCCGCACCTTCGCGGACCTGCGCGTCGAGAACGGCATCGCCCTGAGCAGCACCGGATCGGGCGACTTCACGTTCGACAAACTCGTCGTCGACGCCGGCTGCTCGTTCACGCACACCGGCAGCGGCGCGCAGCGCGTGACGGTGCAGGACGATCTGGTCAACGATGGAACCGCGCTGAGCATCGCGCCGGGCACCGGCGGGCTCGATTTCTCGACACCCCTGGTGTGGACCGGCGATCGCGAACACAGCGTGCGCGGCGCCGGCGCCGGCGTCACGCTGAGCGGCGCGATCCACGTCGCGTCGACGAGCACCCTGCGCGTCTTCAACACCCCGCTGACGCTCGCCGGCGCGTCGACCGCGCTGAGCGTCGACGGCACACTGTCGATGGGAGAAACCGGTGCGATCGCCGGGCCGGGGTCAGTCGCGTACAGCCCGGGCAGCCTCCTCGAGTTGCGGCCATCGTCCACCGGCACCTACACGGTCACCGACGCGACGTTGTACTGGCCTGCCACCAGCGGGCCGCCGAACGTGACCTGCGCCGAGGGCGCGACGGTCGATCTCGACTTCCTCACGCGCACCATTCCGGCGAGCGGCGTGTTCACGATGGCGCAGGTGGACGACACCGCCCCGGTGACGCTCGCCCACGACCTGCTCATCGACGGCACGCTCGCCAAGAGCACGGCATCGCGCGTCAACGGCACGCCGACCTACGGCGCCAACGCCACACTGCGCTACACGTCGGGCGCGCTCCACACGCCCACCGGCGAATGGCTGGCGAACGCGTCGGCGGGCGCCGGCGTCCCGGCGAATGTCGCGATCGACGAGCCCGCTTCCTTGCTGCTCGATGCCGGCGCGCTGTACGTCATGCTGGGCAATCTGCAGCTCACCGGGAATCTCGACGTGCAGGACTTCGCCACGTTGCGCGTGCATGGCGACTGGCGCCAGACGAATCTCACCTCGACGCTGACGCAGCGCACCGATGCGTGGATCGAGTTCGCCGGGGCGCGCAACTCCACGCTGACGCTCGAAGACGGATACCTGCCGCGCACGTTGTCCTTCGTGCGCATGCGGCTGGCCAAGCCGGCGGGGTCGCAGGTCATTCTCTCCAGCGCCCCCGTAACCAATCTGCAGCTGTGGACCAGCAACGAAGTGGCGCTGTCGATGAACGATGCGGGTGCCCTCTGGCTCAATGGCAACACGCTGTCGCTGACCGGCGCGAACGCGATCGTGCAGTTCGACAATCCGCTCGCCACCGGGTACCGGCGAATCAACGGGCCCGGGACCTTCGCGGTGTACGGCGCGCTCACGACCTTCGTGAATCTCACGACGACGCACGCGCAGTTCGACGCGGCGTGCGAAGTGCTGCTGGCCGCCGCCACCGACCTCGGACCCGAAGGCGCGAACTCGACGCTGATCTCCGGCACGCTGCACTTGCAGGGCGCCGGTTCGGTGGTCACGCACGTGGCCGACGATCAAGACGCGGTGGTGATCTACGACGGTCTCGGCGTGCGGACACGCGGCCTCGAGTGGAGCATGGGATCGCCGTCGTACCGCGTCCGCGGTGTCATCGTGCGGGGCGGCACGCAGTTCTTGCCGGGCGGCATCGCCGGTGTCTGGCCGCTCGAAATCGACGGCGATCTCCACGTCGAGACAGGGTCGGAGTTCCTGTTCGGCAATCAGCAGCGCGACATGGTCGTGACGGGCGACATCGCGGTCGACGCCGGCGGCACACTCGATCTCTCCGGCATCATGCCTGTGCACTTCGAGTTCCGCGGCAACCTCACCAATCTCGGGACGCTCGCCGACGTCGCCATGACCAAATTGCGCGTGTCGGGTCCGGGCACGCAAACCCTCACCTCCGCGCCCTGGAACGTCGACGAGTTCGAGATGAACAAGAGCGGCGGCCAACTCGTGCTTGCGTGCGACCTCGCTTGCACGCCGCTGCTCTCCCCGCCCTCCGCCTTCACGGTGCTCGGCGCCGTGAGCGTGCTCGACATCCGCGGCCATGAATTGACGCTGGGCCACGCGACGACCGGATTCGGCGGCCCCGGCACGCCGCTCACCGTGCAGGGCGACACGCTCTCCGCGGTGTTGGTCGATGTCGACGGCGACGGCGGGTCGCTCGGCTTCGCGCCGGATCACCACGACCTCGGCACGCTGCACTTCGCGTCGCTCAACCCCGCGGGCGCGCTGCACCTTCTGCACAGTGTCGATGTCTGGCAGCACGCGGATTTCGCCGCTGGTGTGGTGACGACGGGCGCCGACACCCTGCGCGTCCACTCCGGCGCCGCGCTCACGCGGACGTCGGGATGGGTGAACGGCACGGTGCAGATTCCGGTCGCCGCAGGCTCGCCGGGCGGCGAGATCCCGCTCGGGACCGACACCGACTACTTGCCGGTGACGCTCGCGCTGGGCGGCGTGACCGACGGCACGGACCTGCTCGTCCGCATGACGGCGGGCGATCACCCCGCGCTTGCCAGCTCCGGCCTCGACGTCTCACGCGGCCTGAACCGCTGGTGGACGCTGTCGCCGCAGGACGCGTTCGTCTTCGGTGCTTGCGCGGTCACCTGCACCTTCCTTCCGGCGGATCTCGATGCGGGCGTCACCGCGGATTCCTTGTCGGCGCGACAGTACGACGCGCCGCAGTGGTCCGGCGACGCGATCACCGCGCGCACACCGACGTCGGTCACGGTCGGCGGCATCAGCCACTTCAGCGATTTCGCGTTCGGCATCGCGCGCTCGTGGATCATCACCTCGACGGCGACGGGCAGCGGCGTGATCTCGCCTCTCGGCGCGTCGGCGGTCATCGACGGCGGCAGCCTCGGCTACCTCATCGCCGCGTCCCCGCACCACGCGATCGGCGATGTCGTGGTGGACAACGTGTCGATCGGCGCCGTCGCGGGCTACCTGTTCTCGAATGTGCACGGCGATCACACCATCGGCGCGTCGTTCGTCCTGGTCAACGCGGCGCCCGTCATCACCGGCGCGCACGATCTGTTTGGCACCGTGGGCGTGGCGTTGGTGTCCGGCGTGACGGTCACCGATGCGGACGGCGATGCGGTGACCTGCTCGGGCGCCAACCTGCCTGCGGGGGCGACGGTGTCGGCGAACGGCACGTTCACGTGGCCGTCGCCGGTCCTCGGCGTGTACCCCAACGTGACGATCCTCGCGGACGACGGCTTCGGCGGTCACGCGCAGGTGTCGTTCACGGTGACGATCACGGCGCCGGTCGGCGTCGGCGACGACGCGCGCGCTGTGCCGGCGACCGCGGGCCTCACGCTGCTCGGCGGCGTGACGGCAGGCGATCGCATCGCGTGCGAACTCGCCGTGCCGCGCGCGGAGCGGGCGACGGTCCGTCTCTACTCGGCGCGCGGCCGGCTGGTGGCGACGCTGCTCGATGAGGCAGTCGCGGCCGGCCGGTACCGGCTCCACACGCACCAGCAGATCGCGGCCGGCGTCTACCTGCTCCGCGCGGAGATCGGCCCCGTGGTGCTCACGCGCCGCGTGTTGACGCTCGAGTAAGACCGCGGGCACCTGCCCCGTTCAACGACCCTGCACCATGTCACGATGCACGCCACGCCTGGACATCGCAGGCGTGGCGTGCGTTGCAGAGGACCTGCGCGCCTCAACGTACCACGACGAGCCGGGTCCCGTGCCGTGCGCCGGCGCTCGTCGCGCGCACGATGTAGAGCCCGCTACCTACCTCCGCTCCGCGATCGTCACGGCCATCCCATCGCACGGTGTGGAAGCCGCGGGCGAAGCTCCCGCGCGCCAGCGTCGCCACCTTGCGGCCGGCAAGGTCGAACACCTGCACCGTCGCCTCGCCGGCCTCCGCATCGAACGCGCTGCTGACGCCGAACGACACCGTCAGCGCGCCGCCGCGATACGGCTGCGGCCACGCTGCGAGCGGCGCCGCCGGCACCGTGCTCACGCGTCCGAGTTCGAGTTCCTCCTGCAGGCCGTTGACGGCGGTGAGGCGGTACGTCGTGCCGGGTGCGCCCTGCGGATCGACGTACCGCGTCTCGGCGATGAGGTCCGGGCCGATCCGCGTGCCGAGGTCGGTGGCGTCGGCCGCGCGGTAGACGCGATAGCCGGCGAGGCCGCTCGGGCCGACGCCGGGTTCGCTTCCCCACGTGAGCGTCGCGCCACCGTCGCCGAGCGTCACGGCGAAGTTGAGCAGCGCAACGCTCGACTGGATCGTGAAGAGCGAGTCGGAGGCATCGGCACCCTTCACGGACGCATCGTGCGTCGTCACCTTGATGCGGGCGAATTTGGTCGGCGTGTGCGGCACGAGTACCTGGACCGAATTGAACTCCGCGCCGCCGACGTCGCTGAGCAAGGGCGCGTAGTTCGCTCCGCCGTCGGTCGAGAGCCAGAGGTCCGCCGGCTCTGCCCCGCGCCACCTGATCGTCTGCGCCGCGCCGACGTTCCAGATCTCGCCGTCGTTCGGACCGACGACGTGATAGCGCGCGTCGGCATAGACGTACGCACGGCCGGCGCCCCCGCTGTTGCCCCAGGCGCCGACTATCAGGTCGTCGAATCCGTCACCGTCGACATCGCCCGCCGAGGCCACCGACCAGCCATAGCTATCGAAGGCGGCGGCGCCGGTCAGGACGATGTCCGGTTGCGCGTCCGCGCCGCGACCGCCGTAGTAGACATAGGCGCGACCCGCTTCGGCCCCACCCGCGTCGTTGCCCGGCGCGCCGACGATCACGTCGGCGAATCCATCGGCGTTCACGTCGCCGGCGGACGCCACGCTGTTGCCAAAGAGGTCAGCCGCGGCCGCCGCGTCGAGTGTCAGGTCGGCGCGCGCATCTGCGCCCGGTCCGCCGAGGAAGACGTACGCGCGGCCGGTTCCAGCCAGACCGGGGCCGAGCGCGCCGACGATCATGTCGTCGAATCCATCGCCGTCGACATCGCCAGCGGAGGCCACCGAGGTTCCGAAGTACGTATCCAGGCTGCTGCCCGTCAGGGTGAGATCGGCGACGGCGTTGGGTGTCGCCCCGCCGAAGTACACGTAGGCGCGGCCGGCGGGCAGGTTGCCGATCATGCTGCCGTACGCGCCAATGAGCATGTCGGCGAAGCCGTCGCCATTGACGTCGCCGGCGGAGGACACCGCGCACCCGAGCACCTCGCCCGTCACGCCGGTGACGAGCAGATCCGCGGTGGTGTCCACGGTGCGGCCGCCGAAATACAGATATGCACGGCCGGCGTCGGCACCGCCGGCATCATTCAGCAGCGCGCCCACCAGCACGTCGTCGTAGCCATCGCCGTTGACGTCGCCCGCCGACGCAACCGCGGTGCCGAAGAGATCGCCCGATCCCACGCCGGTCACGATCATGTCCGCGATGGGATCCGGGGTCAGCCCGCCGAAGTACACGTAGGCACGCCCGGCGTTGGGCGCCGCGGTGTCGTTGTTCGGCGCGCCGACGATGACATCGTCGTAGCCGTCGCCGTTGACGTCGCCCGCCGACGCGGCGGCGGCGCCGAAGTAGTCTCCCGCCGAGGCGCCGCTCAAAACGAGATCGGCGAGGGTGTCACTGGCGGGACCCCCGAAGTACACGTAGGCGCGGCCGGCGTCGGCATCGACGGCGTCGTTCCTCGGCGCGCCGATCATCACGTCGGCGTAGCCATCGCCGTTGACGTCACCGGCCGAAGCCACCGCGTAGCCGAGATTGTCGCCCACGGCGCCTGTCGTCGTCTGCGCGAGTGAGGTCGTGACGGCGGGTGCGCGCGTCGGCGCGACGATGGCGAATGCGCCACGGCTCGCATCCGATGTCGACCGCTTCGCCGTGTTCCCGGTGTACGTCACGCGCACGAGCGCCGTGGTCGTCAGCGTCCCCGGTGCGACGACCTGGATCGTGTTGTCCTCCGCGCCGCCAACGCCGGCGGCGACCGTGTTCCACGTCGCGCCGCCATCGGGCGAGACCGCCACGTCGGCGGCATCGTGACCGCGCCAGCGCACGGTGGCGGAGCGTCCTGCCACCCACTGCTCGCCGCCGTTGGGCGAGAGCACCTCGAACGGATAGGCCGAGTACACGTAGACGCGTCCGCCGTAATCGCCCGTGGCGGAGCTCTGGGCCGAACCGATGACGATGTCGGCGCGTCCGTCGCCGTTGACATCTCCCGCGGAGGCGACCGCGATCCCGAAGTTGTCGTAGAGCGCTCCGGCGAAGACGAGATCGGCCGTCGCATCCGCGCTCGCTCCGCCGAAGAACACGGAGGTGCGTCCGGCGTCGACCGCGCCGGCGTCGCTGTACGGCGCACCGACGACGACGTCGGCGAAGCTGTCGCCATTCACATCGCCGGCGGAGGCCACGGCGGTGCCCGAGTTATCGCCCGCCGCGTTTCCGGTCAGGTTGAGATCCGCAACCGCATCGGGCGCCGGGCTGCCGTAGAACACGTAGCTTTGTCCCGCGTCGGCGCCCGCGACATCGTTGTACGGCGCACCCACGATCACATCCGCGTAGCCGTCGCCATTCACATCGCCGGCCGAGGCGACGGCGGTGCCTAACTGATCGCCGGCCGCTGCGCCGTTCACGATCAGGTCCGGCGTCACGTCCGGCACGCGGCTGCCGAAGAGCACGAGCGCACGGCCGGCATCCGCACCGGCGGCATCGTTCTTCGGCGCGCCGACGATCACATCGGCGAACCCATCGCGATTGACGTCGCCCGCCCCCGCCACTGAAAACCCGACCCAGTCGGACACGGCGCTGCCGGTGATCGAGAGATCCGCGTTGCCATCCCGCGTCGGGCCGCCGAAGTACACGGAAGCGCGTCCGGCGTTCGAGACGGGGGAATCGTTCAAGGGCGCACCCACGATCACATCGGCGTAACCATCCCCGTTGACGTCACCCGCGCCTGCGACCGACCACCCGAAGTTGTCGCCAGTAGCGAGACCGGTCAGCGTCCAATCCGCCACCGCGTCGGCACCCGGGCCGCCGAAGAAGACGTACGCGCGGCCCGCGTCGGATCCACCGGCGTCATTCCCCTTGGCCCCGACGATGACGTCGGCGTAGCCGTCGCCGTTCACGTCACCCGCCCCCGCCACCACGAGAGGCCGCGGAGAAACGGCGCACGAGAAGTGGACACGCGCATGGGCACTCCGGAGGATGGGTTGACTTGGACGTTCGGCAGAGGAGCGGAATGCGGCCCGGGGCGCCGGCCGCGTGGGCGTGTACTACCCGAGATTATCCGGTGGTGCGCGGTGCCACGTCAACGCTGGGGCGCTCTGGCAGGCGGGCAGCGCCAGCCGGCTACTTCTCGTCGTCCTCGTGCAACATCCGAATGGCCGGCGTCTTCATGTCGTCGAACTGGCCGTGCTTGGCGGCCCACACGTACGCGCCGACGGCGACGGCGATGACCAGGATGGCGAGGGGCAGAACCAGGAAGATGGCACTCACGGGATGCTCCTCGGGCAGCAGGTTACGGCGGCGCGGCGCGGGCGCCTGTGACACGCCGCACGCAGTATACGCCACCGTGGCGCGGCGTTCACCACCGCATCCCGAGCCCCGCGGCCAGCACCGCGTGGACGAAATGGAGGCGCGTTGGCGGTAACATCTGCCGCGGCGCATCCACGCCGCGTGTGAGCGCGGGCAGTTCGCTGCCGCCAGCAACGACCAACTGGGCGTTCACCGTGGTCAGCAGCGACCACACGAGCCGCTGCTCGCCGCCCGCCGCGAGCACCAGGCCGGGCTTCCAGACATCGAGCAGAACCACCGGCGCGGCGTATTCGTCCCACACGCGCACCCGCACCGCGGCAACGCCGCCGCCGATCCACGCGCCTCGCCAGGCATCGACGCGCCGCACGCCGAGCGCGCCCCACACGTCGGCGGCGGTGCGCAGGCGCAGCGTGGCCGAACCATCGTAGCCGGTGGTGGTGCCCAGCGCGGTGTGCAGCCACAGCGCGGCGCCGCCAGGCCGGTGCGCCGGCAGAAACGCCACGAATGCGCCCTGGGCGCGGCGTTCCACCGTGTGCGGTGTCTGGGCGCCGGGGCAGAAGAGCCAGCACGGCTCGACCTCGTCGTAGCCTTCGGCGCGCATCGCGGTGGACAACTCGGCCGGGACGGCGCTCAGCGGCACGCCGTAGGCGGCGTACTGCACGAACCACTGCGGAGCCGCGGGCGCAGCCGGCGCGCTCCACGCGAGCGCGACCGCGCAGGCGATCGCACCCGAGACTTTGCACCTGGTCGCCATCTGTCACCTCGCGGGGGTCGCCTGCGTGACGGTGACACCCGGGCCGCAGCGCGCCAGGGCTGCGAAAGGCGGACAGGTCGAGGAACTCGCGCCGCACGCGCCGCGGGACTACGCGGAAACGTCTTCGCGAAACGGCCGCGCCAGCCACGACGACGAAATCACGGTGATCGACGACAACGGCATCAGGATCGCGGCGATGAGCGGATTCAGCACGCCGGTGACCGCGAGCGCGACACCGACGGCGTTGTACATGAGCGAGAACGCGAGATTGCGGCGAATCACACGCAGGGTGCGTGGGGCGCCTTCGAGCAGGTCCACCAATGGCGCGAGGCCGGGCCGCGCGAGGAAGACATCGGCGGCGGCCAGACACGCTTCGGCGCCGCCGCGCACGCCGACGCCGACGGTGGCGCACGCGATGGCGGCGGCGTCGTTGATGCCATCGCCGACCATGACGACGCGGTCGCCGCTCGCGGCCGCGGCTTCCACCACCGCGAGCTTGCGCTCCGGCGAGGCGCCGCCTTCGCAGTCCGCTTCGGGCACCCCGAGCTGCGCGCCGACCTGCGCGACGACGCGCGGATCATCGCCCGAGAGGATGCGCAACGCCCAGCCGCGCGCGCGCAAGCGGTCGAGCGCGACGCGCGCTTCCGGGCGCACGCGGTCGCCGAAGCCGGCGCGCGCGATCACCGTGCCGTCCACGGCGACGACGACCGGCGTGAGTCCGTCGTCCGTCGCGGCCGCCGCGAGCGCCGCGTCGCCGGCGCGCGCGGCGACGAACGCCGGCTTGCCGACCACCACACGACGCCCGTCGACATCGCCCTCGATGCCGCCGTTGGCATGCGTCACCGAGGTCGCCTCGCCTGCCGTGACTTCGCCCCATGCGGCGCGGAATCCGGCCGCCACCGGATGCGGCGAGTGCGCCTCCAGCGCCAGCACCAGCGGCTTCACCCACTCCGGCCCGTCGAACGCGGCGAGCGTCGTCTGGCCTTCGGTGAGCGTCCCGGTCTTGTCGAGATAGAGCACGCCGGGCCGCGCCAGCAACTCCAGCGTCGCGCCGCCCTTCACCAGGATGCCCTGCCGCGCCGCGCGGCCGATGGTCATGGTGATCGCCAGCGGCGTCGCGAGCGCCAGCGCGCACGGACAGGTCACGATGAGCAGCGCGATCGCGTTGTCGGCGGCCTCGGCGGGGTTGCGCCGCAACCACACGACGTACGTCACCGCCGCCAGCACCAAAATCACGCCGACGAAGATCGCGGCGATGCGGTCGGCGAGCAGCACGGCGGGCGCGCGGCGGCGGGCGGCGGCTTCGACTTCGCCGAGGATGCGGCCGACGCGCGAGGATTCGCCGGCCTGTGTCACCTTCACGCGCAGCGTCGCCGATTGATTCACGGTGCCGGCGTAGACGGTTTCGCCCTCGGCCACCCGCACGGGTCGCGTCTCGCCGGTGAGCAGCGAGAGATCGAGGGTCGACGTGCCGCGCGCGACGACGCCGTCCGCGGCCACGGTTTCGCCCGGACGCACCTCGATGACCATGCCGGGCAGCAGCGCTTCGGCGGGGACTTCCTGCGTCGTCTCGCCCTCGGCAAGCCGCGCGGTGGACGGTGACAGCGAGTGCAGCAGCTCCGCCGAATCGGTCGCGCTGCGGTGCGCGCGCTGCTGCAGGAAGCGGCCCACCAGCAGCAGGAAGATGAGGATGCCGAGCCCGTCGAAGTACACCGGCCCGCGATCGACGACGGTGTTGTAGGCGCCGCGCGCGAAGCCGGCGCCGAGCGCGATGGCGATCGGCACGTCCATGTGCAGCGTGCGCGCGCGCAACGCCGTCCACGCGCCGCGGAAGAACACGCGGCCGGGGAACAGCATCGACGGCGTCACCAGCAGCAACGAAATCCAGCGGAAGAACCGCTCGTAGCGCGGATCCATGCCATTGAGCCAACCGCTGTACAGCGCGATCGCCAGCAGCATCGTGTTGACGCCGATCGCGCCGGCGATGCCGATACGCGTCAACATGGCGCGGTCCTCGGCGCGGCGCAGCGCCTCGGCGCCGAGGCCGCGGTACGGCCGCGCGCGGTAACCGAGCGAATCGAGGAAGCGCGCGATGTCGGAGAGCTGCGTCACCGCGTCGTCCCACTGCAAGCGCACCAGCGAACGGCCGACGTCGAGTTCCGCCATCGAGACACCGGGAATCACCATCGGCACGCGTTCGACCAACCAGACGCACGAGGCGCAGTGGATGCCTTCGAGGTAGAGCGAGGTCTGCGACAGGCGGCCGTCACGCGTCGGCGTGACGTACAACTCGCGGAACGCTGGATGGTCGAACTCCTCGAACTGCTTGCCGCTGACGGTGACCGGTGCTTCGCGCTTCTGCGGCAGGCGATAGTATTTCTCGAGGCCGTTCTCGTGGATGATCGCGTAGGCGGTGCGGCAGCCGGTGCAGCAGAATTGCGTCGCGGCCTGCGGTTCGACGAGGCCGGGCGGCACCACGAGGCCGCAGTGCGAGCACGACGTGGCCTCGGCCGGGGCGGCGACGCCTCCGGCGGTGGCGGCGATCGTCGTCACGCGCGCGGCGCTCGGGGAATCGTGAGCGCGGCAGCCGGCTTGGGCGCGGGGTCGCACATCGGGCAGGCGCGCTCGCCTGCCGGACGGAACTTGCCGGCCATCGTCAACAGGCCGAGCACCACCAGCACGCTCGCGGTGGCGAGCGGCAAACGCTGGCGCAACGGTCCGAGCGCCGAGCGCGCGGCGACACCGAGCGCCAGCATCACCGGCAGCGTGCTCGCCCAGAACGCGGTCATCACCAGCGCGCCGCGCAACGGCATCGCGGTGCCGGCGGCGATCGCCACGTACGCCCACAGGAAGCCGCACGGCAGAAGCGTGGTGAGCAGACCGAGCGTCAGCGCGCGCACCACCGGCGGCTGCGCGGCGACCCGCTTGAGCACCGCCGACACCGCGCCGCTTGCCCACGACGGCGTGCGCGGCGTCGCCCACCGCGCGCCGAGCGCGCGCGCGATGCCGGCCGCGCCCCACACCACCATCAACGCGCCGACCACCACCGCGGCGCCGCGACTCACTCCGGCCGCCGCGCCCATCATGTCGAGCCGCGAGCCGAGCAGTCCGGCGAGCGCGCCGAGCGTGACGTACGAGATCCAGCGTCCGAGGTTGTACGCGAGGTGCGCCGGCCACTGCGAGCGCGTCGACTCCTGGCCGGCGTAGAAACACACGAAGCCGCCGCACATGCCGGCGCAGTGCATGCTGCCGAGCAGCGCGGTGGTGATGACCGACAGCAAGAGCGCGTTCACGAGCGGTGGCTCCGGCGCGCCGCGGGGTCGTGCCCGCCATCGGCGCGGCGCGGCGCCGGTCCGCCGACGTCGGCGCGCAGCGAGGTCACGAAGTAGTCGCGCCCGCTGGTGAGGTCGACGCGGAACTCCCACAGGCCGCCGTGATGCAGCGGCAGCGTCGCCACGTAGTCGCCCGGCGCGGCGCCTGCGACGAAGGCCGCCGCCACCGGCCGCGCGGCCTCGAGGTTCGAGATCGCCGTGATGTGGCCGCGCGCGCCCGCCACCGCGCGGCCGTCACGGTCCACCGCGTGCACGGTGACCTGCGCCGCGCCATCGGTGCCCACCGCGCTCGCGGTGTGCGTCACCGTCCAGCCGAGCGCCGCGCTGCGATCCGCCACCGCGCGCGTCGAATCCCACATCACCGCTTTGTGGTAGTAGTCCGGCTCGACCACCGCGGCGTTGTCCTCATCGGCCAGGTGGATGACGAAGATGTTGAGCGCCACGGTGAGCGCCAGCACGCCGCCGATCGCCCACGGCCAGATCTTCTCGGCTCGCACTACTTCGACTCCCCTTCTGGTGCGCCTTCGACCGGTTCCCGCACATTGTCGTCGAGATCCTCGCCACGCGTCTTGATCTCGCGTCCATGCGCCGGGCCGACGAGTTTGTACGGCTCGCTCTCGGCGAAGTGGTGACCGTCGCTGATGTGGAAGTGCACCAACTGCTCGCCGCGCTCGAGGCCCTCGTGCGGCAGCGTCACGAACACGGTGGTCGACACCGTCTTGCCGCCCGGCACCGGCAGCGGATTCACCGGCGCGATGAGCGTGGCGCCCGGCGCGTCCTGCAACTCGATGCGATACTGCCGCGCGTCGTCGTCGCGGTTGGTGATGCGGATGACGATCTGGTTGTTGACGCTGCCGTCCTGCTCTTCGATGTACGGCGCGCCGGTCGCACGCAGCACGGTGATGTCCGTGTCGGCCTTGGTCGCCAGCTTGAACCCGAACAGCGACAGCGTCAGCGTGAGCGCGAGCGGATAGAGCACCACGCGCGTCCGCAGCACGCGGCTCTTGCGGCCTTCGATGGCATCGCGATTCGAGTAGCGGATGAGACCCTTCGGACGGTGGCGGATCTCCATCACCTCGTCGCACGCGTCGATGCACTGCGTGCAGTGGATGCACTCCATCTGCAGCCCTTCGCGGATGTCGATGCCGGTGGGACACGTCATCACGCAGCGGTTGCAGTCGACGCAGTCGCCGGCGCCCTCGCGCTCGCGGCCCTTGCGCCGCGGTTCGCCGCGCGACTTGTCGTAGGCGACGATGATCGACTTGCGGTCGAGCAACACCGACTGCAAGCGCCCGTACGGACACGCCACCAGACACGTCTGTTCGCGGAAGTACGCGAAGTCGAAGAAGATCAGCGCCGTCATCCCGGCCATGATGACGAACGACGTCATGTGATGCACCGGCGAACGCGTCACCCACTTCGCCAATGTTTCCACGCCGACGAAGTACGCCAGGAACGTGTGCGCCAGGAACATCGACAGGAAGAAGTAGACGATCAACTTGACGATGCGCCGCGACGACACGCCACCCTTCTTGTCGATCGCCCGCGAGCCGCGGAAGCCTTGCTCGATGAGATACTCGACCGGCCGGAAGAGGAACTCGGTGTACACCGTCTGCGGACACGCCCAGCCGCACCACACGCGGCCGAACAGCGCGGTGACCCAGAAGATGGCGATCACCGAACTCACGAACAGCAACATGAACAGCAGCGTGTCGGTGGGCAGGAAGGTCATGCCCAGCAGGTAGAACACGCGGTGCGGCAGGTCCATCAGGAAGATGGGATGCCCGCCGAGTTTCACGTACGGCACCGCGAAGAAGACGAACATCAACACGTACGCCACGAGACGCCGCCGTTGCCAGAACGCCCCGTGTTCCGGTTTGGGGCGAGGCCAGCGTCGCGAACCGTCGCGGTTCAAAGTCGACAGCACGCGCTCTGGCGATTCCAGCAGCTGCGGTGTCTCGGGCGTTCGTGCGGTGTCCATGTCTCCTCGGTGCCCGCGGAGTCGAACGGCCGGCGCGTTACTGCTGCGCCGGCGCTTCGAGGTTTCCTTGCGGTGCCTTCGGATCCTTCGGGTTCGAGCCGTGGATCGAGATCACGTAGCCGGCGACGTGCAACACGTCGTCGGGCTTGAGCGACAGCCCCCACGCCGGCATGCCCTTGTCGAGCACGCCGTTGTGGATCGTCGACCAGATCTGATCCGGCTTGCCGCCGTGGATCCAGTAATCGTCGGTCAGGTTCGGGCCGATCTGGCCCCCGCCATCCGCGCGGTGACACGCCACACACTGCGTGGTGAAGACCTTCTTGCCTGCCTCCACCTGCGCGGGATCCTGCACCACTGCCAGGATGGCGTCCACCGTGGGAGCCTGGACCGCCGCCGCGGGATTCCCGTATTTCTCCTGCGCCGCGGCCATTTCGGCATCGTAGTTGGCGATGCGTCCCTTGCCACTGCCGAGGCCCGGAATGACGTTGAGCGCATACAGCAAACCCCACACGAGGCTCACCCAGAAGATGTACAGCCACCAGCGCGGCATCGGATTGTCGTATTCCTGGATGCCGTCGTAACTGTGTCCTTGATCGCGCAGTTCGTCCTGCTTCGAGGGCGGGGTCATGGCCTGACTCCTTCGTGTGCCGTGTCCTGCGTGGCGTCCTCCAGCGGGAGGCGGCCCACTTCATCCATTTCGCGCTTGTTGCCCGGCGCGAAGGTCCGAATCACGATGGCGACGAACGCGGCGCAGAACAACACGAGCGCGATCACCGCGTAGTCCGACAGCCCGGCGTGACTCATGAGGTCGGTGAGCGTCATCTACTTGCTCCCTCCCGTCGTGGCGGCCACCGCCGGAGCGGTGCTCGGCGCGGCGGCCGCGGGGGCCGGCGTCTCGCCACGGTGCAGGTCGGTGCCGACGCGCTGCAGGTAGGCCACCATCGCGAGGATTTCGCGGTCCTCGAGTCCGGTCGGACCGCCCTGGGCGACGATCATGGCCGAGACCTCCTTGGCCTGCGCCCGCGCCATCTCTTCGGCGTTCGCCTTGGTGTCGGCGTCGTACGGCACGCCGAGCTTGGTCATCACGCCCACACGGCGGCTCACCACCGAGTAGTCGAGCGGCGCGCGCAACAGCTCCGGATACGGCGGCATGATCGACTGCGGCGTGATCGACCGCGGGTCCTGCATGTGGCGCACGTGCCACAACTCGTTGTATTTGCCGCCTTCCCGCGCGAGGTCCGGCCCGATGCGGCGCGAGCCCCACAGGAACGGGTGGTCGTAGACCGACTCGCCCGGCTTGCTGTATTCGCCGTAGCGTTCGGTCTCGTAGCGCAGCGGGCGGATCATCTGCGAGTGGCAGTTGAAGCAGCCCTCGCGGATGTAGATGTCGCGCCCGATGAGTTCGAGCGGCGTGTACGGCTTCACCGACGCGATGGTCGGCACGTTGTCCTTGATGAGGAAGGTCGGGATGATCTCGAACAGCGAGGCCACCACCACGGCGAGCACGGTCAACACCGTGAAGGTCACCGGCAAGCCTTCCCAGCGGCGGTGCCAGCGCGCTTCGGAGAACGCCTTCAGAGCGCCCACCGGCGCGGTGCGCGGCGGGTCCGCCGGCAGCGGGCCGCGCAGCGGCGCCGCCTGCACCACCGGCACCTCGTACTTCGCCGGCCGCGTCCCCCAGGTCTTCAGCAAGTTGAAGCCGAAGATCAACATTCCGATGATGTAGAGCGAGCCGCCGAGGGCGCGCATCCAGTACATCGGCATGAGCTTCATCGTGGTCTCGATGAACTGCGGGTACTGCAGGCGGCCGGTCTCGTCGAAGGCACGCCACATGAGGCCCTGCGTGAGGCCGGCGGAGTAGATCGCGGTCGCGTAGAGGATGATGCCGAAGGTCGCCAGCCAGAAGTGCACCTCGGCGAGCTTCTTCGAGAACAGCTTGGTTTGGAACAGGCGCGGCGCCAGCCAGTACGCCATACCGAACATCATGAAGCCGTTCCAGCCCAAGGCGCCGGTGTGCACGTGCGCGATGATCCAGTCGCTGTAGTGGGCCAGCGCGTTGACCGACTTGATCGACAGCATCGGCCCTTCGAAGGTGGCCATGCCGTACGCGGTGACCGCGACGACGAAGAACTTGAGGACCGGATCCTCGACCACCTTGTGCCACGCGCCGCGCAGCGTGAACAGACCGTTGATCATGCCGCCCCACGACGGCATCCACAGCATCACGCTGAAGATCATGCCGAGCGTCGACGCCCACTCCGGCAGCGCGGTGTAGTGGAGGTGGTGCGGGCCGGCCCAGATGTACATGAAGACCAGCGTCCAGAAGTGGAGGATGGACAGGCGATAGCTGAAGACGGGGCGTTCGGCCGCCTTGGGAAGGAAGTAGTACATCATCCCGAGGAAGGGCGTGGTGAGGAAGAAGGCCACCGCGTTGTGCCCATACCACCACTGCATGAAGGCGTCTTGCGCGCCGGCGTAGATCGAGTAGCTCTTGAGCGGCCCGGCCGGGAACGACAGGTTGTTGAAGATGTGGAGGATCGCCACCGTCACGATGGAGGCGATGTAGAACCAGATCGCCACGTAGAGGTGCCGCTCACGGCGCTTGGCGATCGTCCCGAACAGGTTGATCGCGAACACCACCCACACCACCGCGATGGCGATGTCGATCGGCCACTCCAACTCCGCGTATTCCTTCGCCTGCGTGAAGCCGAATGGCAGGGTGAGCGCGGCGCTGACGATGATCAGCTGCCAGCCCCAGAAGTGCACGCGGCTCAGCGCGTCGCTGAACATGCGCGTCTTGAGGAGGCGCTGACTCGAGTAGTAGGCGCCGCAGAAGAACGCGTTGCCCGCGAACGCGAAGATCACGGCGTTCGTGTGCAGCGGGCGGAGCCGGCCGAAGGACAGCCAGGGCGCCAAGTTCAACGAAGGCACCCCGAGCTGCAGGGCGATGAGCAAGCCAACCAGCATGCCCACCAGCCCCCAGACGAAGCTCGCCGTCAGGAATTTCCGGACGATGTCGTCGTCGTATGAGAATGAATCGAGCTGTGAGTTCATTCTGACTCCCACCACTACGCGTGGAAACGCCCCCGCTCGGCCGCAGACGGCGGGGCACTCGAAAGCAAGACTGGGAAGGTATCGGGTGCGACCTAGGGCGCACTATGGGCCGATGGGGGGTATGCGGGGGAGCCAAAGGGGGGAGCGGGGGGCGCCGCCGGCGCGGGCGCCGACCGCGCAACGTGTTCCGCCGCTTGACACTCCCCTGCCCCCCGCGCACACTCGCTCGACCGGCATGCGGAGGCACCCCGCGCATCCTGCGCGGCCGGCGCTGCTGCCTGGATGGGAGGGGGACGTATGGAGAAGGAATGGCCGGCCTGCCGTAAGTGCCGCGATGGCGTGTTGATCCCGTTGTCCGACTACGGCCGTGACGGGGCGCCGATCACCTACAAAGCGTGGGTGTGCACCAACCCGAGCTGCGGCTTCCACATTCGCATCGACAACGGCGAAATCTCGCTCGGCAAGGAGATGCGCGCCAAGTAGCCGCCTCCCGGCCCTGATACGCCCGGCCGTCGCCGCACGGCGCCCGGGCGCCGGCCGCCGCGCACGGGCACGTGCCAAGGGAGTTCGTCGATGATCCGCGCCGTCGTATTCGACCTCGATAACACGCTCACCGATTTCATGAAGATGAAGGACCGCTCGATCGATGCCGCGGTGGCGGGCATGATCGACGCGGGCCTTGCGTTGCCCGCCGATGTCGCCAAGCAGCGGATCAACGACATCTACAAGCGCGAGGGCATCGAGTATCAGCAGGTGTTCGACGCGTTCCTGCGCGAGGAGTTGGGGGCGGTCGACTTCAGGGTGCTGGCGGCGGGGATCGTCGCTTACCGCGCGGCCCGGGATGCCGCGCTCGTCCTCTATCCGCACGTCCAGATGACGCTGCTGGAGCTCAAGAAGCGCGGGCTCGGGCTGGCGGTGGTGAGCGACGCGCCGCGGCTGCAGGCGTGGCTCCGCCTGGCGCAACTGACACTGTCGAACTACTTCGATCACGTCGTCACCTACGACGACACGCACGAGCGCAAGCCGCATCCGGCGCCGTTTCGCCGCGCGCTGGAGTTGTTGGGCGTGGAGGCCGGCGAGGCGCTCATGGTCGGCGACTGGGCCGAGCGCGACATGGTCGGCGCCAAGGCGATCGGCATGCGGACGATCTTCGCGCGCTACGGTGATACCTTCGGCACCGGCGTCAGCGGCGCGGACTGGGACGCCACAGACGTGCTCGACGTCGTGCGCATCGTCGACGAGATCAACCGCGCGGCGGTGCCGTCGTGATCGTGCGCGGCGTCGGCGTCGACACCATCGAGATCCCGCGCATCCAGCAGGCACTCGATGAGTTCGGCGACCACTTTCGCGACCGCATCTTCACGCCGGCCGAGCAGGCGTACTGCCGGGCGCGCGGCCGCGGCGAGGCGGCGAGCCTGGCGGTGCGCTGGGCCGCGAAGGAAGCGTTTGCCAAGAGCGTCCGGCTGGATCCGGCGCCGCGCTGGGTCGACGTCGAGGTGACGATGGAGCGCGGGCGGCCGTCGCTGCGGCTGACGGACGCGCTGGCGGCGCGCATCGGTCCGCATACATTCTTCGTCTCGTTGAGTCACGATCGCGTCGACGCGATCGCCTTCGTGGTGTTCTGCCTGCCCCAACCAGGCGACGACGAGGGTGCCTTCCCCCTCGGGTGATGCCATGCGCCTAGCCACCGCGGCACTGATGCGCCGCATCGACGAATACGCGATCTACCACTGCGGCATCCCGTCGCGCACGCTGATGGAGAACGCGGGCCGCGGCGTGGTGGCGATGATGGAGCGGCGGCTCGGACCGTTCGACGGCCTGCGGGTGCTGGTGGCGTGCGGCCGCGGCAACAACGGTGGCGACGGTTTGGTGATCGCGCGGGCGCTGCACGAAGCCGGCGTCGACGTGCGGGCGTTGGTGTGGGAGCCGCGCGAGGCGATGTCGGCGGACGCGGCGGCGAATCTCGACGCGTTGCTGGCGTGCGGCGGCACCGTGCTGGTGGGTGACGCGGCGTTCGCCGCGCTGGAGGCGTTCGACGGCTCGGATGTCTACGTCGACGCGCTGCTCGGCACCGGCTCGTCGGGCGCGCCGCGCGGCTGGACGCAGCGCGCGGTGCAGGCGTTGGAGCGCGCCGCCGGAAATGGCGGGCGCATCGTCGCGGTGGACATCCCCACCGGCATCGACGCCGACACCGGCGACGTCCCCGGCGACGCGGTGCCCGCGACGTACACCGCAACGCTCGGCCTCGGCAAGCGCGGCCTGGTGCGCTTCCCGGCGCGCTCGTACGCCGGCGTGGTGGAGGAGATCGACATCGGCATCCCCGAGCAGGCGGTGCGCGCGATCGCGCCGGAACCGCTGCCGCGTGTGCTCGACGCCGATACGGTGCGCGCGCTGCTCCCGGTGCGCCCGCCGACCGCACACAAGGGCGATGCCGGACGCGTGGCGATCATCGGGGGCGCGCGCGGCATGACCGGCGCGGTGGCACTGGCGGCGCGGGCGGCGGTGCGCATGGGCGCCGGGCTGGTGACGGTCCTCGTGCCGCGCTCGCAGCAGGCGGTGGTGGCGGCGCTGGCGGCCGAGCCGATGACGCGCGGCGTGGCGGAGACGCCGGACGGCGCGCTGCACACCGACGCGCTGGAGGAGATCCTCACCGCGGTGGCACGCGCCGACGCGGTGGCGATCGGGCCGGGGCTCGGGCGCGATCCGTCGTCGCTGCATCTGGTGCGCGAGCTGTTGGCGGCGCTCGAGGCGCCGGTGGTGCTCGACGCCGACGGTTTGCACGCGCTCGCGGCGGAATGCGGCGGCACCTGCGCGGCCGACGCGGTGCACACACGTCCGACCGGCAGGCACGGACGCGATCTGGTGCTGACGCCGCACGCCGGCGAGATGCACGTGCTGAGCGGCGTCGACGCCGCCGCCGTCGACCCGGCGCGCTTCGACCTGCCGGGACGCGTGGCACAGGCGAGCGGCGCGGTGGTGCTGCTCAAGGGCACGCCCACCGTCATCGCCGCGCCGGACGGACACGCGTGGGTGTCGACGACCGGCAATCCCGGCATGGCGACCGGCGGCGCGGGCGATGTCCTGACCGGCGCGGTGGTCGCGCTGCTGGGGCAGCGCGTGCCGGCATTCGAGGCAGCGGCGTGCGCCGCGTGGCTGCACGGCATGGCCGGCGATCTCGCGGTCGAACGGACGGGCGTGCTGGGCCTCAGCGCCGGCGATTTGGCCGAGACATTGCCCGCCGCGACGCTCGCGGCGCAGGAACCCTGGCGAGGAGATGTCGCGTGACGCACGACGACGCACGCAGCGCCATCATTGAAGTCGGGCGGCGCCTCTACGCTCGCGGCTTGGT
This sequence comes from Candidatus Eiseniibacteriota bacterium, assembly GCA_044229145.1. Taxonomy (GTDB): domain Bacteria; phylum Eisenbacteria; class RBG-16-71-46; order CAZEPH01; family CAZEPH01; genus JBKJUD01. Next base: position 10,950 of record JBGATO010000038.1, on the reverse strand, counting down.
GTGCGCGGCGGAGGGCAACATCTCCCTGCGGCTCGGACCCGGCGAGGTAATGGCCACCGCTACCGGCGTGCACAAGGGCTACCTCACGCCGGAGCACGTGGTGCGCATCGACATGCAGGGGCGTTCGCTCGACCCGGGCGCCCGCCGCGTGTCGTCCGAGATCGCGATGCACTTGAAGGCGTACGAGTTGCGGTCCGACATCGGGGCCGTGGTGCACGCGCATCCGCCGGTGGCGACGGCGTTCGCGGTGGCCGGCATTCCGCTCGCGCAGTGCGTGATGCCGGAGGTCGTGGTGACGCTCGGCGCGGTGCCGATCGCCGCCTACGGCACGCCGGGCACCGATGCGGTGCCGCACGGCCTCGCGGAGTTGTATCCGCACGGCAATGCGTTCTTGTTGGCCAGTCACGGCGCGGTCTGTCTCGGCGCCGACGTCTTCGCCGCGTTCGACCTCATGGAGATGCTGGAGCACGCGGCGGTCGTGCTGCACCACGCGCGGGCGCTCGGCCCGGTGAACGTGTTGAATGAATCCCAGGTGCGCGCGCTGCTCGACCAGCGGCGGGCGGCGGGCGTGACGACGCCGGTGTTCCCCTGCGACGTCTGCACGCATTGCCCCGAACCGCCGACGGTCGCGGTGCGGCACGCGGCGGGCGATACCTGTGGCCGCGCGGCGTGCAGCGATGGGGCGTGTGGCGGCACGCGCGACGCGGTGAGCGAAGATGCGCGTTTGGCGGCGATCGTCGCCGAGGTGTTGGCGGAAACCCTGCGTCGCGGCTAGCCGCGCACTGAGTTCGCAGGCGAGACCGCGCAGCGAGCGGTCCGGAGTTCCCTTCCCTGGCGTTTTCGAGATCATCCCGGGGCCTGCGCGGTCCATGGCACGCCCCCTGCTGCACACGCGGGCAGCGCGAGGACGGCTCGCGCACGTCCACCGCAGCGTCGGTCATCGCTTCGCACTGGTAAGGGAGGGTTCATGTCACGTGGGGTAGTCCGCCGGTTCATGCCGGTGGTGCTCTTGGCGATGTTGTTCGTCGTCGTGGCGCCCGCGTTCGCACCGGGGGATGCCGCGCACGCGGCGCCCGGACATTCGTCGGCGCCGGGCTTTTCGGCGGGAGGCGTCTCCGCGCCGGCTGCCACCCAGGCGGTGGGCGGTCACGCTCAACCGTCCTGGTTTCTGGGGAAGTTCCTCAAGAAGCTGGCGCTCGCGTTGATGATCGTCTGGTTTCTTCCGTGGGACGACAACCTCCGCTTCCCCATTCCACCGCAGATCTAGCAGTCCCGCAGCAGCACGCCCCATTCACGACACACTCGACAGAGGAGGAATTCATGCAACCGCTTTCGCTCTGGCGGCGGCTCGCGCGCGGCGTAGTGGCGCGTGTCCGCCGGCCGTGGACGCATCGCCGATCGCTCGTCACAGCGGCCGTCGTCGCCCTCGTGGCGGCGTCGGCCGCCGGCACCGCTCACGCGGCGGCACGCGGCACCACGCACCAGGTGGCGCCCACCTGGCTGTTCAGCAAGATCCTGCGCTCCATCGGACAACTGTTCGTCGTGCTGGCGGACTGGCTGGTGAGCATCGGGCACTAGCGGGGACTCGTGTGCGGCGCCCGGCGTCCACGCGAGGCGCCGCACATGTCGCGGACAACCGAGGGGAGGAGTGGTGATGCTCGTGAGCCGTGCGCGGCGTCACGTGCTGGGGATGGGGGTGGCCCTCTGGTTGTGTGCCGGAGGTCCGGCGCGGGCGGCGCCGGTGGAGTGGCGCATGCTGCGGCCACCGGTGCTCAAGGTGCTCGGTCAGCATGTCGCCGAGTCGTTCGCGACGCTGCTGGCCTGGGGCTTCATCCTGCGCTTCCGTCCGTAGTGCGACATCCGCGCCTGCCACTCTGACGAGCCCGACAGGCGCGGACCCCGCACGCAGATGCGTCGCACCATGCGATGGCCTCTGCGTGCGGGGCGTCACGCGGCCCCGGCTGCGCGCGTCCGGCGCTTGCCGGCTATCGGCGTTCCGCGGATACTCGGCAGCGGCGCTTCTTGGCGCTCTTTGCCGTTTCCCGGGAGGACCTCGCCGCTATGCCCCGCAAGTTGCCGCACGACGTGCGCGTGCACCAGATCCTGATTGCTGCGCGCTCGTGCTTCTTGCAGGACGGCTACTATCAGACGCGCGTCGAGGACATCGCGCGGCGCGCCGGCATGTCCAAGGGAGGCGTCTACTTCCACTTCCGCTCCAAGCGCGAGATCTTCCATGCGTTGGTGGTCGAGGACTACGAGCGGTCGATGGGAGCGCTGCGAGAGATCGTCGCTTCGCAAGATCTCTTGCCGGTCAAGCTGCGGGCCCTCGCCCGCTATTTCTTCCAGCTGTTCGCCACCAACGCGGATCATGCGCGCTTCATGGTCGTCATGGGCGACATGGCGCTGCGCGATCAGGAGATGCGCGAGCAACTCCAACAACTGCACCGGAGCTACATCCACGAGATGTCGAACTTGCTCCGTCAAGGCGTGCAACAGGGCGATGTGCGGGAGATCGATGTCGAGGCTACGGCGGAGTTGCTGAAGGCACTGACCGACGGGGTCCAGATGTCGTTCGCGCTGGGCATGCCGCTGCGGATCGATCGCTTGCTGCGCACCGGTCTCGAGATCGTCCTGCATGGTGTCGAGCGCGGAGAGGGCGCGGCCGCCGCCAAACCGCCGGCGCGGGCACCAGGAGGCGCCTGGTCCGCCGCACGACTCGCGGCGACGCAGGCAGCAGCACCCGCACCGGCTTCAGCCTCCGAGGCACCCGAGGAGTCACGCGACACCGCGAAGTAGCTACCGCACCTCGCGCGTTCGGGCCGCCATCAGCAGGCCGCTGACCGTCTTGCCGTCGGTGATGCGGCCGTCCTCCACCATGGCGAGCGCTTCGCGGAACGGCAGGCGCACCACGCTCAGGACTTCGTCGGCCTCGAGATGCGATTGGGTCGGCGTCAGGTCGGTGGCGACGAAGAGGTGGATCACCTCATCCGTGAAGCCGGGCGTGGTGAGGATCGCCCCCAGTTTCTGGAGGGCGCCGGCACGGTGCCCGGTCTCCTCCTCGAGTTCCCGCGCGGCGCATGTCTCCGGGGGTTCGCCGTCGTCGAGTTTCCCGGCGGGGAGTTCGTAGAGGTAGCCGTCGACCGCATGGCGATACTGGCGCACGAGCAAGATGTCGGTCTCGCTCACGAAGGGCACCACGGCCGATGCGCCGGGGTGCCGGATGACTTCCAGCTCGGTGCGGAATCCGTTGGGCAGTTGCACGTCGTGCACGAAGAGGTGCACGACGCGCCCGCGATAGATCTCGCGGATGAGGGTGGCGTCGGACATGCCGAGAACCATAGGGCGGCCGCGGCAGCGACACAATGCGCCGTTCGGTGCGCGGAACCCTCGCGGACCTGCGTGCATTCCGAGAGGTGCGCCGCGGCTCCATCACGGGGGTGGAGACCGCCTGCGCCGGGAGGAGGCCTGTCTGTCCCACACGCCTGACGCGGGCGGACCTACACCGACGGCGGACCTCCCGCCGGCGCCGATGCCCGCGACATGTGAAGTCCCCACGCCCGCGACCCCGAAGCCAAGCGACGAGGTGACGCGCCATCATCTCCTCGTGCGCGTGACGCATTGGGCCAACGCCGTGCTGCTCGCCGGCATGATCGGCAGCGGCCTACAGGTCTACGGGGCGTATCCGCACTTCGGACCGCGTGGCGCGACGTTCCCCGTCCCCAATCCGCTGGATGGCGAACGCGTGCCGGCGTGGTTTCGCCTCGGGGGATGGCTGGCGGGCGGCTTGGAATGGCACTTCACGCTCGCCTGGCCGTTCGTCGTCTCGGGGCTCTTGTATCTCGCGTACCTCGCGTTGTCCGGCGAATGGCGCGCGCTGCTCTTTCGGCCTGCCGACGTGCCGGCGGCGTGGGCGATGCAGCTCTACTACCTCCGCTTGCGACGCGAGCATCCGCCGCAGGGCAAGCACAACGCGCTCCAGAAAGGCGCCTACACGTTCATCGTGCTGCTCGGCGTAATCGCGGTGGCAAGCGGATTCGCCTTGTACAAGCCGGTGCAGCTCGCGTGGCTCACCGCGGCGTTCGGCGGATTCGAGTGGACGCGGTATTGGCACTTCGTCGCGGTCTGGCTCTTCCTCGCGTTTCTGGTCGTGCATGTCGTGATGGTGTTCGTGGCCGATCCGGCATCGCTGCGCGCGATACTCACCGGACGTTACCGCGGGAGGTACACGCAACATGACTGAGTCCGATGCGCGCACACCGATGCGCGGCACACTGGATCGCCGCGACTTCTTCCGGCTGTCGTTGGTGACGCCGGCAGCGCTCCTGGTGGCGAGCGGCTGCGAGAACCGCCGCGCGGAGTCGACGCTAGCGCGGCTTGCGCGGGTCAACGATTGGTGGGGCGAGAAGGTGATTTCGCCGTCGCGGTTGGCACCGGAGTACGATGAGTCGCGGCGGGCGGCCTCGCTCCCGGTGTATCACCGCAGCCGCACCCTTCCGGAGCTCACGCCGGCGCAAGAGGCGGCCTGGTGCCTCGTGGTCGACGGCTTGGTGCGCACACCGCTCGCCCTCACCCGCGACGTGTTGCGCCAGATGCCTCACCGCTCCTACACCGTGAAGCACCACTGCGTCGAAGGCTGGACGGCGATCGCGTCGTGGAGCGGCGTGCCGATGGCCACGGTGATGGAAATGGCGGGCGTGAAGCCGGAAGCGCGGTACGCGCGCTGCGAATCGTTCGACAGTGGGTACTTCAGTGGATGGGATCTCGCAACGTGCGCGCATCCGCAGACGATCTTGGCGGATCACTTCAACGGGGCACCGCTGGCTCCGGATCACGGTGCGCCCCTGCGGCTCTACTCACCGCTCAAGCTAGGCTACAAGAACATCAAATACCTGACGCGCATTTCGTTCACCGACACACGGCCTGGCGGCTATTGGGAGGACAAGGGCTATCCGTGGCTTGGCGGCCTCTAGCCGTCCGCGCGTTCGACGAAGACGTCCGCTTGGCCTGTTGCGTGGTAGGTGACGACCACCGTCCACGGCTGACAGCACACGTGGCAATCTTCAACGTACTGCTGCACCGCACCGCCGGCGGGGTCGAGCGCGATCTCGCAGGTTTCGCCGCAGTACGGGCATTGCACGTCGGCGGAGAGTTCGTAGGCAACGTGATCGAGGAAGTCGTCGCTCATGGCTGGCATTCCTCCTGGTGGCCGCGCGCGAGCGCGGCGGATTCGTCCGCGATCGCCTGCAGGCAGTCGTCGATGCGATCGCGGTGGGTGCGGAAACTGAGGACGCAGATGCGTAGTACCAGGCGCCCATCCATGACGGTACTCGAGAGGAACACGCGGCGCCGCGCATTGACGCGCTCGAGCAGCGCGGCGTTGAGCGCGTCCTCGTCCTCGGCGGTGGCGCCGGCGAGGCGCAGGCGAAACGCGATCACCGACAGTTGCGGCTCATCGAGGATCTCGATGCCGGGCAGCTGCAGGAGCCGCGCGTGTGCCTCGCGGGTGAGGGTGAGCTTCTCGGTGAGCTGCGCGCGAAACGCGGCCACGCCATGCAGCATCAGCGGCAGCCACACGCGCAGGCCGCGGAAATCGCGCGAGAGTTCCGGCGAAATGTCGGCGAAATTGAGTGCGTCGCCGTGGGCTTCGACGTCCCGCAAGTATCCGGCGTGATTGGCGTGCGCCGCCGCCAGCGCGCGCGGATCGCGCACCAGCAGACATCCAGTGCCGTACGGCAGGAACAGGCCTTTGTGTGGATCGAGCGTGATCGAGTCGCACCGCTCGACGCCGGAGAGGAGCGCGGCACCGCCGTCGGCGAGGCGGAAGAAGCCGCCGTACGCCGCGTCGGCGTGCACCCAGAGCCCTTCTCGCCGTGCGAGGGCAAGCACGTCGTCGATCGGGTCGATCGCGCCGGTATTGGTGGTGCCGACCGACACCACGACGCAAAACGGCCGCAATCCCGCGGCGCGATCGGCGGCGATCGCGGCGGCGAGCGCATCGGGCCGCATACGCCAGCGGGCGTCGACGGGCACCGTGCGGAGCGCTCGCGCGGGAAAGCCGGCGACGCGCGCCGCCTTGGCGACACAATTGTGCGTTTCCGGCGTCACGTACAGCACACCGTCGAAGAAGTCCTCGCCGAGACGATCGACGCGCGCGGCGACCAACGCGATGAGGTTCGACAGCGACCCGCCGGTGGTGAGCAGACCGCCCGCATCCGCGGGATAGCCCATGAGCGTGGCAAGCCACCGAATCGCCGCCCGTTCGATCTCCACGAGCGCCGGCGCCGCGCGATGCACTCCGACGTAGCGATTCACGCTGCAGGCGATGTAGTCGGCGAGCGCAGCGCTGTAGATGCCGCCGCCGGGAATGAAGGCGAGGTAGCCGGGCCCGGCGGTGTTGAACGACGTTGCCACCGCGGGTCCCAGCCGTGCGAGCAGCGCCTCGATCGGCGTGCCGGTCTCGGGCACGTCCTCACGGAATGCAGCGGCGCGCAACTCGGCGTCGGTGAGGTCGAAGGCGGGTTGCGTTTCGAGCGTGGTGAGGTGTTCGCGCACGAACGCGACGCACGACGCGGTGAGCCGGTCGAATTCGGCGGCGGTGGGTTCGAGCGGCGTGCCTGCGGTCATGGGCACATCCTACTGCGGCGTGTCGCGCCCGGCGAGGGCCACGGAGCGCAACGCCCGCTGCTCGACCGGAATGCGAATGGCCAGCGCGAGGGCGTTGATCAGCGTCGCGCCGCAGGCGGTGCGCCACGCGCCGAACGCCAGCGGCAACGCGGCCAGCTCGAGGGTGACGGCGAGATAGCTCGGATGCGCGATCACCCGGTAGGGACCGCGCGGCGGCACGACGACACCGGGGATCACCCACACGCGCGCCGTCCAGTGATCGCCGAGCGCGTGCATCGACCATGCGCGCAAGCCCTGCGCGGCAAGCACGATCACGGCGCACACCGGCCACCACGACGGCGGATGGACGTCACCGTGCGCGACCTCCCACCACAGCGCCACCGGAAACGCCGCGTGCAGCGCGACGAACAGCGGAAAGTGGGAGCGGCCGGCCTCGCGCGCGCCGCGGGCGCGCAGCAGGCGCTCGTGGCGCGCGGCAATCGCCAATTCCACCACGCGGCTGATGAGGAGCGCGGCGAGCGTCGCCACGCAGATGCTCACCATAGGTCGGCTCGCCCCAACACGTACTCGGCGCAGAAGCCGGGGCCGAGCGCGCCGAAGAGGACATCGTCGCCCGGCGCGAACGCGGCGGCGCGCCAGCTGCGATCGAGGACGAACAGACATGTCGGGCTCGACATGTTGCCGTGGGCGTGCAGCACGTCGCGCGCGTGGCGGAGCGCCGCCGCCTCGACCGCGAGGGTGTGGCGATACGCCGCCAACACCTTGGGCCCGCCGGGATGCAGGACCAAGCGCGGTGGCCGCGAGCCGGTGAGCGGGTGCCGCGCGAGGAACACGTCGAGGCTCGGGCGCACCCATTCGCGCACGATGGTCGGGATGTCGCGCGAGAAGACGACGTGCAATCCCGCATCGTCCACCGTCCAGCCCATGACATCCTCGGTGTCCGGCCACAGCACGCTATGCGCGGCGCGCAGCGCGAGCACGGTGCGCGGCGCCGCGTCCCAGGCCGGCGGGCGCGGGGCCTGCGCGCCACACACGAGGGCGGCGCCGCAGCCGTCGCCGAAGAGCGACGCCGCCACCAGCGTGCGCCGGTCGCCATCGCCGGATTGAAAGGTCAGCGAGCACAGCTCGACGGCGAGCAGCAGGACACGCGCGGAGGGATCGGCCAGCGCGAATTCACGGGCGCGGGCCAAGCCGGCCACGCCGCCCGCGCAGCCGAGGCCCCAGAGGGGCGTGCGGCGTACGTCACTGCGAAACGGCAGGATGTTGCACAAGCGCGCGTCGAGGCTCGGCGTCGCCACGCCCGTCGAGGTGACGACGACGAGATGATCGATGTCCGAGGCGGCGCATCCTGTCTGCGCAAGGATATCGCGGGCCGCCTCCGCCAAAAGCGCCAGCGCAGTCTCGACGAACACGTCAGCAGTCTCGCCCCAGCCGTGCGGCTGCCGATACCAGTCGAGCGGCCGGCTGGTCCGGCGCGTCGCGACACCAGCGTGGTCGAAGACGCCGAGCAACCCGGGCTCATCCGCCAGCAATCCCGCGAACAGCTCGGCGGCCAACCCGCGCGCCTCGTCCTGCGTCACGGTATGCGGAGGAACCGCCGTGGCTGCCGCCACGATGCGCGGAACACCTTGCTCCTGCCGCCCCGCACCTGATTCGTGTTGCATCGCGCATTGCCCTCCGGCCTCTCCGCGCGCGGACAGCCGAGAGGGCACCGTGCGGGCGCGCGCGAGACCAGCTTACCGGGTCGACACGGGCGGGTCCACGACGGCGACGTGCTGCACCCTCCAACATGGACAGGGCGCGCGACGCCAGGCTACGCTTGCAGCTTCCGCCGTTCTGCGCGATCTCGTGCGCAGCGGCATCGCACCACACGGCATCAGGAGACATCGTCGTGAGCATCACTTGGGCGCTTCGCCCGGCCGCGCCTGCCCGCGCGTGCCGCACCCTTCCGCGCATCGCCGCGTGTCTCGTCCTCCTCGCGTCGGCCGCGCCGCTCGCCGCGCGTGCCGCCGACAAGCTGGTGTATCCCCCGGCACCGCCCGAGGCGGTGCTCGACACGTTCGGCACCACGGTGGTCGCTGATCCGTATCGGTGGCTCGAAGATCTCGACGCACCGCTGACCCGGGACTGGGTGACCGCGGAAGGCGCCCTGACCCGCAAGGTGCTCGACGCGGTGCCGCTGCGCACGGCGTGGACGACGCGCCTCAGCGCGCTGCATGCGGTGGCGCGCACCACGGTGCCGGTCAAGCGGGGCAGCCGGTATTTCTTCTCGCGCATCGCCGGCCAAGAGACGCAGCCGAGTTGGTACGTGCAGGACGGCGCCACCGGCGCACCGCGCGTGCTGCTCGACGCGGCGGCGATGTCAGCCGATGGCAGCGTCGCGGTCACCAGCGTGGTGCCGAGCGATGATGGCAGCCTGGTCGCCTACACGGTCGGCGAAGACGGCAGCGATCGCCAGTCCATCCGCGTGCGCACGGTAGCGAGTGGCGCCGACCACACCGACGAACTCCGCTGGGTGAAGTTCAGCTCGATCGTCTGGCGACCCGACAACGACGGCTTCTACTACAAGCACTTCCCGGCGCCGGGCTCGGTGCCGGCGGGCGGCGAGAACTATCGCGGCAAGATCTACTATCACCACCTCGGAACACCGCAGGAACTCGATCACGTCATCTTCGAGGCGCCGGGCGACTCACTGGGCGACCCGTCGGTGCAGATCACACACAACGGCCGCTATCTGATCTTCACCGTCGCGCACGGCGCACTCGATCTCGACGAGATCTACGTGCTCGACCGCACCATCCTCAACGCCCGCGTGCAGCCGCTGTTCACTGGCTTTACCTCGCGCTACACGTTCCTCGACGCGGTGAGTGGCAAGTTCTACTTCTGGACGACCGCGGGTGCGCCGCTCGGCAAGATCATTGTCGTGGACTACGGCCCCGGCAAGATCTCCAAGCCGCGCGACATCGTGCCGGAATCGGGCGACGTCATCGCCAATGCGCGCATCGTCAACAACCAGCTGGTCATCGCGCGATTGCACAACGCGACCTCGCAGGTCTCGATCTATCGCCTCGACACCACGAAGGTGCGCGACATCGCGCTGCCGGAGCTCGGAACCGTCGAGGATTTGGGCGGGCAGACGTCCGACAGCGAACTCCTGCTCGGCGTCACGTCATTCACGCGGCCGTCGACGGTCTATCGCTACAACATGCTGACCGGTGCGTTGAGCGAATTCGCGTCCAGCCAATCGCTGCCGTTCCAGCCCGCCGAGTTCGTCACCGAGCAAGTGTTCTATCCGTCGAAGGACGGGACGCTGGTGTCGATGTTCGTGGTCCGCAAGAAGTCGACGCCGCTCGACGGCGCGCGGCAAACCTGGCTCAGCGGCTATGGTGGCTTCGGCGTGGCGAAGACGCCGCGCTACGCCGCGCGCGTCATCGCCTGGTGCGAAAACGGCGGCGTGTTCGCGGTGCCGAATCTGCGCGGCGGCGGCGAATACGGCGAGACGTGGCACCAGGCCGGCATGCTCGACAAGAAGCAGAACACGTTCGACGACTTCCTGGCGGCGGCCGGCTACTTGATGGCGCACGGCTACACGTCGCCGGCGCGGCTGGCAATCGAGGGCGCGTCGAACGGCGGGTTGCTCACCGCCGCGTGCGTCACGCAGCACCCCGAATTATTCGGTGCCGCGCTGGTGCGGATTCCGGTGACGGACATGCTGCGCTTCCACCGCTTCACCGTCGGGCGCTGGTGGATTCCCGAGTACGGTTCGCCGGAGGATCCGGCCCAGTTCCCCTTCCTGCACGCGTACTCGCCGCTGCACCGTGTCCGGGACGGCGTGCGCTACCCGGCTACCCTCATCACCACCGCCGATCACGACGACCGCGTGTTCCCGGGCATGGCGTACAAATTCGCCGCGCGCCTGCAAGCGGCGTCGAGCGGGAGTGCGCCGATCCTGCTGCGCGTCGAATCCAAGGCCGGCCACGGCCACGACTCGCCCCGTGCGAAGTACGTGCTCGAAGATGTCGACCTGTTCGCCTTTCTCTATGTCGGCTTGGGTCTGACCAACTAGGAGACGACGATGACGTTGGTGCAAGTGAACGCGGCGGCGACGCCGGCAGAAGCCGAGGGCGACGAGCACCACTGCGTGTGTTGCCTCAATCGGATTCGCGTGGCGGCTCTCAAGCGGAAGCGCCATGCATCGTGGATGGCGCGCGGCGCCAAGCGGCAGGTTTCGGCGCGCACCTGACATCGCCGGCCCCACACCACCGCGCGGCGGAGAGCGACACGCCCTCCGCCGCGCGGCTTTCTTTCCTTGCGCACCTGGTGGGC
>JBGATO010000037.1:0-36175 GCA_044229145.1 Candidatus Eiseniibacteriota bacterium | reverse complement strand
TCCAGCACCGGCGGGACGTCTGCCTCGGGGGCGGAGTGGCCACGGCCGCTCCGCCCTCGGACGTGGGGCCCCGCGAGGGCCGTCCCAGGCTGGCCGCTGCGGGCCCGACGTGCTATCGTCCACGTCCCGCCGCGCGGTGCGGCTCTGCGCTCGTCGATAGAGGGACCCGAGTGGAATTCCTGGTGGTGACGCCGTACGCGCCGTCCTCGTTCATGCGCGACGACATCACCGTCCTGCGCGAGTGGGGAGACGTCCGCGTCGTGACCGAGCCGACCGCGCTGGCCACGCTCCGGGCCGTGCATTCCGACCTCCGCCGCCGCACGCCGACGCTCATCCTTCTGTGGTTCGCCCATCCGTCCTATGCATGGATGCTGGCCCGCCTCGCTCGCTTCTCCCGCGTGCCCCTGGCCATCGTGACCGGTGGGTACGACGTCGCCTGCGAACCCGCGGTGCAATTCGGGGCGATGCGCAAGCCGCATTGGCGCGTGCTGGTTCGCGACGCGCTGCGGCACGCACGGCTCCTGCTGCCGTTTTCGGAACACGCCGCGCGCGAGACCGCGCGGTGGGCGAGCGGCGTCCCGATGCGTGTGCTGTATCCGGGCGTCGATCTCGAGAGTTTTCGCCTCGAGCCGGCCCGCGCGCGTGAGCCGCTCGTGGTGACGGCGTCGGCCGTGAATCGCTTGTTCGTGCGGCAGAAGGGCCTCGACACGTTTCTCGCCTGCGCCGAGGCGATTCCCGAGGCACGCTTCGTTCTGCTCGGGAAGCCCGCGGGGGACGACACGCTGGCGCAGCTGCGACATCGCGCCGGCCCGAACGTGGAGTTCATCGACAGCTACGTGCCGCAAAGTCAGGTGGTGGATCTGTTCCAACGCGCGCGCGTCTACATGCAGATGAGCGCCCACGAAGGCTTCGGGCTGGCCGCGGCGGAGGCGATGGCGTGCGGCGCCGTGGTGGTCGGCAGCGTGCACACCGCGCTTCGCGAGGTGGTGGGCGATGCCGGCGAGCTGGTGCCCTACGGTGACGTCCCCGCCGCGATCGCGGCGACGCGCCGTGCCTTGAGCGCGGGGCCCGAGGCCGCGACCGCCGCGGCGGCGCGCATCGCGGGTCGCTTCTCGCGCGGCGCGCGCGCCGCCGGACTGCGCGAGGTGGTGGAGGCCTTCGCCGCGGAGGGCCGCCGGTGAGTCGGCGCGTACGCACGAAGATCGTCTCGCTGGCGGGCGACTCCTTGGTGTACGGGCTCGGACAAGCCGCGACCAAGTCGATCTACATGCTCCTGGTGCCGCTGTTGACGCATGCCTTCAGCACGGCCCAGTACGGACTCACCGAGATCTCCAACCTGCTGGTGACGCTCACCTACTCGCTCGCCCTGCTGGGCCTCGATAGCGCGTACCCGTATTTCTACTATCGCAGCGAGGAGGCGGAGCGCCGACGCGTCAGCGTAACCGTGGTGACGGCGCGCTTGTGCTTCACGCTCGGGGGGGCCGCCTGCATGTGGTTCGCGGCGCCGGCGGCTGGGCACCTGCTGCGGCTCGATGCCGGGGGTGTCGATCTTCTGCGGCTGGCGGCGCTGACCTTGCCGGGCGCCGCCGGTGTCGCGGCGATCCAAGATGTCCTGCGCGTGACCTTCCGCCCCTCCGCGTACGGCCTGCTCACCGCGTCCAACATGCTCACCACGCTGGGCTGCACGGCGTATCTGATCGGTGTGCGTCACTTCGGACCGCGCGGCGTGTTCCTGGCCCGCATCGCCGCGGACGGGTGCACGGTGCTGGCGGGCGTGTGGGTGGTCCGCGCGGAATTGCGGGCGCGTCTCTCCTCGCAAGTGCTGACGGCCGCGGTGCGCTTCGGACTTCCGTTGGTGGCGACGACGCTGTCGTACGCGCTGGTCGCCTCCGCGGATCGCTACATCCTCGAGCACGCGGCGGGGCTGGAGGTCGTCGGCGTCTATAGCCTGGCGGCAAAGCTGGCCGGCGTCGTGGTGTTCGCGGTGTCGGCGTTCCAGTTGGCGTGGGGACCCTTCTGCTACGCCATGGCAGGACACGAGGATGCGCGTTCGACGATGGCGCGCGTCACGCATCTCTACTTCTTGGGGGCCGGCCTGCTCGCCACCGCGTTGTCGTTGTTCGCGCCGGAGATCCTGCGGATCGCGGTGCCGCGGAGTTATTGGGGCGCACAATCGGTGGTGCCGCTCCTCGCGTTCGGCAACGCCGTCTACGGAGGCTATTTCGTCGCCGCGATGGCGGTGAACATGGCCGGCAAGACGGCGCACTTGGGATGGACGGCGCTTCTCGGTGCGGCGGTCGCCATCGCCTTGTCGTGGCATCTGGTGGGCGACTACGGTTCCGCGGGCGTGGCCTGGGGTACGCTGGTGGGCTACGTCATCTCGGTCGCGACGGTGTCGGTCATGGCGCGGCGGGTGTATCCGTTGCCCATCCGCTGGGGCAGCGTGGCGGCGTTCCTGGTCGCGTGCGGCGTCGCGTGTGTCGCGATCCGGCCGCTCGCCGGGTGGAATGCGATCGCCCAGGTGGCGCTCAAGTGCGCGCTGCTCGTGGTGCTGGTGGCGGCCGGATTCGCGGCGCGTCTGACCAAGACGAACGACGTCCGCGAGGCGCTGCGGGCGGTGGATCGGCTCCGCGCGCGCGCGGCCACCTAGGAGGACACCGGGACGATGTGCGGCATTCTCGCGATGTGGCGGCGCGACGGCGGGGCGATCGACCCGGCGTTGCTGGCGCGCGCCACCACGTTGATGCGCCATCGCGGTCCGGATGACGAGGGCTTCGCGCTGTGGGACACGCGGCGCGGGGTTGCCCGGCGCTACTGGGGCCCCGGCCGCCCGGAGGCCGTGCGCACGACGCCGGGCCCGTATCAGCCGGAAGCCGACATCCTGCGCGCCGAGATCGGCAGCGCCGCCGGTGGCAGTCCCGCGGACCTCGCGCTCGCGTGGCGGCGGCTCGCCATCCTCGACCTCTCGCCGGCGGGCCACCAACCGATGGTGAGCCCTGACGGCACCACGTGGCTCATCTTCAACGGCGAGGTCTACAACTACACCGAGTTGCGCGAGGAGCTGCGCGCCTCGCACGGCTACACCTTCCGCTCCACCGGCGACACCGAAGTGCTGCTGCGCGGCTACGAAGCGTGGGGCGACGATGTCTTGCAGCACTTGAACGGCATGTGGGGGATGGTGCTGTGGGACGCGCACCGCCAGCGCATGCTGATCGCGCGCGACCGTCTCGGCGTGAAGCCGATGTACTGGACCGAGTTCGGCGGTGCGTTCGCCGTGAGTTCGGAGATTTCGCCGTTGTTGGCGCTGCGCGCGGCCGCCGGTCTGGCGCCGAAGCCGTGGTGGCCGACGCTGCGCCTCTACCTCGAAAAGGTCATCATCGACGCGGGCGACCGTACGTTCTTCGACGGCATCCATCGCCTCGAGCCGGCGCACGTGATGACGGTGGAACGCGACAGCCTGCGCATCGCGCGTTATTGGGACATCCCGAATGCGCCGGCTCGTGCCTTCACCGCAGCCGACGCCGCGGCGCGCTTCCGCGAACTGTTCACCGACAGCGTGCGGTTGCGGTTGCGCAGCGATGTCGCGGTGGGCTCGTCGTTGTCCGGCGGGCTCGATTCGTCGAGCGTCGTCGCGTGCGCGGCACCGGCGTTGCCGCACGCCATGCACAGCTTCTCGGTGGCCTACGACGAGGGCGGCATCTACGACGAGCGCCGCTACATGAAGATCATGGGCGAACGCTTCGGACTCGCCGAGCACATCGACGTGCCGGACGGCAGCGACTTGTTCGAGGTGTTGCCCTCGCTGGTGCGCCACCAAGAGGAGCCGGGCGGTGGTGTCGGGCTCTATTCGCAGTGGCGCGTCATGCAAGCGGCGCGGCGCGGCGGCGTCACCGTCCTGCTCGACGGCCAAGGCGGCGACGAACTGCTCGCCGGCTACACGACCTATCTGTTCTTCTACCTCAACGATCTGCTCGCCTCCGGGCGCGTCGTCGAGTGGGCGCGCCTGCTGCGCGAAGTGTCGACGATCCACCACATCGACCCGCTCCACGCGCTCGGCCGTGCGGCGCAGGACGTGATTCCGCGCGGCGTGTTCGGGTGGGCGAGCCGCCGCTTCGGCGCGGCGCGTGACGTGGTGATGGGGCCGGCCTTGCGCGCGGCGAGTGAAGAGGCAGTGGCGCCGCCGCCGGCGCGCTTCGCCGACCGGCTGACGCAGCAGCAGTTCGCCGACATCACGCACTTCCTGCCGTCGCTCTTGCGCTACGAGGATCGCAACTCGATGGCGCATTCGATCGAGGCGCGGCTGCCGTTCCTCGACTACCGGCTGGTCGAATTCGCGTTCTCGCTGCCGGCGGAGGCCAAGCTGCGGCACGGCGAGACCAAGGCGGTGCTACGCGACGCTCTGCGCGACGTCGTGCCTGCCGAAATCTTGGCGCGGCGCGACAAGGTCGGCTACGACACGCCGGTCGACCTCTGGTTCCGCCGGCGCTTCCGCGGCGAGGTCGAAGCGGTCCTGCTCGCGCCCCGCACCCGCGACCGCGGTCTGTTCGACGACGCCGCGCTGCGCCAGCGGCTCGACCAATTCTTCGCCGGCCGGCCGATGCCGCACCAGGTGTGGCGCTGGGTCATGCTCGAAATGTGGTGCCGGACGTTCCTCGACGGCGACGGCGCGCCGTGGGCGGCGGGCACCGCATGACGCCGACGCTGATCGTCGTCTCCGAGGTCAAGTGGCGCTACATGCGCACCCGCAAGCAGTACCTGCTGGCGGCGTGGCCGGCGGGCTGGCGCATCCTGTTCCTCGAGCCGATCGCGTTCGGGCGCCCCAACCGCTTCACGGTCGAGCGGGACGGCGACGTGCGATACGTCACGGTGCCGTTCCTCAAGGCAGGGACGACGAGCAAGGGCTACGAGGCGTTGCTTGCCACGCCGCTCGGCCGTGCCGCCGCCGAGGCTGCGGCGTGGGCGTGGACCCGCGCCGCCTTGGCCCAGCTCGGTCCCGGCCGGGCGGCCGAACGGGCGCTCGTCGTCTCGAACGTCCTGGCCTGGCCGCAGGTCGCGGGAGTCGGGCGGCGCCTGGCGGTGTACGACATGAACGACGACCCCCTGGGATTCCACGCCGGGGCGCCCTGGATCACTCCCTACGCGCGGCGAACGCTGGCCGAAACCGACCTGGTAGTGGCATGCTCCACCGGCCTTGCGCGCCGGGCCCAGGGGCACGGGGCGCGCGAGGTTACGGTGATCGGCAACGGCGCCAACGTGGCCCAGTTCGCCGAGCCGCAGCCGGAGCCGGAATCGCTGCGGCATCTGCCGCATCCGCGCATCGGCTACATCGGGGCGATCGCCCCGTGGTTCGACTTCGACCTGGTCGAACAGGTGGCGCGGGCGCATCCGGACACCCCGGTGGTGCTGGTCGGGCCGGCGCAGAAGACGGTGACGGACCGGCTCGAGGCGCTGCGCGCGCGCTGCGCCAACGTGACCTACGTCGGCGAGGTGCCGCACACCGCGGTCGCGGCGCATGCCCAGGCCATCGACGTCTGCCTGATTCCGTTCGTGCGCGGGCCGCTCACGGACGTGCTGAATCCGAACAAGCTGTACGAATACTTTGCCGCCGGCCGGAGCGTCGTGTCGCTGGACTACAGCGACGACATGCGCGCCGTCGGCGACGCGCTGTTCCTGGCCACGGACGCGGAGAGCTTCGTCGCCGCGACCACGCGGGCGCTTGCGGCGCCGCGCGATCCGGCCGAGCTGCGCGCGCTGGCCCGCGACCACTCGTGGGCTGCCAAGGCAGAGCAGTACGCCGCGCTGATCGCGGCGCGCGCCGGCTGGTAAGCCGCCCCGCGCCCAACCGGAAACGGAGAGACTGGTGACCGACAAGAAGTCCGACACCTCCCACGCGCCGGGCAAGACCGCCCGCGCCGCGGACACCGCCCGCGCCCGCCGCGCCGCCCGCCGACATGGCGGCGGGGAAGCCGCGTCCGCCGGCATGTCGCGCGAACTGCGCACTCGCATCGCCCTCGTGCTCCTGGTGCTGGCGGTCACGGTGTTCTTCGCCGGCCATCTGTTCGGCGGCCTCGAGTTCAACTCGAGCGACGCCAGCGCGCCGGCCGGGTTCGCCAAGGTCGGCGGTGAGGAGTTGGCGCGCGGCGTGTATCCGCAGTGGAATCCGTACATGTTCTGCGGCATGCCGTCGTTCGGCTCGCTGCTCTACAACCCGAACGTGTTCACGCCCGACCTGATCCTCGGCGCGGTGACCAACCTGCTGCATCTGCCCAACGATGCGTGGCTGGTGTTCTACTACCTGCTCATGGGGCTCGGCTTCTTCTGGTTCCTGCTCAAGGAAGCGGTGGCGCCGGAGGCCGCGTTGGTGGGCGCGCTGGCGCTCGTGTTCACGCCGAACGCGATCGCGGTGGGCGCGTTCGGGCACGGTTCGCAGATGGTGGACGACGCGTTCATTCCGTTCGCCTTGCTCGGCACCGCGGAGTTGTTCCGCAAGCCGCGCGTCGGCGCGGTCGGTGGGCTCGCGCTGGCTCTCGGGCTGTCGTTCATGCGCGCCCACATCCAGATCTTCTACTACACGCTGCTCCTGGTCGGGCTCTACGCGCTGGTGCACTCGATCACCACGCTCCTGACGACGAAGGACGGCAAGCGCGTCGGCCTGGCGCTCGGCGGACTGGTGGTGGCGATCGGGCTCGCCGGCATGATGGGCGCGGTGCTCGCGCTGCCGGTGCAGGACTACGCCGCGCACTCGATCCGCGCCGCGGGCCCGGGTGGTGGCATGTCGTACTCGTCGGCCACCGGCTGGTCGATGTTGCCGAAGGAGATCTGGACGTTCCTGGTGCCGAGCGCCCTCGGCTTCGGCGGCGCGACGTACTGGGGCACCATGCCGTTCACCGACTACCCCAACTACATGGGGCTCGGCGTGTTCGTGCTGGCGCTGCTCGGGCTGGTGTTCGCGCGGCGCTACCGCGTGTTCTTCGGCGTGACGGGCGTGCTGTCGCTGTTGTTCGCGCTCGGCAAGCACTCGGCGCTCTACAACTTTGCCTACGCGCACTTGCCGTACTTCAACAAGTTCCGCGTGCCGGTGATGATCTTGATCTTGCTGCAGGTGGCGGTGGCGGCGCTCGCGGCGTTCATGCTGAGCCGCGCCGCCGAGGCGCACGAGACCGAGGACGAGGGCGAACGCCGGCGCCTCGGCCGCCTGTTGGTCGGCGCCGGCGCGGTGGTCGGCGTGCTCGGCTTCGGCTTCCTGGTGCTGCGCGGCGCGTTCGAGGGCGGTTACGTCGGTGCGGCGGCGAAGGCGCTCGCGGCGCGCGGTCTGCCGCCGGGCCAAACCGAACCGGCGGCGCGCATGGCGTGGGACTTGGTCGGCGGCGACCTGCCGCGCGTCACCGTGCTCGCGGTGGCGATGCTGCTCGCCAGCGGCTTCTACGCGCTGCGCAAGCTGCCGCGCCTCGCCTGGATGGTGATCCTCGTGGTGGCGGTGTGCGCGGATTTGTGGGTGGTCGACAAGAAGCTCATCGCGCCGGTGGTGGGGCACCGTGGGGACCGCTCGGCGTCCATCGCCAGCGACGACGTCATCGAGTTCCTCACCAAGCAACCCGGCCAGTTCCGCATCTTCCCGATGGACGGCCGCGACTTCGGCGATAACAAATACAGCGGCTACCGCATCGCGTCGATCGGCGGCTACCACGCCGCCAAGCCGCTGCTCTACGACAAGCTCTACACCGCGAGCAACGGCTTCGGGAATCTCAACGTGCTGGCGATGCTCAACGTCGAGTATCTGGTCTCCCCGCAGCAGCTGCCGCCGTATCCGTTCCTGACCCTGGTGCACGACGGCTCGCGCAAGGTGTACAAGAACGCGCTGTCGTTGCCGCGCGCCTGGTTCGTCCCGGCGGTGCAGGTGGTGGCGAACGACAGCCTGGCGCTCGCGGCGGTGATGGACTCGACGTGGAATCCGCGCGCCAGCGCCATCGTCATCGACCCGAAGGCGTCGACGCGTCCCGCGACACTCGGCCCGGGCGATGCGCAGATCACGCAGTACAACCTCAACGACATCGAGATGAAGACCTCCGCACCACAGGGCGGATTCCTGGCGATCAGCGAGGCCTGGTATCCCGACTGGACGGCGACGGTGGACGGCAAGCCCGCCGAGCTGCTGCAGACCAACTACATGCTGCGCGGGCTCTACCTGCCCGCCGGCGAGCACACGGTGCGGATGGAGTTCAACGCCTCGTCGTACCGCAAGGGCAAGGCGCTGAGCACGGCGGGCGGGCTGATTTCGCTCGCGCTCTTGCTCGGGCCGCTCGGCTGGGGCCTGATGCGGAGGAAGCGCGCGGCGTGAAACCGGTCGTCATCGTCCCCACCTACAACGAACGCGACAACATCGGGCCGCTGCTCGATGCGCTGTTGTCGTTGCCGGTGGAGAACCTCCACGTCATCGTGGTCGATGACAACAGTCCCGACGGCACCGCCGACTACGTCGCCGAACGCGAGCGGGTGACGCACGGCCGCGTGCGCGTGCACCGGCGGCCGGGGAAGATGGGGCTCGGCTCCGCGTACGTCGCCGGCTTCAAGGTGGCGCTCGACATGGGCGCCGACGCGATCTTCGAGATGGATGCCGACTTCTCGCACGATCCGGCCAGCATCCCGCAGTTTCTCACCGCGCTCGAGAACGCCGATATCGTGGTGGGCTCGCGCTACGTGAATGGTGTGACCGTGGTGAACTGGCCGCTGCAGCGTCTCGTGTTGTCGTACACGGCCAATGTCTACACGCGCCTGGTGACCGGGCTGCCGCTGGCCGATGCCACCGGAGGCTTCAAGTGTTTCCGGCGCGAGGTGCTGGAGGCCATCGACCTCTCGCGCGTGCGCAGCGACGGCTACGCCTTCCAGATCGAGATGAACTGGAAGAGCTGGCGGCGCGGCTTCCGCATCGCGGAGATTCCCATCGTGTTCACCGATCGGCGGGTTGGCATCTCGAAGATGAGCCGCAGGATCATTTGGGAGGCGGCCGGCCTGGTGTGGCGGCTGCGTCTCATGTCGATGTTCGGGAAGTTGGACTGAGCGCGGCGATGCGCGTCGTGCCGCCGCCCAGCGCACCCGCCCGCGAGGCCGCCTCGCGGCTCGCCATCGTGCTCGTGCACTACGAGACGCCGGAGTTCTTGCGCGCCTGCCTCGCGTCGCTGGCTGCGGCGCCGCCGCGCGTGACGTGCGACATCGTCGTGGTGGACAACTCGCGGCACGGCGACGCGGCGGCGGCGGTGGTGACGCAGTTTCCGTCTGTGCGGCTGACACGGCCGGGGCGCAACGCGGGCTTCGCGGGCGGCGTGAATCACGGCTTCTCGGTGACCGACAGTCCGTACGTGCTGGTGCTCAACCCCGACATCGTGGCGCAGCCGGGCGCGGTGGACGCGCTGGTGGCGTTCATGGACGCGCATCCCGACGTCGGACTCGCCGGCGCGCAACTGCGCAATCCCGACGGCACGCTCCAGTACTCGTGCCGCACGTTCTACACGCTGCCGGCGATCCTGCTGCGGCGCACCCCGCTCGGCCGGCTGTTCCCGCGCGCCCGCGCGGTGCGCGACCACCTGATGCTCGATTGGGATCACGCGACCCCGCGCGACGTCGACTGGGTGCTCGGCGCCGCGATGATCGTGCGGCGCAGTGCCGTCCACGAAGTCGGCCCCGCAGACGAGCGCTTCTTCCTCTACTTCGAGGATGTCGACTGGTGCTATCGCATGCACCAGGCGGGCTGGCGTGTCGCCTACGTCCCGGACGCCGTGATGGTGCATCACCACCAGCGCGACTCGGCGCGCGGCCTGCGCTCGCGCGGCCTGCGCATCCATCTCTCGTCGACACTCAAGTTCTACGAGAAGTGGTCGCTGGTGCTGTACGTCGTGAAGAAGAACGCGGACGCGGTGCGCGGCGTCGGCTTGGTGCTGGCCGACGCGCTCGCGGTGGTGCTGGCATTCTTCGTCGCCTACGCCGCGCGATCGCTGGGCGCGCGCGTATTCGTCAAGCCGCTGTTTCCGCTCGCCTCGTACGGGTCGTTCCTGGTGATCGTCGCGGCGGTGACGATGCTGGTGTTCGGGGCGCAGGGACTCTATGCGCGGTGGCGCGACAGCTTCGGCGAGTTGCTCTGGCGTACGGTGCGGGCGGCGACGACCAGCGGCATCTTGCTCATGGCGGCGACGTTCGTGCTGAGCGTCAAGTTCTCGCGCGTGATGCTGCTCACGTTCGTCCCGGTGCTCGCGGTCTTCACCGCGCTGTCGCGGAGCGCGTTGGCGGCGATGGTGCGCCGGGTCGCGGATGGCGGCATCGACGTGCGGCGCGTGCTGCTGGTCGGCACGCCGGCGCAGACGGCGCCGCTCGCCGACGCCCTGCAGGCGGCGCGCGGCGACGGCCACGCGCTCGCCGGGCAGATCGATCCGGCCGGCGCGCGCTTCGCCAATGCCACACCGCAGCAGGTGTTGCGGCAGTTGCTGCACGCGGTGCGCGAGGGGCGGGTGGGCGATGTCGTGCTCGCCGAACCGTATCCGGCGGAGCCGCTGCGCAGTTTACTGGTGGCGTCGCTCACCGATGCGGGGGTGGCCGTGCACGTGGCGCCACGGGCGCGCGATCTGATCGCGGCCGGCAGCGCGGTGGAAGAGATTGCCGGGGTGCCGCTGATCGCGGTGCGGCGACGTCGCCGCGCGCGCGCCCCGCTTGGCAGTTTGACCGCAGGGGAGGGCACGGCACCGCGCCGCGCCGCGCCCGGCGGAGAATCGGAGGACGAGTCGTGAGCCAGCTTCGCAGGTTCGCGCGGTACGTCATGGTCGCGGGTGCGCTGGGGACGCTGCCGGTGGTGCCGGCGCGGGCCACGCTACCGCCGCCGCAGCCCGGTCCGGGCGCGCAGGATTGGACATCGTTCATGTCGGCGGCCGCGCCGGCGATGATGACGGCGCGCGGCGGCGAGGTCTGGTGCGCGACGAGCGCCGGCCTGCGCGGCTTCGATACCGCGACCGGGCAGTGGCGCAGCTATTTCCGGGCGAACGGCCTGCCCGCCGATGCCGTCACCGCGCTCACGCTCGACGATAGCGCGCGCGTGTGGGTGGGCACCGCGGCATCCGACCTCGCGCGGCTGGCGCGCAATGGCGCGGTCGAAATCGTACCGCAAGCGCTCCTCGACCTGCCGGCCGGCGGCGTCACCGCGCTCGCCATCGGCGGCGACTCGCTGTGGATCGCGTCGCCGCAAGAACTCGGTCTGCTGCGGCTCTCGCAGGTGCAGCGCATCACGCTCACCGATCCCATCGCCCGTGCCGCGCGTGGTGTGCGTGCAGTGCTGGCGCTCCAGCCGGGCCAGGCCGGCGCGACGCAGCGCGAGCTGTGGGTCGGCGGGGACCAAGGCGTCATCCGCCTCAGCGGCAGCACGTGGAGCGCGGCGTCGACCGGATTGGTGAGCGGCGAGCCCGTGGTGTCGTTCGCGATCGCCGAAGGGGCGTTGTGGGCGGCCAGCCTGCGCCACGTCTACCGCTGGACCGGCAGCGCGTGGTCTGCCGAGGCGCGCAGCTTCACGCGCGTGTTCGGATTGACCGGCACGGCAACGCAGTTGTACGCCGCCGACACCACCGCGGTCTTCCTGCACGACGGCACGGCGTGGACCTCGCTCGGCGCGCCGACGGGCCTGGCGCCGCGCGGCGCCGCGTTGACCGCCGCCGGCGATCTCTACGTCGGCACCGAGAGCGGCCTGGCGTCGTACTGCGCGCTTTGCGCCTCGCCGCTCGCCTGGCGCACCGTGCAGGCTCCGGGCGGCCGCGCGGTGCGGGTCGCCGACCAGAGCGGCACCCGCATCACGTTCGACGCCGGCGACATGCCATGGGTGAGCACCAAGTTCGGTGGCATCGCCCGCTTCCACGCCGCGACGCAGGACTGGCGCAACTACGGCAACGCCGAAGGTCTCGGCGATGACAACTTCTACTTCGGCGCGTACACCGCGCGGGACGGCAGCCTGTGGTTCAGCAACTGGGGACAGGGCATCGTCAAGGTGGTGCCGCAAGCGGACACCTTCGCGTTCACGCTGATTCCGCCGAGCGATGGCGGGCTCACGGTGCCGTGGGCGATGGGCATCGGGCAGGACGGCAACGGCCGCATGTGGTTCGCCCACGACAACAATCCGGGCAGTGGCGAAACGTACGGGCTCGACATCTTCGCGCCGCCGTCCACGTGGCAGCGCGTCTATAGCGGCAACGCGCCGATCGCCAGCGACCGTGTGTGGGCGGTGACCTTCGACCTCTACGACCGCGCGTGGATCGGCTACCGGCCGGGCGGCGTGCAGGTGTGGGATTGGAAGGGCACCGGCGAGTGGAAGACCGTGAACCTCACGCGCCTCGGCTCGCAGCAGGACTGCTACATGATCCTGACCGACAAGTCGAACGCGTGGCTCGCCACGGCGGAAGGTTTGGCGCGCGTCAGCCTCAACGCGGTGCAGTTCAGCGGCAGCGCGGTGCAGTTCTTCACCACGGCGAGCGGCCTGCCGTCATCGGACGTCCGCGCGCTGTCGTTCGGGCCGAACAATGCGCTGTACGTCGGCACCGCCGGCGGCATCGCGGTGATGAAGGCCGACGGTTCCGGCAGCTACAGCGTCACCGAGACGTTCACCGCGGAGAACTCGGGACTGATCTCGAACCGCGTGTTCGCGATGGCGTGGGACCCGCACAAGAAGGCGATGTGGGTGGCCGGCCCCGACGGCGTCTCGCGCTACCAGCCGACCAGTGGCGGCGGCGGCGGTGGTGGCACCGAGGTCAAGACGCTGGCGGTGCGCCCGAACCCCGCGCGCTACGGCTCCACCGCGGCGATCCAAGTCGTCGGCTTCACGGGCGCCGCGACCGCGATCATCTACACGCTCGATGGCCACAAGGTGGCGTCGCGTGCGGTGACCTCCCAGTCGGCGACCGAAGCCGTCACCATCTGGGACGGCAAGGACGCCAACGGCCAACGCATGCCGCCGGGCGTCTATCTCGGAACCGTCAGCGGCGACGCGGTGGCGGCACGGGTCGTGGTGAGCATCGCGCCGTGAGCAATCTGCGACGCATCCTGATTCTCGGGGCGGGCGAAGCCGGCCGCATGGCGGCAGCCGAAATGCGCGCGCATCCCGAATACGGCGCCGTCGCCGTCGGCTTCCTCGACGATGAGGCGGCGCTGCATGGCAGCGAGATCGATGGCTTGCGCGTACTCGGCGGCTGCGCCGATGCGCGTGCGCACGCCGACGCGGCCGCCGCCGACGAACTCCTCATCGCGGTGCCGAGCGCGCCTGGCGATGTGGTGCGCCGCCTCTTCCGCGCGGCCGAAGCCGCGGTGCGTCCCATCAAGATCGTGCCGGGCCTGCGCGAGATCATCCTTGGCGACGTGCGGGTCGAGCAGATTCGTCCGGTGCGGCCGGAGGACTTGCT
The DNA here is from genome assembly GCA_044229145.1 of Candidatus Eiseniibacteriota bacterium. Classification (GTDB taxonomy): domain Bacteria; phylum Eisenbacteria; class RBG-16-71-46; order CAZEPH01; family CAZEPH01; genus JBKJUD01. The sequence goes on along the minus strand of JBGATO010000037.1, from coordinate 22,754 downwards.
CGGCCGCGAGCACACGCAGTTCGACCCGGCGCCCGGACGCGACTTGGTGCACGGCCGCCGCGTCATGGTCACCGGCGCTGGCGGTTCGATTGGCGCGGACTTGTGCCGGCAGATCCACGCCTTCGGCGCCGACTCGTTGCTGCTGCTCGGCCGCGGCGAGAACTCGATCTTCGAGATCGAGAACGATCTCAAGGCGCGCGGCGGCACGACGCGCCTCACGCCGATCATCGCCGACGTGCGCGACGGCGACGGCCTCGACCGCGTGTTCGCGCGTCATCGCCCCGATCTAGTGTTCCACGCGGCGGCGCACAAGCACGTGCACTACATGGAGGCGTATCCCGCCGAGGCGCTGGCGGTGAATGTCGTCGGCACCCGCAACGTCGCCGAAGCGGCGCAACGTCACGGCGTCGAACGCCTGGTGATGCTCTCGACCGACAAGGCGGTGCACCCAACCGGCGCGATGGGACGCAGCAAGCGTCTCGCCGAACTGGTCTTGCAGGAACTCGGCAGCGAGGGTGGCACGCGGCTCGGCGCGGTGCGTTTCGGCAACGTCCTCGGCAGCCGTGGCAGCGTGGTGCCGCTGTTCTTGCGCCAGATCGCGCGCGGCGGTCCCGTGACGGTGAGTGACGCCCACGCGACGCGCTACTTCATGACGATCCGCGAGGCGTCGTCGCTCGTGCTGGTGGCGTGCGCCGTCGGTCATGGCGGCGAAGTGTTCGTGCTCGACATGGGCGAGCCGATGGTGATTGCCGATCTCGCGCGCGATCTCATCCTGCTGTCCGGCGCGCGGCCCGAAGACGTGCCGGTGGTGTTCACCGGCTTGCGACCCGGCGAGAAGCTCACCGAAGTGTTGTGGGAAGAGGACGAAGGCGTGCAGCCGACCACGCATCCCGGCATTCGCCAGCTCACCGCGCCGGTGCGACTGGGAGGGGTGCGGGCCGCGGTGGAGGCGCTGGCGCGCGAGGCCGCGACGCTCGAGGCTGCCGAGATCACCGCGCGCATGGGCGAGATCATCGACGGCTGCCGGGGCTGACGCGATGACGGTGCGCTGGTGCGCGCTCGCCGATGTCGATGCCACGGCCTGGGACGCGCTGCTGGCGGCCAGTGATGCCGCGACGCCGTTCCACACGCTCGGCTGGGCGCACGCGGTGGCAACCTTGCCGTCCACCGTCGTCCGCGTCGCCCTGTGCGAGGGCGATGCAGGCTATCGCGGCGCGGCGCTGGTGGCAGAGCGGCGCGCCGGCCCGGTGGTCAAACGGTCGGCCGGCGTGTACGGCGCGTACGGCCAGCCGCTGGTGGCGCGCGATGCGCCCGACGCGGACGCGCTGCACGCCGCGTTGGTCGACGCGATGTGTGGCGGTCTCGGTGCGGCCGGCAGTCTCGAACTCGCGGACTTCGGCGGACGCGTCCGCCTGGAGCGCGATGCCGTGCAGTGCGCGGCGCGCACGCGCGTGCTCGACGTGTCGGCCGGCTACGTGGCCGTGCAGGCGGCATTCGAGGTGACGGTGCGGCAGAAACTGCGCCAGGCGGCACGTGCCGGCGTAACGATCGATGCCTCCGGCGATGAGGCGGCGCGCACAGCCTTTCGCGCGCTCGCGGCGCAGACCTACGCGCGGCACGACTCCGCCCCGCCACCTGCCGTCTTCTACGATGCGGTGCTCGCCGCCATGCTGCCGCGCGGCGAGGCTCGCCTCGCGCTCGCCCGCACCGCTGGCGGGGCCGTGGCCGGCGCGGCGCTGCACTTGCTTGGCGGCGCGCACGTGTTCAATTGGCTGACCGCGCTCGACCCCGCTCACGCCACCGCGCGGCCCTCGAACGTCCTGGTCGACGACGCCCTGCGGTGGGCCGTCGCGCGCGGCGCGCGGCTGTACAACTTCGGCGCGACGCCGGAGGGCAGTGGCGGCGTCGAGGCGTTCAAGAAGGCGTGGGGGAGCGTGCCCTACGACTATCCCGTGTGGCGCGTGCAGTCGGCGGGCTATCGCCTGCTGCGCGCGCTGCGCGGTGGAGCGCACTGAGCCATGCGCCTGCTGGTTCTCGGCGATGCGCCAAACATCCACACCCGCCGCTGGGTCGGCTACTTCGCCGAACGCGGGCACGACGTGCACGTAGCCTCGTGCGAACGTGCCGCCGACCTCGCCGGGACCTTCCATGCGTTGCCGGCGCTGCCGCTACCCCGCGCGCTGCGCTACCCGTTGGCCGCGCCGGCGCTGCGCGCGCTGATCGCGCGGCTACGTCCCGATGTCGTCAACGCGCACTTCGTCCCCAACTATGGCTTCATGGCCGCTCTGTCCGGCGCGCATCCGCACGCGCTCACCGTGTGGGGCTCGGACGTGCTGCTCTCGGCGAAGACGTCGCGGTTGCACCGCGCGCGCGCGCGGTGGGCGCTGTCGCGTGCCGATCTCGTGCTGACCGATGCCGACATGCTCACCGAGGCGGTGGTCGCGCTCGGCGTGCCGCGCGCGCGTGCCGAGATGGGCGCCGGCGTCCCGCGAGGCGGGCGCGGAGCCGCGTGTGGTCAGCACACGGCGCCTCGAGCCGGTGTACGACATCCCGACGGTGCTCGACGGGGCGCGCCGCGCCGCGGCACAGGCCACCTTCGCGCTCGACATCGCGGCCGACGGTTCGCTGCGTCGCGCCCTCGAGGCCGCCGCGCGCGACCTGCCGCGCACCCGGTTCCTCGGAGCGCTCCCGGAATCCGGCATCGCGGCGGCACTGCAATCTGCCGATGTCTACGTGTCGGCGTCGCGCAGCGATTCGACCTCGGTGTCGCTGCTCGAGGCCATGGCGTGCGGCGCCTTCCCGGTGGTGAGCGACATCCCCGCCAATCGTGAGTGGATCGACGACGGAGTGAACGGCATGCTGTTTCCGGTAGGCGATGCGGATGCGCTGGCGCGCTGTCTGGTCGCCGCGCTTGGCGATCCGGGGCGTCGCACGGCGGCGGCGGCGCACAACGCCGCGCTGGTGGCCGCGCGCGCCTCGCGGGTCGACTGCTTCGGCCGCATCGAGAGCGCATTGCTGCGCCTGGCTGCGGAGTCCGCGCGATGAACGGCGCGGGCCGCGGTCACCTGCTCGTCTTTCCGTATTTCTTTCCGCCGGTCGGCGGCGGCGGCGTGCAGCGCACGACCAAGTTCCTCAAGTACCTTGGCCGTCTCGGGTGGACCGCCACGGTGGTCACTGCCGAGCCCGAGTACTGGATCCTCGACCACAGCTTCGAGCGCGACATTCCGGCCGGCACGCGCGTCGAGCGCACGCGATCGATCACCGCGTATACCGCGCTGCAGTACGTCTTCGGGACGAAGAAGCGCGCGACCGTAGCTGCCGGCACCGCGCCGGCACGTACCGCAGGCCGCCGCCCGAGCGGCGCGTTCCGCACCCTCAAGTCGGTGTCGGATTTCGTGCTGTTTCCGGATCAGTACGTCGGCTGGGTGCCGTTCGCGCTGGCGCGCGGCCGCCAGGTGCTGCGCGAAGAGCGGCCCGACATCCTCTACACGACCTCGTCGCCCGACAGCGCGCACATGATCGGCCGCGCGTTGGCGCGCGAAACCGGATTGCCGTGGGTGGCCGACTTCCGCGATCCGTGGACCGATCGCACCTCGTACGCGCCCGCGACGCCGCTGCACGACCGCTGGCATCACCAACTCGAGCACGCGGTGCTGCGCGAGGCGACCTGCGTGTTGACGACGACGTCCTCGACGCGCGACGACTTCCTCGACAAGTACCGCGACCTCGACCCGGCAAAGTTCCACGCGATTACCAACGGCTTCGACGAGGAAGACTTCGCGAACGCGCGTGCCGAGGCGGCGCACCGCCGCGCGGCGCGCCCGGCGGATGCGCCGCTCACGCTGCTGCACACCGGCAAGCTCGCGGACCATCGCACCGCGGGCGGGCTGTTCGAAGCGCTGGCGCAGCTGCGGCGCGAGAGCCCGCAGCTCGCCGAGCGGCTGCGCGTCGTGCAACTGGGGCCTCGCGATTCGGCCAACGAGGGCTTCGTGCCGCGCCTCGGTCTCGACGGGCTGGTGGAGTTCGAGGACTCGGTGCCCTACGCCGAATCGATCGTCCGGCAAGCGACCGCCGACGTGCTCCTGCTCGTCGAGTCGACGGGGAAGCGCAGCGAGATCGTGATCCCCGGGAAGCTCTTCGAATACCTCGGGGCCGGGCGCCCGATCCTCGCGCTCTGCGCACCGGGGAGCGAGATCGCCGGGATCGTGGAGACCACCGGCGCTGGCTGGACCGAGCCGCCCGACGACGTCCCACGGCTACGCGAGCGGCTCGCGCGCCTGGTCGCCGAACACGACGCCGGCTCGCTCGACCGCGCGGTGCCGCCTTCGGCGGTCGAGCGCTACGCCCGCCGCTCGACCGCCGCCGTCCTCGATGGCGTGCTCCGCGGCCTCCTCCGCGGCACCGCGCGCGAGGCGGCAGCGGGAATCTGACCTCCCGGGAACCACGGGCCACAGTGGGAAATCAGATTCCCAGTTGAAATAGAGTGCTAGTTGCTTGCAGCGTCAGTGTTTGCCTGATATCGGTCGCGGGACGGCGGTGATGTCGGTGGGAAATCAGCTTCCCGACCCGAACCTGTCACGCAAAGACGTCCACTCTCGCCACATGAACTTAAATGGCTCTAGTGCAGCCACTTACGATTTTCTTTAGTGGCCAGCGTAGAAGTGGCACGCACGTTGCCCTACTTACCGGGCGAAGTGCCGAGAGACTGAGAAAGCGGCACGGAGGCAGGCTGTCACGGTTCTTTTGAGAGGAGGGGGCCGGGGCAACGTTCGGGAGCAATTGCCGCCGTGTTTAGCACTCATGTGAAGCTCGGCACTTTCCTTTTTCCCCCAGACCCCGTGCCGGGGCTTTCCGGGGCAGATCCACTCCGGCGCCGACGTCCGAAGGGCGCGTGGCAGCCCGCGATCCGCGAGGCTTCCGCCACGGTGCTCCGGCGTCCGCCGGCCCGACCGGAGAGCCGCACCCCGACGCGGGCGGAGATCCGATTGACCACCCGAGTCGCGCTGCCTAAGATGCCGCCCCGTGACCTGTGCACCCCCCGCTGCCACCTCCCACGTCGTCCGGCGCCATCGCCCCCTGGGGCGACGCCGGAATTTCGTTGCCGTCCTCGGCGTGTCGTGGCTGCTCGGACTTCGTGCGCTTCCGGCTGCGGCTGCCTCGATCGAGGGCACGGTGCACATCGTGCATCCGCTGGCGCCGCCCAACAATCCGGTGACCATGTATCCGCGCCGCGGGCTCGAAGGGCCGCATCCGCGCAAGGCGATGCCGCGGGACACGGGTCCGAACTGCGTCGTCTACCTCGAGGGCATCGCCCCCGACCCGGCGCCCGCAGTGCCCGATACCGTCTCGATGCGCCAGATCGACGAGCAGTTCGTGCCGCACGTCTTGGCGATCCGCGCCGGCAGCGTGGTGCGCTTTCCCAATCTCGACCCGTTCTTCCACAACGTCTTCTCGTACAGCCGGCCCAAGCGCTTCGATCTCGGCAAGTATCCCAGCGGACAGTCGCGCAGCGTGCGCTTCGCCACGCCCGGCGTAATCCAGGTGTTCTGCGAGATCCACGAGTTCATGAGTGCGTACATCTTCGTCCTGCCGCATTCGTATTTCGCGGTGCCGGCGCCGGATGGGCACTACGTGATCGAGAACGTTCCGCCGGGGCGCTACCGGTTGACGGTGTGGCGGCCCGGGGGCGAGGAGACCTCCCACTCCCTTTCGGTAGGTGCCGATGACCAGAGCGTGCATGCGGACATCGAGCTCTAGAATCGTTGCGCGCGTGGCGCGCGGTGCGGCGTGCGCCCTGCTCCTCGTCGCGGGCGCGGCGCGGGCCGACATCGTGCTCACCGGCTCCGCCGAGGTCACGATGCGCACCGGCGAACGCGCGGCGCTGCTCAACACCATGGCGCGTGGCGACAACCCGTTCAATCCAGTGCGCGTGCGGCTGTTCGCCGACTCGCGGGTGGACACTTCGCTGTCGTTCTTCAGCGAGATGCTGTTCGACAACGGCGCGCCGGTGCGGCTGCAGGGGGCGTACGCCGCGCTGCACCCGAAGTTCGCGCCCATCGAGGTGCAGGCCGGGCTCATTCCGTTCGGCGTGGGGTTGTATCCGGACCGCTGTTACCCTGAGCAGAATCCGCTCATCGCGGCGCCGCTTCTCTACCAGCACCACACGCTGCTGCGGCGCGGTGGCTTGCTGCCGGGAACGGTGGACAGTCTGTTGGCGCTGCGGCGCGCGCAAGGCGGGCAGCAGGCGGTGGGCAATGGAGCGGCGGCCGGCCTGCCCGTGGTGGACGAGGAGTGGTGGGACACCGGCGTCATGGTGCGCGGCGGCTACACCACGGTGGAGTACTCGATCGGCATCACCAACGGCACGGTGTCGAATCCGCGCGGGGTCGAGAACAACGGTGGCAAGCAAGTCCTGGGACGGCTGAACGTGCATCTCGGGCCGACGCTGGCGCTCGGGACCTCGTACGCATTCGGCGCCTATCTCGACCGCTCGGTGAGCAGTTCGCTCCCGGGCACGACCTCGATCGACGGCTACCACCAGTATCTGTTCGCCGGCGACATGGAGTTCCAACTCGGCCACCTCGAAGCCGGCGGGGAGTTCATGCACTCGTCGTGGGACGTCACGACGCGCGACCTCTCCAGCGTGGCGGTGAATGGCGGCTACCTGCAGGTGCGCTACGTCCTCTCGCCGGGATTGTTCGTTGCCGGACGAGGCGAGTCGATGCGATTCTCCCACGTGACCGGATCGGATGGCGTCGCCACGCCCTGGGACGCCAACGTGGATCGCGTCGAAGCCGGGCTCGGCTACTATTTGAGCCGCGACGCGCTCGTCAAGCTGGACTACCAGGGGACGCATGGCCAAGACGGAACACGCATCGCGGGGTGGGCGCGCATGTTGGCGCTGCAGCTCTCCGCGCGGTTCTAGCCGCCCGTCGGGACGCGGCGCGGCGTGAACGCGTCCGCACGCCGCGCGGGGCCCCGCGAACTCACGCTCTCCTTCCAGGCTCGCCTCTTCTTGCTGTTCGGCTGCGTTGCGCTCGCCATCCTCGTCGTCTCGTTCTTGTTGGTGGCCCGCCGGGTCGAAGTCGAACTCGAGTCCACGCTCGAGCGCGAGTTGCGCTTCGAACACGTCGCCCTCGGCTACATCCAATCGCGCGAGGCCGATGCGCGCATGGTGTCGGCGCTCAACACCGCCGCCAGTCCGCGGCTGCTGGCCGCGCTCTCGACGCACGATCCCGCCACCGTGGCGCACGAGGCAGAGAAGTATCAGCTCGCGCTCGACAGCGATTTGTTCGCGCTGTTCGACGAAGGCGGCCGGCGCATGGCGACGCTCGGCCGCGCCCCGCGGACATGGACCGCGACGCCGGTGGTGCAGGACGCCCTGCGCGGCACCGCGGCGGCCGCGGTGCTGGTGATCGGCCACGTCGTCTACCGCGTCTCCGCGGTGCCGCTGGTGGAGCCCGACCGCGTCACCGGCGCGCTGGTGATGGGCGACGCGCTCGGCGCCGCCGAGCTGCGCGATCTGCAGAAGGCGAGCGACTGCGATCTCTCGCTGGTCGCCGCGAATCGCATCATCGCCTCCACGTTGCCGCCCGGCCGCTGGCCGCTCGTCGAACGCGCGCTCGCCAGCCGCAGCCTGCCGCACCGTGACGCGCCGGTGCTCGGCGAGATCGCCGGCGAACGCGTGTATGCGGTCGACGTCTCGCTCGGCGGCACCACGCCGGACGCGCCGGTGCTGCTGCTCACCAAATCGGTCGACCAGGCGAAGGATCTCTTCCTCACGCCGATCCTGCGCGACACGCTGGTGCTCGGGTTGCTCACGCTGGTCGCCCTGCTGCTCGCCAGCTACGCCGTGGCGCGCACGGTGACGCGGCCGGTGCGCGAGTTGGTGCGCGGCGCGCAAGCGCTCGAGGGCGGCGATCTCGAGTATCCGCTCGCGCTCGGGGCGCGCGACGAAATGGGCTACCTGGCGCGCGCGCTCGACCGCATGCGCGCCTCGCTCAAGCAGAAGCTCGATGAACTGTCGGCGCTCAACCGCGACCTCGCGCACAACATGCAGGAGTTGCGCGAGGCGCAGGAGACGCTGGTGCGCAACGAGAAGCTGGCGGCCACCGGCACGCTGGTGGCGCAGCTGTCGCACGAACTCAACAACCCGATCCACAATCTGCAAACCTGTCTCGAAGTGATTCGCCGCCGCGCGCCCGCGGGCGATGACCGCCAGCAGTTCATCGACATGGCGCAGTCCGAGATCGCGCGCATGGCGCGGCTGACGCGGCAACTTCTCGACTTCCACCGGCCGACGCAACTGGCGTACAGCGTCGTCGATCTCGAGTCGGTGGTGCGCGACACGCTGGCGATGTGCGACGGGCAGCTCGAGGCGGCGCACGTGCGCGCGACGTTCGAGGCGGAGCCGGGCTTGGCCCCGATCGAGGTCTCGCCGGATCACCTCAAGCAGGTGCTGCTCAATCTGGTGCTCAATGCCATCGATGCGATGCCGCAGGGCGGCGCGCTGCAGGTGCGTCTGGATGCCTGCGACGAGTGGTACGCCATCGCGGTGCGCGACACCGGTGTCGGCATCAAGCCCGAGCATCGCACGAAGATCTTCGACGCCTTCTTCACCACCAAGGGCGCGGTGAGCGGTGTCGGTTTGGGACTCTCGGTGTCGTGGGGCATCGTGCGCGAACACGGCGGACGCATCGACGTTGCCGACGCGCCGGGCGGCGGCACCCTCTTCACCGTGCGTCTGCCGCGCACCCGTGCCAGTGCGGCCGTCGCCGTGCCTCCGGAGGTGTCCGCCTGATGGCGCCATCGATTCTGCTGGTCGACGACGACGCGGTGTTCCGCGCGACGATGTCGGCTCTCCTCGAGGACGAAGGCTATCGTGTCGAAACCGCGACCCACGCGGTGGAGGCGCTCGAAAAGGTCGGCGCGCATCCGGTCGATCTGGTGATCAGCGACCTGCGCATGCCGGGAACCGACGGCCTCGAATTGCTTCCGCAGTTGCTCGCGGTGCGCCCGGACCTCGTCGTCATCATGGTCACCGGATTCGCCACCGTCGAGAGCGCCATCGAGGCGATGCGCCGCGGCGCCTTCGACTTCGTGCGCAAGCCGTGTCCGCACGACGAATTCCTGCTCACCGTGCAACGCGCGCTCGACAAGGTGCAGGGCGAGACCGAGCGGCGGCTGTTGCGCGAACAACTCGATGAACTGGCCGGCTTCGGCACCATCGTCGGCTCGAGTCCGCCGATGAAGCGCGTGCTCGAGCAGATTCGCCTCGTCGCCGAGACCGACTCGACGGTGTTGGTGCGCGGAGAAACCGGCACCGGGAAGGAACTCGTGGCGCGCGCCATCCACGATCGCAGCGCGCGCGCGGCACGGCCGTTCGTCGCCGTCAACTGCGCGGCGCTCACCGAGACGCTGCTCGAGTCCGAGTTCTTCGGCCACGAGCGCGGCGCGTTCACCGGCGCCATCAAGCAGCGGCGCGGCAAGTTCGAACTCGCCGACGGCGGCACGCTGTTCCTCGACGAGATCGGCGACATCTCGCCGGCGACGCAGCTGCGGCTGTTGCGCGTGCTGCAGGAGCGCACATTCGAACGCGTCGGCGGCAGCGAGACCATCGAAACCAACGTGCGCATCATCGCCGCCACCAACAAGAATCTCGAGGAAGCGGTGGCCGCGAACACGTTCCGCAGCGATTTGTTCTACCGCCTCAACGTGTTCCCGATCCAACTGCCGCCGTTGCGTGAGCGGCTCGACGACGTGCCGGCGTTGGCGATGGCGTTGTTGCATCGAATCGGGCCGCGCGTCGGGCGCGAGGTGACGGGGATCAGCGAGGCGGCGATGCAGACGCTGATGCGTCACGACTGGCCGGGCAACGTGCGCGAGCTCGAGAACGTGATCCAGCGTGCCGCCATCACCACGCGTTCGCGCGAGATCGATCGCATCGATTTGCCGGGCGCCGAGGGGGCGGCAGTCGCGGCGGCGCTCTCGGTGTCCACCGAGGGACAGCGTCTCACCGATGCGTCGCTCAAGTCGCTGACGCGCGACGTCGTCGAAGATCTCGAGGCGCGCTACCTGCGCGAGGGGCTCGAACGATTCCGCGGCAATGTGTCGCGTCTCGCGGAGGCGGCCGGCCTCGATCGTCGCAGCATCTTCGAGAAACTCAAACGCCACAATTTGCGCCGCGAGGATTTTCGCCACGGCGGTGACGCCGCGAGCGACGACGGCGAGTAGAACGACGAACGGGAGGAGCAGCGCGCTCCTCCCGCCGGTGTATCGCGATCACCTGCTCACTTCTTCGCGGCGATCGCCTCCGGCGCCTTGGTGAGCGTCGCCTTCGCGTCCATGTCGCAGCGCGTGCACATGCCGCCGTGCTCCACCGGCTTGCCGTCGGCGGGGCAGGTGTAGCTGACGTCGTACGCGGTGAGCGGCGTGTTGTCCATCGAACAGATGCCCGCGTTCTTGAACGTCATGCCGCAGCCTTCGCACTTCCACGTGCGCACCACCGACTTCTTCTTGAGCGCCACCTTGTGTTCCGGGCAGCGGCCCGGCTTCGCGCTCTCGCAGTCACCTTCCGCGCAGCGGTACACGACGACGCGCTTCTGATCCGGCGCCAGCTTCTCCGCGGCCGCCTTCTTGTGGTGCGCGTGCGTGGCCGCGGCGAGCGCCGGCGTCACCGGCACCACGGCGATGAGCGACAGGGCGGCGAGCAACACCGCACGGCGGATCGGGCGAATCATCGGCTCAGCGTTCCTTTCTGGGGCGATGCTGCAACTTTGTGCAGCAGTTCGAGATGCGCGCGAAAAAATTTGTGGTGAGGCGAAAAAAACATGCACTTCCGGCTTGCATCGGACGAAACCGTGCCGTAGCTTGTGGGGCGAAGGGGGGCGAAGTGGGGCGTGGTGTCAGGGCTGAACCACGAAGGGCGAACCCCGGTGGGGGACGCATCCACTTCCACTCCGCGAGAGTGAACCGGAACCAGGAAGCTTGGGCACGAGCGTATGGCCTTCCTCGGGAACGAGCGGACAACGGTGGACGCGAAGCGACGTCTTGTCGTCGCGGCGAAGTTCCGCCGTTGCCTGAAGCCCGAAGCGAAGGAGACCTTCGTGGTCACCCGCGGACTCGACGGCTGCATCTACGCCTACCCGCTCGATGAGTGGGAGACGTCGATCGCGCCCCGCATCGCGGCGATTCCGGAGGGAACTCCGGAAGGCCGCGCACTGCGCCGCCGCTTCTTGTTCCACGCAACAGAGGTGCAGCTGGACAAACAAGGACGTTTGCTCCTGCCGCAACCTCTCGCCGACGAGGCGCAAGTCACGGAAGACTCTGGGGCGCTCCTCGTCGGCAACTCTAACTACGTCGAGATCTGGAATCCAGTGCGTTTTGCGCAATTGGAGGCGGAGCAAGACGCCGCCGGTCTGACGTACGAGGCAATGGCCGCGAAGGTGCTGGTCGGTAACGGTTCGTCCGCGGCCTGACGCGGTGGAGGACACCCGTCGCGCCGGCGATGAACATGTGCCGGTTCTGCTCCACGAGGTTCTGCGGTTCGCGGCGCTCGCACCCGAGGGTGTGATCGTCGATGGCACGCTGGGACTGGGCGGTCACACGAGCGCGATGCTCGACGCGCTCCCGCACCACCGCGTCGTCGGTCTCGACCGCGACGAGGATGCACTGGAACTGGCGCGCGAACGCACTGCCCGATTCGGCGATCGCGTGCGCTGTGTGCAAGGCGACTTCGCCGCGCCGGAACAAGCGCTGCGCGACGACGAACGCCAGCAGGTCACCGGTGTGCTGCTCGACCTGGGGTTGAGTTCGCTCCAGATCGATCGCGCGGGACGCGGCTTCAGCTTCGAGCGCAACGGTCCTCTCGACATGCGCGCGGATCGGTCGGCGCCGGGAACGGCGGCGGACTTGATCGCCGGGTCGGGGGAGAAGGAACTGGCGGAGATTCTCGCCGCCTACGGTGACGTCCGCTTTCCGCACCACGTCGCGCGAGCTCTGCGCGAGGCGCAGGCGGAGGACGCTCTCCACACCACGTTCGACGTGGTGCAGGCGTTGCGGACCAAGGTGTCGCCGCGCTTTCCGCGCAAGTCTCTGGCGCGAGTCTTCCAAGCGCTGCGCATCGCCGTGAACGATGAAGTTGGACGCCTCCAGAGCGGACTGCGTGCGGCGGCGCGCATTCTTCAACCTGGAGGCGTCCTAATCGTCATCGCGTACCACTCGCTGGAAGACCGCGAGGTGAAGACGTTCCTGCGCGACGGGGCTCACGAGGAGCCGCGAGTGTGGGAGATCCTCACCAAACACGTGGTGGTTCCGGGACGCGAGGAGGAACGCGAGAATTCGCGGTCCCGCAGTGCCAGGCTGCGGGCCGCACGGAGGATGGCGCGATGACAGGAAGTCGTGAGGCCCACACTCGACGCTGGATGGTGCTCGCGTCGGTGCTGTTCGTCACCATCGTGCTGTCGATCTGGCAGAACGCGTACGTCGCCGCGCTGGCGCGCCGCGAAGCGAAGATGCAGGACAGCATCCGCACGCTGCAGCGCGACCTCGAAGTGAAGAAGAATGCGGTGCGCGAGAGCGACGCGCTCTCCGAGCGAAAAGTGCACGACGCCGCCGACCTCGGCTTTCAGGAGCCCAGCGCCGACCAAGTCGTGATGATCGATGTGCGTACGCCGGCCGCGCACAGCGCCGGCACGCAGCTGGCGCAAGCCACGCTGCCCGAGCGCGTGATGAACGCGCTGCTCCCCTCGGTGGACGCCCGCGTCCGCTCCTCGAAGTAAGGCCCCGGAGTCATCGTCAGGTGCGGCATGGACGCAGCACGCGAGCGTCGTCTCGTCCTTCTCATCGTGGCCTTGGGCCTGGCGTGGCTCGTGTTGGTCGGCCGGTTGGTCGACCTGCAAGTCGTCCGGCATGGGTATTGGAAGCAACTCGCCGAGGCGCAGCAAACCAAGCGTAAGGAACTGCGGCCGCCGCGCGGCGCGATCCTCGACCGCGACGGCCACATCCTCGCCCACGATCTCGACCGCTGCGGCGTCGAAGCCTATCCCAGCCTGATGACCGATCCGGCCCGCACGGCCGCGATCGTCGCCTCCGCCGTCGGCCTCGATGCCGACTCGCTCGCCACCGTGTTCGCGCGCCGCGGCAGCTACGTGCGGGTGGCGCGCAGCATCGCGCCGGAAGCCGAGCGTTCGCTGCGCGATTCGCTCACTGCGTGGACGCGCCATCGGCGCAATCTCGGACTCTACCTGACCTACGGCACCGAGCGCGTGTACCCCTACGCCGACCTCGCGCGGTGCGTGCTCGGCAAGACGAACCCGGATGGCATCGGCATCGAAGGGCTCGAATACGCCTACAACACTGAGCTGCGCGGTGCGCCCGGGTGGGCGACGGTGTTACGCGACGGCAAGAACCAGATCTACCCGGCGCTCCATCAGCGCGTGTCGGCGCCGCAGCAGGGCCGCGGTCTCGAACTGACGCTCGACGCCGCCTATCAGGCGATCATCGAGCAGAACATTCGCGACGCGGTGGCCGAGCACAAGGCCAAGGGCGGCATGGGCATCATCGTCGCGCCGGAGACGGGCGACGTGCTCGCGTTGGTGAGCGTGTCGCACGACGATGACGCGCCGGGTCGCCTGCCGCGCAACAAGGCCATCGCCGATCAGTTCGAGCCCGGCTCGACCTTCAAGCTGGTGGTCGCCTGCGCGGCGATCCAGGAACACACGGTCACGCCCGACACCCGCATCGACTGCGAGCGCGGCAACTGGACCGGCTGCCCCGGCGGCCGGCCGCTGCACGATGCGCACGGCGGGCACGGTGTCATCAGCTTCCGCGAGGTGATCGCCAAGAGCAGCAACGTCGGCAGCGCCAAGGTCGCGCTCATGCTCGGCCGCGAACGCTACGACCGCTACCTGCGGCTGTTCGGCTTCGGCGAGCGCACCGGCATCGGCCTCGAAGGCGAGGCACGCGGCGATGTGAAGACGCTCGAAGAACTCGTGCCGGTCGAGCTCACGCGCGTGGCGATCGGACAGTCGGTGGCGGTGACGCCGCTGCAGCTGACGATGGCGTACGCCGCGATCGCCAACGACGGCGTGCTGATGGCGCCGCGGTTGGTGAAGGGCTTCGTCGCCGACGACGGCACGGTGCTGCGCGAGAATCCGGTGCGCGCGGTGCGCCGTGTGGTGTCGCCAGCGACCGCGCGCACGGTGCGCGACTTCCTCGCCGCGGTGGTGGATTCGGGCACCGCGACGCAGGCGCAGCTCGACTTCGGACAGGCCGCCGGCAAGACCGGCACCGCGCAGAAGCCCAACATCGGATCGCGCGGCTACAGCGGCAAGTTCTTGTCGTCGTTCGTCGGCATGGTGCCGGTGGACAAGCCGGCGCTGGTCTGCGTCGTGATGATCGACGAACCCTCGGCGGGCGGACACTACGGCGGTGTGGTGGCGGCGCCGGTGTGGCGGCGCGTGATGGAGGCGATCAGCCGCTTGCCCGGCGCGCCCGTGGGACCGGATTTCCGCGAGATCGGCACCGACGTCGGCGATTGGGCCGGCACGCTGCCGCCGTCGACGCTGGCGGCGCTCACCCCGGACGCCAGTGCGGCGCCGGAGCGCGAGCCGCTGCCGTCGTACCTGCCGAGTCTCAAGGGCCGTCCGATTCGCGATGCCTTTGCGCGGTTGCGTACCGCCGGCGTGGCGGTGCGGGTGGTGGGCGCGGGCGTGGTGTTCGAACAATCGCCGGCACCCGGCACGCCGCTCGAGCAAGTCGGTACCGTGACGTTGCGGTGCCGGCCGGACGCGCCGGTGGTGGTGGATGCCTACGCGGATTCCGCGCTCGCCGCGCTGGCGGTGAAGCGTCTGACGCAAGCCTCGTCGCACAAGACGCGGGGAGGGGACGCGCGTGAGTGAGGCGGTGCGCCGCCCGTCCGCTCGTCGCGCCTCGCCGGTCGCGCTGGCGCAACTCGCCGCCGCGCTCCCTGATGCCGCCCCACTCGCCGCGTCCATCGCGACGCGCCCCGTCACCCACCTGACTGCCGACTCGCGTGAGGTCGGCCCCGGCACGCTGTTCGTCTGCGTGCGCGGGCTTGCCGTCGATGGACACCGCTTCGCCGCGCAGGCGGCGGCGTCCGGCGCGGCGGCGCTGTTGGTGGATCGCGAGGTCGACGTACCCGGCGACATCGCCGTGGTGCGCGTATCCGACACGCGCGTCGCCTGCGGCCCGCTGGCCGCGGCGTTCTTCGACGCGCCCTCGCGGGCACTCGACGTCGTCGGCATCACCGGCACCAACGGCAAGACCACCACCAGCTATCTCGTGCGCGCCGCCTGCGAGGCCGGCGGTCGCACCACCGGCGTGCTCGGCACCGTCGGCTACACGCTCGGCGACACGGTCATCGAGGCGCCGCACACCACGCCGGACGCCATCCACTTCCAGTCGCTGCTCGCATGGTTGCGCGAGGGCGGCGCGCAGGTGGCCGCGTGCGAGGTGTCGAGCCACGGTCTCGCGCTCCACCGCACCGACGGCACGCGCTTCGCCGTGCGCGTGTTCACCAACCTCACGCGCGACCATCTCGATTTCCACGGCACCGTCGACGCGTACCGCGACGCGAAGCTGCGGCTGTTCGCGCGCGATGCGTTCGCCGGCGACGACGTCGCCGTGGTGAATCTCGCCGACCCCGAAGGCGCGGCGTTCGTCCGCGGGTCCGGCTTTCGCGTGCTGACCTACGGCACCCCGGACGCCGACATCGCCGCCGAAGACGTCGCGCTAGCGCCCACCGGCACCAGTTGCGTGGTGCGCCACCCAGGTGGCCGCACGCCGTTGGCGCTGAGGATGGCGGGCGCGCACAACGTGCAGAACGCGCTCGCGGCGTTCGCCGCGGCGACCCTGCTCGGCGTCGATGCGGAAGATGCGGCGCGCGGTCTGAGCGCGCTTGCCGGCGTTCCGGGCCGCCTCGAGAGCGTGCACGCCGGGCAGCCGTTCGCCGTGCTCGTCGACTACGCGCACACGCCGGATGCGCTCGAACGCGCGCTGCGCGCGGTGCGCGAGTTCACGCCGGCCGGCGCGCGCGTGATCTGCGTCGTCGGCTGCGGCGGGGACCGCGACGCCGGCAAGCGTCCGATCATGGGCGAACTCGCGGCCACGCTCGCCGACATCGCCATCATTACCTCCGACAATCCGCGCACCGAAGATCCCGCGGCGATCGTGCGCGCGGTGCTCGCCGGCGTGCCGGCGGGACGCCACGCCATCGACCTGGTGGACCGCCGCGACGCCATCCGCCACGCCATCGCCGAGGCGCGCGAGGGCGACAGTGTGTTGATCGCCGGGAAGGGCCACGAGGACTACCAGATCCTCGGCACCACCAAGATCCACTTCGACGACCGCGAGGAGGCGCGTGCCGCGCTCGCCACGCGTGGCTTCGTGGCGGAGGCGGCGCGATGATCCTGCGCGACATCGCCCGCGCCACCGGTGCCCGCGTCGACGATGCGAACGCCGCGCTCGCCATCGCCGGCGCCAGCATCGACTCGCGCACCACGGCGGCCGACGAGATCTTCGTGCCGCTGCCCGGCACACGCACCGACGGCCACGCGTACCTCGAGACGGTGCTCGCGCGCGGCGCCGCGGCGTTCTGTGGCGCCACGCACGCCGCCACGCATCCGGAGATCGCCGCGCACCCCGGCGTGCTGGTGGTGGACGATCCGCTCGCCGCGCTCACCGCTTACGGCGCCGCCAACCGCGCCGCGTTCGCCGGGCCGGTCATCGGCATCACCGGTAGCAACGGCAAGACGACGACGAAGGAACTCGTCGCCGCGGCACTCGGCCCGCGCTTCCACGTGCTGAAGACGACGGGCAATCTGAACAACCACATCGGCGTGCCGCTGACGCTCTCGCGGCTCGGCGCGCCGTACACCGCGGCGGTCATCGAGATGGGGATGAATCACCCCGGCGAGATCGCGCACTTGGCCGCGCTGGCGCGGCCGACCGCGGCGGTCATCACCAACATCGGTCTGGCGCACCTCGAGGGCATGGGCTCGCGGGCGGGCGTGCTGGCCGAGAAGATCCACATCGCCGACGGCTTCACCGCGCAGCACGTGCTGGTGGTGGACGGCGGCGATTCCGAGCTGGTGAACGCGGCGTCCAGGACGGGCGCTCGCGTGGTGCGTGCAGGCTTCGGCGCGGACATGGATGTCGTGGCGCTGCCGGAAGACCACGAGGCTGCCGACGCTGACGTCGTCCTCACGGATGGGACGCGTCTGGCCCTTGCTCTTCCGGGCCTGCACAACCGCCAGAACGCGCTCTACGCCTTGGCCATCGCGGAGGCGTGCGGCGTGCCGCGCGCCGAGGCGGTGGCGGCGATGCGCAACGTCGCCGCGCCGGGTGGCCGCTCGCGCGTGCTGCACTGCGGCGCCGTCACCGTGCTCGACGACAGCTACAACGCGAACCCGTCGTCGATGACCGCCGCGCTCGCCACGTTGCGTGGCTGGCGCGGCGCCACGCGGCGCGTCGCCGTGCTCGGCGAGATGCGCGAACTCGGCGCACAGTCCGCCGCGCTGCACCTCGAGGTCGCGCGCGACGCCGCGCGCTCCGCCGGCCTCTGCGTCTTCGCCGGCGCGTACGCCGAGGCGATGGCCGCCGCGGCCGGCGCCACGGCGCACGCGGTGCCCGACGGTGCCGCCGCCGCCGCACTCTGCGACCGACAGGTCACCGCCGGTGATGTCGTGCTGGTCAAAGGCTCGCGCGGCGCGGCGATGGAAATCGTGGTGGACACACTCGTGCGGCGGTGGAGCCCCGCACACGACGCGGGCGCTGCGGCGGCGGCCTCCGCGGCGGGCGCGGACGAGATCGGAGGACGACCCTAATGTTCTACCATCTCCTCTACCGCCTGCACGAGTTCGTCCCGGCGTTCCGCATCTTCCGCTACATCACGTTCCGCACCGCGTACGCGACCATCACCGCGCTGCTGATCTCGTTCATCTTCGGTCCGATGATCATCCGCAAGCTGCGCGAGTTCAATCTCGGGCAGAAGATCCGCCAGGAAGGGCCGCAGTCGCACCAGGTCAAGGCCGGCACGCCGACGATGGGCGGCCTGCTCATCCTGCTCGCCATGATCGTGCCGAGCCTCCTGTGGGGCGATCTCACCAACCGCTACATGCAGCTGGCGCTCGTCACCACCATCGTGCTGGGCGGCACCGGACTGCTCGACGACTACCTCCACGTCGTGCGCGGCAAGAAGGCGGGCCTGCAGGGCCGCTACAAGCTGGTGGCGCAGTACGGCATCGGGCTCTTGGTGGGCTGGGTGCTGTTCGCCTCGCCGTGGTCGCCGTATCCGGCGAGCGTCGCCACGACGACCAACGTGCCGTTCATCAAGTGGCAGAAGGGCGTCGTCGATCTCGGCATCTTCTACATCGTGTTCGCGTCGACGGTGATCGCCGGCGCCTCGAACGCGGTCAACCTCACCGACGGCCTCGACGGCCTGGCCAGCGGCCTGGTGGCGCTCGCCGGGATGACGCTCGGCGCCATGTGCTACGTCTCCGGCAACTTGAAGTTCGCCGGCTACCTGAACATCCCGTACCTGCCGGGCGCCGGGGAGTTGACCATCTTCGCCGGCACTTTGGTGGGGGCGTCGCTCGGCTTCCTCTGGTACAACTGCCCGAAGGCGGAAGTGTTCATGGGCGACGTCGGCTCGCTGGCCTTGGGCGGCGCGCTCGGCGTGCTGGCCGTGCTGATCAAGCGCGAGGTGCTGCTGGCGATCGTCGGCGGCATGTTCGTCGCCGAAGCGGCGAGCGTGATGCTGCAGGTCGCGAGCTTCAAGCTCACCGGCAAGCGCATCTTCCGCATGTCGCCGTTGCACCACCATTTCGAGGAAGGCGGCTGGTCCGAGACGAAGGTCGTGGTGCGATTCTGGATCGTGGGCGCGTTGCTCGCTCTGGTGAGTTTGAGCACGCTGAAGCTGCAGTAGGAGTGGTGCGATGACGGAGACGCGGCCCTTCTTCGCGGGGGCGACAGCGGTGGTGGTGGGCATGGCGCGCAGCGGCGTCGCGGCTGCCGCCTTGCTGCGCCGTCACGACGCCACCGTCCGCGTCACCGACATGCGCGCGCGCGACGCGGTGGCCGAGCAGGCCGCCGCGTGCGAGACGCTCGGCGCCACCGTCACGCTCGGCGCGCATCCGCTCACGCTGCTCGATGGCGCGACACTCGTCGTCGTGTCGCCCGGCGTGCCGTACGACGCGCCGTTCCTCGCCGCCGCGCGCGAGCGTGGCCTCCCGACGCTGAGCGAGATCGAACTCGCCGCCGCCGTGTGTCCGTGCCCGATCGTCGCGATCACCGGCACCAACGGCAAGACGACCACCACCGAACTGACCGGCCACCTGTTCCGCGTCGCCGGATTCGACACCGTGGTCGGCGGCAACGTCGGCCGCGCCTTCGCGCAGGAGGTCGAACACGCGCGTCCGGGCGGCGTCGCGGTCATCGAGGTCAGCAGCTTCCAGCTCGAAGCGTGCGAGAACTTCCATCCCGCGGTGAGTGTGCTGCTCAACATCACGCCGGATCACTTGGACCGCCACAAGACGCTCGAAGCGTACGCCGACGCCAAGGCGCGCATCTTCCAGCGCCAGACGTTCGCCGATCACGCGGTGCTCAACGCGGGCGATCCGCGCGTCGTCGCGCTGGCGCCGCGGGTGCCGGCGCCGATCCTGGCGTTTGGCTCGCATGAACCGGACGGCGACGGCGCATTCCTGCGCGGCGGGGACCTCTGGTATCGCCACGAAGGCACCGAGTGCGCCGTGTTGCCGGCGAGCGAGCTGCAGATTCGCGGCCCGCACAACGTCGAGAACGCGCTGGCGGCCATTGCCGCGACGCTGCACTTCGGCATCCCGCGCGAGACGCTCGCCGCCGGGCTGCGCAGCTTCGCGCCGCTGCACAACCGCCTCGAGCCGGTGGGCGAGGTCGGCGGCGTGCCGTTCGTCAACGACTCGAAGGCCACCAACGTCGACGCGATGGAGAAGGCGCTGCAGTCGTTCGAGCGCACGGTGATCTTGATTGCCGGCGGCCGCGACAAGCAGGGCGACTTCGCGCGCCTCGCGCCGCTCGCCGCCGAGAAGGTGAGCACCGTGCTGCTGATCGGCGAAGCCGCCGACGCCATCCGCCGCGCCTGGCCCGCCGTGCCGCACATCGATGTCGCCTCGCTCGACGAGGCGGTGCGCACCGGCTTCGCGATGGCCGAGAAGGGCGAGCCGGTGGTGCTGGCGCCCGGCTGCGCCAGCTTCGACATGTTCCGTGACTACGAGCATCGCGGCGACGAGTTCCGCGCCGCGGTGCGCCGTCTGGCCGCCGAGGTCGCCTCCGGCCGTGTGGGAGGGACGCGATGAGCGCGGTGGGGCAGGTGGCGGGATGGCGCGGCTCGCAGCGGCGGCCGCGCGCGTGGCGCTGGCCGTGGGCGAAGGATGCGCGCCGCACGCCGGCGTGGCGCGAGAACGTCTCGCCGTCGCCGCGCGGCGACATCGCCGCCTTCAAGCGCGCCGACAGCCTGTTGTTCGTGCTCACCGTCGCGCTGGTCGGCATCGGCCTGCTGGCCGTCTACTCCGCGAGCGCCATCATCGCCAGCACGCACAACCTGTCGAACATGGACTACCTGATCAAGCAGGCGCAGCGCGCCGCGCTCGGCTTCGGCGTGTTGTGCTTCGGCGCGTGGCTCGACTACCGGCTCTACCAGCGCTTCTGGAAGCCGATCTTCGCCATCGCGCTCGTCTTGTTGATCGGCGTGATCGTGGCGGGGCACGCGGCGAAGGGCGCGCAGCGCTGGTTCCTCGGCTTCCAGCCGGTGGAGGTGGCGCGCATCGCGACCTACGTCGCGCTCAGCGTGCAACTGGCACGTTCGACGCCGGCGCAGATGTCGTCGTTCGTGCGCGGCATCGTGATCCCGCTCGGCTGCATCGTCGGGCCGGTGGCGGTATTGGTGCTCAAGCAGCCGAATCTCGGCTCGACGCTGGCGCTGTGCGGCGTGGCGATCGTCATGCTGCACGTCGCCGGCGCGCGCTGGCGGCACCTGCTGATGGTCGGCGGCGCGGCCGCCGCGCTCGCGGTGGCGATGGTGCTGACGCACCCGTACATGATGACGCGCGTGCAGACCTTCCTGCACCCGACCGCCGACATCAAGGGCAGCGGCTGGCAGGTGTATCAGTCGCTCATCGCGTTCGGCAGCGGCGGGCCGCTCGGGCGCGGCTTCGGCGCGTCGCTGCAGAAGCTCTACTTCCTCCCCGAACCGCACACCGACTTCATCCTGGCGATCGTCGGCGAAGAGTGCGGGCTGTGGGGACCGGCGGTGATCCTCGGCCTGCTGCTCGCGTTGGTGCTGCGCGGGGTGCGCGCGGCGCGGCTCGCTTCCGACGACTTCGGCTACTACCTGGCGATCGCGCTGTCGTCCGGGCTCGCGGTGTACACGCTGCTCAACACCGCGGTGGTGACGCAGCTGATCCCGACCACCGGGCTGCCGCTGCCGTTCATCAGCTACGGCGGTTCGGCGCTGACCATGAACATGTTCGCGGTGGGTGTGCTGCTCAACATCTCGTATCACGGCCGGCCGCGCGCGGTGGCGCGGGCCCACGCGGTGGGCGGGGTGCCGGCGAGCGGGCGTGCCGGATAGCGCGCCCAGGCGCGGCGACGCGCCGTTGCGGCTGCTCATCGCCGGTGGCGGCACCGGCGGTCACGTGTACCCAGCGCTCGCGCTGGCCGAGGAAGTCCGGCGGGTCGAACCCGCCGCGGAGATCCTGTTCGTCGGCACCGCGCGCGGCCTCGAAGCGCGGGTGGTGCCGGGACGCGGCTTCACGCTCGAGACGATCGACGCGCGCGGCCTGCCGCGCCGCCTGACGCTCGGCGCCTTCGCGGCGCTGGCGCACATCGCGCGCGGCTTCGCGCAGGTGGTCGGCCGGGTGCGGTCGTTTCGGCCCGACGTCATCGTCGGGACCGGCGGCTACGTGAGCGCGCCGGCGCTGTTCGCCGCCGGCCTGTGGCGGGTGCCGCTGGTGATCCAGGAGCAGAACGCGACGCCGGGCATCGCCAACCGTCTGCTGGCAGGCGCGGCGCGCGAGATCCACACCGCGTTTCCGGCGGCGCAAGCCTGGTTCCCGCGGCAACGCGACCGCGTGCGGCTTACCGGTAATCCGTTGCGCGCCGGCATCGCCGCGGGCGATCGCGCGGCGGCGGCGGCGGGATTCGGACTCGACGCGACACGCACCACCGTGCTCATCTTCGGCGGCAGCCTCGGCGCCCGCAGCCTCAATGCGGCGGTGCGCGACGCCGCGCCGGAACTTGCGCGGCGCTGCGGCGACGTGCAGTTCGTGGTGCAGACCGGCGCCGCGATGGAAGCCGAAGTGGCGGCCGCCTGCCGCGCCGCCGGTCTGCGGGCACACGTCGCGGCGTTCGTGGAGGACATGATCGGCGCCTACGCGCTGGCCGACTGCACGGTGTGCCGCGCCGGCGCGATGACGCTCGCCGAGATCACCGCGTGCGGCCTGCCCGCCGTGCTGGTGCCGTATCCCTACGCCGCGCACGATCACCAAATGGCGAACGCGCGCGACCTCGAGCGGCAGGGCGCCGCCGAGGTGATCGCGGACCGCGATCTCACCGCGGCGACGCTGGTCGCGGCCATCGAGCGGCTGCTCGCGGATCCGGCGCGCCGCGCGGCGATGAGCGCCGCGGCCCGCGCCGCCGCCAAGCCGCACGCGACGCGCGACCTGGTGGAAGCGATGTACCGTGTGGCGGGACGCCCC
>JBGATO010000036.1:0-36833 GCA_044229145.1 Candidatus Eiseniibacteriota bacterium | reverse complement strand
AGCGGCTATTCGACCGTCGCCACCGGCTTCGCCTTCGAGAACCGCGCCAGCAGCACGTACACCACCGGCACGACGAGCAACGTCAGCGCGGTCGAAAAGACCATGCCGCCGACCACCGCGACGCCGAGCGGCTTGCGCGACTCGGCGCCGGCGCCGAGTCCGAGCGCGATCGGCAAGATGCCGAAGATGGTGGCGAGCGTCGTCATGAGGATCGGCCGCAGACGGATACGCGCGGCGCCCACCACGGCCTCCTCGGTGTCGATGCCCCGTGCACGACGTTGATTCGCATACTCGACGATCAAGATGGCGTTCTTGGTGACGAGGCCAATCAACATGATCAACCCAATCTGTGAATACACATTGATCGACATCTTCAACATGAACAACGCAATCAATGCGCCGAAGATCGCCAGCGGCACGGAGAAGAGGATCGTCATCGGGTGGACGAAGCTCTCGAACTGCGCCGCGAGCACGAGGTAGATGAACACCAGCGCGATCAAGAACAGGAACCACAAGCCGCCCTGCGACTCGGCGAACTCGCGCATTTGCCCGGCGAGATCGGTGCGCACGCCGGCTGGCAGTGACCGCGCGGCGATACCGCGCAGGTCGGTGAGCGCCTGCCCGATGGTGACGCCCGGCGCCAGCGACGCGCTGATGGTGGCCGAGCGCTCACGGTTGAAGTGGTTGAGAGCGCGCGGCGACACCTGCTCCTTGACGTGCACGACGCTGCTCAACTGCACGAGGCCGTGCTGGCCGCGCACGTAGAAGCCGTCGATGACCTCCGGCGTCGCGCGACTGGTGCGCGGCACCTGCACGATGACGTCGTACTGGTGGTCGCCAAGCTGGAAGCGCGTCACACGGCCGCCCCCGAGCAACGTCTCGAGCGTCGAGCCGATCTCGGTGGCCGACACGCCCTGCTCTCCGGCGCGCTCGCGGTCGATGTCCACCGAGAGCTGCGGCTTGTTCAGCTTGAGGTCGGTGTCGGGATTCAGGATGTATCCGAGCTTCATGATCTCAGGGAGCATCGCCTGAATCGACTGCTGCAAGCCTTCGTAGGTGTCGGCCTGCAACACGAACTGCACCGGCTGCCCAAAGCCGCCACCGAGCGACGGCAAGTTGATCGGGAAGGCCATTACGCCCGGAATCCCGAACATCATCGGGAACACCGCCTGCACGATCTCCTGCTGCGAGCGCTTGCGTTCGGTGCTTGGCTTGAGCCGCAGGAACATGAAGCCGTCGGTCACGCCGCCGCTGCCGCCGAGACCGATCGCGGTGAACAGACCGCTCTTCTCCGGCACACCGTCGTAGATGGCCTCCGCCTGGTGCATGTAGCGGTCGGTGTACTCGAGCGTCGCGCCGTCGGGCGCCGAGAGGATCGTGAACACGAGGCCGCGGTCCTCGGTCGGCGCCAACTCGCTCGGCAACATCTTGAACAAGCCGCCGATGGCGATGAACACGACGACGAGCGACGACAGCACGAGTCCCTTGTGCCGCATCGTGAAGCGCAGCGTGCCGGCGTAGTTGTGCGCGAGACGGTTGAAGAAGCGGTCGAACCACCCGTTGCCGTGCGATTCGAAGTCCTCCTCGTTGCCGCCCGCGGCCATCGCGTCGCCGTGCGACTGCGCGGCGGAGCCACGCAGCAAGCGCGAGCACAGCATCGGCGTCAACGTCAGCGCGACGAAGCCTGAGATGAGCACGCTCACCGCCACCGCAATCCCGAACTCGTTCAACAAGCGCCCGATGCGGCCGGAGAGGAACGCCACCGGCACGAACACCGCGACCAGCGTCAGCGTCGTCGCGATGATCGCGAAACCGATCTCGCGCGAGCCGTCGAGCGCGGCGCGCATGCGCGACTTTCCCATCTCCATATGTCGGTGGATGTTTTCGAGCATGACGATCGCGTCGTCGACGACGAGCCCGATCGCCAGCACCATCGCCAGCAGCGTGAGGATGTTGAGCGAGAAGCCGAGGAAGTAGGTCACCGTGAACGTCCCGATGACCGACACCGGGATCGCCACCGCCGGAATGAACGTCGCGCGGAACGAGCCGAGGAACACGAACACGACGAGGAACACCAGCGCGAACGCGATGCCGAGCGACTTCACCACATCCTCGATCGAGTCCTTGATGAACACCGACGAGTCGTAGGCGATTTCCATCTGCACGCCGGGCGGCAACAACTTGCGCAAGTTCGGCAGCGCGTCGTGGAGGTTGTTCGCGACGTCGACCGTGCTCGCCTTCTGCTGCTTGACGATGCCGAGCCCGACCGCCGGCTTGCCGTTGTAGCGCGCCACGGTGCGCTCGTCGGCGGCGCCGACTTCGATCTTCGCGACGTCGCGCAAGTGCACGAGCACGCCGTCGTGTTCGGCCACGGCGATGGCGCCGAACTGCTCCGGCGTCGCCAAGTCGCCTTGCGTCTGCACCGAGAACTCGCGGCCCTTGCCTTCCACACGGCCGGAGGGAATGCGCGAGTTCTCGCGCGCGATGGCGCCGTTGACGTCGGTGACCGTCAAGCCGTACGCGGCGAGGCGCGCCGGGTCGAGCCACACGCGCATCGCGTAGCGGCGGTCACCGCCGATGATCACCGCGCCGACGCCGTCGAGCCGCTGGATGCGCTCGGCGAGCACGTTGCGGCCCAAGTCGGCGAGTTCGAGCGTCGACTTCTGCGCGCCGGACAGCGCGAGCCAGACGATCGGCTGGGCGTTGACGTCCTGCTTCGACACCACCGGCTCTTCGGCGTTCGACGGCAGTTCGCCGCGGGCGCGCGACACGCGGTCGCGCACGTCGTTCGCCGCCTTGTCCACGTCGCGTCCGAGGTTGAACTCGATGGTGATCGACGACACCTGTTCGCCCGACGACGACGTGAGAAGCTTCACGCCTTCGATGGTCGACAGCTGCTCTTCGAGCACGTTGGTGATTTCGGTCTCGACGACCTGCGCCGAGGCACCGCGGTAGAACGTCGTCACCGACACGACGGGCGTGTCGATGTCGGGATACTCGCGCACCGGCAAGCGGTTCAGCGACACCACGCCGAACAGCAGGATGGCGAGCGAGAAGACCGTCGCGAGGACCGGCCGCTGAATGGAGACGTCGGACAGCTTCATCGGGTCGCGCCGCCCTTCTTGGCGTCGCCCTTCGCGTCGCCGCCCTTGGCGTCCGCGCCGCCCTTCGCGGCGCCGCCCGGCGCGCCCATCGCCGGCATACCACCCGGCGGCATCGGCATGACCTTGGCGCCGTCGTACAGCTTCTGGTGGCCGGCGCTCACGACCTTCTGGCCGGCGCTCAGGCCGCTCACGATCTCGGCGCGCGAATCGTCACGCGAGCCGACGCTGACCGCCGTCTTCGCGACCGTGCCGCTGTCGCCGACGACGTACACGAACGTCTGCGCGCCCTCGGCGAAGATCGCTTCGTCCGGCACCACGAGCGCGTTCGGTCGCATCGCCAGCGTCACCGCAACGTTCGCCGACATGCCGGAGCGCAGGTGGCCGCTCGGATTCGGGATCTCGGCCACCACGTGCACGGTGCGCGTCTCGGTGTCGACGATCGGCTCGACGACGGTGATGCGGCCGTGGAAGGTTTCGCCGGGATACGCGGCGGTGGTCACGCTCACGTCGTCCCCGGCGTGGAGCAGGCCGATGTAGCGCTCCGGCGCGTTGCAGGTGACCTTCATGAGATCCGGTCGCGCCATCTGCACCAGCACGGTGCCGGGCGACACTTGCGCGCCCACCGAAACGCGGCGCGCCCCGACCACACCGCTGAACGGAGCGCGGATGCGCGTCTTCTCGTATTCGACCTGCGCGACTTGCGCGTTCGCCGCGGCGACTTGGTACGCGGCGTTGGCGGCGTCCCACTGCGCGGTGGACACGGCGTCGGTCTTGTGCAACGCCTCGGCACGATCGCGCTCGGCCTTGGCTTGCGCGACCAGCGCGTTCGCGCGGTCCAGTTCGGCCTTGCGGTCGTCGCCGAACAACTCGACGAGGACCGCGCCGGCGTTCACGTGGCCGCCTTCGCTGAAGCGGAACGCGCGCACCGGCGCCGAGATCTGCGGCGTGATGTCGACGACATCGTGGGCCTCGAGCGATCCGACGGATTCGAAACGGTCGGCGAGCGGCGCGGTTTCGACCGCGGCGATTTCGACCGGCGTCGGCGGCATCTGGAAGCCGCCCTTGCCGCCCGGCCCTCCCTTGCCGCCCTTCTTGGCGCAGCCGGCCGCACACGCGGCGACGACGAGGGACGCGACGACGATCCGCGCCAACGCGGACGAACGGGATGACGATGCTCGGAGTGACAACACGCGAACGCTCCTCACGATGCGGGGATGGGCGAACTCGGGCCCGACGAAACTGGAGACGGCAGTATAGATCGCCCCTCGAACGGGACGGAAGGCCTTTGGACACAAACGTGCAGCGCCATCACGTAAATTGTTCGAGACGCACGACGACGTTCGATGCGCGGGTGGCTCGGCGAGATGTCAGGCGGGAAACAAGTCGCCGCGGAGCCAGAGGGCCAATGTGTCGCCGGCCGCGGCCACGCTCGGGAACACCAGATCGGGGCGCAACGCGACCTCGCACGCGCGCACGGCACGCTCAGTGTCGTCTCCGGCCTCGGCGATCCAGCAGGCGCGCGCACCGAGCCGCTTGGCGCCGGCAATATCGGCGCGCAGCGAGTCGCCGACGTGCAGGACATCGTGCGGACGCGGGCCACCGAGTGCGTCGAGGCAGCGCGTGAAGATGCGCGAGTCCGGCTTCCCCCAGCCGACCTCGTCGCTGAATTGCATCGCGGACAAGTGCACGCTCAGTCCGTGTCGCGCGAGCACCGGCCGCAATGCCGCGCCGCCGGACCAGCCGGTATTGCAGACGAGCCCGAGCGGCGCATGCGGAGCCAACGCCGCCAGCGTCGCGACGGCGCCGGGGAACGGCACCGGCGCGAACGTGTGCAGCACCTCGGTGAATCCCGCATGCACGGCATCGATGAGGACCGCATCCGGCGCGCGTGACGCATCGAGCCGCCGCAGCATCGCCGCGATCTGCGCCGGCGGGCCGGGATCGCGCGGCTCGGCATCGCGCGCCGCCACCATCGCCTCCGAGGCCGCGGTAAACGCCGCGTGGACGTCCTCGCTGGTGACCGCGTAGCCATGCGCCGCGAGGATGCGCTGCGTCGTC
Source organism: Candidatus Eiseniibacteriota bacterium (assembly GCA_044229145.1). Lineage (GTDB taxonomy): Bacteria > Eisenbacteria > RBG-16-71-46 > CAZEPH01 > CAZEPH01 > JBKJUD01. Next base: position 31,671 of record JBGATO010000036.1, on the reverse strand, counting down.
TCGGCGCGTGCGGCGTGACGTTCCTCGGCACGCGGCGCGCCGTCGAGCAAGGTGTCCCACAAGTCGAAAGTGAGGACGCGGCTCACTCGCCCACCAACGTGCGGAACTCATCGGGGCCGAGGATCGGGATGCCGTACTTCTCCGCCTTCTCGCGCTTACTCCCGGGATCGTCGCCGCAGATCAAGCCGGTGGTCGTCTTCTTCACCGACTCGCTCACCTTCGCGCCGAGCGCTTTGAGCTTGAGCGCGGCGGCCGGACGTGTGATGCCGGGCAACGTGCCGGTGATGACGTACTCGTGACCGGCAAGCGGTGCCGGACCACTGCGCTCGTCTTCGCGCGTGGCGACGGTGACCCCGGCGGCGGTGAGGCGCTCCACCCACGCGCGACCGTCGACGGTGCCGAAGAAGTGCACGACGCTCGCGGCGATGGTCGGCCCGACACCGTCGACCGCGGCGATCTCGCCCTCCGCGGCCTCGGCAAGTGCCGCGAGCGTGTGGAAGCGCTCCACCAACTGCTCCGCGGTCACCGTGCCGACGTGGCGGATGCCGAGCGCGTACACCACCGCCGGCAGCGGCCGCGTCTTCGACGCCGTAATGGCGGCGAGCAGGTTCGCCCGCGTCTTGTCCTGGAAGTGCGCGCGCAACGCGTCATCGTCGAGCGCGTAGAGATCGGCGCCGGTGTGCACGAGGCCGGCGTCGATCAGCTTCTCCGCGACCTTCCCGCCGATGCCTTGGATATCCATCGCGCCACGCGACACGAAGTGCGTGAGACGCTCGAGCCGCTGCGCGGGACAGTCGGCGCCACTGCAGTAGTGCGCGGCTTCGCCCTCCGCGCGCTCGACCGCGGCGCCGCATGACGGACACGTCGATGGCATCACGAACTCGCGTTCCGCGCCGCTCCGCTTGGCCGGGAGCGACTGCGTGATCTCGGGAATCACTTCGCCGGCGCGCTGGACCATCACGTGATCGCCGATCCGAATGTCCTTGGCGCGGATGAAGTCTTCGTTGTGCAGCGCCGCGCTCGACACCGTGACGCCACTGACGCGCACCGGGCGCAGCACCGCGGTGGGATTCAGCGTGCCGGTGCGGCCGACGCTGATCGTGATGTCCTCGAGCACGGTCTCCGCCTGTTCCGGCGGATACTTGTAGGCGATCGCCCAGCGCGGTTCGCGGCCCGCCACGCCGAGCATGTCCTGCTCGGCGACGCGATTGAGTTTCACGACGACGCCGTCGGTGTCCATCGGCGCGGCGGCGCGGCGCGCGCCCCAGTCGTCGCAGTACGCCTGCACTTCGGCAAGATCGTGCAGCACGCGATCCTCGCCATTGACGGCGAAGCCCCACTCGCGCAGCAACTCCAGCGCATCCCACTGCGTCGCCGGCATCGGCACGCCGTCGATCCAACCGATCTGATACGCGAGGAAGTCGAGACGGCGTTCGGCGGTGAGCTGCGGATCGAGTTGCCGCACGCCGCCGGCCGCCGCGTTGCGCGGATTGGCGAACGGCGACTGCTCGCGTTCCGCGCGCCGCGCGTTGAGTTGCTCGAAAGTGTCGCGCCGCATGTAGATTTCGCCGCGCACCTCGACGCGCGCCGGAATCGTCGAGCCGGCCAACCGCAGGGGCAGCGTGCGCACGGTGCGCACGTTGGCGGTGACATCTTCGCCCGTGGTGCCGTCGCCGCGTGTCGCGCCCACCGCGAGCACGCCGTCGACGTAGGTAAGCGCCATCGCCAGGCCGTCGATCTTCGGTTCGACGACCTACTCGAGATGCGCGGCGCCGAGCAGTTTGCGCACGCGGTCGTCCCACTTGGCGAGTTCTTCGGCGCCGAACGCGTTCGCCAGAGACAGCATCGGCCGCGGGTGTTTGACCGGTGCGAACGCGGCGTTGGGCGCGCCACCGACGCGCTGGGTCGGCGAGTCCGCCGTGCGCAATGCCGGATACTGCGCTTCGAGCTCCTGCAATTCGCGGAAGAGCGCGTCGTACGCGGCGTCGGAGATTTCGGGAGCGTCGAGGACGTAATAGCGGTGGCCGTGGTGATGCAGCAGCGCGCGCAACTCGGCGGCGCGCGCCGCGACGTCCGCCGGCGGCTCGAACAGCGAACTCACGCGCCGCCCTCACGCATCGCCGCACCGAGACCGATGCCGTGCTCGCGTGCGTAGTCGCGCAACCGCTCCATCAGGAACGCGCGGCCCCGGAACAAGCGCGAGCGCACGGTGCCGATCTGCGTGCCGAGGATGTCGGCCGCGTCCTGGTAGCTGAACTCCTCGATGTCGACGAGGATGACCGCGCTGCGAAACGGCTCGCGCAACTCGTCGAGCGCCCGCAGCACCTCCTCGTCCATCACCTCGCGCAGGTAGCGATCGAGCGGCAGCGCGCCACGATCGACTTCACCCGACTCCTCCGGCGCCGCCAGCGCCAGCGAGTGATCTTGCACGTCGTCGAAGTCCACCACGACGCCCTCGCGCGACTTCTTCTTGTAGTCGTTGAAGAACGTGTTGGTGAGGATCTTGAACAGCCACGCCTTGAGGTTGGTGCCGTCCTGGAACAGCGCCCAGTGGCGGAACGCCTTGACGTACGTGTCCTGCACCAAGTCCTCGGCGCGCGTCGGATTGCGGGTCAGGCGCAGCGCCATGCCATAGAGCGGATCGAGGTAGCGCAGCGCCGCCTCGTCGAAGCTCGCGGGGCGCGGGCCGGATGCCGGACGCGCCGCCGGCGCAGAGGGGCCGTCGGCCGTCATCCGAGCACGTGCCCGATCCGTCCCCAGCGCACCCGGCGCCACAGGGGCCTGGCGGGATCGTCGTCCCACGACCAGAACACCACCTCGGCACGCCCGAGCACCAATCGCGTGTCGAGAAAGCCCCAGTAACGGCTGTCGTAGGAGTTGTCGCGGTTGTCGCCGAGCACGAACACGCAGCCGCGCGGCACCCTCACCGGCCCGAAGAAGTCGCGGGTGTCGCGGAGCGGCGGCCGCACTGTTGGATCGTCGTGCATGACTGTCGGGGCGTCTTCGACATGGCGCCCGTCGACGTAGATCTGCTTCGCCCGCACCTCGACCACCTGGCCGGCCACCGCGACCACGCGCTTCACGAAGTCGGTGGCCGGGTCCTCGGGATACTGGAAGATGACGATGTCGCCGACTCGCGGCTCGCGCACCGCCGGCAGCTTGCGGTGGGTCAGCGGCAGCGGCGCCCCGAAGATGAACTTGTTGGCGAACAAGCGATCGCCCACCAAGAGCGTGTTCTCCATCGACCCGCTCGGGATGCGATACGCCTCGACGACGGACGTGCGGATGAGGAACGCCAATCCCAGGGCGATGGCGAACGACTTTCCGTACTCGATGAGCAGCGTGGTGAGATCGCGGCGTTTCACGCGGATGGAGGCCTCGGGGGTTTGCCCGGCGAGCGTAGGAATCGCCGCGCCGGGTGTCAAGGAGACCAGGACGCGCGACGGCGGCCATCGCGTTGCCACGCACCGCCGCCGCATTGACCGGTGCGCCGCGCGATGCTAGCGTCGCCCTTCCAATGTCGAACGATCGGAACACCATCCGTGAGGCGGTCCGCGCCGATGCGCGCGAGTTCATGCGCCAGGCTGCCAGCCGCGTCCCGGCACCCACTGCGGCTCCGGCCGCCACGCCGGCTCCACCTACGGCGAAGCCCGCAGCCGCGTCGATGCCGGTGCTCGCCCACCGTCCAGTCGGCGACCCACGCCGCATCGCAGTCGGCGGCGACCACGGCGCCTTCGCCCTCAAGCAGGCGCTGGTGCGTTACCTGCGGGACGAGCTCGGCCTGTCGGTGGACGACCACGGCACCCACTCGACGGCGGCGGTGGACTACCCCGACATCGCGGTCTCCGTGGCGAAGGCGGTGGCGGACGGTAAGGCCGGACGCGGCATCATCTTGGACGGCGCCGGCATCGGTTCGACGATGGCCGCCAACAAGGTGCCGGGCGCCCGCGCGGCGCTCTGCCACGATCTCAAGACCGTGCGCAACTCGCGTGAGCACAACAATGCGAACATCTTGGTCATGGGCTCCGGCGTGGTCAGCCGCGGCGCCGCCCGTCGCCTGGTCGCGGTGTGGCTCACCACGCCGTTCGCCGGCGGTCGCCACGAAAAGCGGGTGGCGAAGATCGACGCGTTGGACCGGCGCTAGTCCCCACTCACCCGCGGCGAAGTGGCCGCCGCAGGGCCAATTCCGTTATACTGAACGGGTTCGAACGCCGCATCGCGGCGCCCGCCCGCTTCCCGAACCCCACCCGGGACGGCCCCGGATCCCCTCGACTTCGTTTGCATCGAGCGCTCGCGCGTAGGAGGTACCGCCGCATGCTTCGTGGCTTGCCATTCTCCCGAACGATCCGCCGCTGCGCGGCCACCGTTCTCACCGTGTCGGCCATGATCCCCGCCCTCGCCGGGGCATCGCCGATCAGCGTCCTGCACCAGAACGACGCCAACGGCAATGTGCTCAACAAGGGCACCTCGATCACCGTCACCGGCGTGGTCACCGTGCCGGACTCGACCTTCAGCACCACCGCCACCGACAACCACATCCAGGACGCCACCGGCGGCGTCGACGTCTTCCAGTCCGGCGGTTTGGCGACCTACCACATGTCGCTCGGGGACAGCGTCACCATCACCGGAACCATCGCGCAGTTCAACGGCCTCACCGAGATCAGCCCGATCACCAGCTTCACCAAGCACGCCTCCGGGCGTCCGCAGCCGGACCCGGTGATCCTGACCTGCGACTCGGTCATGGTCGGCAGCATGTGGGCCAACTACACCGATCCGCACGAAGCGCAGTTGATCCGCGTCAACAACGTCCACATCGTCAGCGGCACCTGGCCAACCACCGTGTCGGGCACCAACGTGTCGGTGTACGTGCAGGACGCGGTGAGCGCGAACAGCATGCAGGTGTTCATCGACAAGGACACCAAGGTCAACGGCACGCCGGCACCGGGCGACACCTTCAGCATCGTCGGCGTGCTGCGCCAGTTCGACAGCTTGGTGCCGTTCAACTTCGGCTACGAATTGGTGCCGCGGTTCGCGTGGGACGTCATCCGCCGTGGCCCAGCCATCGTGACGGGGCCATCGACCTCGCCGCTCGACTCGATCTCGGCGACCATCGTGTGGACCACCGACAAGAACGCCGACAGCAAGGTCGAGTACGGCACCACCGCGGCGTACGGCACCACGCTCTACAGCCCGACGCTCACCACGGTGCATAGCGTGCCGATCACCGGCCTGACGCCGAACACGTTCTATCACTACCGCGTCACCACCGCCGACTCGCTCGGCGTCTCGACGCAAACCGCCGATATCACCTTCCTCACGCCGTCGAACCGGCCGGGCATCATCAACGTCTACTTCAATCACTCGGTGGACACCACCTACGCGCTGAACGGCGTCAAGGCGAACAGCAACGCCGACCTCGGCGCGCTGATGATCAACCGCATCAACTCGGCCACCTACTCGCTCGACGTGATGCTGTACTCGTTCAGCTACCCGGCGGTGACCAACGCGCTCATCAGCGCGTGGAACCGCGGCGTCAAGGTGCGCTTCATCATGGACGCCGGCAACAGCGGCACCGAGATGAACCGCCTCACCGCCGCCGGCATCCCGTGCATCACGTCGACCTATGGCGGCAACCACTCGCGCGGCATCATGCACAACAAGGTGATCGTGGTGGACGGCCGCGACGGCAACAACACCAACGATTGGGTGTGGACCGGCTCGGCGAACTGCACTTCCAGCGGCCTCTACACCGACGCGCAGAACTCGATCGAGATCCAGGACTACGGCCTGTCGCAGTGCTACACCAGCGAGTTCAACGAGATGTGGGGCTCGACGACCGATACGCCGAACTCGGCCACCGCGAAGATGGGCAGCGCGAAGTCGAACAACACGCCGCACACGTTTACGGTCAACGGCATCGCGATCGAGCAGTACATGAGTCCGTCGGATGGCACCGAGTCGCAGATCGTGTCGGAGATCAACGCGCTGCAGAAGTCGGCGTTGTTCTGCATCTTGACCTACACGCAGGACGGCTACACCGGCGCCTTCCAGGCGAAGCCCTACGCCTCGACGTTCAAGCTGCGCGGGTTGTTCGACAGCGGCATCGATGCATCGTCGGAGTGGTACGACCTCACCGGCACCGGCGGGAACCAGCCGTTCAGCCCGCCGGCCGACGTGCACCTCGACGGCCTCTCGAGCGGCCTGCTCCACCACAAGTACTTGGTCGGCGACGTCGACAACGCCGCGACGTCCGTGGTGGTCACCGGTTCGCACAACTGGTCGAACGCGGCGAACTCGGACAACGACGAGAACACGCTGATCCTGCACGACGAAGCGCTCGCCGCGCTGTATCTGCAGGAGTTCGCGGCGCGCTACCACGAGGCCGGCGGTGTCAACGCGCTGCCGTACCCGGAGGTCGTGCCGGTCGGCGTGCGTCCGGGCGACGGCGGCACGATGCGCGACGCCGCGCTGACCGTACTCTCGCCGACGCCGTCGCGTGACGGCGTCACGCTCGCCTACCGTGTCGACGCCACGCACGCCGCGCCGGCGATCGCGGTGTTCGACATGGCCGGCCGTCAGGTGCGCGCGCTGCGCGCCGCGGCCGCGCAGGCGCCGGGCACCTACCAGATTCGCTGGGACGGTCGCGGCCACGACGGCACGGCGGTGAGCGCCGGCGTCTACGTGGTGCGCATGACCGCCGGCGGCACGCACACGACGCGGAGGGTCGTGATCGCCGAGTAGTCCCCACGGCGACTCTCCCCAGAGCGCGGGGCCGGTGCCGTCACAGGCGCCGGCCCCGCGTGCATTCAACCTCGGCCGCGGGCGCGGGGTCCGACACCCCGCATCGGACATCCCCACCCGCCTCGGAGGTCTCGCCCGTGGTCCACTCACTGCGGCGCTCGTGCGCCTGGATGGTCGCGTTCGCGGCCGTGTGCTTTGCCTCGCTCGCCCACGCCGTCCCGGCCGAACTCGGGTCGTGGTTCCTCAACACCAGCGGCGTCACCGGCTACAACGGCCTGCCCGCCAACGTGCAGACCGTGAGCTACTCCGACAGCAGCGTCTACGTCGCGTGCTCCGGCATTCCGGCGTACGGCATCGGGCCGTGGCCCGGCAATCCCAACGTCCCGGTGACGCAGAATTGGGTGTTCAAAGTACCGCGCGTGCCGCAGGTGAAATCCGGCACCAAGACCGCGACACCGCTCGGACAGATCGGCGTCTTCGTCAACGGCGTGCCCATCTACAATCCGCTCGACGCGATGTCGTATCGCAATCAGAACATCTGGCACCAAAACGCGGCGTACGTCGAGGCAGCGTCATTCGACACCTGCTACGGACATCCGGCGCCCGGCGGCATCTATCACCACCACATCATCCCGCGCTGCTTGTTCATGTTCGACTCGCACCAGCATTCGCCGGTGGTCGGCTTCGCGTTCGACGGCTATCCGGTGTATGGCCCGTACGGCTACGAGAACAGCGACGGCACCGGCTCATTCGTGCGGATGACGTCGAGCTATCATCTGCGGTCGATCAGCACGCGCACCACGCTGCCCGACGGCACCGTATTGCCGCCATCGCAGTACGGACCGGCGGTGTCGACGCAGTACCCGCTCGGCTACTACGTCGAGGACTACGAGTACGTGAACGGCCTGGGCTCGCTCGATCGCTACAACGGGCGCTTCGCGGTGACGCCGGAGTATCCGCTCGGCACCTACGCTTACTATTTGGCGATCGATCAGAACGGCACGGCGGCGTATCCGTATCTGCTCGGTCCGTCCTACTACGGCGCGCTCGCCGGCGGCGATACCGGGCCGGGCGGCGGCCACGTCACCATCTCCGAACCGGTCACGGTGTACGTGCCGACCACCGGCGCCGGGGTCGCGCCGGGAGACGGCATCTTCGCGTCGCGGCCCTTCGTCACCGCGCGCGGGCGCCGGCAGGCAACGCTGACGTACGCGTTGCGCGCGTTCACGCCGGTGACGGTCACGGTGTTCGACGCGCGCGGACGGGCGCGGCTCACGGTGCGCGATCGCGCGCAGGGCAGCGGGCCGCGTACGCTGGCGCTCGATGGCACGACGCTGGCCCGCGGCGTGTACGTGTGCCGCGTGGATGCCGGCGCGACGCGGGCGATCGTGCGGTGGGTGGTGGCGGGTTAGCGGAGCGGCGCGCCGGCCTCGACCCAGCGGCCGAGGACGGCGCGTTCCTCGTCGGTGATGCCGGTCTTGTTCGCCAACGGCATCGTCTTGAGCTGCACGGCGCGCGCGTAGATGCGCGGTGCCATCTTCTGGATGACCGCGGGGTCGTCGAACATCACCCCGACCGGCGCCACGGTGAAGGCGTCATCGGTGGGATGCGCGCTGTGGCAAGCCTGACAGCGTGCCGCCAAGATGCCGCGCACCTGCGTGAACGGCGGCGCGTCGCCGTGCGCAGCAGCCTGCAGCGGCGCCGCGGCGGGGCGTGTGGCAGTGAGCGCCACCACCGCACCGAGGCAGGCTGTCGCCGGCGCCAACGACCACCAACGCGCCGACGACTTCGCGATCATCACGTGCCGCACCGCCGCGCCCGCGACGATCAAGAGCGCGAGGATCGCCCAATTCCACTGCGAGCCGTAGGTTGCGGGAAAGTGGTTGCTCACCATGATGAACAACACCGGGAATGTCATGTAGCTGTTGTGGACCGAGCGGCGCTTCGCCTTGTCGCTCTCGGCGAAGTCGGGCTCGCGGCCAGCGGCGGTGGCGTCGATCATGCGCTGCTGCGACGGCAGGATGCGCGCCCACACGTTCGCCACCATGATCGAGCCGAACATCGCGCCGACGTGGATGAAGGCGGCGCGGCCGCTCAGCGTCTTGCAGAACAGGAACGTCGCGCCGGCGGCGAGCGCGAGCGATAGTGCAGTGGCCAACGCGGCGTGGCGCGCCAGCGGCGACACCCACAGCCCGTCGTAGACGAGCCACGCCACCACGATCGTCCCGATCCCGAGCAGGCTCGCCTGTCCCGGCGTCAACGCCGAGACACTCGGGTCGATGAGATACATGCCGCCGGTGAGATAGTAGACGACGGTGAGCAGCGCCAGCCCGGTGAGACCGGTGAGCAGCGCCTCGTACTTGAACCAGTGCAGCGTCTCCGGCATGCGGCCGGGCCCGATGTGCTTGCGCTCGACGAGGTAGAAGCCGCCCGAGTGCACCATCCACAACTCGCCTTCGACGTCGCTCTTGTGCGCGGCCGGCTTCTCGAGATTCTTGTCGAGCCAGATGAAGTAGAACGAACTCCCGATCCACGCGATGCCGGCGATCAAGTGCGTCCAGCGCAGCAGCAGATTTGCCCAATCGTTCCAGGTCATGGGCCGCAGCATAGCGAGCGCCGCCGGGCTTGGCGACCCGAAAGGCGCCGCGCCGACGCGCGAACGGGAGGCACGGCGTGCGTGCCTCCCGTCGTCACGATGCGACGGATCGCTCTAGCGGAACAACTGCTTGAGCGAGCCCCACGTCGTCGGCTTGGTCGCCGTCGCGGCCTCGCCGGTCACCGAGATGTTGTCGATCCCCACCCACTCGTCGTTCCCGGCCGCGTTGCTGGTCATCACGCGGATCTGGAGCAGCGGCTGGTTGTCGCAGGTTGCCGGCAACATGACGTCGACGTGCGTGACTTGCGTGGCAAGCGACGGGCCCGTGGTGGCATCGGCGATGTACGCCGCCGGCACGTTGGTCCAGGTTCCTGTGTTGCCGATGCGATAGTGCAGCGCGACCTTCTGCACCGCGTTGTCGGCGGTGGCCTCGATGTCGCGCGCGTCGTACTGCACCCGCACCATCGAGAACGCCGTGGTGTTCAGATTGACGAGCAGGAAGGGCGCGGACGCCGCCCCCGAACCCGCCAGCGCCACCGTCGGATCGGCGAGTTCGAATTCGCCGAGGCCTCCGGAGGTGAGCGTGGCGTCCGCCTTATTGGCGAACAGACTCACCGCGGTGTTGGTCCCGTCGGCGAGCAGCGTCTGCGGGTCGGTGCCCGTGAGCGCGGTGAGGCCGCTGCCGTTGAATCCCTGGCAGCCTGGCACTTGTGACCAGTCGGCGTCGGTGGTGATGAGGCCGGTGTTGGTCCACGCATTCGTGTACGGCAAAGTCTGCGGCGCGGCGTCGGCGAGCGCGAGGGATGCGCTGGCCACGCAGGCGATCGCCGACAGCGCGATCGTGCACTTCGTCATGAGGGACTCTCTCCTTCATTTGCGCGCGCGGTCTGGGGGCGGTCCGCACGCCTGCGGGCTTTCGGTGCCCGCGTGAACGCTCGGGACAGGCGGAGGGGGCCGCCCGTCCGGTGAGGCGATCGCCGATCGGCTCGATCTAGCGGTAGTTCGCCTTAAGTCTACCCCAAGTCGTGGGGCGTGTGGGAGTCACCGCGTTACCGGTGACCGCGATATTGTCAATGCCGACCCACTCGTCGCTGCCGGGCGCGTTACTGGACATCACCCGGATCTGCACGAGTGGTTGGTTTTCGCACGCCGCCGGGAGGAGGGCGTCGATGTGCGTCACTTTAGTGGCGATCCCGGGGCCGGTGGTGGCGTCTGCCACGTAGCCGGCCGGCAGGTTCGTCCACGGACCGGCGGCGCCGACACGATAGTGCAGGGCGACCTGCTGGACCGAGTTGTCGCTCCCGGCCTCGATGTCGCGCAGGTCGTACTGCACATGGATCAGGAAGTTGTTCGAGGTGTCGAGGTTCATCAACAGAAACGGCGCCGACGCCGCCCCAGAACCCTGCACTCCGACGGTTGGGTCCGCAAGGTGGAATTCGGCAAGCCCGCCGCTTGGCGTCGTCGCGGGGTCCGCCTGGTTGGCCAGCACGTTGACCGCGGTACTGGTGCCGTCCGCGAGGATCGTCCGCGGGTCGGTTCCGGTGGTCGCGGTCAGACCATTGCCCGCGTAGCCGATAAGGCCGGGGACGGTGCTCCAGTCGTTGTTGACCGCGAGCAGCGTGGTGTCCGTCCACGCCTGGGAGAACGGGAGCGCCTGGGGAGTGGAATTCGCCCGGGCCGCTTGCGCGCCGGAGCACGCAAGGACACTGGCGATCGCAACCATCGAGATGTTCTTCATTGCTGTCGTCGCTTTCGATGGCCCCGGGCCGCGTGGGGACGGCGGCGTTCGAGGCAATGCCTACTACGGGCGGACCTGAAAAGTCCGCATGATGCAACGGAACCGGCGCCAACAGGACGCCGGTTCCGTCGGGGACTACGGAACTACTGTCGAGAGGAAGGAGCGGCGGGAATTAGTCCGCCCACACCAACCGCTTGTTCACCGTCGCCATCGGCGTCGTGAGGCGAATCAGGTACACACCCGATCCGACCTTGGCGCCACCGGCGGTACGGCCGTTCCACGTCGCCGTGTGGCGACCCGGCTCGAAACGGCCGTCGGCGATCGTCTGCACCAAGCGCCCGCGCGTGTCGAACACCTGCAGGGCGACATTGCCGCCCACCGGCAGCGTGAACTGCAGCGTGCCCTTGCCGTGCGCCGGGTTCGGACCCGCGGCAAGCGCCACGCGACCGTGCGCGAGCGCGTCCTCGAGCATCCCGATGCCGGTGTAGGTGTGCGCCACGATGTCGCTGTCGACGCGCGGCATCACGCGGTACACGTTGAAGCTCCAGTCGCAGACACCGGTGACCGTGGCGTTCTGGACCAGGCCGTCCGTCATCAGGTAGCCGTGGAACGTGTCGTTGTTGTCGTCGAACAAGCAGCTGTCGACGCCCGTGTACGCCCACCACTGGCCGAAGCCGAGGGTGTCCGCGCCCAGCGAGATGTCCGCCGGGCCGACGGTCACGAGCACACCTTCCCACTGCTCGGCAGTGCTGAGGGCAGCCTTGTTGAGCGGCGTGTTCGCCGAGTCCTTCGCCGCGATCGCCGACGGGGCGATGAGCGAGGCCGGCGGGTCGGCATTGCCGGTGGAGTTGATGTTCACGTACGACACCGAGCTGAGCTCGGTCTTGCGCTGGAACTCGTTCACGAATCCGGTGACGGTAACGTCGTCACCCTTGCTGAAGGCCACCGGCGCACCGAAGACCGCGACGCCGGAGAACGGGCCACCGGCCGAGAGCTCGAGGTAACCGGTGCCGTTGAACTCGGTCTCGCTGCTGCCACCCGTGGCGATACCACGGATGCAGACGCGCTTGCCGGAGATCTGCGACGAGTCGTTCGAGGCCGACTTCATCGCCTGCACCTGGGTGATCGGGGTCACGCCACCGAGGAACGACTGCGTGGCCGGCGACGACATGTTGCCGCCGCTCACCGTCTTCACGCCGCTGATCGTGATGCTGGTCGCCACGCCGTTCGCCATCGCCGGGCTCAGAGTCACGGTGACGCTCTGGTTGTCCGGGTTCACGACGACGCCGGTCGGCGTCTCGAACGTCGACATCGAGTAGTTCGCGGTGTTGGTCGCGGTCACCGGGTCGACTTGCTGCTCGAACACGACCTTCACCTTGTCGGTGTCGATCGGGTAGGCGGCCGTCACGTTCTGCGGGAAGTTATACGTGGTGGTGACGAGGTCCGAGAAGCCACGCGGGATCAGCTTGTACGTCCCGTTCTCCTGGTTGAACGGACCGGTGATCGAGCTGTAGATGGTGCCAGCCGGGGCCCACGCCGGGTCCGGCGCGACGAGCTTGTCGTCGACGAGCATGGTGTCGATCGGCGTGCGGCTCTGGTCGTACACCGAGAACTCGTTGAAGTTACCGGTCGGCGGGCCGCCCGGGACACCGTTGTCGTTCTGGACGACCGGCCCGACCTTGATCAGCACGCCTTCCCACTTCTCAGCGGTGGCGGCGTCGGTGGGACCGAGGTCCTGCGTCGAGAGCAGAATCGGCGCCGGCAGCGTGGCCGACCCGATGACCGCAACCGACTCCGGGTTCGAGCTCGAGAGACGGTCGATTTCGGTGAGGCTGAAACCGCTCTGCACGAACTCGCTGTAGATACCCTTCACGACGACCTTGTCACCGACCTTGAGGCCGATCGTCGTCGCAAAGTTGGTGAGGTTGGAGAACACCATCAACCCGCTGTTCGGCGCGGTCGCGGAGTTCACGGCACGAAGGTCCTGAATCCAGAAACCGTACGAGCTGGGCTTGGTGTCGAGGGCCGTCACCACGACCGGGTGAAGGTTACCGACGATGACGGTGTCCTTCTGCCCTGCCTTGATGCAGCCCCAGCCGGCCGCGTCGGTGGTGTCCTGAATACAATAAATATCGGTGTTGATCACACGCGCGTGCGCTTGACTCGCAAACGCGGCGATCGCCATCCCGAGCAGAAGTGCACTAGCAATCCGGGAGCGCATGAACCTTATCTCCAGTGGCGTAGCCGTCAAAAGGTGCAGGGCAGGTGCGTCGGACGTAATGCCTCGACGTGGACTCCCCAAGCGAGTTGGTGGAACCACAATGCAAAAAGAATCGTGAGGGCGAACGCGTGGGGTGACTACCCCTCATATCGCGCTGCTAAGTCTACCAACTCCCGATATCTGCGGGCAAGCGCCGGAGGGGAGAGTGCGCCCAATGGCGCCCCCTCCCCTCCGGAATTGACCTTCCGGTCATCAACCTGTCGTTACGGCGCCATCCCCACCAGTCCGAGCAACTTGCGGAACTGCTGGCCGGCGTTCCCGCGATAGTTCGAGAGCGCCATCGAATAGCTGAGGTAAATGGCCTTCCCGCCCTTCTTGGACGACCAGATGGCGGCCGGGTACGGGTTGGTGGGATTTTCCACCGCGTCCTGGTCGTTCAGGGTGCCCGGAGGAACTTGCCACAGCACCTTGACGCTGCCCTGCGCCACCGACGCCGAATCCGGCTCGAAGGTCTCGGCCGAGAAGTACGTCGCCGGATTCCGCGCCCCGGCCCGGATCCCGGCCTCCACCGTATCGGTGCCGGCGCCGGCGAACGGCCACAGCGGCACGAACGCGGTCCCGTTCTTCCCCAGGGTGAAGTTGCTGTCGTAGGTGATTTGGGCGTCACGCTTGATGTGGGCGTGGAAGCTCTTGATGCCCAACACGTCACGCGCGAAGCCGGTGGCCGGGAAGACATTGAAGTCGTTGGGACGCGTCGACACGCCGCAGGACAGCGACGAGTCGCTGCCGACGATGACCGGCCCGCCAAGATAGAGGCCTCCACCCCGCGCCAGTAGCGATTGCAAGCCGTTCTGCATGTAGCGCAGGGTCTGCGAATACGAGGTCAGAACGCTCGCGGCTTCGCGGTAGTAGACCACGTAGCGCATGCGGCTGAGCAGTGAGTCCGCCTCCGCCCGCGAGCGCAGCGCCCCGAGACCGGCCGTGCCGAACGGGTCCGCCGCGACCCTCATCAGGGTGCGGTGCCCGGCGCCCAGCAGCGAATCCACCTGCGTCGGGTAGAAGTCGCGAATGAGCAGCGACTGCTCTGCCGGACAGTCATCGATGACGAGCACATCGCCCACCAACGCGCGCACGGTGGTGGTGACGCTGTCCAGCGCCCCCGTCATCCCACCGCGGTCGATCGGACGGATATAGATGGTACGCGGACCGTCCGGGCCGGCGAGCATGCTGGGCCCAAGCGTCCCCGACGACTCCGGCGCGCTGACCACGATGGCCTGCGCCTCCGGCGTTCCCTTCACCCAGAGCAGATAGCGGTCGAGCGTGCCGACGCCTTGCGGATCGCGCCCCGACCAGTAGACCGTCAGAGACGGCAGCACGGTGGCGGGCACTAGACTGCGCTTGAAGCTTGCGGTCGGCGGGTCGTTCTTGAGATAGAGCTCTTGCCGCACGGGTGCCGGGTCGGCGAGCCCGAGGTCGTCGATGGCGCGGATCTCGAAGGCGCGGCGAACGCGGGGATTGGGCGCCGGGAAGTCGAAGGTCGAATCGCTGCGCGTGGTGAACGCCCAGCCGCTCGCCGCCGAGTCCTGGCCCGCGAGCGTCATCGTCACGATGCGCCACTCGTAGCCAGCGACCGTGCCGTCCTTGTCGGTTCCCCACCAGTGCATCGCCTGGCGGTACGGCACCAGGTGCACGGAATCGGCGGCCGAGGTCGCCGGGATACTCAGGAACAGATACGTCTTCGGCGCCAAGTTCGCCGGGGGCTCGCCCGGAGTCTTGCCGCAGCCCGCCGCCAGTCCCATCGCCGCCACGGCGAGGAGCACCGCGCCGGCCGTCGTGCGCGCGTCGCGCATCGCCCACCTCATTTGATGATCAGGAAGTGACCGGTGGAGACCTTCTGCGTCTCCTTGTCGATCACGCTGTACAGGTAGAGGCCGCTGCCGACTTCCTGCTCGGCACTCGAGATCATGTTCCAGCCCGCCATGGTGCCGGAGAGCACCGGCGGCGCCGACAGCGCGCTCCCGCCGCTGAGCAGACGCGAGTTCTCGCCGTGGTACGTCGCGGCATCGAACGGAATCGTCTGCACGAGGTCGCCGGAGAGCGTGTAGATCTTGATGTCGCAGCGCTTCGGCAGATTGGCGAACCAGATCAACTTGTCGCGCGCGAACTGGCCGTCCCACAAGGCAGTGCCCTTGTACGGATTCGGGAACACCACGACGTCGCCGTTGTCCCCGCCGGCCGGCGGTCCCGGGATCGCCACGGTAACGTTCTGGCTGATGCCGCTCTCGAGCGGGCCGACGTTGTTGATCGGGTCGCCGATGTCGAAGGCGGTGACGCTCACCCAGTAGCGGAAGCCGCTCTTGAGCCCGTCGATGGTGAACGTGTAGTAGGTCGAGTCGACGCGCGTCGTGGTCTGGCCGGTCTCCGGATCCACGACTTCCACCGTGCGGTAGACCACCGGGTGCGGATCGCGCAGGACATCGAGACCGGTGTTGAAGTTGAGCGAGTCGACCCTGTCGATCTCGCGCACCAGCTTGAAGTTGAAGCCGTCCTCGCTGACGTAGACGCGGTAGCCCTCGAAGTCCATCTTGTTTTCATTGCGACTGCGGTCGACGAAGCTCTCGGGCGAGCGTTCCCAGCGCAACGTGACGGAGCCGAGCGTCGGCGTCACCACCAGACCCGGCGACGGGGGCGGCTGTGGCACGCGGTAGCCGAGGTCGTAGGCACGCTGCGCGGTGCGCGCGTTGGCCTGCAGGTCGTCTTCGTTCTCACCGCCGATGTAGCCGTACGCCACCACCAGCGATTCGCCGGGCGCCAGACGGAACGGACCGTGCGCGAGCACGCACACCGGGTCGCAGGTCGTCGGGTCGCGCGTGGTGCGCTCGCACTGCTCGAGCGCCTCGACGCCGTCGGCGTTGGTCGGCACCGGGTCGGCCATGATGCGGTAGCGCTTGGCGTCGCTGTTGCGCGTGGTGTCCGACGGGTCGTAGGTGAACCAGTGGAACGTCGTGTAGGTCGGGAGGCCGGCCAGCGTGTCTGCCTTCGAGTGGCCAAGGAACTTCATCCCCGCCCACGAGTACGGACCGTCCTTCGTCTCTTCGTATCCCGCCGACTGGAAGTGGTGCTCCTCGAGCAGGCGCAGCGAGTCGATGTAGGCGATGTCCTTCATCGCGAACAAGCTCGAGCCGCTCGGCGGGAACTGCGCAAACTGATTCTTGTCGACACTCGCCATTTCGCTGTAGATGCCGACGTACACGCTGTCGAGGAATTCGCCGCTCTCGAACGGATTGGTGATCGTGTACTCGCACAGCACGAACTTGTTCGACGGATCGAAGCCCCACGCCAGGGAGCGCTGCTTGACGTGCACGCCGCCATTGACCAGCGGCTTGTGGCCTTCGTCGCCGGTGAGCGAACGGCCCGGCGAGTCGACGTACTGCGCGATGATGTCCTGGTTCGAGATCGCGGTGCTGTCGAAGTTGGGGTCGAGCAGCAGGTTCGAGAGGACGCGGAACGGGTAGTAGCTCACCGCGCCGAGCGCGTCGCGGCCGCGCCACTCGCGCGGCGTGAACTCGCTGGCCGTGTTGGTGCGCGTGTTGTACGTGCCGTCGACGGTGCCGGTGGTCACGCGGTTGAGGCCGGTGTCGGTGTTGAACGCGCCGATCCACAGACCGCCGCGCACCAAGTGATCGACGTGCGCGCCGATGCCGTCGTAGTAGGGATACTCGAACGACGGCCCGCGCCCGCTGTAGTTGGTGCCGATGAAGCCGTAGTTGGTCATGTTGACGACCACGTCGGAGATCTTCTTGTTGTCGTTCGGCCGGCGGCCGGCGGAGATCTGCGAGTAGGTCGTCGAGTCGGTGTCGGTCACCGAGGAGGCGCGCTGCGCCGGGCCCTCGTGATCGTTCGCGGGCCGGGCGGCGAAGCACACCGCGGCGAACGCGAGCGCGGCCGCTGCGGCGGCGGCGCCGACGGCCCACGCGCCGCGGCGCGGCAATCGGGTCGGGGTCGCGGAAGCGGTCCTACGGCTGGAAGACATAGCGCACGATCCTGTCGGTCACGGGGTCGGCCACGAAGACGCGGCCGGAGGCCAGCGCGGTGCCGGGCGCGCGATAGAGCGACGCGGCCACCGCGATCGGAGAGTCGAGGGCAGCACTGCCTGCCGGAACCTGTCCCGGTTCGTTCACCAGCTGCAGCTGCGTGGTGCCATCGGCATCGAAGCGCAGCACGCGGTGGGTCGGCGGGTCGGTGAAGTAGATGTTGCCTTCGTTGTCGGTGGTGACGTCGGTCACACCCGCCGGCGCCGGCTGCGCGGCGTGCTGGATGAAGCCCTCGTCGCCGCCGAATCCGTCGGCCGCGCTCTGCGGCGCGGCGATCGACAGCTTGAGCACGCGGCTCGGCACCTCGCTGGTGCCGCGGTCGGCCACCAGGAGTCCGGTGGCGTCGGCGAACATGCCGGCGGCGAACGCGGCGGCACTGCGCGCGCGGGCGCTGCCCGGCACCACCCACGTCGTCGGCGGCTGGTCGTTGGCGGCGGCGTAGCGGCGCACCACGTGACCGAGCGGATACCGCGCGGTGAACACGCCAAGGTCGCTGCGGTAGATCGAGTCGAGCTGGCCGCTGCAGAACACGTTGCCCTGGTGATCCACCGCGACACCGTCGATCGTGCGCCACTCGAACAGCGTGTTGCCGTGGCGATCGACGCGCTCGCGGTAGTGCCCGATCACCGAACGCCCGTCGCCGCTGAAGCGGGTGACGCCCGCGTCGTACACACCGGCGATGTTGCCCAGCGTGTCGGCCGGCGGACGGCGGTGCCCCATGTCGGCAACGTACAACGAACCGTCGACGCCCTCGGCGATATGCACCGGACGGAACAGCGAGTCGGCCGGGAAGAACACCGTGGTGTTCGGCGTCAGTGTCGGCTTGCTGCTCTGCGATCCCGGGTAGTAGGCCTCGACCGCCGAGGAGTCGTGCACCACGATGAGCGCCGAGCCGAATGCGTAGCG
Source organism: Candidatus Eiseniibacteriota bacterium (assembly GCA_044229145.1). Taxonomy (GTDB): domain Bacteria; phylum Eisenbacteria; class RBG-16-71-46; order CAZEPH01; family CAZEPH01; genus JBKJUD01. The sequence continues at coordinate 13,375 of JBGATO010000036.1, read as the reverse complement.
CGTCAGCAGCAGGTCGGTGACGCCGGCGTAGCCTTTCCACTCCGCGTCGACGACGTACTGGTTGGTGGGAATCGGCGGCGGGGACGGCGGCGTGGGAAGCGGAAGCCGCTGCCCGCAGCCCGCGAGCACGACCGCACAAGCGACGCCTGCCAGCCACGAGGCGCGAGAGGCGCGGGCGCGAAGGAATCGACGCATCAGAAGTGCACCCCCAAGCTCAGGACGTGGATGGCGCCGAGGTCGCCCGCATCGCGGTACGCGTAGTCGAGTTCCGTGAACACCCCGCCGGTGCTTCCCCGGAAGCCCGCCCCGACCGACAGGCCGGGGATGTCGGAGGTGAACACGTAGCCGGCGCGCAGGGCGAGGGCATTGCGGATCGACAATTCACCGCCGGTGCGGAACGACTCCACTCCGTCCGCCGGGTGCGTGAGTTCGAAGTCACCGGTCAGGCGCAGGTCGGAGTGGTCGATGAGATCGTCGGCGACGCCGATCTTGAACTGCGTCGGCAGCGAGTAGTGGCCGTAGTCCACCTGCACGCCGTTGGTCGACGTGAACTGGCCGCCCGGCGAGAGCGGCGGGCCGAAGTTCGTCATCGACATGCCGATGCGCACCTTGCGGTAGCCGACGCTGTACAGCGAGCCGACGTCGAACGCCACCGATGTCGCGGTGGGGCCGCCGACGCTGCTGGCCAAATCCTCATGCAGCAGCCGGACGCCGGCGCCGAGGTTGAGCCGGTCGGTGAAGGCGCGCGCATAGGCGACACCGGCGTACCAGTCGCTGTAGGTCAGCGTGCGCCCGGTGCCGAGCGGATAGTATTCGGTGGTTTCCTTGATGTCGGCGGCGAGGTAGCCGATCTGTCCGGCGATGACGCCGTTGCCGAGCTGATGCACGCCGACCACGTGGTCGTAGTCGATGTCGGTCGGCCAGCGGATCGCGGTGGCGTTCACCACCGGGCGCCGCAGCGTCGCGAGTCCCGCGGGATTCCACAGGATCGCCGAGGGATCGTCGCTCACCGCGGTGAACGAGCCGCCCATGCCCATGGCGCGCGCGCCGACGCCGATCTTCAAGTACGTCGCCGCCGAGGTGGCGACACGCTGGCTGCCCAGCGACTGCGCGTGCGCCGCACTCGCCCCGATCGCCGCACACGCGGCCACCAGAGCGCCGGCGCGGACGCCGCGGGCCATCGCCCGGATCAGAAGGTTTACCATGCCCACTCCAGACCGACTTGCGTCGCGCGCGGCGCCTCGTAATACCCCGGGTTGCTCCAATACGCGATGTTGTACGGCCGCGTGACGTCGACGTTGGCGGCGCCGACGCCGAGCACGTAGCCATCGCCCGTCACCGGGTCGATGCGCGTCGCGATCTTCGCGTTGAACAGGTTGTAGACCTCGAGCGTCAGCTTGAGCGAACGCTTCGAGGCGAACGTCCACGTCTTGTCGGCGCGCAGGTCGAAGCGCGGCTCCATCTTGCCGTTGCGCGAGTACTCGAGCCCCGGCCCGATGTCCGACAGGTGATCGCACGAACGGTCCGTGCAGTACTGCGGCGTGTAAGCGCGGCCGCTGGTCATCGATCCGTACAAGTTGAAGCCGAACTCGCGCGGGATGCGCACGCCGAGTAGCTTCGGCTGCTCTTGATCCTTGTCGACGCGCACGTCGATGCTGGTAGTGATCTTGTGCGGACGGTTCCAGCGCAGGTTCACTTCGCGCGGCTGGTCTTCGCCGAAGTCGGTGGCGCCGGACTGGCGTGCGATGAGCACTTCGTTGGGGTCGGATGAGTTGCCGCGCGCCTGCATGTACGAGTAGTCGACCGACGCGCTCCAGTAGCCGGTGCGGCGGCGTTGCCATCCGAGTTCGACACCGCGCGACCGCGCGAAGGCGCGGTTGTAGAACTGCACGTAGCTGCTGTTGATGACGCGCTGCGCGAGTTCGTCGTAGATGTCGTTGTTGTAGAGCGTGACCTTGAGCGCCATGGTCGGCGTGAACTTGTGCTCGACACCGACTTCATACTTCACCGACACCTTCGGCTCGAGCGAGAGGTTGCCCTGCTGCGGGAACTGCGCCGCCTTGCTCGGGTTGATGCGCGTGTAGATGTAATAGTAGGTCGGCCACTGCGCGTAGCGGCCGTAATTGAAGAAGAACTTGCTCTGGTCGCTGATCGGGTACGACACCGCGAGACGCGGCGTGAAGCGCGACTTCACGCGGCGGCCGAGGATCGCGTGCGTCGTCGCATAGTACTGGTCGCGGATGACCGGCAGGATGTCGGTGCGCGTGCTGTCGGCGATCACGCGGTCGGCCAGTGCGCCCGGCACGAAGTACATGAAGCCGAGACCGAAGTGACCGCTCAGTCCCTGATAATCCACGTGGTCCTGCGCGAAGATGTTGCCGGTGGTCGGGTACACGTGGAACACGTCGTTGTTCTGGCCGTAGTTGTTGATCGTCGAGTCGCACGGGCAGTTGACGCGTGCCCACTGCGCGTCCTGGAAGCTGATGTTGGTGCCGATGTCGACGGTGTTGTGCTTCCAGCGGCGGGTGAGCTTGTAGTCGCCCGTCCACGACAAGAGGTAGTTGTTGCGCCAGTCCGGCCCTTCGGTCGTGCTGTCGCCGGCCGGGTAGAAGTAGCGCAAGCGCGCGAGATCGTCGGCGAAGCCTTGCTCGTAGCGGTACCAGAGCTTGCCGTTGACGTCGCGCTGGCGGCCCGAGTAGGTGCGCGCCACTTGCAACTCCTGCGTGCCCGACTTCGACAACGCTTGCGACCAACTGAAGGCGAGCGTGCTCTGGTCGTCGAGCTGCGTCGGGTAGCGGTCGAGTGCGTAGCGGTACGCCCACGGATAGCTCGGCGCCGCCACCTGGTTCACGTCGCCGACCTGCGCGTCGCCGAAGCCTTGGTTGATCTGAATGCGCTTCGACGCGAAGATCTTGAAGCGCTGCCCGCCCTTCGGCTTCCAGGTGTAGTTCATCGCCGCGCGCCACGTGTTGTCCTGGCGCGGCGTGAAGAACTTGCCGTAGCTGAAACTGTGGCCGAAGAGCTTGTCGATGTAGCCGGAGGACAGGCGGTGATTGCCCGGGATGTCGGTGATGTTCGGGAAGTAGGTGTTCGACAACTCGGTGCCGAGGTCGACATAGAACGACTTCTCGCCGCCGAGATGCAGACCGAGCGCCGGCAGGAGCTTGGCGGTGATCGGCTCCGGCCCGCCGAACTGCACGTCGAACTCGTCGATGAACTGCCCGCGGTCCAGCGTGCCGTGGTCGGTGGTGTAGCTCAGGAAGCCGGTGTACTTGCGCGGGTTGCCTTCCTTCATCCGCACCTGCACGACGCCGGAAAGCACGTCGTTGTACTCCGCCTCGAATCCGCCGGTGATCAAGTTGACTTCGTTGACCGCCTTCGGCGAGAGCGCGCTCTTGGCCGGCAAGCCGGTGAGCGCGTCCTTCTCGCGCACGCCTTCCGTGTAGTAGGCGATTTCGTCCGGGCGGCCGCCGCGGATGTGGAGTTCGTTGTCTTCCTTCACGACGCCGGCCTGCTTCTGCAGGAGGTCGTTGAGGTCCTTGAGCGCGGCGTTCTTGATGTCTTCGGCGAGGATGGTGTGCTGGCTGGTGGGCACCTTGACGTCGACCAGCTTCTTCTTGCCGGAGACCGAGATCTCCTGCCCTTGCAGCACCTCGGGCTTCAGCTTGAGGTCGAGGCGCGTCTCCTGCCCCAACTTGATGACGATGCCTTCACGCGTCACGCCGGTGTAGCCGATGTGCGAGAGCCGCACTTGGTACGTGCCGGTGGGGACGAGATCGAGCACGAATCGTCCGTCGTCGCCGGTGTTCGCCCCGCGCTTGAGCGCCGGGATCTGCACCGCCACACCGGAGATGCCGCTGCCGGTGGACGAATCGGTGACGCGCCCGATCAACTTGCCCGTGCCTTGCGCATGCGCGAGCTGCGGCAGCGCCAGGGCTGCCACGATCAGGAGGCTGAGAAACGCAAGGGTGGCGGCGGACACACCGCGCGAACGAAGCCGGGTCATTCCAATCTCCCTGCACGAAGAGCGGAGAGGCAAGCAGCACCGAGGGCATCCGGCGGTCACGTCTCAACGAGAGAGGGCGGGAAGCGCTGCGCCTTGTGGTGCACCATACTCCAGCGGCGCGCGACCGTAGCAAGCCGGGCACGCCTTGGCAAGCACTCGCGGGGGGATGGAACGCAACGAAAGTGGCACGCGGACGGGACGCCCGCCGTGCGCGCCCCGCCGCACCGGTTCGCGGCCGGCCTAGTGCCCCATCCAGTACGACATCTTGACTTGTAACGTCCCGCGTCCCGGGGCGGTGACGGCGTGCGCCAGGTCGTGGAACGGCCGGAACCGTCCGTCCCCGACCACCTCCTCGCGCGCCTCCGACCACACGACGTAGAGCGTCGACGCTCGCCGGTACTCCCAGCGCAGCACCAAGTTGCCGCGCAGCGAACGGTCGCCGAAATCGGGATCCACGCCGTCCGGATTGAACCGCGCGTTGGTGGCGTAGTCGTCGATCGCGTCGAAGCCGTACTCGCCCGGCGCCGCCAGCCGCTTGAACCGCGTGTACTGCCCGGTGGCGACGAACGGCTGCGTGTACATCTGCAGGCTGAGGGTCGGGGTCAGGGTGACGTTCGCCCGCATGGTGAGGTCGAGCACGTGCGAGCGGAACTCGGCGAACACCGCCGTCGTGTCGTCGACCGTATTGACCCACTGCGCGTTCGAGTACTGCGGATGGTAGCCGGGCGAAAACGACAACGAGACGTTGGTGGCCGGCTTGTACTCGAGGCTCAGATTGTAGTCCTCGCCGTGCGAGCCGCCGGCATTCGCCCAGGCCGACGGGTTGAGCGACACCACCACCGGCTTGCGGCTGTCGCTCTCGACGTAGGCCCACCACCAGTGGCCGTCCGGAATGCGCGTCGGCCAGGCGCTGCGCGACTCGCGATCGTCGAACACCGGCAGCCCGAACCCGACCCCGAGCGCCGTGTGCCAGTACGATTTCGTGTCGATGTGGAAGTTCGCGTTCCACTCGTCGTCGAGCCGCAGGCCGGAGGTGTTCCACTCGTAGGACTTGGACGCGTTGATCCGCCACGCGCGCCAGCCATTCTTCGGCTCGTTCTCCTTGTACTGGAACCACGCCGTCGCCGAGACGTCGTCCGGCCGCCGCAGGTAGCCGAGGTCGTTGAGTTGCAGGCGCGGCGACACGTACTTGAAGTCGATGCTGCCGGCGGTGTGCTTCGAACTCAGTTTCCACGCCGTCAGGTGGAGGCCGTGCCCGACGGCATCGGCGGCGCCTCCCGGTCGCGGCACCCGCGACGCCACGTATTGGCCGTACAGCGAATACCGCTGCGAGCGGGTGCGCAGGGCGAGGTCGGCGCCGCCGGTGACCGCGGCGTCGCTGCCCGGCCGCACCGCGCGCGTTCCCATGACGCCGATCGCCGAGCCATTGCCGAGGATGTCCTGCTGCACGCGGACCACCTCGTAGTCCCCGGTCGCCGTGCCCGGCGCGAACGCGCTGCGGTCACCGACCCAGTCCAGGAAGCGGTACGGCGAGGTGGCCGCGGCGAGCACGCCGACCGTCGTCCCGTGACCGATCTTCCCCGTCACCTTCGCCGCGCCGAGGATCGGCTCGCGTCCGACGCGCCGGGAGTAGAACTGGTAGAACGGCGGGCCGCCCTCGCCCGCAAAGCCGCCGTTGTCGAAGATCTTCGCCCCCTCGAGGAAGAACGGCCGCTTCTCCGGGAAGAAAGTCTCGTACGGCCCCAAGTTGAGCACCGCCGGGTCGGCTTCGATCTGCCCGAAGTCCGGATGCACGGTGGCGTTGAGCGTGAAGGCATTCGACAAGCCGAATTTGAGGTCGGCGCCGGCCAGGACCGGCAGCGTGTAGATGGTGTGGCCCGCGCCATTGACGTCGCGATCGACGCTGCCCAAAGCATACGGTAGGAATTCGAACGCCCGCTGCGGATGCACGCCGCGGATGCCGGTGAGATCGCCGAGTAGCGAGATGAAGCCGGCGTCTGCCTTCTTGTACAGGAAGTTGGTGGACGTCTCCTTGAACCGCGAGATGTAACGCACGCCGCCGAAGCCCCAGTGCTGTTCGTCCGCATTCGGGAAGCGGAACTGCGAGAACGGGATGCGGAACTCGGCGTCCCAGCCGCCGGCGCGATGGTGGATGCTGGCATCCCACACACCGTCCCACGAGTCGTCCATGTCGCCGTCGTTGAACATGACCGCGTCGCGCCGGACTCCGCTGGCGTTGACCTGGAAGAAGAAGCCGTTACGCAAGTCGTGGAACGGATCGATGACGATCGCCATCTGGTCGGCTTCGGTGTACTCGTCGCGTCGCGCCAGGCGGCGGACGATCTTCGCCGCGTCGTCATCGTCCATCGTGCAGGCGACGTAGAGCGCCGCATCGTCGTAGAGCACGCGCATCGTGGTGCGCTCACGAGAGGCCTGGCCTTCGTCGGGCTCTTGCTGCCAGAAGCCGTCGACCGGGGTCGCCGTCTTCCAGCAGGCGTCGTCGGGGACGCCGTCGAGCGTCGGGGCGGCGCCGCTCAGGCGCGCGGCGGTGATGTTGCGGGTGGCGGCGTCGGGCCGCGTCGTCTCGGCGGCGCGCGCCGTGAGAGACCACACGATCACGCCGGCAACCGCGGCGACGCACGCCAGCGCGGCGCGGGAAGGGAGGGTCCGCGTCATGGGAAAACGGCTCCTTACGATGGGGCTAGGCGATGGGTGGACGACGACTGCGGGTGCCGGGCACGATGCGGATGAGGTCGCGCCGGTCTGACGACGCGGATCGCGCGAGGGTTGCACCGCGCGACGCGGAGCGGCATCCTGCGCCGATGATGGATCGAGGCCTCGCATGACGCGCACGACGCGGGTCGGGCGCCTGTTGGTGTGCGCCGCCGTCCTCGCGCTGAGCGTCCGCCCTGCCGCGGCGGCTCCGCGCGTGACACGGCTCGCCCGCGTGCCGGCGGCGTGGCACGGCGAGGCGCGCGGGGCATTGCCCGGCGACTACCTGCTCGCCAACCGCGGCATCGAGTTGGTCATCTCCGACCTGTCGCACGCCGGCGGCTACGCCGAGCACGGCGGCAATGTCCTGGATTGCGCCTCGCCGGTCAACCACCTCGACGCCCTCGGCGAAGTCTACGTCTACCTCCAAGGCGACTTCCTGCACCAAGCGCACTACACGGCGCTGCGCGTCTCGCCGCCCGGCGCCGATCCCGCGTGGATCGAGGTCGAGGGGCACGATGCGTGGGCGCCCGGCCTCGTCCTGCGCACCCGGTACGCGGTGTCCGGCGACGTGCCACGCGCCGAGATCACCACCACGCTGGTGAACCGCGCCGACTCGAGCATCGCGGGCTACCGCCTCGGCGACGTCGTGCAGTGGGCCCTCGCCGACCATTTCGCCCCCGGGCCGGGCCGCGCGTTGGTCGGCAAGACCCTGCGCGCGCCCTGGCTCGCCGGCACCGCGGAGGGTGTCGCCTACGCCTACGCGGCGGCCGACTCGCTGAGCGCCCGCCACGGCGCCACGTGGTCGAATGCGACGCTGACCCTCGCCACGCTGGCCCCCGGCGAGAGCGTGACGGTGCGGCGCTGGCTGGCGGTGGCACCGCGCGGCGACGTGGAGGCCGCGCTCGGCGCCCTCCGCGCCACCGGCGTGACCGGCGCGGGCGACGGGCGGCTCGCGTGCACGGTGCGCGGTGATGCAAGGCTCTCCCGTGGCCTGGTGGAAATCCGCGACGCGACGGGCCGCCTGGTGCGTGACGCAGCGGCGGGCGCGGACACCACCTGGTTCGCCCTGCCGGCTGGCGACTACACGGTTGGCGTGCGTGCCCCCGAGCATCCTGCCGCCGCTCCGGTGCGGGTTCGCGTCTCGCCGGGCGGCGTGGCGCGGGTCGATCTCGCGCTGGCGCCGACCGGCCACGTGTCGTTCGAGGCGATCGACGAGGAGACCGGCCGCGCACTCCCGGCGAAGTTCACGGTGGAGCCGGCGGATTCGCTGACGCCGGAGCCCGACTTCGGCCCGGTGACCCGCGCGGCGGGTGCCGCCCACGTGCTGCTGACCGCCGACGGTCACGCAGCGTCCGCGTTGCGGCCGGGCCGCTACCGCGTCACCGCGTCGCGCGGCCTCGAATACTCGATCGACGTGCAGACGCTTGTCGTCACGGCGGGCGTGCCGCAGTCCGCGCGGTTCCGGCTCCGCCACGTCCTCGACACCCGCGGCTACCTCGGCGCCGACTTCCACCAGCACACGATTCGCAGCCACGATTCCTCGCTGCCGCTCGTGGATCGCATCGTCTCGGACCTCGCCGAAGGCCTCGACCTCGTGGTCGCCACCGATCACGACGTGGTGACCGACTACAGGCCGACGGTGCGACGGCTCCACGCCACGCGGCTCCTGGCGCCGGTCATCGGCAACGAGGTGTCGACGCAGCGGCTCGGCCACTTCATCGCCTTCCCGCTGACCCGCCACCCCGGCGCGCACGGCGACGGCGCGCTCGAGTGGCGCGGCCTGACGCCGCGCCAAATCTTCGACGCGCTGCATGCGCTGCCGGGCCGGCCGATCGTGCAGGTCAACCATCCGCGCGACGGGCGGCTCGGCTACTTCACGCAGGTGGGTCTCGATTCGCTGACCGGCGCGCCGCGCGGCGACAGCATGAGCTTGGCGTTCGACGCGCTCGAGATCATGAACGGCAAGCGCGTCGACCAAGCCGAGATCGTGCTGGCCGACTGGTTCCATCTGCTCAACCGCGGCGCCACCATCACGGCCACCGGCAATAGCGACTCGCATCAAGTCTTCGGGCAGGAAGCCGGCTCGGTGCGCAATCTGGTGTGGCTCGGCACCGACGATCCGCAGCGCGTGCGGCTCGACGCGCTGGTGGCGGCGGTGCGGGCGCACCGCATCGTGGTGACCGACGGGCCGATGATCCACTTCGCGGCCGACGACGGCACGCCGCTCGGCGGCACGGTGCACCGCGCGCCGGGCGCGGGGCCGCTCGGGCTGGAGGTCCGGGTCGATGCCGCACCGTGGGTGGACGTCTCCTCGGTGCACCTGATCGCCAACGGTGTGGTGATCGACAGCGTGGCCGTGGCGCCAAGCGATCAGGTGGTGCGGCTCACGCGCCGCTTCCCCGTGCAGCCGGCGCGCGACACCTGGTACGTGGTGGTGGTCCGCGGCACGCGCGATCTCTCTCCGGTATTGCCCGCCGACAACGGCCACCACGCCACCCCGTTCGCGCTCACCAATCCGATTTGGGTCGATGTCGACGGCAATGGCCGGTTCGACGCGCCGGAGGCCGCACGATGAGGCGCCGGCTGGCGATGATCGCCTGCCTGTGCCTGGCGGGACCGGCACGCGCGCATTGGGGCGGCGGCGGCCCGGCGGTCCTCGATCCGACGGATTCCACCCGCGTGCTGGTCACGTGGGCGGCGGCCGGGCCGTGGGAGGCCTGGCAGCTGCGCGACCGCTTCGACGACGATGGCGATGGGGCGCTGTCCGCCCCCGAACGCACCGCTCTGGTGCGGTTCTGCGCGGGGCGCGCCGCGGGGCCGCTGGCGAGCGCCGGGCGGCTCGTCGCCCTCGCGGGCCTCGACGAGCCGACAACCTCGACGGCACCCCTGGCCGTGACGATATCGTTGCCCGTTCGCCTTCGGGAGCACCCCTGAGCAGTAGACACAGTGAGACGCACTGGCTAATACTGTTGGTGTAGGCTTCATCCGCACTGTCCCGCTATCCGTACCAGCCACAGATTCGCCCATGTGCCGCGCCTCCCTCGCCGGCGTCCCGACCGACTCGATCGTCAGGAGTATTCCATGCCGCGTCGCTCCCACGCTTCGTCGCGTTTCGTGCCGTTCCTCCTCGCCGCGCTGTCGCTCGCCGCGCCGGCCGCACACGCCGGATCGAACTCCGGGGCCAAGGCGTACCTCACCTGGAACGCCACCAACAAGACGGTGACGGATGCCGCGCCGGCCGCCGTCAACAACCTGTACGTCTACGTCGAACGCACCACCGCCCTGCAGTTCAAGGGCGGCGAGATCGACCTGACCTGGAACCCGTCCAGTGACGGCGCCGGCTGCTTCGACCACCTCAACACGGTCTACAAGACGAGTAGCGGCACGACCTGCACGTATCTCAACCGCGGCTCGGCGATCCCGGTCGTGACCTTCGACGACCCGAGCCACTTCCACGTCGGCTGGGCGAACACCAGCACGCTCACCACGTGCACCGCCGGCTCCATCGTGCAGGTGCAGTTCGAGACCGACGCGTGCGATCCCGCGCAAGGCTGCATCACGCTCAACAGCTGCTTGCTGCTCGACGGCAACAACACGACGGACGCAGCGACGATCGCGGGCGCCAATGCGACGATTGGCGGCGGCTCGGGGTTCTGCCACAGCGGGGTGAATCAGCCGCCGACCATCCAGCCGATCGCCGATCAGACGGTCAACGTCGGCACGCAACTCACCGTGGTGCCCGTGGCCAGCGACCCCGACCTCGATCCGCTGTCCTTCACCGGCAGCGGTCTGCCGAGCGGCGCGGCGATCAACCAGCTGACGGGCGTGCTCCAGTACACACCGGCGGGTGGGGCGCAGGGCAGCTACGCGTGCGGCATTACGGTGTCCGACGGACGCGGCGGCGATGCGTCGGCGAACTTCACGATCACAGTGCCGAACCGCGCTCCGACAGTGGACGCCATCGCGCCGCAGTCCGCCAGCGAGGGTGTGGCGTTTAGCCTCGCGCCGGTCGCGCACGATCCGGACGGCGACGCGGTGACCTGGATGGGCAGCGGCCTGCCCGACGGCATGACGGTCGACGCCACCAGCGGTGCCGTGCACTGGACCCCCACGTTTGCACAGGCCGGCACCTATGCCGGACTCACCCTCACCGCCACCGACAAGTTCGCCGGCTCGGGCAACGCGAACTTCTCGATCACGGTGCAGAACATCAACCAAGCGCCGGTGGTCGCGCCGATCGCAGACCAGTTCGTCGTCGCGGGGCAGACGCTGGTGGTGACCCCGAACGGCAGTGACCCGGACGGCGACGCGCTCACGTGGAGCGGTTCCAACCTGCCGGGAAGTGCCGCGGTGGATGGTGCAACCGGTGTGCTGACATGGGCGACCGGCAGCGCGGATGTCGGGAGCTACGCTGGCGTCACGCTCCACGCGCACGACGCCTCGCTGAGTGGCAGCGCGAGCTTCGCCGTGACGGTGTCGAGCGCGCCGAACCACGATCCCACCATCGACCCGATCGCGGATCAGACGGTGGCCGAGGGCAGCGCTCTGCATGTCGTGCCGAACGGCCACGACGAGGACGGCGACGCACTCACCTGGAGCGCGGCGAACGTGCCGCCAGGCGCCAGTTTCTCCACGAGCAGCGGCACCCTCGACTGGACGCCGACCTACACGCAGGCGGGCACCTACGCCGCGGTCGAGATCATCGCCCTCGACGGCCGCGGCGGCATGGGAACCGTCTTCTTCACCATCGTGGTCTCCGACGTGAATCGCGCGCCGGTCGTGGCACCGATCGCCGATCAGACCGTGCTCAGCGGCTCCACGCTTCTCGTCCAGCCGAGCGGCTCCGATCCGGACGGCGACGCGCTGACGTGGGGCGGAAGCAATCTGCCGGCGGGCGCCTCGGTGTCGCCGGGAACCGGCCGGCTGACGTGGACGCCGACGACCGGCGACATCGGCGTCTACCCGGGCGTCACCCTCACCGCGTCGGATCCGCAGGGCGCCACCGGCGCAGCGGCATTCGACGTCACCGTCACCGCGCTCGGCAACGACAGCACGATGGTGTGGCTGACTTGGTCGCCCGACGGTGTGCAGAGCGACTTGCCGGCGCCCGGCGCCTCGGCGACGCTTTACGTCCGCGTCGTGGGAGCCGGTTCTTTCAAGGGCGGCGAACTCGACCTGACGTGGCGCCCCGCCGGCGACGACGCGCGCTGCTACGACCACATCGCCACCACCTTCCGCACCTCGGCCGACTGCACGTACCTGAATCGTGGGACCGCGCTGCCGGTGATCACCGAGGACACACCGAACCACTTCCACGTCGCCTGGGCGAACTCGCAGGCCAACTACGGCTGCGGGAGCGGCGGCACCGCGGTGGACTTGACGTTCGCGCTCGACGGCTGCGCGGCGATTCCGCCGGGCTGCTTCTCGCTCGGCTCGTTCCTCGTGCTCGATGGCGACAACGGGGTGACAGCCGCGACAGTCGTCGGGAAGACTGCCACCATTCTCGGCGGCTCCTGCACCGTGTCGAAGAGCATCTACGTCGACAACACCAGCCCGTGTTCGTCGTGTGATGGCACGTCGTGGGCTACGGCAGTGAAGAAACTGCCGGACGCGTATCCGCTCGTCACGAGCGGAGCAAACGACACGATTTTCGTCGCCGCTGGCGACTACACGGGCGGCGGCTTCTATGAGTCTCCGCCAGCCTCGACCAAGCTATTCGGCGGGTACCCACACGGCGGTGGCGTGCGCAACATCGCGGCGAATCGATCGATCGTGCGCCCAGGCGATCCCAGGCTCAACGCGCTCTACCTGGGGCTTCCGGACATCCTCGTGGACGGTTTCTTCCTGACCGGCGCGACTCGCTACGATGCGGTCTACATGACCGGCGGACGGGATACTTTGCGTTCGTGCTTCCTCTTCAACAACCGCACCTGGTACGGCGTGGTTCATGTCCGCTACCCAGGGGCCGGGACCTCGGTCATCGACCGTTGCATCATCAGCCACAACGGCATCAACTCGTCCACTGCCGCCGCAGTGCTGGTCGAAGACAGTGGCAGCGCCTCCATCACCGACTGCGATATCGTCGGTAACAACGTGACGGTCTCCGGCGGCACTGGCGGCCTGGCGCAGGTGTCTGATGGAACTGCGGTCGTGGCGAACACAGTGATATGGCAGCTGCTGCCGGCAGGGTCGCCGGCCATCGTGGGTGCGCCAACCGTCACCTACAGCGACGTCACAGGCGGCTACCCCGGAACCGGCAACCTCAACGTCGCGCCGGGCTTCTGCAACCCGGCGGCGAACCAGTTCACGCTGCAGGCGACCTCACCGCTGATCGGCGCCGGTGTGAATGGCACGACCATCGGCGCGCTCGACGGCATCTGCGGCAGCAGTCCAGAACTCGCCCCGTTCGTCGAGGGCGAATTCGCGGCGACGCGGAGCGGGATCGAGTCGGTGACGCCGGCCACCACCGCCACCGGCGTGGCAGTACGCTTCGCGCTCCAGGCCGCGGGCGAGGCGACGGTGGATGTCTACGACGCGGGCGGACGCCAGGTGGCCACGCTCGCGCACGGCACGTTCGGCAGCGGCGCTCACACGGTGCGCTGGGAGTCGATGCGGGAGAACGGGACGCCGGTGCCGGGCGGCATCTACGTCATC
>JBGATO010000157.1:0-4438 GCA_044229145.1 Candidatus Eiseniibacteriota bacterium | reverse complement strand
CTCGACCGCAGCGTGCATGCCGACGATGTCGACGACGTGCGCGCGCCGTTCGCCGCACTGCTGCCGGGCGCCGATGGCGCGTGGCTCGAGGGTAGTGCCTGCATGTACACGTCGACCGCCGACGGTCACTTCGTCGTCGATCTCCATCCGGCGCACCCGCAGGTCGTCGTGCTATCGGCGTGCAGCGGACACGGGTTCAAGTTCGCGAGCGCGCTCGGCGAGGCGGCAGTGGATCTCGCCGTCGACGGCCGCGCGCGCGCCGACCTGTCGCTGTTCGCGCTGCGACGTTTCGCCACCTGACCACGCGGGCAGCCCGGCTGTAGACTGCACGCTCCGGCCTGAAGTTCGCCTCCCCGCGTGCCGAAAACCGAAGGTCGACAGTCCCATCGCGTTCGTTCCCAAGGAGATTTGCCATGCTGTGCACGACGCCCCTTCGGCGTGCCGCGGGCCGCGCTGCCGTCGCGAGCCTGATGCTCGCCGCCCTCGCGCTGCCTGGGCTGGCGCACGCCGCCGCCAAGCAGTTGTGGACGCTGAAGACCACCAGCGACATCGAGTTCCAGCGCCTGACGCCGCTCGGCACGCTGCTCGTCGCCACCGGCGAGGGTCTGGAGTCGATCGACCCGGCCACCGGCCAATCGCAGTGGAAGCGCACCGATCTCGGCAAGGTGCGCGAGGCCAACTTCGACATCATCCCCAACACGTCGTTCGCGATTCTCAGCAGCGGAGGCGGCATGTCGGGCAAGTCGAGTTTGTCGGTCATCGACCTCGCGGCCGGCACCGACAAGTGGACGACCAAGGACATGCCGATCGCCACCAGCTACGGCTCCTTGCTCGTGCCGCACAAGAACGCGCTGTTCATGCCGGCGCTCACCAAGAAGGGCAAGCCGACCTACATCGTGCTCGACATCGACACCGGCGCCGCGAAGTGGGAAGTCGAGAAGCTGTTCAACAAGGCGCCGGCGATGTGGCCGGTGAAGGGCAGCGGCGGTCTCGTGAAGCGCATGTCGATCGAGGGTTGCCAGGACTTCGTCTTCGACGGGGACGACGCCGGCATCCTGTGGCTGAGCGAGGACGGCCCGATGAAGATCGACCTCAACACCGGCAAGGTGTTGTGGACGTGCACCGCGCTCAAGGGCATCGATCCGCCGGCCACCCGCGACGGCTACTCGCCGTTCCTGGTCAACGGCGACCTCGTCTACATGCCGTTCAAGAAGACGCTCCAAGCGATCAACATGAAGGACGGCTCGCTGGCCTGGAAGACGCCGAAGGAATACAAGTCGCGCATCGTGCAGATGGCGGTCACCGACCAAGGCCTGGTGCTGCGCGGCGCGCCGACGCCGGACGACAAGGGCAAGCTCGATGGCAAGCCGTTCATCGACCTGATCGACTTCACCACCGGCCAGACCAAGTGGAAGAAGCCGTTCAAGGATCTCGAGGACGCGACGGTGTTCGCGATCCAGGGCGACCAGCTGTACATCGCCGCGGACAAGGAAGTGCACAAGGTGGCGCTCGCCGATGGCATCGACCACCCGATCGCCAAGTTCAAGCTGGGCGGCGGCGAAGTGCCGAACATCCTCGAGGTGCACGGCAACGACTTCGTGTTGATCTCGTCGCAGAATCTGCTCTGCGTCGACCCGAGCGGGGCGACCAAGTGGCACAGCTACTACTCGGCGCCGGGATCGTCGATGTTCGCGAAGCTGGCGTCCACCGCGCTCATCGCGGCGATGAACGCGGCGTCGGCCGCCAACGCGTACTCCCGTGCGCAGGCCACCGGCGAAGATCAGAAGTACACGCTCATGACCAGCAACCCGATCCTGTCGCAGCGCTACAAGGCGAGCAAGAGCTCGCAGGGCTTCCGCTACATCTTGACGAACGTCGAGGCCGACGGCCGCAAGGGCGCGGGCCTGGTGCGCGTCAACAAGAACAGCGGCGAGAAGGAAGGCGAAGTCGTCCTCGGCGACAAGAAGCCAGAGTACGAACTCGACGAGATCGAGGCGCGCCTGTTCTATCAGAAGTCGGACAGCGAGATCATCGCGTTCGGGTTCTAGGCGGGCGACGACACGCAACGACACGGGGGCTCGGTGGCGCACCACCGAGCCCCCGGCCGTTCGCGACGCGCACCGCCCAGACTTAGCGCGCGATCACGAACTTCGTTACCGCGGTGGACTCGCCCACCGAGAGCTGGGCGCAGTAGGCGCCGCGGGCGAGCAGGCGCCCGGCGCCGTCGGTGCCGTCCCAGCGCACGCTGTGCAGCCCTGCCGGCGCCACGCCGTTCGCCAAGCGCGCCACTTCGCGACCCCGCACGTCGAGGATACGCAATGTCGCCCGGCCCGCCTCGGGCATGCGGTACTCCACCTCCACACCGCCACGCCCACCGGCCACGGTGGCGCGGAGCGCGAATCCAGCGTCGGCGCGCGGCGCCTCCACCGCGGTCATGCCGTGCGGTGCCGGTTCCATCGTGAAGCTGACGGTCGCCGCCCGGAACGCGAGCTTGAGCGGGAACGCCGTCGGGCTCTCACTGTCGACCAGCGGGGCGATGCCGCTGACCACGAACGACCGCACGCCTTGCCCATCGACCAGCGCCGATCCGAGCAGCGCCGCGTAGTCCGCGAACTTCACCGACTGGCCGGGCGAGAAGCGCCCGAGCGCCTTCCCATTGACGCTCACCGTGAACGGCGAGCTGAAGCCGGGCGGGAAGTCGGCGATCCGCGTGAACAGCGAGGTGTCGGCCATCGTGTACAGGAACGCTGAGTCGGCCGGCGGATCGACCCAGCCACCCGGCGGGGGCACGGGGATGTTCACGAACCGCCACTGCAGGTGACCACTGCTGTGATCGGCCTGCGGCAAGATCGGATTGCACGAGCACGAGCCCGGCGCGCCATCGGCCGCGATCACCGAGATGTTGTCGAAGTACGGCGTCTGATTGCCGCCCGGCACGATCGTATGGCCCGGATCGTTCAGGACGCCGAGGCCGACCTGCACCTTCGTCGCGTACGACGGAATCTGCGCGCTGATGTCGAACTGCGTCGCGGACATGCAGTAGGGGAAGTTCGCGCCATAGTAGGTGTTGCCGTCACTCAGCCACGAGGACCACGCGTTCGGATCCAGGCACACGCCGTCCGGCCCGAGCACCGGCGAATAGCGAACTTCCCAGAAGATGTAGTTGGCGTTGCTGTGCGGCAGGTTCGCGATGGCATCGAACTTCAGCGAGTAGCCGGGGGCTGGATAGCCCGGGTTCGCGGTGAGATCGAGCACCGGCGACACGATCATCTCCTCCTGCCACGCCGGGTGGTAGTTGGGATTTGTGGGATCGTAGATCGTGACGACGTTGCCACTCAGACCGCAAGCGCCGGATACCCAGGACGGCAGGCTGTTGATCGGCTCGCGCTTGGCGAACTGCCCGAGGCCGGTGACACGGCCGACCGTCCAGCCATCCATACCGGACTCGAAGGTGCTCGTGCCGTTCGTGCCGACGGAGATGTTGTCGACTTCGAACAGGCCATCGAGCGAGTTGTAGTTGCAATCGCCGTCGGAGAAGCCGCCATCGGATTGCGCGAGGAAGTAGATGGTGATCGGGCCCGCTCCCGCGTAGGCCGTCAGATCGAGCGCCTCGATGCCCTGGACGAATCCGGTGTACGAGGTCAGGGTGTCCCCAGGCCAGGCGGACGGCAGGCGATAGGAACCGTCGGCCTGGAGCTGCGGCGCCCCCGCGGTGGTCACGATCAGATACGTCCCGTCGTAGCCGAGCTCCGCGTCGGAGCGATAGCTGTACGCCAGCGTGAATTCAGATTCACGCCCGCGAACGTCTTGAAGGCGACTTGGCGCGTGTTGTTGTCGTAACCCGGAAAGCAGGCGCGGGCGGCGCACGCGGTTTGGCCAAGGTCGCCGCACCACAAGCACACGTTCCCGGACAGGCTAAACGCATTGCCGCGGCTGCCCGGAATCGCGGACAGCAGCGTGCGCGACCACAGCGATGTCGCGTTGGTGGTCAGGTCGACGTCGGTCCAGCCCTGCCAGCCGCTCTCGAAATCCCACGGACCGAACGTGCACGATAGATGCCGCGCGCCGGACCGCATCGGCAGCGCGTGGCCGCGAGCGCGACGCCGCGAGAGCCGCGGCGGGCACCAAGGCGATCAGAGCGACCAGGACGGCACATCGAGCGTGTTTCTTCATGGCGGACCTCGCGGGAAAGGACAAACGACATTCAGCTCAGTGAGGAGAAAACGCCGCTGTGGCGAAAACCGCACGGCGCGCGTCGAGCCGACACTGACGCCACGGCAACGGTGGACACGCCGGCGCGCGGTCGGGCACACTGCCCGCCTCTCCCGCCGTCCTCTCGTGCCGATCCCAGGAGGTCTTCGCATGCGCCGCGCTGTCGCGCTCGCCGCCCTGATCAGCCTCAAGGTCCCTTGCCCACGCAGGCCGCGACTTCAGCAAA
>JBGATO010000035.1:0-37157 GCA_044229145.1 Candidatus Eiseniibacteriota bacterium | reverse complement strand
AGCAACGCCACGCCGCCCCGCGGCGCCGGGCGCAACTCCTCCCACGCACCGACCGGAATCTCCTGATAGTCGCCGTCCATCGCCACACCGACTGCCGCGCCGCGCGGATAGCGCACCACGAACGGCCCGCCATCGTGCCGCGGCGCGGTGGAGAGCAGATGCCGCAGCTGATCTGCGTCACGTGGGGCCGCGATCACCCCGTTCGGCACCGTGCGCAAGTACGCGATGTCGAAGACGCCGTGATGCGTCGCGCCGTCCTCGCCCACCAAACCGGCGCGATCCACCGCGAGCACCACCGGCAGCTTCTGCACCGCGACATCGTGCACCACTTGGTCGAACGCGCGCTGCAGGAACGTCGAGTAGAGCGCCACCACCGGACGCCGCCCGCCGCACGCCAAGCCGGCCGCGAACGTCACCGCATGCGACTCGGCGATGCCGACGTCGAAGAAACGCTGCGGGTGCGCCTTCTGGAAGTGCGTGAGGCCGGTGCCGTCCGGCATCGCCGCGGTAATCGCCACGATGCGCTCGTCACGCGCCGCCAGATCGGTGAGCGTGCGGCCGAACACGTCGGTCCACGACGGCGGTCCCGCCTTCGCCGGCCCGCTCTTGCCGCTCACGCGGTCGAACGCGCCGACGCCGTGGAACATCGTCGCGTCTTGCTCGGCGAACTCGTAGCCCTTGCCCTTCACGGTGGTGACGTGCAAGAGCACCGGACCCTTCAGCGCCTTGAGGCGCGGCAGGATCGTCATCAGTTCGCGCAGGTCGTGGCCGTCGATCGGGCCGTAGTAGCTGAAGCCGAGATCCTCGAAGAAGTATGGATCCGGCAGCATCGCCTTCTTGGCGCCTTCCTTCATGCGGCGGGCGATGGCGCGCATGCGGTCGCCGAAGCGCGGGATGTGGCCGAGGGTTTCCCAGATGTCGGCTTCGATGGCGCGATAGACCGCGCCGCTGGTGACGTGCGTCAGGTAGCGCGACAGCGCGCCGACGTTTGGGGCGATCGACATGGTGTTGTCGTTCACCACCACCAGCATGTCCTTCTTGAGGAAGCCGGCTTGATTGAGGCCCTCGAACGCGAGTCCGCCGGTGAGACCGCCGTCGCCGATTACCGCGACGACCTTGTGGTCCTCTCCCGCGAGATCGCGCGCCGCCGCCATGCCGAGCGCGGCGCTGATCGAGGTCGAGGCGTGCGCGGTGCCGAAGTGGTCGTGCTCGGATTCGCTGCGACGCGGGAAGCCGCTCACACCCTTGTAGGTGCGCAGCGTGTGGAAGCGGTCGCGTCGACCGGTGACCAGCTTGTGCGGATAGGTCTGATGCCCGACGTCCCACACGATCTTGTCGCGCGGCGAGTCGAACGTGGCGTGCAGCGCGAGCGTGAGTTCGACGGTGCCGAGCCCGGGCGCGAGGTGACCGCCGTTGGCCGACACGACATCGATCAGGCGCTCGCGGATCTCTCCGGCGAGGCGCGCGAGGTCGTCGAGCGACAGCGACTTGAGGTCGGCCGGTCCGTCGATGCGAGGCAGAAGGGCGTCGCTCACCGGCGACAACTCCCCGGAGACGGAAGTAGCCGGTCCGCCGGCCATGGCCGGCACCGACCGGCTATCAGAGCTTGTACCACGCAAGCGCATAGGCAACGCCGAGCATGGCTCCCACGAGGACTTCGAACGGGGTATGTCCCAGGAGTTCCCACAGGCGCTGCTCGATGACATCGCGGCGCGGCGCCTGTTGTTCCATGAGACGGTTCAAGATGGCAGCTTGTTGTCCGGCAGCTCGCCGCAAGCCGGTGGCATCGTACATGACGATCAGAGAGAAGTATAGCGTGACCGAGAACAGCATCGAGCGGAAGCCGTGCCGCAGCGCGACCGCCGTGGTGAGGGCGGCGACGCTCGCCGAGTGGGCGCTCGGCATGCCGCCGGTCCGCACGAAACGGCGGAGGTCCGGCCGGCCGTGCCGCATCCACCAGACCGTTCCCTTCACGAGTTGCACGCTCCCGGCCGCCGTCAGGGCGATCAGCACCGGGTAGGTGCGCATGGCCTCCGCAAGGCTCACCCGAGGCGTTCCTCGACCAAATCTGCAAGGTGGAGCAGTGACGCGCGCGCGCGCGGCAGACGCTCGGCGGCGGCGCGGGCCTGGGACAGCGCCCGGCGTCCCGCGACGCGCGCCTTCACCAGCCCGACGATGCGCGGCAGCGACGGCGGCACCGGCTTGTCGGCCTGCAAGTGCAGGGTCCCGACGAGCGCGGCCACCGCGCGGGCCGCGCCGGTGGGACGCGGCATCTCCGGCGCGGGCGGCGCTTCCCCTTCGTCGCGCACGTCGTCGGCGATCTGGAACGCGTGACCGAGTGCGGAGCCGTATGCCGCGAGCGCGGTCAGCTCGGCCGCGCGCGCGCCGGCCACCAGGCCGCCGAGCCGCGCGGACGCTTCGAACAACCGTGCGGTCTTGCGCGCGTGGATGCTGCGCAGCGCCGCGGCGGTGATGTCGTGGCCGGCGGCGAGGACATCCGCCGTTTCGCCCCCGACCAGTCCGGCGAACCCGACGGCGCTCGCCAACTCCTGGACGGCGGCCGCGGCGCGCTTGGGGCCGACCGACGGACGCGACGCCAGCGCGCCCATCACCTCGAACGCGCGCGCCAGCAAGGCATCGCCGGCGAGGATCGCCACCCCTTCGCCGTAGGCGACATGGAGCGTCGGGCGGCCGCGCCGCGTGTCGTCGTTGTCGATCGCGGGCAGGTCGTCGTGCACGAGCGAGAAGGCGTGCACCATCTCCACGGCCGCGGCGGCATCGAGGACGTCGCGACGGTCGGGCGATCCGTGCAGCGCGGCGGCGCACACTAAGTAGGGCCGCACGCGTTTGCCGCCGCCGAGCACCGCGTAGCGCATGGCATCGGACAACGGTTGCGGCGACGCCCCGGCGCGGGGCAGCAGCCGGGCGAGACGCTTGTCGACATCGCGCTGCACCGCCGGCAGCGCCAGCGGCATCGTGCGGAGCTTACTCGTCATCGCCGGCCTCATCGACATCCTCCACCCGTCCCCCACGCGCGGTCGCGCCATGTCCACCGTCGCCGCTGAAGGGGCGGGTGCGCAGCGCGCCGTCGGCGGCTTCCACCAGCTCCTCCACCAGAGCCGAGGCCGTGTCGAGTTCCTCGCCCAGCCGCGCGACCAGCAGCAAGCCCTCGCGGAACACGACCAGCGACTGCTGCAGGCCGAGCGTACCGTGCTCGAGTTCCTGCACGATGGCATCGAGCCGCGTCATGCCGGCTTCGAAGGTCGGCTCACCGGCCGCGGGCGTGCGGGGCTCAGGCATGTGTCTCGCCTCCTCCAAGGGGTGGACGGCGCCTCAGGCGTCGCCCGGCGGGTCGAGTTCCGGGGTGCCGGCGGTGGCCGGCACGTGGCCGTCGTGGAAGCGCAGGCGGAGCGCCAGACCGGCGCGCGCGTCGGCGGCGCGGGTCAGGACGGCGTCGCCATGCTCGACGATCGCGTAGCCGCGTGCAAGCACGCGCGTGGGGGCCAGCGCCTCGAGCGCGCCGCGCGCCGCCTGTAGCCGAGCACGCCGCGCCGCCAGCTGCGCGCGCAACGCCCGCGCCAGCGAGGTCCGCGCAAAGGCGATGGCCTGCGCCCGCTGCGGCACCCGCGCGGCGCGCGGGCCGGCGGTGGCCACGCGCACGGCGAGCTGCGTGTGCCGCGTGCGCTGGCGCTCGAGGGCCGCCCGGCCCGCCCGGCGCAGACGTAGCGCGAGCTCGTCGATGCGCTGCGCGCGCTGGCGCAGCAGATCGCGCGGTTGGCGGAAGCCGTAGCGTTCCGTCATCCGCGCCAGACGCTGCCGTTCGTGGCGCACTCGCGTCAAGATGGCGCGCGCGGCGCGGCGCAACAGGTGGTCCACCTCGGTGCGGACGTCGTCCCGGTCGCGCACCACGAGCTGCGCGGCACCGGTCGGCGTCGGCGCCCGCACGTCGGCGATGTAATCGATGAGCGTGACGTCGCGCTCGTGCCCGACGGCGCTCACCACCGGGATCGCCGACCGCACCACGGCGCGCGCGACGGGTTCTTCGTTGAACGCCCACAGGTCTTCGATCGCCCCCCCGCCCCGGCCGACGATGAGCACGTCGAAACCGCCCATCGCGTTCGCGCGGTCGATCGCATCGGCGATCTGCTGAGACGCACCGGCGCCCTGCACGAGCGTCGGGACCACGGTGATGCCGAGCGACGGCATGCGCTGATGCAGCACGCGGATCATGTCGTACACCGCGGCGCCGGTCGGCGAGGTCACCAAGCCGACGTGACGCGGATACCGCGGGATCGGTCGCTTGCGTTCGGCGGCGAACAGTCCTTCGTCCAGCAATCGTGCTTTCAGCGCGTCGAGCGCCGCCATCAGTGCGCCGAGCCCGAGCGGCACGACCTCTTCGACCGTGAGCTGATAGGTGCCGCGCGGTTCGTACACCGTGACCGCGCCGCGCACCTCGCACGACAGCCCATCGGCGAGTACCGCGCCGGCGCGTGCGGCTTGCGGCCGCCACATCACGCAGCGCAGTTCGGCCGCGCTGTCCTTGAGGGTGAAGTAGACATGGCCGCTCGGCGCACGATGGAGACCGCTGACTTCGCCCGTCACCCGCACGTACGGGAAGGCATCGGCGAGGAGCGACTTGAGGGCGCGCGTGAACTCGCTGACAGTGACCGCGGGAGGGCCCGCCTCGCTGAACGCGGGGGCGGGGGTGGACTCCGCGAGAGGACGCGGCGTGAGCGCGGCGCGCCGGCGCACGCTCGCGGTGCGCCGTGGAGCCGTGGTCTCCGTCGTCTCGAACAGCGAGGGCGGCGTGACTGGGCGCGCGGCACGCGGGCCGCGGCGCCCGGAACCGCCCGAGCCGGTCACCGGCCGCCGGAGCCGAGCAACTCGGCGATCGGCGCGATCGCGCCGCGCGCCGGATCGGCGGCATGCACGGTGTTGGCGAGCAAACACGCGACTGTCATTGGCCCGACACCGCCCGGCACCGGCGACAACGCACCGGCGACCGCAGCTACCTCGTCCGCGCTCACGTCGCCGACCAGACGCGATGCGCCGGGGCGCGCGGGGTCGTCGATGCGCGTGGTGCCGACGTCGATCACCGTCGCCCCGGGCCGCACGTGCGCGGCGCCGATGGTGCCCGGCACCCCGGTGGCGCTCACCACGATGTCGGCGGCACGCGTCACCGCGGCGAGGTCGCGGGTGCCCGAGTGGCAGAGCGTGACGGTCGCATTCAGGTGCGGCCGCCGCAGCGACAGCAATTGTGCGAGCGTCCGTCCCACCAACACGCTTCGCCCCACCACCGCGACGTGCGCGCCGCTCACCGCGATGCCGTGGTGACGCAGCAATACGCACACGCCAAGCGGCGTGGCGGCGACGAAGAGCGGGCGCTCGGCGGCGAGCGCGCCCAGCGATGCAGGGCTCAGCCCATCGACATCCTTGGCGGGATCGATGTCGGCGAGGAAGGCGTTGCCGTCGAGTCCACGCGGCAGCGGCAGCTGCAAGATGACGCCATGCACGCCGGGGTCGTCGCAGGTAGTGCGGATGGCCGCGCGCACATCGGCGGCCGTGGCGGTGGCGGGAAGGATGACGCGGCGATGATCGAGGCCGGCTGACTCGCACGCCTCGCCCTTCTTGCGAACGTAGACGGCGGATGCGGGATCATCGCCCACGGTGATGATCGCAAGCGTCGGCGTGAGACCCGCGGCGCGCAGGTCGGCAGCGCGCGCCGCGACGGCGGCCTGCACCGCCTGCGCGGCGGGAGCACCGCGCAAGACTCGCGCGGTCTGCGCGGCGGTGGGCTCAGCGGGCCACGCCGCGGTCATCGAAGGGAATCCTTCGGGCTGCGAAGAATCCCCGCCATGTGCCGTGTGACGAGGGTTTTTGAACCTGGCTTGGCCAGGTGGATACCTCCCCGACGACTGACAGCCCCCGCAGGTCCTCCAAGGACGGCGGATCCCAGACAGTGCGACGGCCTTGGCATCCGTTTCTTGAGTATTGGCTCAAAAAACCGGTCGACATCACGAACACGGCAGGGACCTTCCGCAGCCCGAACTCCACGCGCGCTGTGGAGCGCGGCGTGCATCTCGTGGACGGGTGACGTCCTCACCGTCGTGTCCCCTGGCGCGGCGGCACCACCTGCGGCGCGCTGCCGGCCGGCTGCGCGGCGCGCGGCGCGGCGGCATTCGCCGGGGTCACGTTCTGATTCTGACGGTCGGCATCCGTTGCTTCCAGCAGAATCCGCAACGATTCGGCCTTTTCCTCGACGCGCGTCATCACCGATTCGCGCTGCGCGCGCTCGCGCATCATCTCGTCGGCGATTTGCAGGGCCGTCAGGATGGCGAGCCGGGTCGAGGAGGAGAACGGTGCCCGCTCGCGAATCGCCGCCATCGTGCTGTCCACGTAGGCGGCGACGCGTTCGATGTAGGCGGGGTCGGCGTCGGCGCTGACGCGGTACTCGGTGCCGGCGATCGTGACAGTTGCCGAGTTCCGCGGGGCCTCCGACATCGCCGCGCTCCTTTGCCTAGAGGGTCTCGAGTGCGTCGAGACGACCGACCAGGTCGTCCAGGCGCTGCGCCACGCTGGCGCGTTCCTCGATCAACTCGTCGCGCTCGAGTTGCAACTCGGCGGCTTCGTTCTTCAGCTCGTCGATCTGCGACTTCGCCGCGGTGAGTTCGGCGCGCAGGCCGTCGCGTTCGCGCCGCAGCTCGGTGATCGCGGTGACCGCCTGGGTGATGCGCTGTTCGAGAGAGTCGAGGCTGGTGGTCTGGGCTGCCACATCCTGGGCATTCGAGCTGACGGCTGTCGTCACCGCGTCTCCTTTTGCGGACGATGGATCGGGATGCGAGGGTCGTGCGGGGTCAGCGGGTGGCGCCGTCGCGCACCACGATGCCGTGCTCGCGCGAGAGTGCCTGCACGACTGCCTGCACGTCGGTCTCGACGGCGGCGTCGGCCAGGGTCGACTCGTGCGACTGGAACGTGAGTGCGTAGGCCAGGCTGCGCGTGCCCGCCGGGACCTGCGGGCCCTCGTAGATGTCGAAGAGTTCGAGTTGGGTCAACCGCGCGCCCGCGGCCCGCCGGATGGCGGCGTCGACCGTCGAGGCCGGCACCGCGTGCGGCACCACCAGCGCGAGGTCGCGCTTGACCGCGGGATAGCGGGACGGCTCGCGGAACACACGCACCGCGGGACGTCGCGCGGTCAGCGCCGCGACATCGAGACGTAGGACGAACACCCGCGCCTCGCATCCGAGCGCCTTCGCGGTCCGCGGATCGAGCGCGCCATGCCTCGCCGACGATCGTCTCGCCGAGGCGCACGCGCGCGCGTGACCCGATTCGAAACCGGCGGCATCGTAGCACGACTTGGGGAGCGTCAACGCCGAGACGGGCGCAGAGGGTTTCGCACACGCCGGCGATGTCGGCGAGCGCGACGTCGCGCGGCGCGTCGCCGGGGAATCCGGGCGCCGCGTGACCGGCGAGCACGGCGGCCGCTTCGATGCGCTCCTCCACGCCAAGTTCGCGCGCGGCGTCGAGACGGAACACCTTGCCGATCTCGAACAGCCGCACGTCGCCGACGCCGAGCCGGCGGTTGCGATCGACGGCGCGCACCAAGCCGGGAATCAAGCTGGTGCGCAGCGCCGACGACTCGCGGCCGAGCGCGTTGCCGAGCAGCACTGGTTCCGCCGCGCCCTCCTGCCCCACCGGCAGGCTGGCGACACGCGCCGCGTCCTCCGGCGACGCCAGCGCGTTCGACACGCATTCGACGAGGCCGCAGCCGACGAGCGCGTCGCGCAGCGCGCGGCGCGCCGCAATGTCGGCGGGAATGCGCGCGGTGACGCCGCTCACGTTCGCGTTGGTGGTCGGGATGCGATCGTAGCCGACGCCGCGTCCGATTTCCTCGGCAATGTCGGCCTCTTCGGCGACATCGACACGCACCGTCGGCACGGTGACGTCGAGCGCGTCGCCGTCGCCTCCGACCGTAAAGCCGAACGGCTCCAGCGCGGCGATCATCTCGGCGCGCGCCAGCGTGAGGCCGAGCCGCGCGTTGATGCGCGTGACGCTGGCCGCCACGCGGCGCGGCGTGACGACGGGATTCGTATCGGTCGGCGCGCCGTCGATGGTCCCGCCGGCGAGTTCGCACAACAGCTGTGCGACGCGTGCCGAGGCGCGACGCGCGCCATCGGGGTCGATGCCGCGTTCGAAGCGTTTCGACGCCTCGGTGGATAGCTTGTGCGCCTTCGCGGTCTGCCGCACCACGAGCGGCGCGAACACCGCGCTCTCGATCAGGATGTCGCGAGTGGCCGGCTTCACCTCGGTGTCGGCACCGCCCATCGCGCCGGCGAGCGCCACGGGACGCGCGGCGTCCGCGATCACCAGGTCGCGCGGCGACAGCGCGCGCTCCACGCCGTCGAGCGTGGTCAGCCTCTCCCCCGCCTTCGCGCGCCGCACGACGATCTTGCCGCCCTGCAGCGTCGTCGCGTCGAACGCGTGCGTCGGGTGCCCGAGCTCGAGCAGCACGTAGTTGGTGATGTCGACGAGCAGACCGAGCGAGCGCTGGCCGAGCGCCTCGAGGCGCTGCCGCATCCACGCAGGCGACGGCCCGTCCTGTACACCACGCACCAAGAGCGCAGTGTAGCGCGGGCAGTCGTCGGCGTTCTCGATCTCGACCGGCCACGCGCCCTCGCCCGCCGGCAACGAGGCGCCCGCCGGCGGCACCGGCGCCGGCACCTTCGCGGCGGCCGCGGCTTCGCGCGCCAGGCCGAGGATGCTCATGCAATCCGGCCGGTTCATCGTCAGTTCGAACTCGAACACGGTGTCGTGGAGACCGAGTGCGTCGGCGAGAGGCGTGCCCGCGGCCGGCGGATCGACGATCTCCATGAGGCCCTTGTGCTCGTCGCCGAAGCCGCACTCGCGCGCCGACATCAACATGCCCTGCGACAGCACGCCGCGCAGCTTGGCCTCGCCGATGACGTCGCCGCCCGGCAGGCGGCCGCCGGGGCGAATCAGCGGATAGCTGTGGCCGGCCTCGACGTTCGGCGCGCCGCACACGACCTGCCGCGGCGTGCCGCTGCCGTCGTCCACCTGGCAGACGCGCAAGCGGTCGGCGTTGGGATGCGGCTGCACGTCGGTGACGTGCGCGACGACGATGTCGCGCAGCGGCTCGCCGGGGCTGTCGATCGACCCGACTTCGAGGCCGAGCATGACCATCGCGTCGGCCAACGCCGTGGCGTCGTGCAGGAGCGGCGCGTCGCCGCCCACCATGTCTCGGATCCAGTTCAGGGATGCGCGCATATCAGTCGAATTGGGTGAGGATGCGAATGTCGTTGTCGTAGAAGTGCCGCACGTCGGGAATGCCGTGCCGCAACATGGCCAGACGCTCGACACCGATGCCGAACGCGTAGCCGCTCCACACGGCGGGATCGTACCCGACGTGCCGCAGCACTGCCGGATGCACCATGCCGGAGCCCAGGATTTCGATCCAGCCCGTTCCCTTGCACAAACCGCAGCCGCTGCCGCCACAGGTGAAGCAGCTCATGTCGACTTCGGCGCTCGGCTCGGTGAACGGGAAGTACGAGGGCCGCAGCCTCAGCGCGCGGTCCGGCCCGAAGAACTCGCGCACGAACGCTTGCAGGCAGCCCTTGAGGTCGGCCATCGACACGCCCTTGTCGATGTAGAGTCCTTCGACCTGGTGGAACTCGGGGTAGTGCGTCGGCGTGACGACTTCGTTGCGATAGACACGGCCGGGCGAGATGACCCGGATCGGCGGCTCGGACGCCTCCATCACGCGGATCTGCACGCTCGACGTCTGCGTGCGCAGCACCTTGGTGTCGCTGCCCGCGAGATAGAAGGTGTCCTGCGTGTCGCGCGCCGGGTGGCCGGCCGGCAGGTTGAGCGCTTCGAAGTTGTGGTAGTCGTCCTCGACTTCCGGGCCTTCGGTGATGGTGAAGCCCATGCCGAGGAAGATCTCGCTCACCTCGTCGAGCACCGTCTGCAGGACGTGGCGCGAGCCGACGTAGCCGCGGCGGCCTGGCAGCGTGACGTCACGCGCGGGACGCTGCGCGGTGCTCGCCTGCAGCGTCTCGAGACGCGCCGCGTACGCGGCTTCGAGTTCGGCGTTGAGCGTGTTGGCCAACGCGCCGACTTCCTTGCGCAGCGCCGGTTCGAGCGTGCCGATCGCGCGGCGCAGCTCGGTGAGGCGCGACTTGCGGCCGAGATACTCGACGCGCGCCTCCTCGAGTGCCGTCGCGTCCGGTGCGGCCGCGAGTGCGGCCCGGCCGGCGGCCGAGAGTTGGGCGATTTCCTCGCGCGGATCGCTCACGATGCGAGACCCCTTCGTGTCAGTGAGTGCGAGACGAAACGAAAACGCCGGGCGGCGAAGCCCGGCGTTCGTGCGTTGCGTCGTGTTCGTGGACGAGCGACGGGCGTCTACCCGAGGTGCGCCTTGGCGACCTCGCACAGCGACGCAAAGTGCGCCGGCTCGCGCACGGCGAGATCGGCCAGCGTCTTGCGGTCGAGTTCCACCTGCGCCGACTTCAGACCGGCGATGAACGTCGAGTAGGACAGCCCGAGCGGACGGACGGCGGCGTTGATACGCACGATCCAGAGCGAGCGGAATTCCCGCTTCTTCGTCCGGCGGTGCTCGTAGGCGAACTGCAAGCTGCGGGTCAGGGTCTCCCGGGCGGTCTGGTAGAGCTTACGGCGACCGCCGAAGTTGCCCTTGACCGCATTCATCACCTTGCGGCGGCGGGCACGCCCCGGTACGACGGTTTTTGCGCGCGGCATTTCGACTCCTCACACAACGATGGGTGACGACACCCGAT
Source organism: Candidatus Eiseniibacteriota bacterium (assembly GCA_044229145.1). GTDB lineage: Bacteria > Eisenbacteria > RBG-16-71-46 > CAZEPH01 > CAZEPH01 > JBKJUD01. Next base: position 26,346 of record JBGATO010000035.1, on the reverse strand, counting down.
CTCGACTCGACCTCAAACCGCCGCGAACTACGCGGAGATCAGGTTCCTGATGCGCTTCTCTTCGGCGCCGCACACCAGCGTGTTGTCCCGCAGGTGGCGCTTGCGCTTGCGCGCCATCGGGCCGGTTCCGTGGCGCTTGTGCGCCTTCGCCCGACGGACCTTGCCGCTGCCGGTGAGACGGAAACGCTTCGCCGCGGCGCGGTTGGTCTTCTTCTTGTTCTTCTTGACGGCCATGACTCTCTCATCTCCTGAGGCCGGCAAACGGCGCCGCGGTGCGGCGGCCCGGCCCGATGGATCATCGTCGACACGGAAGTGCAGCAGTATACACAGCATGCCCCACCGTGGCGAGCGGGAAATGCATGGATTTGCGGCTGCCCGCGGGGGTCCGCCAGGGCCCCGGTGCCGGTTACGACGCGGGCTGTGCGGGCGCCGGCGGCTCGGCCGGCTGCGGCGCCGCCGGACGGGCGGCTCCCTCCGCCGGCTTGGCGGCCGGCTGGACACCGCCGGTGGCCTTTCCCGAGCGCGGAACGAGCACGGCGATCATCGAGCGGCCTTCCATGCGCGGCGTGGTTTCCACCTGCGCCACCTCGGAGAGCGTCTCGACGAAACGCTGCAGCAAGCGCAGCCCGATCTCCGAGTGCGCCAACTCGCGGCCCCGGAAGGTGCAGGTGAGCTTGACGCGGTCGTGCCCTTCGAGGAACTCGCGCGCGTGCTTCACCTTCACCATGAAGTCGTGCTCCTCGATCTTCGGCCGGAGCTTGACTTCCTTCTGCTGCATGACATGGGTCTTCTGCTTCGCCTTCTGCGCGCGCTTGTTCTGCTCGTACTTGTACTTGCCGAAGTCCATGATGCGGCAGACGGGCGGGCGGGACGTCGGGGATACCTCGACGAGGTCGAGGCCCCTCTCCTGGGCCATCTGCAGCGCGTCGCGCGTGTTCAGAATGCCAATCTGCTCGCCGTCACCACCGATGACCCGCACCTGCGGAACGCGAATGCGGTCGTTGACCCGGATGTCTTTTGCAACTGCGATTGGGAAGTTCCTCCTCGTGAGGGGTCGCGCGGCGCAACGCGGATGCGGCCGCATCCGTTCAGGACGGACGGCCTGGAACCCGACGTCGAGGTACCAGAGCGAAGCCTGTCGAACGCACCGCGCGGTGCCGGAGAGGCGCCGCGCGCGGTTTGACCGACGGTGGAAACTCTGATCTCGAGGACGTTATCGACTTCGCGCCAGACCAGCAGCAAAACTTGTCGCCGGCCGGTGCGCCGCCTCCCCCGCCCAGGCCGTGGAAGCTCGACGTCGGTGAAGTTGTCCATGAGGCCGGGCCACCCGCATCTGCCGCAGGACGGCGAGCGCCTTGCTCGGCAAGCCCGTGTGACCTGCTCTTTGGCCTACGTACCGGCGCGCCAGGTCACCGACTCGCTCGCCTCGTTGCCGCCGATCACGAAGACGTTTGGGATCTTCTGGACGGTGGCGGTGCGGATGCGCTTGTTGAACGAGTCGTGGCTGTCGTCGACCTCGGCACGGAAGAGGTCGTCGCGCAGTGCCGCGGCCAGCTTGTGGGCGTACTCGACGAACGGCTCGCCGCCACCGGCACCAGCCGCACCTGCACCGGTGCCATCCACGTCGGGAACGCGCCGCCGAAGTGCTCGATGAGGAATGACAGGAAGCGCTCGTGCGTCCCGAGCGGCGCCCGGTGAATGACGTACGGCCGCGCTTTGTCCGTGCTCGTCGACGTACTCGAGGTCGAATCGCAGCGGCCCGCCGAAGTCGAGCTTTGTCCGACGCCGTTTCCTCGCGACCGATCACGTTGCGGATTTGGAAGTCGCTTTGGGGCCGTAGAACGCGGCCGTCCATGACCGCGGTACGGGTGCAGGCCGGACGCGTCGAGGATGTCGCGCAGCATTTTCTCGGTGAACGCCCACGCCTCCGGGGTTGTCGAGGCTTGGTCTTGTTCTCCGGGTCGTGCAGCGACAACCGCATCGAAGTCGCCGAGACGGAAGTGCTCGTAGAACAGCTTGTGCAGTTCGAGGACGGCGGTGAACTCGTCGTGGAAGTGATCGACGCGGCAGGATGTGGGCGTCGTTCATGTGCATGCCGCGCACGCCTGCGAGTCCGAGTGCACCGACATCTCGTAGCGGTAGTCGGTGGCCCACTCGGCGATGCGGAGCGGCGAATCGCGGTAGCTGCGCGGCTCGTGCCCGTAGAAGATCCACTGGGTGCATCGGACAGTTCATCGGCTTGAGGTAGTAGGCCGACTCCTTCGAGCGTATCGGCGGGAACATCGTGTCCTTTGTAATACGGCAGGTGCCCGCTGGTGTGAACAGTTGCTCCTTGGTGATGTGCGGCGTGTTGACGCGCACGTAGCCACCGCGGAACTCCATCTCGCCGAGAACTTCTCGATCTCCTCGCGCAGCACGGCGCCGTGGGGCAGCCACAGCGGCAAGCCAGGCCGACCTCGTCGGAGATCATGAAGATGCCGAGTTCGCGACCGAGCTTGAAGGTGGTCGCGCTCGAGCGCCAGCTTGCGGCGTTCGAGATACGCCTTGAGTTCCTTCTCGTTCTCGAAGGCGAGCCTGTAGGATGCGCGTCATCTGCGGGTTCGACTCCTTGGCGCGCCAGTACGCGCCGGAGATACATCGAGCGTGAACGCCTTCGCCGGGATCTTGCCGGTGGCCTCGACGTGCGGGCCCTTCGCACATGTCGACGAAGGAGCCGTTGGCGCAGAAGGTGACCTCCGCCTCACCCTGCTGGGCGACGAGGTCTTCCGCGTACTCGCGCTTGAGAGTCTGGCCGAGTCCTTCGAGGAACGCGTACGCCTCCTGCGGCTGACGGGGCGCTGAACTCGAACGCTTGGTTCTGGCCGATGATCTTGCGCATCCCAACCTCGATCGCCGGCAAGTCTTCCTGCGTGATAGGTTCCGGCAGGAGGAAATCGTAGTAGAATCCGCTCTCGGTTGGCGGACCGAAACCGAGCTTCCCCGGCCGGTACTCCATCACAGCCTGCGCCAAGATGTGCGCCAGCGAGTGGCGCATGCGGTAGAACGGCGAGTCGTGGTCGAGTTCGGAACGCATGTGGGACAGCCTCACTTTCGGTGATGGACCGCGCGCCCTCCTGGCGGCGGCCGCACGCGGCGTGGCGGCGCATACAGCAAAGCCCCGCGGTCATCCCCTCGGGGCTCTCGACGACGGGTTCTGGTTTGGATGACGCGAGCACAGGGCCCGAAAGGTCGCGCGATGGTGGGCGATAGTGGACTCGAACCACTGACCCCCTGCGTGTCAGCAGGTACTCTGCATCGAACCACCAGCATGCTAAACCAATCGCCCATCCGCGTGAGCGGCGGAGTATAGCGGGGCGGCGATCGGGCGCAGAAGGAGATGTAGGTCGCCTGGGACCTGCCGTTCGCCATCAGGCCGTCGTCGCGGACACGCACACGGACGGTGGAAACTCTAGTCTCGAAGGACGTTATCGACTTCGCGCCAGACCGGCAACAAGAATTTGTCGCCGGCCGGCGCGCCGCCTCCCCCGCTTAGGCCGTGGGAAGCTCGACGTCGGTGAAGTTGTCCATGAGCCGGGCCACCCGCATCTGCCGCAGGACGGCGAGCGCCTCGGCAAACGGCCGTGTGACCTGCTCTTTGTGGCCGTACCGGCGCCAGGTCACCGACTCGCTCTCCGCCTCGTTGCCGCCGATCACGAAGACGTTTGGGATCTTCTGGACGGTGGCGGTGCGGATGCGCTTGTTGAACGAGTCGTGGCTGTCGTCGACCTCGGCACGGAAGAGGTCGTCGCGCAGTGCCGCGGCCAGCTTGTGGGCGTACTCGACGAACGGCTCCGCCACCGGCACCAGCCGCACCTGCACCGGTGCCATCCACGTCGGGAACGCGCCGCCGAAGTGCTCGATGAGGAATGACAGGAAGCGCTCGTGCGTCCCGAGCGGCGCCCGGTGAATGACGTACGGCCGCTGCTTTTGTCCGTGCTCGTCGACGTACTCGAGGTCGAATCGCAGCGGCCCGCCGAAGTCGAGCTGTCCGGTGGACGCCGTTTCCTCGCGACCGATCACGTTGCGGATTTGGAAGTCGACCTTGGGGCCGTAGAACGCGGCTTCGTCCATGACCGCGGTGTACGGCAGGCCGGACGCGTCGAGGATGTCGCGCAGCATTTTCTCGGTGAACGCCCACGCCTCGGGGTTGTCGAGGTACTTGGTCTTGTTCTCCGGGTCGTGCAGCGACAACCGCATCCAGAAGTCGCCGAGACGGAAGTGCTCGTAGAACAGCTTGTGCAGTTCGAGGACGGCGGTGAACTCGTCGTGGAGCTGATCGACGCGGCAGTAGATGTGGGCGTCGTTCATGTGCATGCCGCGCACGCGCACGAGTCCCGAGAGTGCGCCCGACATCTCGTAGCGGTAGTCGGTGGCCCACTCGGCGATGCGGAGCGGCAGATCGCGGTAGCTGCGCGGCTCGTGCCCGTAGATCAAGTGGTGCATCGGACAGTTCATCGGCTTGAGGTAGTAGGCCGACTCCCCTTCGAGCTGCATCGGCGGGAACATCGTGTCCTTGTAATACGGCAGGTGCCCGCTGGTGTAGAACAGCTGCTCCTTGGTGATGTGCGGCGTGTTGACGCGCACGTAGCCACCGCGGAACTCCATCTCCTTCGAGAACTTCTCGATCTCCTCGCGCAGCACGGCGCCGTGGGGCAGCCACAGCGGCAAGCCAGGGCCGACCTCGTCGGAGATCATGAAGATGCCGAGTTCGCGACCGAGCTTGCGGTGGTCGCGCTCGAGCGCCAGCTTGCGGCGTTCGAGATACGCCTTGAGTTCCTTCTCGTTCTCGAAGGCGAGCCCGTAGATGCGCGTCATCTGCGGGTTCGACTCCTTGGCGCGCCAGTACGCGCCGGAGATCGCATCGAGCGTGAACGCCTTCGCCGGGATCTTGCCGGTGGCCTCGACGTGCGGCCCTTCGCACATGTCGACGAAGGAGCCGTTGGCGTAGAAGGTCACCTCCGCCTCACCCTGCTGGGCGACGAGGTCTTCCGCGTACTCGCGCTTGAGAGTCTGGCCGAGTCCTTCGAGGAACGCGTACGCCTCCTGCGGCTGACGGGCGCTGAACTCGAACGGCTGGTTCTGGCCGATGATCTTGCGCATCAACTTCTCGATCGCCGGCAAGTCTTCCTGCGTGATAGGTTCCGGCAGGAGGAAATCGTAGTAGAATCCGCTCTCGGTTGGCGGACCGAAACCGAGCTGCGTCCCCGGCCGGTACTCCATCACAGCCTGCGCCAAGATGTGCGCCAGCGAGTGGCGCATGCGGTAGAGCGGCGAGTCGTGGTCGAGTTCGGAACGCATGGGACAGCCTCACTTTCGGTGATGGACCGCGCCCTCCTGGCGGCGGCCGCACGGCGTGGCGGTGCATACAGCAAAGCCCCGCGGGTCATCCCCTCGGGGCTCTCGACGACGGGCTCTGGTTTGGACGACGCGAGCACAGGGCCCGAAAGGTCGCGCGATGGTGGGCGATAGTGGACTCGAACCACTGACCCCCTGCATGTCAAGCAGGTACTCTAACCAACTGAGCTAATCGCCCATCCGCGTGAGCGGCGGAGTATAGCGGGGCGGCGGGCCCGGCGCAAGAAGGGAGATGTAGTGCAGGAGCCGGACATACGGCCGGTACAAGTGGCGACCGGCATGACGCGCGGCCTAACCTTTGCGCTCAGCTTCGCCGTCTTCACCGCGGGCAGCGTGTTTGCATTCGCGCGACGGGAGTCGGCGGTGAGCCTCGTTGGGATACCGGTTGCCTATGCGGTCCTCGTGCTGGTCGTCCTGCCACTGCTTTGGCGCGGACGCCACGCCACGCCGGAGGAACACCGGCGCTACGCCCCGATGAGGGTGAACTGGAAGGTCATCGCCGGGGGACTCGCGGTGTTCGCGTTTTGCGTCGGCGTGAGCCACTTGATTACCCGGGAAGCCGCCCCCGCCGATCGGCCGTTCTTGCGGATGGCGTGGCTGGTCGTGTTTCTGTTCGGCGGAGTGTGGGACGGGTTTGCCATGCAGGGCATCCACTCGCTCCGCGCGCGGCAACTGCGGACACTGGCCAGCTTGGCCCTCTACTCCACCGTGGCCGCGCTCGTTTGGGTGCGTGGGTACCCGCGGGAAGCCGAGTCGTTCGGCTTGCTGATGTTCATGGCCACGTCGAATGCCTTTAGGGGATTGGTCGCCGTCGACCCGAGCGTCGCGGCGAAGGCCTAGGACGCGCCGTTCGCCTTGGGACCGTCGTCGCGGACACGCACCGGACGCCCGATCGCCGCGCTCACCGCAGCGACCTGCTGGGTCAACTCGCGGAACTGTTTCGGCAGGAGCGATTGCGCACCATCGCAGAGCGCGTGCTCGGGGTCGTGGTGTACTTCGATGATCACGCCGTCGGCGCCGGCGGCGATCGCGGCCTTCGACATCGGGGTCACCATGCTGCGGATCCCGGTGGCATGACTCGGGTCGATGATGATCGGCAAGTGCGAGAGTTGCTTCACCACCGGCACCGCCGCGAGGTCGAGCGTGTTGCGGGTGCGCGTCTCGAAAGTGCGGATGCCGCGCTCACAGAGGATCACCTCGGTGTTGCCGCCGCTCATGATGTACTCGGCGGCCATCAGCCATTCGTCGATGGTGGCCGACATGCCGCGCTTGAGCAGCACCGGCTTGCGGCACCGTGAGAGTTCCTTGAGCAACGTGAAGTTCTGCATGTTGCGCGCGCCGACCTGCAGGATGTCGACGTAGCGCATGCCGGCGGGCACCTGCGAGATGTCCATGATCTCGCTGATCACCACCATGCCGAGGCGATCCGCGATGCGGCGCAAGATCTTGAGGCCTTCCTCGCCCAGACCCTGGAAGGCATAGGGGGACGTGCGCGGCTTGTACGCGCCGCCGCGCAGCACGCGGCATCCGGTGGCCGCGACGGCTTCGGCGATGATTTGCGCCTGGTGCTCGCTCTCGACTGAGCACGGCCCGGCCATGATCACGACCTCGGGGCCGCCGATGACGACGTCCCCCACCCGCACGACGGTGTCTTCCTCTTTGAACTTGCGGGTGGCGAGCTTGAACGGTTCGGAGACGCGGATGACTTCGTAGACGCCCGGCAGGGCGCTGATGTCGTGAATGTCGACGGACGCGGTGTCCCCGATCACGCCGATCACGGTGCGGCTGCGGCCGACCGACGGGTGCACGGTCATCCCGAGGGCGCGCAGGTGCTCGGTAACCGCATCGAGCTGCTCCGGCGTGGCCTGCGTGTCCATGATCACGACCATCGTGCCTGCTCCCTCGGTGAGCGATGGGCCTGGCTCGTCCTGAGCCACGGGCATAGGGCGTGGAAGACCCTAAGCGTCATCCTACGGTGTGCGCGGCGCCACGGTCAACGACACGCGGGGGTGGAGAAACGATCGGCACGCGGTGCGCGTGCCTGAGCCCCGCGCGACGGAAACGACAAAGCCTCCGGGTGCGCTGACACCCGGAGGCTCAAAAGGACGGGGAGGGCAGAGGCACAATCGGGAGTACGGGAGGGATCTCGTGGAAGAGAAGGCCCGTTCGTGAGGCGGTGCCGATCTCCCCCGTTATCCTTCAGCCCCTGCCGCCGCTCCCCCCTGAACGCCTGATGAGAGGGGCAAGCAGCATGCCGGGCCGAAGCCGCCGGGGGCCACGAACAAGGCCGTCGAGCATTTCGCTCCACGGCCTTGTCGTGCTTCGAGTTAGACCCGCGACGCGGGCGCAGCGCTACGCGTACAGGCTGGTGCGCGGCACGTCGTCCGGGAACCCGCCTTCGAACTCGGGAACGATCGTTCCCGCGCGATCGAGATTGTACCGGCGCATCTTCTCGGTGAGCCAGCGACGGGTGATGTTCAGATTCGCCGCCGTGCGGTCCTTGTCACCGCCCGTCGCCCGCAGAGCGCGCTCGATCTGCTCGCGCTCGAACAGTTCGACTCGCTCCTTCAGACTAAGGGCGTCACCGCCGCGCGGCGCGACCTTGACCAGGATCTCCGGCGGCAGGTCGTCGCGGTGAATCGTGCTGTCGGGATCCGCGAGGACGAGCGGCAGATCAGGTTTTCGAGTTCGCGCACGTTGCCGGGACACTCGTAGTCCTCGAGCGCCTGCAGGGCGTCCGCTCCCATGTTCACCGTCTTGCTTTCCTGCGTCGACTCGCGCTGCAGGAAGTACTCGACCAGCGGCGCGATGTCCTCGGGCCGCTCGCGGAGCGCCGGCAGGTTCACCGGGAACACCGAGAGCCGGTAGAACAAGTCCTTGCGGAAGCGGCCGTTCTTGGCCTCCTCCAGCGCCGACTTGTTACACGCGGCGAGGATACGCACGTTGACCTTGCGCGACTTCGTATCGCCGACGCGGCGGAGTTCGCCGTCTTCGAGGATGCGCAGCAGCTTGCCCTGCGCCGCCGGCGAAAGGTCGGTGACTTCGTCGAGGAACAGCGTGCCGCCGTCGGCGATCTCGAAGAGTCCCGGCTTCTCGCGCTTGGCGTCCGTGTAGGCGCCCGCGGCGTGGCCGAACAGTTCGCTCTCCTGCAAGCCTTCCGGCAGGCTATTGCAGTTCACCGCGACGAACGAGTCGAGCTTCTTGCCGCCCATCAAGTGGATGGCGCGCGCGAGGCGTTCCTTCCCCGTTCCAGTCTCGCCCTGGATGAGGATGCAGAAGCGGCTCTTCGCCGCCTTCTCCGCCATCTCCAGCACGTCGACCATGAGCGGGCTGTGGGTGACGATGCCCTTCTCGCGGAAGCGTTCAGCCGCTTGGCGCGACCGCTCCGGCGTGGACGGCGGACGCTTGACCGCCGCGGTCTGCATCGAGCGGCGATACGACATCAGCTCGCGGTCGACGCGGGCGATCCAGTCGTGGACGCGCAACTGCTCGAAGTGGAAGGACGCTTCCTTGAGCAGACGCCAGGCTTCGTCGGCGTCGCCCCCTGGTGTTTCGCGCAGCAACCGGCTGGTTTCGTAAAGCGTCTTGCCGAGTTCGTATCGCTCGTTGATCGAGGCGAGGAGCTCACGGCTGGCGAGCAGCGAGTCCAGCGCGTCGACGGCGTGCCCACGCGCGGCCAGGATGAGGCCACGCACACGCATCGCCGCGCCTTCCTCGTAGCGGTCGCCCATCGGCCGCGCGATGCCGATCGCGCGCTCGACGCATGCCTGCGCGGCGTCGAGGTCACCGGCCTGGAGATGCACGTCGGCGAGGCGGCGCGAGACTTCGGACGCGACATCGCCCTCGGGCGCGATTTCCTCGGCGATCGCCATCGCCTGCTCGTAGTCGGCGCGCGCGGCGTCGAGCTGCCCGGCCTCGTTGTGGAGGTCGCCGCGGAATTCGTGCGCGAGCGCGAGCTCACGCGGGAATCCGAGCGACGCCGCGGTCTCGAGCGCCGTCTCGTAGAGCGCCGCCGCACGCGCGCTGTCTTGCGTCAGACGGTGGTAATTCCCGAGCGCGACCGTGCTGTTGATCCACAGCCACTTGTTGCCGGTCTTCTCCGCGCCGACACGCGCGGCTTCCAGATTATCGCGTGCGGTGTCCCAGCTGCCCATCTTGAGGTGGACGATGCCGAGATTGAGATAGCGGTACGGCAACTCCGAGAGGTTGCCCTCTTGCGTGTCGAGTCGCAGCGCCTCGTCGAGGTGCTCGATGGCCTGCACCCAATTGCCGGCGTTCTTGTAGATGATGCCGAGGTTGTTGTGCGCGACGGCCAGGTGCGGCACGTCGCCGAGCCGCTTGTAGATGGCGCGCGCGTCTTCGTAGTGGTCGCGGGCCTGCTTGAGATTGCGCAGCCGCGAATGCGCGCGGCCTGCCTCTAGGAAGCTGTGGGCGACCCCGAGTTCATCCGGAACGTCGACGAAGATGCGGTAGGCGTCTTCCGCGTGCGCGAGCGCCTCCGGGTACATCCCCTCGTCCCAGGCGAGCCGGCTCGCCAAGAGTGCCAGGCGACCGTCGATCGCGCGGCCAGCGGCCGGAGCGACGCGGTCCCCCGCGCGGCGCCAGATGCCGCGCGCCGATGCGACGTCGCCCAGGCGACGCAGGGCATCGGCGAGCTGCAGCTCGAGGTCGGCGATGTCCGAGGCCGAAGCGCCGCTGGCAAGGGCGTTCGCCAGCTGTCCCTTCAAGTCCTCGACACGCTTCGCCAACTGCGAGCCGCCGGCGGCCGAGGCCGTCGGTCTGCCGCGCTGGGTGTGCCATTGCCTGACACCAGGCGGGATCGGGACGGGGCCGGCGGGCCCACTCCCGTTGTTCCCGTGAAAGATCATGTCGTCGCAGCCCCCTGACTATGCGTCAGTCGTGAAACCCTTCGGCACCACTCACTCAGCGGACGTACAGGCCCTTGATCCCAGCCCAACTGGTGAACTGCTTCGTGGTTGGCCTCGGGGTGTGTCCCGAGTGCCTGCCGAATGGCGTAAGGACTCCGGTTCCCTGGGAGGCAGACTGGCCCGGCATCGGACCGGACGGCCACACCGCAAGGGTGCTGGAGCCACCCGACTGCTCTCCGGTGTGCGGCGCGTTGCTGGATCCGGGAGCATCGGGATCGCCACCGCTGATCTGAGGAGGCGGCGGCGGAGTCGCTATCGCCACATGTCCGAGCGGGAGCAGGAGTCCGGACACAATCGTCAAGCAGGCGATCGCCAAAGTGAGGGAGGAGAGGCCTTTGACCGGTCGGTCGTTCACGTACGTCACCTCATTAGCGGACGGATGGCACTCCGCCCTGACCTGGGGTTGAGCGGCGGGGGAACGCCGCTTGACGAGCCGTGCGCGCGCACGGATGTGAAATCCTGGTGCCTCGTCCGCGCGTGCATCATGTGTGGACGCCGCGTAGCGTCCGGTAGTGCTGCGCCTGACACGCAGGTGCCTTCTCTTCCGTTATCGACTGTGACGGACGGAAACATTGCAGTCAAGAACATCCTGCACGGCGAAAAACGTGCAAATCGCACGCGCACCGCATTCTCGCGGGATGCGCGTCAGCGCGGCTGAGCCTCGGCGGACTCCAGTTGCGTCCGCATGGCATCGCGCAGGGTGGCCAGGTCCGGCGGACCGCCGGCGGCGAGCGCCCGGTCGAGGAGGTCGAGGGCACGCGCGCCCTCCCCCACGGCGAAATAGACGCGGGCCGCCATCGCCAGGGCTTCCGGCGGCACGCCGGGCAGGTCGGCGAGCGTGTCGGCCTGCGCCCGGGCGCCGGCCGCGTCTCCGGTTTGCGCCAGCGCCACGGCCAGCGTCGCGCGGGCATCCGGCAGGGTCGGGTTCACCGCCAGCGCCTGTCGCGCGGCGGCGGCGGCATCGGGATAGCGCGCCCGTTGCCGCTCGACCGCGGCGAGCAATTGCCACGTGTCTTCGATGTCCGGCGCCGTGCGCGCCGCCCGCGCCGCGTAGGCCGCCGCGCTGTCGGGCTGCCCCAGCGCGAGGAAGGCGTTGGCTTGCTCGTAGTCGGCTTCCGGATAGTCGGGTTTGAAGGCGCGAGCCGCGCGGCAATGTTCTAGCGTGCGCGGGAAATCACCATCGCGGCTGGCGATGGTGGCGAGCGAGAGCTGCGTCTCGGCCGCCATGGCCGGCGTCGTCGCCGGCCCCTGTCCGGCATTGCACAACGTGACGAGGGCGATCCACGCGCCCCCTGCCCGCGCGAACGACAGCGTGTCGCCGGCCCGCTGCCTCTCGCGAGCCCAGGCCAGAGCCTGGCCCGCCCACAGCACGACGACCGGAATCGCCGGCAGGCGGTAACGCGCCGAGACGAAGAACACCACGCAGGTCAGCAAGGACACCGCCGCCGTCATCCACAACACGGGCCCGTCGCGGCGCTTCGCGACCCACAGCCCAAGCACCGCCAGCGGGCCGATCACGCCGAAGGGAATCGCCACCCCACGCACCCACAACAACGCGGCGAGCACGCCGGAGTATGCACGTGCCGCGTAGAGGTCTTCGTTGCGCATCACCTCGCGTCCGCGCAGAGCGAGCGCCCCGCGTCGGAGCCATTGGAGCGCCGCATCACCCGGATGCGCCGCGATCCACCCCAGCGCCTGCCGGAAGTACCACGCCGATTGGGCCGAGGCACGGGTAATTCCCTGCGCGGCCGGCAACCGCGCCACCCGCCGCCACTCGAAGAACGGTCGCGCCGCGATCGTGTCGCCGGCATGCGCGTTGTTGCCGATCCAGAAGTTCACGCCGGCGTTGTACGACACCAGCACCCAGTCGCGTTCGGCGCGGTAGTTGTGCCACGTGGCAGTCAGCGTGCAGAGCGCGGCGAGGCCGAGCATCACGCCGAGCGCGCGGCGCCGGACACCCGGCACCCACGCGCGCCCGCGGCGCAGCGCGATCCACGCGGCGATCGCCACGCCGGCGAGCCCGATCTCCGGCCGCGCCAAGATCGACAGGCCGAGCAGCACGCCCGCCGCGCACCAACGGCGCACCGCTTCGGGGTGATCCAGCGCACGCAGCGTCGCCCACAGGAACGCGCATTCCAGGAAGACGATCAGACTGGCCGACAGCAGGAGGCCGTCGAACACCAAAGCGGTGCCGTAGACCGCGAACAACGCCGCTCCCCCGTGGGCAGCGGCGCGCCCGACGGTGCGGCACCCGATCAAGAACGTCAGGGCGACCGACCCGGCCGAAAGCAGCGCCTGCAGGCCGTACACCGCCGAGTACGAGTGCCCGGCGATGCGATACACCACGCCCAGCAGATAGGGATACAGCGGCGGTTGCCAGAACGCCTCTCGCCCCAGCCACGCGCCGCGCGCGATCTCCTGCGCCCATTGGTCGTAGGTGTCGGCGTCGATGAGCGGATGGGTGGCGAACGGCCCGGCGTGCATCTGCGCCAGGTACAGCGCGCGCACGAGCAACGCGGCGGCGCCCCACAAGACCGCGAACTGCCACTCCGCCCGCGCCGCGCGCGCGGCCCGCGGTGCGGATTCGCCGGCCGCGCGGCGACGGCGTCCGCTCACACGCCGCCGGCGCGGTAGCGCCGCAGGAGCGCTTGCGCCAACGAGTCCCGCCCGACGTGTTGCAAGTATGTGCGCAACACCTCGATCGCGCCCGGCGCATCGCCGAGTGCACGGCGCGCGGTGGCCAACGACAGCATGACGCTGCGATCGGCCGGCGCGAGCGCGGCGGCGCGTTCCAAGGCGCGCATCGCGTCGGGCACGCGGCCGACGCCACGATAGGCGGCCGCCAGGTTCATCCACGGGTCCGGGAACAACACACCCGCCGTGGTGAGCGCTTCCAGCACGCGGATGGCGTCCTGCGTGCGCCCGGCCTGCAAGTAGACCGCGCCGAGATCGCTCCGGCTCGCCAGGTCCTTGGGTTCGAGGGCGATGACGCGCTCGAGCGCTGCGGCGGCGCCGGCCCAGTTCTGGCGTTGGCGCTCGGTGGCGGCGAGCACCCGCAATGCCTCGGCCCCACCGCCGTGCGCCGCGGCACGTGCGAACTCCAACGCGGCACTATCCGCGAGCGCTTGCCGCAGATACACGCGTCCGAGATTCATGGCGATGACCGGATTCTCGGGAGCGTCCGCCGCGGCTTGGCGCAGCACGGCGACCGCCTTCGCCAGATCGCCGTTGCGCTGATAGGCGGCACCCAAGTTGGCGAGCATCGCCGGATCCTTCGGCGTCAGTGCGCGCGCTTCCTCGAACAGCGTGACCGCCTTGGCAGTGTTGCCGCGCCCCATCTCCCCCAGCGCCTCGAGTGCCAGCATGCGCGGGCGATCCGCCGAAGCGCTGCCGAGCGGCACGAAGCCGATCGCCGCGAGCACGAGCGCAGTGCCGGCGAGCGGCGCGAGCCGCGCGCGATCGCCGCCGCGGAGCGCCTGGGCCAGCGCGACCAACGCCGCCGCCGCGCCGACGATCAGGACCGGCACCAGCGGCAGACAGTGCCGCGCGGTAACGAAGACGATCGCCGGCGAGAGCGCAGCGGCGAGCACGACCCACGCGGCGAGCCCACGCGCCGCCCCGCGCCACGTCGCCCACGCCACACCGGCGAGCCCGAGCGCGAACAGAGCGACGTACGGGAGCGGCACGAACAGCGCGGGGCATCGCGCGCGCACGTACCCGAAGTCGGCCTGACTCGGCCCTTCGACGTGATTGGCGAGCAGGAGGAGCTTCTTCCCGGTGAGTTGTGCGGTGGCGAGCGGGTGACGCGCCATGTAGGCCAGCGCGCGGCCAGTCCACACCGTCGACGCGGCGGCCGGCGACGCGGCCCGCGCTCGTGCCGTCATCGTCTGCTCGAGGGCCCGCGTGTCGCCGCTCAGGGAATCCGCCGCGGGCAAGTGGAACGTCCCGGTGGCCTCGGCGTTGTTGCCGATCCACAGGTTGATCCCGCCGCTGGTCGACAGCGGCACCGGCGTGCGCGCGCGGAGCGCGGTGGACAGCGTCGTCGGGGCGAGCGCGAGCGCGAGACCGGCAAGCACCCACGCCGGACCGTGCCACGCGCGCGCGGGACTCCGGCGATCCGCCCATGCCCACCACGCCGCGAGCGCCACCGCGACCAGCACCACCGGCGGCGCCAACAACGCGGCGATGCCGCCCGCCACGCCCGCCATCACGGCGAGGCGGCGCCCGAGTCTCGGGTGCGTCTCCCACGCGTCGCGCGCCTCCCACGCCCACAGCATGGCGCAGGCTTGCGCGAGCAGCGCGAGGCTCGCCGGCAGGATTTCGCCCTCGAAGAACACGAACGGCGGATAGAGCACGGCGAGCGCCAGTGTCACGCGGCCGGCGGCCGGCGACACGCACTTGGCGGCGAACCGTGCCAGCATCCAGGCGGTGAGCAGACCGGCGCCCATCTGGACCAAGCGGATGCCGTTCGGCACCGGCACGTCGAGCGTCGCCAAGATTTTGAGCACCGCCGGATACAGCGGCGAGAGGAAGGCCGGCACGCCGTTCAGATCGCGCCACGCCAGTCGCGACTGTTCGATGTAGTAGGCGCTGTCGCCGAAGATGTAGCCGCCGAACGCGGTCTTCGACAGCTGCGACAGATAGACGAGACGCAGCACCGCGCCGAGTGCGAGGAGGAGGGGCGTCCACCACTGTGATCCGGAAGCGCGGGCGGAACGGGAGGCGGATGCGGCGTCGTGCCGTGCGGCGGCTCGGCGGCCGCGACGGGCGGGGGTCGAGGGTGTGCTCATAGGCCCTCTCGTGTACACCATTCCGCCGCCGCGGTCCAGCGCGGAGACGCCGGCGCGCTAGGTGATCTCCAACATGCGGTCGAGGGCGACGCGCGCCCACTGCGCGGTCTCGGCGTCGACCCGGACCGGATTCACCACGCGGCCCTCCGCCAGCGCCTCGAGCGTCCACAGCAGGTGCTCGGGACTGATGCGGTACATCGTCGCGCAATAGCAGACGCAGTTCTCGAGCGAGACGATGGTGCGATCCGGAAAGCGGTCCGCCAGGCGGTGGACGAGGTGAAACTCGGTGCCGATCGCCCACGACGATCCCGGCGCACTCGCCTCGATCGTCTTGATGATGAAGTCGGTCGACCCGACGAAGTCGGCGAGTTGGACGACCTCGTGGCGACACTCCGGGTGGACGAGCACCTGCACGCCGGGGAACTCGGCGCGCACCGCGGCGACGTGCTGCGGCGTGAAGCGCTGGTGCACCGAGCAGTGGCCTTTCCAGAGAAGCAGAGTGGCGTCGCGCGTCGCCCCACCTTCAGGCGCGCCGCCGAGCCCGGCGCGCGGATCCCACACCACCATCTTCTCGAGCGGCACGCCAAGTTGCACGCCGGTGTTGCGGCCCAAGTGCTGGTCCGGGAAGAACAACACGCGAGGCGTGCGCGCCAGCGCCCAGGTCAGCACGGCGCGCGCGTTCGACGACGTGCACACGGCACCGCCGTGCCGGCCGACGAAGGCCTTCAAGTTCGCGGCGGAGTTCATGTACGTGACCGGCGTGATGGCGCCGCCGCCGTCGGCTTGCAACTGCTCCCACGCGTCTTCGACTTGGTCGATGTCGGCCATGTCGGCCATCGAGCAGCCGGCGCGCATGTCGGGCAGCACGACGTTCTTGGTGCCGCCGGTGAGGATGTCGGCGCTTTCGGCCATGAAGTGGACGCCGCAGAACACGATGAACTCGACGTCGGCGCAGCGGGCGGCTTCACGCGAGAGTTGGAACGAGTCGCCGGTGAAGTCGGCGTGGGCGATGACTTCGTCGCGCTGGTAGTGGTGGCCGAGGATGACCAGGCGCTTGCCCAACGCCTGCTTGGCGGTGCGGATACGCGCGGCGATCTCGTCGCCCGACAGCGCGGTCAGCGCGGCGGGCAGATCGACCTGGATCGGGGCGGCGAAGTTCGCCACGGGCATGGCAGTGCTCCTTGCAGTTCGCGTCGAACGCCGGCGCTCAGTACCGCGGCATGGCCGGATCGAGATCGGCGGCCCAGCGGTCGATGCCGCCGCTCAGATTGCGCACCTTGGTGAAGCCTTGCTGCAGCATGTACGCCTGGACCTGCGCGCTGCGCATGCCGGAGTGGCACATCACCACGATGTCCTGATCGCGATCGGTCGCGTCGCGCACGAATTGCGGGATCGCGCCCATCGGGATGTTCTCGGCGCCGTCGAGACGCACGTGCGCGAACTCGAAGGTCTCGCGCACGTCGATGATGCGCACGGCGGCGCCGTTGTCCAGTTCCGCCTTGAGCTGGCGAGGGGTGACTTCCATTCCGGTCTCCGGGGAGGACGGCTCATCGGCGAGGCCGCAGAAGCGCTCGTAGTCGATGAGCCCGGTGAGCGTCCGGTGGTCGCCGCACGCGGGACACGCGGCGGACTTGCGCAACGTGAGATCGCGAAAGCGCATGGCGAGCGCGTCGACGAGGAGCAGGCGGCCGGTCAGCGTCTCGCCGGTGCCGAGCAGGAGCTTGAGCGTCTCGGTGGCTTGGATGACCCCGAGCAGGCCGGGCAGCACGCCGAGCACGCCGGCTTCGATGCAGCTCGGCACCGCGCCGGGCGGCGGCGGTTCGGGATAGAGGCAGCGGTAGCAGGGTCCGCGGCGCGCGTCGAACACCGCGGCTTGGCCTTCGAAGCGAAAGATGCTGCCATAGACGTCGGGCTTGCCGAGCAACACGCACGCGTCGTTGACCAAGTAGCGTGTCGGGAAGTTGTCGCTGCCGTCGACGATGACATCGTACGGCGCGAGGATCTCGAGCGCGTTCGCCGCGGTGAGCCGCGTATCGTGGGTGATGACGCGGACGCCGGGATTCATCGCCTGGAGGCGCCGCGCGGCGGCGGTGGTCTTCGCGACCCCGACGTCGTCGCTGCCGTAAAGCACTTGGCGCTGCAGATTCGACGTGTCGACGCGATCGGCATCGACGAGGCCGAGCGTGCCGACGCCGGCCGCCGCGAGATAGAGTGCGATCGGTGAGCCGAGACCGCCCGCGCCCACCAACAGAACCGACGCGGCGCGCAGGCGCCGCTGGCCCTCCTCCCCTACCTCCGGGAGGATGAGGTGCCGGTGATAGCGCTGCCGGTCGTCCGCGTCGAGCGGCGGCAGCGTGGTGGTGAGGTCGGTCATCGCCAGATGCGCGATCGCGGGCCGGCGGGCGGAACGGGCGCAGCGAGGCGCCCTTCCGCCGCCGTCGCGCGGGTTAGACTGCGAAGCTCTCGCCGCAGGCGCAGGAGCGCTTCACGTTCGGGTTCTTGAACTCGAAGCCCGAACCCATCACGCCTTCGACGTAGTCCAGCTCGGTGCCGTCGAGGTACATGCCCGACTTCGGGTCGACGAAGAAGCGCACGTCGCCGACTTCGACGACGGTGTCGTCCGGGTTGGCGCCATAGGCAAACTCCATCACGTACGAGAGTCCGGAGCAGCCGCCGCCGCGCACGCCGACGCGCAGGCCGGAGCCGGCCGGCATGTTGTTCTGCTCGAGCAGCGCCTTGACCTTCTCGGTCGCGGCGGTCGTCACGTTGATCATGTGATCCCCCTGGGTTCAGTCCACGCCCGCGTGGCCGGCCGTTTGCAACGGCGAGAGCGCACGCAGGTGCTGCACGGTTTCGATGGTCAAGTGGGCGACGAAGTCGATCTCGTCGTCGCTGGTGAAGCGGCCGACGCCGTAGCGCAGCGAGCCGTGCGCGCGTTCGTCGCTATAGCCGCAGGCGGTGAGCACGTAGCTCGGCTCGACGCTGGCGCTGGTGCACGCGGAGCCGGAGCTGAGCGCGACGTCGCGCATCGCCATGAGCAGCGATTCGCCTTGCACGCCGCCGAAGGCGACGTTGAGGTTGCCGGGCAGCCGGTGCACCGGATCGCCGTTGAGGTCGAGGCGGTCGAGGCTGTCCTGCAGCGCCTGCCACAGGCGGTCGCGCTGCGCGCCGATGCGCACGCCCTCGCCCGCCGCGAGTTCGGCGTGCGCCACCTCGGCGGCCTTGCCGAACCCGACGATGCCGGTGACGTTGAGCGTGCCGCTTCGCATGCGGTTCTCGTGGCCGCCGCCGTCGATCTGCGCCTCGACGCGGACGCGCGGATCGCGGCGACGCACGTACAGCGCGCCGACGCCCTTCGGCCCGTACATCTTGTGCGCGGTGAGGCTCATGAGATCGACGTGATCGGCGAGCACGTCCACCGGAATGCGGCCCACCGCCTGCACCGCGTCGCAGTGGAAGACGATGTCGCGCGCGTGAGCGAGCTGGCCGATCTCGCGGATCGGCTGCACCGTCCCGATCTCGTTGTTGGCGTACATCACCGAGATGAGGATGGTCTCCGGCGTGATCGCGTCGGCGAGTTGGTTCATGTCGATGCGGCCGTGGCCGTCCACCGGTAGGAACGTGACGCGGTAGCCGTCCTTCTCGAGGCGATGGCACGAGTCGAGCACCGCCTTGTGTTCGGTGACGCAGGTGATGATGTGGCGGCCCTTCGCCGCGTACGCTTGCGCGACGCCCTTGATCGCCAGATTGTCGGATTCGGTGGCGCCGGAGGTCCAGACGATCTCCTTCGGCGTCGCGCCGATCAGCGCGGCCAGCTGCGCGCGCGCCGTCTCCACCGCCTCCTCCGCCTTCCAGCCGAACACGTGACTGCGCGAAGCCGCGTTGCCGAACTGTTCGGTGAAATACGGCAGCATGGCCTCGAGCACGCGCGGATCGACCGGCGTGGTGGCGTGGTTGTCCATGTAGATCGGCAGCGTCGGCATGGCGTGCTTACTGCTCCGGGAACAACAGGGTGCCGTCGTCGTCGTAGATGAAGATCGCCAGCGTCGGGCAGACGTCGGCCGAGGTGATGAGCGTGTCGACGTCGACGGAGTCGCCATCGATCACCACCGCCTTCTTGTGCTGGTCGAGTTCGTACACGCCGGGCGCCACTTGGATGCAGCTGCCCGCGCCGATGCACTTCTCGCGATTGACGACGACCTTCATGCCTCTCCTTGTGCCGCGCGCTAGTACAGCCCGAGCTGCAGCCGCGCGCCCTCGCTCATCATCGCCTGCGTCCACGGCGGGTCGAAGGTCAGTTGCACGTCGACGTCCGAGACGCCGGGGAGGCGCGCGATCTTGGTTTCGACATCCGCCTTCAGGATTCCGCCCATCCCGCAGCCGGGAGCCGTGAGCGTCATCTTGATCTCGACGCGGTGGCCGCCGGACTCCAGTTCATCGACCTCGCAGACATAGATCAGGCCGAGGTCGACGATGTTGGCCGGGATTTCGGGATCGTAGCAGGTTCGCAGCGTCGCCCACACCTGCTCGCGCAACGGCAGATGGGCCATGTCGGCCATCGCCTTCGCGGCCTTCTCGGTGGCTTCGGCGAGGCCGAGCGCATCGACGTCCTCGGGCGCGATGCGCACCATGTAGCCGTCGGTGGACTCGACCGTGTACGCGCCGCCCAAGTCCTGCAGGATGTACACCTCGTGGCCTTGCGGCAGCGTCACGGTGTAGCCCTGCGGGATCACGACGACATTGGTGTCGCGCACCAGCGCGACCTTCTGGCGGGTGGCGGCGGACATCGCTACTCCGTGCTCACCGCCGCGGCTTGATCGCCGTGCAGTGCCGACTTCATGGTGTGCCACGCGAGGCTCGCGCACTTGACGCGCATCGGAAACTCGCGCACGCCGCTGAACACGGCGAGTTTGCCGAGCGCGGGATCCTCCGCCGGGGTCTCATCGGGCGCGCCGGTCACCAGCAGGTGGAAGC
Organism: Candidatus Eiseniibacteriota bacterium; assembly: GCA_044229145.1. GTDB lineage: Bacteria > Eisenbacteria > RBG-16-71-46 > CAZEPH01 > CAZEPH01 > JBKJUD01. Next base: position 6,260 of record JBGATO010000035.1, on the reverse strand, counting down.
GCTCGAAGAGCTGCTCGGCTTCCAGGCGCGTGCGCCCCTTGAGCGCGGCGGTCATCATCGAGGCCGAGGCGCTCGAGATGGCACAGCCGGCGCCGGTGAAGCCGGCGTCGACGATCACGTCGCCTTCGACCTTGAGGTAGAGCACGAGGTGATCGCCGCACAGCGGGTTGTAGCCTTCGGCGCTGCACGTGGCGTCGTCGAGCGCGTGGAAATTCCGCGGCGACTTCGAGTGGTCGAGGATGACCTCTTGGTACAGCTCGCGCAGGTCCGACATCAGGTCATCATCTCCTTCACCGCCTCGAGCCCCTCGGCCAGCGCGTCGATGTCGTCGCGGGTGTTGTAAATCGCCAGCGATGCACGCGTGGTGGCAGGCACGCCGAAGCGCTGCATCACCGGCTGCGCGCAGTGGTGTCCCGTCCGTACTGCGATGCCGCGGCTGTCCAAAATGGTGCCGATGTCGTGCGGATGCACGCCGTCGAGCACGAACGAGAGCACCGCCGACTTCTCCGGCGCCGTGCCGATGAGCCGCAGCCCCGGCACTGCCAGCAGCCGCTGCGTCGCGTACTCGAGCAGCGCGTGCTCGTGCGCGGCGATGCGGTCGAGGCCGAGACCCTGCACGTAACGGATGGCCGCCCCGAGGCCGATGCCGCCGGCGATATCCGGCGTGCCGGCCTCGAACTTGTGCGGCAATTCGTTGTAGGTCGTGCCGCTGAAGCTCACGGTGCGGATCATCTCCCCACCGCCCATCCACGGCGGCATTGCGTCGAGCAGCGCCTCGCGGCCGTACAGCACGCCGCTGCCGGTGGGTCCGTAGAGCTTGTGCGCGCTGAACGCGTAGAAGTCGGCGCCGAGATCCACGACGTCGATGGCCGTGTGCGGCACGGCTTGCGCGCCGTCCACCACCACCACCGCACCGGCGTCGTGCGCCAGGCGGCAGATCTCGCGGATCGGATTCACGGTGCCGAGCGCGTTCGACACGTGGGCGACGGCGACGATCTTGGTGCGCGGGCCGAGCGTCGCGACGAACGCGTCCATGTCGAGCGCGCCATCATCCCGGATCGGCGCCTTGACGACGCGCGCGCCGGTCTGCTGCGCGACCATCTGCCACGGCACCAGATTCGAGTGGTGCTCCATCTCGGTGACGACGATTTCATCGCCCTCGCGCAGGGTCGGCCGCGCGTAGGCCTGTGCCACCAGGTTGATGGCTTCGGTGGTGCCACGGACGAAGATGATCTCGTGCGTGTTGGCGGCGCCGAGGAAGTCCTGCGCCGCGGCACGCGCGCGTTCGAAGCCGAGCGTCGCGCGCTGCGACAGCGCGTGCACGCCGCGGTGGATGTTGGCGCAGTCGGCGGTGTAGAACTGCGTGACCGCGGTCACCACCACCGCCGGTTTCTGGGCCGTCGCGGCGCTGTCGAGATAGACCAGCGGCTTGCCGTTGACCAGCTGGCGCAAGCCGGGGAAATCGGCGCGCACGTGCATCGGGTCGAGCGGCGGCACCGATGGTGTCGCGGGAGCCATCGCGCGGTCCTCCGTGGTCACGCTCACGCAGTGTCCCCCGCCGCGTCCATCCCGTGGAACGCGGCCTCCAGTGCGTGGGCCAGCAGCTCGCGCTGCAGCTCATTGCTGATGCGCTGCACGATGTCGTTCGCGAACGCCAGTGTGAGCAACGTCTCCGCCTCGCGCCGCGGGATGCCACGCGAGCGCAAGTAGAATAGCGACTCCTCGTCGAGCGAGCCGACGGTGGCGCCGTGCGTGCACTTCACGTCGTTGGCGAAGATCTCGAGCTGCGGCTTGGTGTCGATGGCCGCGGTGCTGGAGAGCAAGAGGTTCTTGTTGGACTGGCGCGCGTCGGTCTTCTGCGCGTCGGGGCGCACGATGACGGCGCCGTTGAAGACACCGTGCGCGCGGCCGGACAACACGCCGCGATAGGTTTGCGCGCTGGTGCAGTGCGGCGCCGCGTGGTCGAGCGTCGTGTGGTAGTCGACGTGCTGCTCGCCACCGCCGAGGTACAGGCCGTTGAACGTCGCCTCCGCGCCGGGCTCCGCGAGACGGCTGGCGATCTCGACGCGCGTCAACGCGCCACCGGTCGACACCGCATGCGAGATCAAGCGGCTGTCGCGTGCCTGCCGCGCGGCGACCACGCCGAGGTGAATCGTCGCCGTGTTCTCGCTCACCCAGCGCGTGTGTTCGACCTGCGCGTTGGCACCGCACACGATCTCGGTGACGCCGGTGGTGAACGCGGCGCCGGCACCGTCGCTCACGAACCGCTCGCACACGGCGACGGAGCTGCCGGCGCCAGCGGTGATCAGCACGCGGCCGTGCGTCATCGGCGCGGCGTCGCCTTCTGGCGCGCGGTGCACGACGTGCAGGGCGCCGTCGACCTGCACGCCGGGTGCGACGTCGATCCATATGCCGTCGTGCAGGAACGCGGTGTTGAGCGCGGCGACGTAGTCGTCGGCGAACGACGCAACCTGCGCCAGGTGCGCGAGCACCGCGTCGGCGTCGTCGGCGAACGCCCGCGCCAGGCTGCGCACGCGCACGCCCTCCGGGAACAGAGGGGCCGTGCCCGTGAGGTCGGGCGCGCCGCCCGCGACGGCGACCGAGGGGCAGCCTGCACCCTCGAGCCGTACCACCGCCGTCCACGCGGTGCGGCCGAGCGCGGCGAGGCTGGTGTACTTCCACGCCTCGAGCTTCGGCGTCGGCACGCCGAGGTGCGCGGCGCGTGCCGCGGCCTCACGGCGCAGCCGCTGCAACGCCTCCGGCGCCTCGCCGACACGCAACGCCCACTCCGCCGCCAGCGCGTGCGGCGCGGCGCCGGACACGATCGCCGCCCCACTCATCCGCGCGACTCCACGACGCCGGCGTAGCCGAACTCTTCGAGGTGCAGCGCGAGGTCCTTGCCGCCGCTCTTGACGATCCGGCCGCCCGCCAGCACGTGCACGACGTCCGGCACGATGTAGTCGAGCAAACGCTGGTAGTGGGTGATCACCAGCATCGAGCGATTCGGCCCGCGCAGCGCGTTGACGCCGTTCGCCACCACGCGCAACGCATCGATGTCGAGGCCCGAGTCGGTCTCGTCGAGGATGCATAGGCGCGGCTGCAGCACCGCCATCTGGAAGACCTCATTGCGCTTCTTCTCGCCGCCGCTGAAGCCCTCGTTCACCGCGCGCTGGAAGAATGCCGGGTCGAGTTCGACCGTCTGCGCCTTCTCCTTGGCGAGCGCGAGGAAGTCCATCGCGTCGAGTTCCTCGAGGCCGCGCAACTTGCGCTGCGCGTTGAGCGCGGAGCGCAAGAAATACAGGTTGCTCACGCCGGGAATCTCGACCGGATACTGGAACGCGAGGAAGATGCCGCGCGCCGCGCGCTCCTCCGGCGCGAGCGTGAGCAGGTCCGCGCCGTCAAAGGTCACCGAACCGCCGGTGACCTCGTAGGTGTCGCGACCAGCGAGCACCTGCGACAGCGTGCTCTTGCCCGATCCGTTCGGTCCCATGATCGCGTGGACTTCGCCCGGCTTGATCGACAGGCTGATGCCCTTGAGGATGTCCTTGCCCTGCACGCGGGCGTGCAGGTCGGTGATCTCCAGCATGTGTCTCGCGCGCGGGCCGCTAGCCCACGCTTCCCTCCAAGCTGACACTGAGCAGCTTCTGCGCCTCTACCGCGAACTCCATCGGGAGCTCGCGGAAGACTTCCTTGCAGAAGCCGTTGACGATCATGTTCACCGCGTCCTCGGTGGAGAGGCCGCGCTGACGGCAGTAGAACAGCTGATCCTCGCCGATCTTCGACGTCGACGCTTCGTGCTCGAGACGCGCCGACGTGTTCTTCACCTCGATGTACGGGAAGGTGTGCGCGCCGCACGTGTCGCCCATCAGCAGCGAATCGCACTGCGAGTAGTTGCGCGCGCCCTCGGCGCTCTTGAGGATCTTCACCATGCCACGATAGGTGTTCTGCCCGTGGCCGGCGCTGATCCCCTTCGACACGATGGTGGAGCGCGTGTTCTTTCCAATGTGGATCATCTTGGTGCCGGTGTCTGCCTGCTGGCGGTTGTTGGCGACCGCGACGGAGTAGAACTCGCCCACCGAGTCGTCGCCTTGCAGGATGCAGCCGGGATACTTCCAGGTGATCGCGGAGCCGGTTTCGACCTGCGTCCACGAGATCTTCGACGCGACGCCGCGGCAGAGTCCGCGCTTGGTGACGAAGTTGTAGATGCCGCCGACACCGTTGACGTCGCCCGGATACCAGTTCTGCACCGTGCTGTACTTGATGGACGCGCGGTCGAGCGCAACGAGTTCCACCACGGCGGCGTGCAGCTGGTTGGTGTCGCGGCGTGGCGCGGTGCAGCCTTCGAGATAGCTCACCGTCGCGCCTTCGTCGGCGATCAAGAGCGTGCGCTCGAACTGGCCGGTGTCCGCCTGGTTGATGCGGAAGTACGTCGACAGCTCCATCGGGCATTTCACGCCCTTGGGGATGTAGCAGAACGAGCCGTCGGAGAACACGGCGCTATTGAGCGCGGCGAAGAAGTTGTCGCTATGCGGTACCACGGAGCCGAGGTATTGCCGCACGAGGTCCGGGTGCTCGCGCACCGCCTCGGAGAACGAGCAGAAGATGATGCCGAGTTTGCTCAGCGTCTCCTTGAAGGTGGTCGCCACCGAGACGCTGTCGAACACCGCGTCCACCGCGACGTTGCTCAAGCGCTTCTGCTCGTCGAGCGAGATGCCGAGCTTGTCGAAGGTCGCGCGGATTTCCGGGTCGACCTCGTCGAGCGAGGTCAGCTGCTTCTTCGGCTTGGGCGCCGCGTAGTAGATGATGTCCTGGTAGTCGATCGGCGAGTATGTGACGTTCTGCCAGGTCGGCTCGGTCATCGTGGTCCACAGACGGTAGGCCTTCAGGCGCCACTCGAGGAGCCACTCGGGTTCGCCCTTCTTCGACGAGATCAGGCGGACGACGTCTTCGCTGAGGCCGCGCGGGATGATGTCGGCATCGACGTCGGTGACGAAGCCGTACTTGTAGGGTGTGCCGGTGAGGTCCTGCAGCGTCTGCTGCGGGTCCGGCGTCGTGGCGTCGCGGTCGAGGCCGGTCATGGCAGGCTCGGCGCTCCGATGGCGTCGGCGGCGAGACGGACGACGGTCGGGCGAGGCGCCGGTGCGTCGGCACTCTGTGCGACATGCACGAGGTCGGCGAGCGTGGTGCGGGTCAGCGACTCGTGCACGATGGTGTCGAGGCGGCTCCACAGCGAGCGGATCGCGCAGTCGCTCTGGTGCACGCAGACGTCATCGTGCCCGGCGTAGCGGCCGCAGAACTCGGTCGGGTACAGGCGGCCGCCGAGCACGTCGATGACCTCGTCCATGCGCAGCGCGTGCGGTGCGCGGGCGAGCCGATAGCCACCCTTCTGGCCACGCGCGCTCTCGACGATGCCGGCCTTGCGCAGCACGATGAGCAACTTCGCCACGTAGGCGACCGACAGACTCTCGCGCTGGGCGATTTCCGAAATGGTGCTCATGCCCGACGGTTCGCGCGCGATCTGCAGCAGACAGCGCAGACCGTATTCTTCTTGCGCGGTGAATCTCATGGACCCGACAGCTCCTCACATGCGCGGTGGGCGACTGATCGCGTGGTGCCGAGGCCTGACCCTAGGCCAATCTAGACTTTATTGTCAACTATGTGGTCGGCATTGGACGGGCGGAGCATAACAGATTCCCGCCGAAGGTGTTCGGATTCCGCTCCGCAAAACTCCACTTTCCCGGCGATGGTCCCCCGCAGCCGTGATCGGCGGCTAGACGAGCGAGCGCAGGCGGCGCCACGCCAGGATGCAACTCCCCACCACGATCACCACCGCGAAGCCGAACCATTGCAGTGCGTAGCTCAGGTGCGGGCCGTCGTCGAGCGGCGGGAGCGGACGGCGCCGCGGGAGCGCCGTGGCGGCGCGCTGCGGCTCCGGCAGCTCTTGCACGACGAGCGGGTAGACGGGGGCGCCGAGGGTACCGGAGATCGCCGCGGGATCGAGCCAGCGCACGGCGGTCACGCCCGGCTGGCCGGCGAGGGCGCGCGGACGGTCGACACTGCGGGCCGGCGCCATCGGCACGAGCACGCCGCGCACCTGCACGCTGTCCTCGCCGGTGAGGCCGCGCGGGTTCGCCGATTCGCCGTCCTCCGCGGGCAGCCAGCCGCGATTGACCAGGAACACCAACGGGCTGTCTTCGGCGCGAAACGGCACCACGAGATCGACGCCGGGCAGTTCTTCGAAGCTGCGTGCCCGCAGCACG
>JBGATO010000156.1:0-4615 GCA_044229145.1 Candidatus Eiseniibacteriota bacterium | reverse complement strand
GTGTGAAGGACGCGGTGCGCATCTCCGACGGCCGCATGAGCGGCACCGCGTTCGGCACCGTGGTGCTGCACGTGACGCCCGAGGCTGCGGTGGGCGGGCCGCTGGCCTACGTGCAGCACGGTGATCGCATCCGTCTGTCGGTTTCGCGGCGCGAGCTGCAGCTGCTGGTGAGTGACGACGAGCTGGCTCGTCGCGCGCAGGCGCAACCGTTGCAGCCGCCGAAAGCCGAGCGCGGTTATCGCAAGCTGTGGCATGCGCACGTGCTGCAGGCCGACCAGGGCGTGGATTTCGACTTTCTGCGCGCTGCACCGAGCGGCGTGAAGGTGCCGCGCAGCTGACCCTACGCAAGACCCCACGAGGAGACCCGATGAAACGCAGCACCGAGCGGTTCCTGACCACGCACACCGGCAGCCTGCCGCGGCCACCCGAATTGATCAAGGCCATGTTCGCCAAGGAAGAAGGCGTGCCGGTCGACCCGGCGGCGCTGGAGCGGCGCATCGCCGCCGCGGTGGCCGAGGTGGTGCGCAAGCAGGCCGAATCGGGTGTGGACATCGTGAACGACGGCGAGATGAGCAAGCCGAGCTACGCCACCTACATCAAGGATCGGCTCGCCGGCTTCGACGGCGAGAACAACAGCTTCGTCTATCAGGACCTGGTGGGTTTTCCAGGCCTGGCCAAGCGCGTGTTTGGCGACCCCGGGCGCTCGCGGCGGCTCACGCCCACCTGCACCTCGGCGATCCAGGTGCGCGACCCGGAGGCGGCGAAGACCGACTGCGCGCACCTGCGCGACGCGTTGGCCGCGGTGAAGGCGAGCGAGGGCTTTCTCACCGCCGCGTCGCCGGGCGTGGTGTCGCTGTTCTTCAAGAATGCGCACTACAAGAGCGAGGAAGACTATCTCTATGCAATTGCCGAAGCGATGCGCGTGGAATACGAAACCATCACCGGCGCCGGCTATGTGCTGCAGATCGACTGCCCCGACCTCGGCATGGGCCGCCACATCCAGCATGCCGACCTGAGCCTCGCCGAATGGCGCAAGAAGGCGCAGCTGCACGTGGAGGTGCTCAACCACGCGGTGCGCAACATCCCCACCGAACAGCTGCGCATGCACCTGTGCTGGGGCAACTACGAGGGCCCGCACCACTGCGACGTGCCGCTGGCCGACGTGATCGACATCGTGTTCAAGTCCAAGCCGATGGCCATCGCGCTGGAGGCGGCCAACCCGCGCCATGCCCATGAGTGGGCGCTGTTCAAGGTGGTGAAGCTGCCCGAGGGCAAGGTGCTGATCCCGGGCGTGATCGAATCGAAGTCGAACTTCATCGAACACCCGGAGCTGATCGCGCAGCGCATCGCCCGGTACGCCGAACTCGTCGGCCGCGAGAACGTGATGGCCGGCAGCGACTGCGGCTTCGGCACCTGGGTGGGACAGGCCGCGGTGGACCCCGACGTCGTGTGGGCGAAGATGGCCGCGATGGCCGAGGGCGCGCGCATCGCGTCGCGCGAGTTCTGGAAGCGCTGAGCCCGCCCGCCGCCCGCGCCGGGCTGCCCGCAACGAGGGGCCGGAAATGACGCTGCAGGAGTTCATCGGAGTCGACCTCCCGATCATCCAGGCGCCGATGGCGGGCGTGCAGGGCAGCGCGCTCGCCGTCGCGGTCTCGAATGCGGGCGGGCTCGGCTCGCTGCCCTGCGCGATGCTCGATCCCGCTTCTATGCGCAAGGAGCTCGCGGCGATCCGTGCGCAGACCGGCAAGCCGTTCAACGTGAACTTCTTCTGCCACCGGCCACCCGAGCCCGACGCCGGGCGTGAAGCCGCCTGGCGAGCCGCGCTGGCGCCCTACTACGCGGAATTCGGCATCGACGCGAGCGCGCTTCCGTCGGGTCCCGGACGCAGGCCGTTCGACGCCGAGGCGGCCGACGTCCTCGCCGGGTTCGAGCCCGCCGTCGTGAGCTTCCATTTCGGCCTGCCTTCGAGCGACCTGCTCGCGCGGGTGCGCGGCTGGGGCGCGAAGGTCCTGTCGTCGGCGACGACCGTCGACGAAGCGCGCTGGCTGGAGGCGCACGGCGTCGACGCGATCATCGCGCAAGGTCTCGAGGCGGGCGGCCATCGCGGCAACTTCCTGTCGGAGGATCTCGCCACGCAGGTCGGCACGCTCGCGCTGGTGCCGCAGATCGTGCGGGCGGTGGACGTTCCGGTGATTGCCGCGGGCGGCATCGCGGACGCGAAGGGCGTCGCGGCGGCGCTGGCGCTCGGCGCGGCCGGCGTGCAGGTCGGGACCGCCTACCTGCTGTGCCCGGAGGCCACGACGGGCGCCCTGCATCGCGCCGCCCTGAAGAGCGACGCCGCCCGCGTCACGGCGCTCACCAACCTGTTCACCGGGCGACCGGCCCGGGGCATCGTGAACCGCGTGATCCGGGAACTGGGGCCGATCAGCGCCGCCGTCCCCGCCTTTCCGCTGGCGACGTCGGCCTTCGCGCCGTTGCGCGCCAAGGCGGAGAGCCTGGGCAGCGGCGACTTCTCGCCCCTGTGGTCCGGGCAGAACGTGAGCGGATGCAAGGAGGTCCCGGCATCGGTGCTCACGCGCGAGCTCGCGGGCGCGTTCGCGGAGGCGCAGTGACCCCATCGATCGTGCGGTCGTCCCCGGACCCGCGGCCGACGGCGGCCGCGCATCGCGGGCCGAAGGCGCTGCACATTGTCGGAGCGCGAGTCGCACGGGACCCGTCGAGCCACCGAACGATCCTGGCGGACCGCCTTCCGATCGAGACGCCCCCCTGCGGAGGAAGATGCCATGCCCATGCCTGCCCGTAGCGCTCGCGCCGCTCTCCTCGCCATCGGTTGCCTCGTCGCCTCGCCGGCCTTCGCAGCCGCGTGCGACGCGGGCGCGCATCGGCAATTCGACTTCTGGCTCGGGGAATGGGAAGTCCGCACCCCGGACGGTAAGCTCGCCGGCACCAATCGCATCGAGCGCGAGTACGACGGATGCGTACTCCACGAGCGCTACGACACCGGACGGGGCTACCGCGGCGAGAGCCTCAACGTCTACGATGCGCCGCGCAAGGTCTGGCACCAGACGTGGGTGGACAGCTCCGGGACGTTGCTGCTGCTCGAAGGCGGCCTGCGCGACGGCAGGATGGTGCTCGAGGGCCGGACGTTCGACGCCGATGCGCAGGTGACGAGGCACCGGATCACCTGGACACCGCATCCCGACGGAAGCGTTCGCCAGTTCTGGGAGTCCACCGATGCCAAGGGGCAGTGGACCACGGCGTTCGACGGTCTCTACAAGCGCAAATGAGTCGCGCCATTCGTCGCGCCGCAGGTTTCGTCCGCTCGACCCTCGTGAAAGGAGCCCTCGTGAACCGTCACATGCTTCCCCGACTTCCCGTCTCGCGCGGATGCCGCATCGCGGCGTTCGTCGGCGCCGCCGTGGCTTCCGCGGCCGCCCTCGCCGACGAGTTGCCCGTGCTCACGCCAGGCATGTGGGAGTTCAAGCGGACGGTCGAGAGCCTCGGCGCCGGCGGCAAGCCGACGAACGTCGAGACCAGGCAGTGCACGGATCCGACCGCCGACATGCGGAAGTCGAACGACATGCTCGCGAAGCAGGGCTGCCGGTTCTCGCCGATCTCGAGGTCCGGCGGCACCTACGCGTTCACCTCCGACTGCCAGATCCAGGGCGTGCGCTACCAGTCGCGCAGCGTGATCACCGTCGAGAGCGGCAGCGCCTATCGGGTCGACGTGACGTCGAGCGGTTCGGGTCCTTCCACCAAGGAGCTGCTGGTGGCGAAGCGGACCGGCGACTGCAAGCCGTGATCAATGCCGATCGCGCGAGCCCTCATGCGCCGAACAGCGTCGAGCGCCGCGCCGCCGTCGTGGGTGAGACGACGCGCGGCGGCGCGCATCCGGGCGACGTCATCGCGCCGCAATGCCGCTGCGCCTCCGACACCCGATGAGCCCGCCGGCGCCGTTCTTCCGCGACGCCGGCGCCGGCCCCGGCGTCGTATGCCTGCACGCGAACGCGAGCACGTCGGGCCAGTGGCGGGAACTGATCGGCATGCTCTCGCCGGCATTCCACGTCCTCGCACCCGATTCGTACGGCGCGGGCAGGAGCCCCGAATGGCCCTCCGACCGGGTGATCCGCCTGGGGGACGAGGCCGCGCTCCTGGAAACCGTGTTCGCGAAGGCCGGCTCGCCGTTCGCGCTCGTCGGGCACTCGTATGGCGCCGCGATCGCACTCGTCGCCGCATTGGCGGATCCCGGCCGTGTGCGCGCGCTCGCGCTCTACGAGCCGACGCTGTTCTCGCTGATCGACGGCGAGTCGCCTCCTCCGAACGACGCCGACGGCATCCGGCGCACGGTGGACGAGGCGAGCGCGGCGCTCGACGCGGGCGACGCGGGCACCGCCGCCCGGCTGTTCATCGACTACTGGATGGAGTCCGGAAGCTGGCAGCGGATGCCCGACGACCGGAAGCCGCCGATCGCGGCGTCCGTCGTGAACGTGAGGCGGTGGGCGCACGCGCTCCTGACCGAGCCCGCGTCGCTGTCGGCGTTCCGCTCGCTCGACATTCCGGTGCTGCTCATGACCGGCGGGAAAACGACGGACGCCGCGCGCGGCGTGACGCGGCT
>JBGATO010000155.1:0-4696 GCA_044229145.1 Candidatus Eiseniibacteriota bacterium | reverse complement strand
TTTTTGGGGGTGAACCGAGACCCGGGTGTAAGACAATCGATCATCCCATTGCGTACATTCCCGCCCCATGATTTCTCGCAACGTTCTGGATCCTGCCAAGTTCAATGCGCTGGCGAGGCTTCCATTCGAACTGCGGCTGGAAGACTTTCGTGTCGCAGTTCAGGACGTGTACGACTTCTTCCACGACGTGAATTCCGGCTTGACGTCCAGGGGGCTTGATCGCTTGGACGACATGCTTCGCCCTGCCAACTTGTCGGGGCTCCTTTCCGACATGCTGACGTCGAGTCTGGCCAAGCATTCGAGGGCACTGGTCGTCAATGCCTATCACAACGGACATCCCGATCTCTTGTTGAAGGGGGAGTACCCGGACAACTCCACTCGCTCCGGCGAGATGGGTGTGGAAATCAAGACGACGCGCAAACCCGGTGGCGCAGTCGACATGCACGGTGCTCGCGACCAGTGGTTGTGCATATTCGTCTATGAGGTCGACAACGACACGGAGCCAGCCCGTTCGCGACGACCATTGAGCTTCAGCGAGATCTATCTCGGCCATGTCGAAATCGACGACTTTCGACGAAACGAACGCGGCCTACTCGGTACGCGGACGGCGACTCTGCATGCGCAGGGCATCGCCAAACTGCGGCGACACTGGATCTACCTCGCACGATCCGATCTGGTCGATCGACGGTAGATCGTCAGCCCGTTCTTGTCGGTGTAGCGGCGACTTGCAGAGAGGCCAACCGGGGGATCGCATCGCGGGCGACGTCGAAGTAGCTTTGATCTCGTTCCACGCCAATGCTTTCGTAGCCGACCGCTTCTGCGGCAGCCAGGGTCGATCCCGAGCCTGCGAAGGGATCCAGGACCACGCCGGCACCCAGCGGCAGCACGCCACGAACCACTTGCCGTAGGAAGGCTTGGGGCTTCAGGCTGGGATGGTTCGCCAACTTGCGTTCCGAGACCCGAGTCGGGGCAGATTCGATGACGTCTCCAAAGGGTCGATCGTCGCTGATGCGCCGGAAGCCACCGGTACCCCAGCGCCGCAGATTGTCCTGGGCCCGGCCCTCAAGTGGCTTGCGGAACAGCAACCAGGGCTCCCACATGGATCGCGGCATCACGCTCACGTCGCTGAATTCGACATGGGCTGCCTTGGGGCGATCGCCGCCGCGCATCGTCATTACCAGTCGAACGAGTTCACCGCGGCGCTCCAGACCCGATCGTGCCAAAGCGCCCGCCACCCGATGCGACAGGAGTGGATTGCTTGCGACCACCACATTCGCACCTGGCACGAGCACACGAGTAAGGCGACGACCCCATTCCACGAAGAATCGTTCCAGCGCGTCGAGGTCCGTGGCTGTCAGAACCGTGAAGCGGGGCAACGGTGATCTCTTGGCGCCGTCAAAACTCGGCGGTATTCGCCACACTCCGCCGCGCCCACTCCGCAGCTTGTCTTGCTCGCGGTCGGAGTACTCGACGAGGCCGTAGGGCGGGTCGGTAACGACCGCGTGAATTGAATTCGGCGCTTGCCCTGACAACCAATCGTTGCAGTCGTCGCATACCAACGCGGAGCGACCGAAACGGAACTCCAATCCGGGTGATGCCGACGCGCGTTCGGTCACTGCGGGAACCGAGGACTCGAATCCCCCGAGCACGTATTGAGCGCGCTCGGTCCGAGCGAACATCGTGGGCGTGTTGAGCCGAAGATACGAACGAACCGACGACGGCGGTACACGCCCGATCCGTCGAGACACCTCGGCGCTGATCTCCTGCACCGATGCACCTTCGGGTCTGTCCTCCAGGATGTGGACGATTGCGTCGCGGACCTCGCCTGGTCTTTTTCGGGGCATCGCAGGCTCACTGTGTTTGGGTACAGCAGTATAGACGTCCAGACGTCTTTTCTACCATGTGATGTTTCGACGGCGCGACTGGTGTGGCCTCCCTCGAAGGACTAACCTGGAGACGAGCGGGCCGTTCCGCGACGGGGGCCAATGCATGTCATTCGATGGAATCGCGCGACCACGGCCATGGTGGGCCGGCTGGTGGACGATTGTGACGGCACGTAGTTTCGCGGAAGCGCTGTTCGGCCACGACCTCGCCGTCGTCTTCGCCCACGGCCCGGCCCGGCGCGACACCTTGTCGTATGCGTCCGACCTGACGCGCCGGCTGCGCGAGGCCGGCGCGTCGGTCGCCTTCTGCGATCGCTTGCCCGTGACCCCGGACGGGCCCGGCGATGCCGCGGACGGTGTTTCGGACGACGACGCGCTCGACCCCGCCACCCGCCGCCGCCTCGATCGCTCGGCGGCGCTGGTCGTCGTCGTCGACCGCCGCGCGCTCGACGACCCGCTGCGGCTGCGCGCCGAACTGGCCGCATACCGCCGCCGCCATCCCGAGCGGCCGGTGATCCCCATCACGCTCGACGACGGCCTGAACCCGTGGGAGCCGCCCGGCCCGGCCGGCGACTGGCATGGCTTCCGCTCGCCGCCCGGCACGCGCGACGTGATCGTCGAATCCGCCGACGCGGTGCGGCTCGGCATCGCCGGCGATGGCACCGTGCGCGAACTGCTGCGCCTGACGCGGCCGGTGCGGCGCTTCGGCACGCACGCGCGCGCTCGCGCGCTGGCGCTCGGCGCCGGGCTGGCGCTGCTGGCGTCGGTCGGTGTCGGCGTCGGGCATCTGGCCGATGCGCTGCGCGCGCGCGACGATGCGTTGCAGATCCGCCAGGCCGATCGCACGCGCCAGCTCGAGACCGCGCTCGGGCTGGCCGCGGCGCGCAACGCGCTCGGCGAGCACGCCGCGGCCGCCGCGCTGCTCGCGCAGGAACCGACGGCGCCGGAGACCACGCGCGCCAACGCGCGCCTCGCCCGGTTCGAGGCCGAGATGCTGGTCGACGCCGCGCGCCTGCCGCCGGAGCAGACGCTCGACATCGACCGCCTGCACGAGGCCAGTTCCGGCGGCCGCGCGCGCTTCGTGTCGCGCGGCTGGCATTCGGGCGTCAACATCATCGAACGCCCTGGCGAGCCGGGTGCCCAGACGGTGGTGCGCTCCTGCGACCTGAACACCGACGCACCGGAGATCCGCGTCGCGTCGGACGGGAGCTGGTTCGCGCTGCGCGGACGCGACGGCCGGACGACCGAGTTGCGCACCACCGCCGATTGCGCCGGCACGCACCCGCAGCTCTCGCGCTGGGCCGAGGCCATCCTGCGGCGCGAGTCCGCCGGCGAGCGACTGACCGTGCTGCTGCCGCTGCCCGGCCCGCAGTTGCTGCTCGGTTGGGCCGACGGCCGGATCGAACGGCTCGTGGCCGGCCGGCTGGCGGCGAACCCGCCCGGCGCCGCCACGGGAGCCGCGCTCGGTGCCACCGGCCCCCTCGGCACCACGAGCGCGACCGGTGCCACCGGCACCACCCCGGCGATGCGCGTCCAGCTCGACAGCGCCGTGGTCGGCCTGTTCGCCAGCGCCGACGCGACGCAGGTCGCGGCCCTTTCGCAGCGCGGCGAGCTGCGCCTGTTCGGCGCCGATGGCCGCCCACTCGCGGCGCCGATCGCGCTGCAGCCGGCCGGGCGCGCGCGCACCGTGGCGCCCGAATGGCGGCGTTTCGTGCGCGACGCCTTCGGGCCGGCGCCGCGGGTGATGCGCCTCGCGCCCGCCGCGCCGACCGGCGGCGCCGATCGGATCGAGCTGCTGGTCGCCCGCCCCGAGCCCGGCGGCGCGAGCTTCTACCTCCAGCGCCCGGCCGACCCGGCCGCCGCGGTGCTCGACGTCGCGTTCGACGCCGGCGCCGACGAGGCCTGCCCGACGCTCGCCTACCTGACGCGCGAAGCCCTCGTCACCGTGCCGCTCGACCGCCGCTGCGCGCGCTCCGGCGGGGCCGGCGGCTCCGGCGGGGCCGGCGGAACCGGCGGAACTGGCGGGGACGACGGGACGGGTGCCGCCGAAGGGACCGGCCCGCCCGGTGGAGCGTCCGCCGGCACGCCGATCCGCTGGACCTTGCCGCGCCCGGACACCGTGTCCCCCGACCTCGACCACGGCTACGCCACCGGCGCGCTGTGCGACGGCGCCCGCACGCTGGTGCTGGGCACCGCGCGCGGCGAGCTGCTGTGGATGCGCCCGGTGCGCAAGACGCGCGGCACCGCGTCGCGCGTCGAGATCGAGCACCGCGAGCGCTCCTGGAACGACGCCGTCGCGACCATCGTCTGCCGCGACGACGGCAGCGTGGTCGCAGGGTTCGCCACCAAGGGAGTCAAGACCTTCCGCCGCCCGATCCTGCTGCGCGAGGATGCCGTTCCGGCCGCCGCCGCGACCGACTACCTGCAGGTCTACGCCGAAGACCAGGCCTGGAGCGTCACGACGTTCCGCGGCATCGCGACGCTGGAACTCGACGTCGAATCGGGCGAGTTCGGCCTGCGGCAGGGCCGCTTCCTGTGGCATCGCCGGATGGTCGAGCCGGCGCCCGACAACGCCGACGCGCCGGTCGACCACGTCATCTCGGTGTTCCCCGACGAAGCGCGCGCCCGAGTCTGGGTGCTCAGCACGCGCGGTCGCCTGACGCTGCTGGACCTCGACACCGGGGCCGAACTGGCGGCCTTCGGCACCTCGTACGACGCGACCACGCCGAGCGTCTACGTTGCGCTGCACCGGCCCGAGCTCGATGCCGACGGCCGCCTGAGCTTCGTGCACCGCTTCCGCGAGCGCGCGGTGC
>JBGATO010000034.1:0-39424 GCA_044229145.1 Candidatus Eiseniibacteriota bacterium | reverse complement strand
AAGGACGCGCGGCATCTGACCTTCGTGGCGCCGGCGCACGCCGCCGGATCCGCCGACGCGCAGATCGTCCACCCCAACGGTCTTGCCGGCTGGCTTCAGGGCGCGCTGGTCTACACCGACGCACCGCCCCCGCACATCCAGGACGTGCTGCCCGACACCATCGGCGTGTACCGCCCATTCACGGTGCGCGGCAGCGGCTTCACGCCGGGCACCCGTATCCGCATCGGCGGCGTGCTCGCGAAGGACGTGCACTACGTGACCTCGTCATTGCTCACCGCCACGGTGCCGCTGCGCCGCGCCGGCGACGCGCCGATCTCGGTGGAGAACCCCGACGGCTTGCGCGACGAGTGGGAGAAGCTGGTGCATCTGCTCGCCTCCTCCTCCGGCGAGTGACGCACGTCTGAACGCACGCAGGGCCGCGGAGTCTCGCCACTCCGCGGCCCTGTGCGTCGTGCGGCGATGCTGTCTCAGCGCACCAGACGGCACGGCACCGCGTGCGATTCGGCATCCTGACCGACGGCGACCACCGCCCACTCATTGTCGTCGACGGTTTGCGCCGGAATCGTGATCTCGGTGCGTTCGCCGACCCAGAACTCCTCTTGCCAGTTGGACGCCGTGGTGGCGCGGCGCAGCACCTTGAAGCCTTGGCGGCGCGCATCCGGCGGCGCGTACCAGCGCACGTGGACGTCGGGCTCGGCGATGCCGCTCACCGTCGCGCTGTCCACCGGCGCCGCGGCGCTCGCGAGATCGACCACGGTGCCGATGTTCATGCGCGCTGCGGAGGCCAGGAAGGCGGGGTTGATGTACTGCAGTTCGTCGCCGTAGCGCTCGCCGTTCTCGACGCGCGGCTTCTGGTGCTGGCGGCGGTAGTCTTCGATCGGCTCGCAGAAGCGCACCGCCGCGTAGCCTTGCGCGTTGAACGACAGGTGATCGCTGCCGCGGCCTTGGCGGTCGGAGCGCGCGACGAGACGGATCGCCACGTTCGGCTCGAGGCCCGAGCTGGCGCGCAACGTGTAGCGTGCGAGCTCGCGGCTCGGCGACGACGGCGGGTCGGCCGAGAACAGCCGCATGTGCGTCGAGTCCGCCACGCCGCGCGGCGCGTGGGTGCCACCGACGATGTCGTTCGCCCACATGCCGTCGATCTGCCAGCCCTGCTGCTTCGCCCATTTCGCGAAGTAGTCGCTGCCGAGCAGCCCCTGCTCCTCGCCGGCGAACGCGGCGAACACGACGGTGGCGGGCACCCGCACGGTGGCCAGCCGGCGGCAGGCCTCGAGGACGACCGCGGTGCCCGAGGCATCGTCGTCGGCGCCGGGTGCGTCGCCGAGCGAGTCGGCGAGGTCGGTGGCGCGCGAGTCGTAGTGGCCGCCGATGACGTACACGCGCTTGCACGCCGGATCGGTGCCCGGCAACGTGGCGATCACGTTGACGAGACGCGCCGGACGCACCGGACCGCCCTTCACCGTCGGCACGCCGACGTCGAACGGCTGGTACGCCACCGTCATCCGCCCCCCGCTGGTGCGCGCCGCGTCCTGCATGCGGCGGTAGATGTAGCGCCGCGCCGCGCCGATGCCGCGCGTCGACGACGTGGTGTCGGACAGCGTGTGCCGCGTCCCGCACGCCACCAGCGCCGAAACATCCGCCAGCATCTGCTCCTTGTCGACCGCCTTGCACGCCTGCACGGCGATCGCCGGCGAGATCATGCTGAGCGGCCGGCCCTTGAGATTGGGCGGGACGCCGGGGACGGCGGGCGCGTCCGCCGCGCGCGCCGAGCCGCCAGACGCGGCACCGAGCACCGCCACCATCGAGAGCACCTGAAGCATCCGCCGCATTGACATGTCTCCCCTCCGCTTACGACTTCGCCGGCGCGATGAACTTGTACTTGCCGATGTAGAGCGCCGGCGTGTGGCCGTTCATCGTGATGACGCCGTCGGCGTCGAACGCTTCCTCGATGGTGTGCACCATCGCGATGCGGCCGACGATCCAGTCGTGGTCGCCGAAGGGCTGGGACGCCTCGAGCGTGCACTGATACGCCGCGTAGGCATCCGCGAGCACCGGCGCGCCGGGCACCGCGCCGTCCTCCGGCAGCCACAGGTCCGCGTCGGTGGCCTTCGCGCCGTCGCGGCCGCTCGACGAGCCGAGCGACGAGATGAGATCGACCTTCTCCAGCGGCAGGAAGTTCACGGCGAACGCCTTCGCCTGCTGGATGAGGCCGTGCGTGTGGCGCTTCGGCGCGATCGCCACGCCGTAGAGCGGCGGGACGCGCGCCACCGGCGAGTGCCACGCGGCGGGCATCGCGTTGCGCTCCTCGCCCACCTGCACGGTGACGAGCGCGACCACGGTCGGATAGTAGTGGTAGAAGTCGTCGAGCGTTTCGCTGCGGCGTCGGGTCACTGCGGTCTCCTCGATCGGTTAGCGGCCGTCGTGCGCGGGGCCGTGGATGTTGCCGGCGCCCTCGTCGCTGGCGGGCGGTTCGTCTTGATAGAGCGTGCTGTCCTCGAAGACCGCGGTGGTGTCGGCGAAGCTCTCCGAGAAGTAGTCGTGCTCGTGATTGCGGTCGCAGTAGGTGGTCGGCTCGGTGCCGGCGAGAAACGGCACGCGCACGACGTTGTAGCAGTCGGCGCGCGCGAGCAAGCCGGTGTCGCCGTCGATCGACACGGTGGTCACGCCGGCCGGCGCGACGAAGTCCTCGACCGGACGGCCCTTGGTGACGTTCCACATGAAGCGCGCCCACACCGGCAGCGCGGCTTGCGCGCCGGTGAGGCCGAGTTCGCCGCCGCGATCCGCGCCCACCCACACGCCGGTCACCAGCGATGGCGTGTAGCCGACGAACCATGCGTCGACTTCGTCGTTGGTCGTGCCGGTCTTGCCGGCGGCGGGCGCGGTGAAGCCGAACATGGAACGCGCCGGGTTGCCGGTGCCGCGCACGATGACGTCCTCGAGCAGCGAGGTCATCACGTACGCCACCGCCGGCGACAACACGGTCACCGGACGAGCCTCATGCTGATAGACGACCTTGTCCTTCATGTCGAGCACCGCGCGCACCGCGAACGGCTCATGCCGCACGCCGCCGTTGGCGAACGTCGCGTAGACGCTGGTGAGTTCGATCGGCGTCACCTCGCACACGCCGAGCGCCAGCGACGGCACCGCCTGCAGCGGACTGGCGAGTCCGAGCTTGTGCGCGTAGTCGATGATCGTCTGGAGCCCGACCTGCATCGACAAGTTCACCGTGGCGACGTTGAGCGACTTGTAGAGCGCATGCCGCAGCGTCGTCTTGCCGTAGTAGTCACCCTCGTAGTTGCGCGGCTTCCACGGCCCTTCCTTCGACGGGAACTCGGTGGGCGTATCGTCGAGCACGGTGCCGGGCGTGAAGACCGCGGTGTGGCCGGGACGATTCACCGCGTCGATGGCCGCCGCGTACACCACCGGCTTGAACGACGAGCCTGGCTGCCGCACCGCGTCCACCGCGCGGTTGAACTGCGAGTGGCGATAGTCGCTGCCGCCGACCAGCGTGCGGATGGCGCCGGTGGACGGTTCGAGCGAGATGAGCGCGCCCTCGGCCACCACCGTGTCGGCGCGCCACGCGATGCGTTGCTGCGACTCGCGCACGCCTTGCGCCAGCGTCGACTCCGCCAGCGTCTCCATCTGGCGGTCGAGCGTCGTGAAGATGCGCAGACCCTTCGAGGTGAGCGCCTTGCCGGGGAACTGCTTGGCGAGCAGCTGCGAGACGTACTCGACGAAGTACGGCGCCGCGGTGGCCGGCAACGGCGGCTCGTCGATGACGGTGAGCGGTGTGGCCACTGCCGCCGCGTAGCGCGCCTGGTCGATGTACTTCTCGGTCAGCATGTCCTTCAGCACGACGTTGCGCCGGCGCAGACATTCCTTGGCGTTGCGGTGCGGCGAGAACGCGTTGGGCGCCGGGATCATGCCGGCGAGCGTCGCCGCCTCCGGCAGCGTCAGCTCGTGCGCGTGCTTGCCGAAGTAGAAGCGCGCCGCCGACTCCACGCCGCCAATCGAACTCGCGCCCCACTGCCCGAGATAGATCTGATTGAGATAGAACTCGAGGATCTGATCCTTCGAGTAGCGCGCGTCCATCAGCACCGCGAGGAACGCCTCGCTCGCCTTGCGCCACACCGTGCGCTGCTGCGACAGGAAGACGTTCTTCACCGTCTGCTGCGTCAGCGTCGAACCGCCTTCGCGCAAGCCGCCGGCCTTGACGTTGCGCGCCATCGCCCGCATCACGCCGCGCAGGTCGATGCCGGCGTGCGAGTAGAAGCGCTTGTCCTCGCTCACCACCACCGCGTGCCGCAGGTCGACCGGGAGATCCTTGAGCGTGACGTAGGTGCGCTCTTGCTTGTCGGCGTCCTGGAGGTCGGCGAGCTTGACCGGTTCGAGGCGCACGCCGGAGAGCGGCGCGCCGTCCGCGAGCGCTTCGACCTTGAGGACGGTGCCGCCGCTGAAGGTGACGCGCACGCCCTGCGGCTTGCGTTCGGCGTCCGGGAAGTGGAAGCCGCGGGTCACCAGTTCGACGCCGTTGGCGACCTCGCGCATCTCGCCCGGCTG
The DNA here is from genome assembly GCA_044229145.1 of Candidatus Eiseniibacteriota bacterium. Lineage (GTDB taxonomy): Bacteria > Eisenbacteria > RBG-16-71-46 > CAZEPH01 > CAZEPH01 > JBKJUD01. The sequence continues at coordinate 34,864 of JBGATO010000034.1, read as the reverse complement.
GCGTGGGACGCCCTTCGACTCTTTGTATTCGAGCGCCTCGAGATCGTCGAGGACGCGCTGGCGGCTGAGCACGGCGCCCGGCGTGAGGGTCGTCCAGTCGGCGTAGACCTGCGAGGCGAACTTCCAGCCCTTGCCGGAGACGTTGAAGGTGTCGAGCTGGTGCATGAGCCAGCCCGCCCAGGCGACGCCGGCCAGCAGCACGACGGCGCACAGCGCGGCGACGAGCTTCCAGTGGCGGCGCCGGCCGCGAGGCGGCGGCGGAGTCGAGTCGTGCAAGGCCAACGGGGCGGCGGTGCGTCGCCAAACGGGCATCGGCGCGAAGTCCTCGGGACACGGCGGAACGGGAGGGACGACGGCCGGGCAGCGTAGGGAGCGCCGCGCGCTGTGTCAACGCCACCGGGCAACCGCGAGGGACTTTCCGGTGGTCAGCAATGCTCCAACGCGCCACGCACGAACGAAGGTCCGCCTGTTCCTACTTGACTACGACCCACGGATACCGGTCCAGCACCTTCCCCTCGCGCATGAGCGTGAGCAACCACAGTCCCGGATGGATGGCGGCCCGAATCGTCGCTTCGGGGATCGTCCACGTCCCGGCACCGCCCGCCGACTCCAGGCGAAGGAGCGGCCCCACGCGTCGGCCGGCGATGTCGAATGCCAGGCCGGCGCTCGATCGCTCCAGCTAACGCGCGTCTCATCTGTAAATCGCCTTTATGGTCCCCCACGTGCTGCTGCGGACCGGGACATAGTCAGCTGCGAATTGCTGGATGCGATGTGCGTATGTGTCAGCAATGAAGTAGTTATTCAACCCATCCAGCGCCATTCCGTAGGGACCGTAGAATTCTCCGGGCAGGTTTCCGCACGCTCCCCATGAGGTGTCTTCTGAGCCATCGGGGCGGTAAATCTGGACGCCACATCCGCCGATAAGAACCGCTATCCTTCCATCTGGCAGGAGCGCCATGTCTCGTGGTTCTACGTAGGCAGCCGGATGGAATGCCGTCAAATAGGTCCCATAGCTACTGAACGCTTGCACATCGTTTCTGCGAGGATCCGCAACATACACATTGCTCTGCGCATCAACACACATCCCGCTCATCTCATCTCTGAATTGTCCTGCACCGCTCCCGTACGATCCCCACTTCGTGAGAAACTGCCCATTTGCGGTGAATTTCTGGACTCTATTGTTGCCTTGATCTCCGACGTAGACGTCCCCTGCCGCGTCCACCGCGATGCCGTACGGCCCTTCCATTGACGTGTTCGTCGTGCCGAACTGCCCGTCTCCCTTGCCCGGCCCGCCAAATTGCAGGATGAATTGCCCATCTGGCGTAAACTTCTGAATGCGGTAGTTCTGGTAGTCGGTCACGTAGACGTTGCCCGTCGCGTCGAACGCAAGCCCCTGCGGGTACTGAAACTGCCCAGGCGCCGTGCCAAAGCTGCCCCACATGAATAGGAACTCGCCTGTATTTGAGAACACTTGAATGCGATGGTTGTTCGTGTCGGCCACGTACACATTCCCGGATTTGGCAACGCGAATCGCGCCGGGATAGTTGAACTGGCCTTGCCCGGAGCCGAGTGAGCCCCAGGCCCGCACGAATTGCGGGGTGGTGTCTGCGGCCGCGGCGCGGCCTGCAAGACACGCTCCGGCAAGCGCGACGGCGACTCCCGCGAGCACCACTCGATGCGACCAACAGTGTCCGACCATCTTCGCCTCCTGCTTCAACAAGTGCGTCACCAGGCTACTCGTGCGACCGAGACCTCGGCTGTCGCGGAGTGGCGCACGGCCACGAAATAGATCCCAACACGCACCCGCCGGCCGTCCGCTGTGCGGCCGTCCCACTCCAGCCGTCCCGTACCCTGCAGTGGCCCGACGCACTCCATCCTGCGACCCTCGCGTGCGCCCGCGCCACTCTCAGGCTGCGATGATGTACTGCTTTCGTCAAGCCACCTTGCCTCCCATCCCTTGACACTGCCGCCCGCGCGGCGTATCCACACGCGATGCCCTCGCCCACCGCGCCGCGCGTGTTGATCGTCACCCCCTGGCCGACCTTCTGGTCGATGGGGGGCGGCGCCGGTTGCTCCGACGAATACGAGACGTTGCGCGGCTTCGTCGCGGCGGGCTTCGACGTGCAGTACGTGTTGCCGGGCGGCGGGCCGGACCCGCAGGGCGATCCGCTGACGGCCCGCGCGCGCTTCTCGACCTTTCCCGATCCCTTCGCCAGCGGGCACTGGATGCCGGCTCCGGGCAAGCGGCTGTGGTGGTATCCGCGCTTCGCGTGGCGCAGCCGGGCGGCGGCGATGCGCGTGGCGCGCGACTGGCGGCCGCACGTCGTGTTCGGCTACTCGCCGTACGGCGTGCCGGCGGCGCTCGGGGCGGCGCGTGTGTGCGGCGCGGCGTCGGTGGTGAAGCTGTTCGGGGTGCGCGATCTAGTGGTGGACGGGCGACCGCGCTGGGGCGACTGGTACACCAACGCCGAGGCGCTCTACGCCTACCGCGCACCGGTGACGCGATTGATCGCGCTCGACGACGGCACGCGCGGCGACGTCGCGGCGCGGCGCGAAGGCGTGCCGGCGTCGCGCTTCCTCTGGTGGCCCAACGGCAGCAACGTCGAATGGGGCGACGTCGATCCCGCGCCGTTGCGCGCCTCGGTGCGCGCGCGGCTCGGCGTCGGCGAGGACACGCGCGTCGTGCTGTCGCTGTCGCGCATGGTCGGCTACAAGCGCGTCGATCGCGTGGTGCGCATGGCGCCGGCGTTGCGCGCGGCGCGCCGCGGCGCGGCGACGCTGGTGGTGATCGCCGGCGACGGCCCGAGCGCGCGCGGCGTGCAGGGGCTGGCGCGCACCTTGGCGTCGCGGATCTCGTGCGCTTCGTCGGCGCGGTGCCGCACGACGACGTGCCGGCGTGGCTCGCCGCGAGCGACGTCTTCGTGGCGACGTCGGAGCAGACGAACGCCGGCATCCCGACGTGCGGGCGCTGGTTTGCGGCGTGCCGGTGGTCGCGGTTGCCGAGGGCGCGACGGCGGCGCTGATCCGCGACGGCGAGGCGGGCTTCACCACGGCGCCGGACGACCGCGGTCGCGGCGCGGGTCGCCGGTGCTCGCGGCGCCGCCGGGCGCCTGGCGCGACCGCGCGCGCGCCGTCGCGGCGCGGCGCACCGGAAGTTGGGCGGTGCGCGTCGGGCGCGAGGTCGCGCTGGTCCGCGAGCTGGCGGCGGCGGTCGACGCGTGCCGCGCGTGACGCCGACTCTGCCACGCGCGCTCGTCATCGCCCTGGTGGCCATCGCGTGCTGCGTGTTCGCCGCGCAGGCAGTGCTCGACGCGGTGCATCACGCGCCGGCCAACGACGAGATCATCCACATTCCGGCGGGCTACCACGCGCTCGCCATCCACGACGTCCGGCTGTCGAGCAACCGCCGCTGGTCAAGATGTGGGCGGCGCTGCCGCTGCTCGCGCTGCAGCCCGCGTGGCCGGCGCAGTGGACGCCGAGCGGCCGCGCCGTCGAGTGGGACGTCGGGCGCGCGTTCTTCGCGGTGCCGGACGCGCACCGGCTCGTGGTGTGGCCGAGGTTGATGTGCGTACTGCTCGGCGTGGCGATGGTGTTGCTGGCGTATCGCGTCGCCGCGAGTGCGGGCGGGGCGCTCGCGGGCGTCGTCGCCGCGTGGCTCGTCGCGTTCGAGCCGAATCTGCTCACCGCATCGTCCATCGTCTACACCGACTTCGGCGTCGCGCTCGCGGCGTGCGCGTTGCTCGCGCTGTGCGCGCGGACGGCGCGCGGCGCGTCGGCGCGGGAAGCCGCGGTGCTCGGCGCGCTTTTCGGCGTGGCGATCGCGTGCAAGTTCACGGCGCTCTTGTTGGCGCCGTTCGTCGCGGTGGCGTGGTGGCGCGGCGCGCGGCGGCCGGGCGCGGCAGTGGCGTTGCTTGGCGCGACGTTCGTGACGCTGTGGGCGTGCTACGGCTTCGAGGTCGGGCCGTTGTTCCAAGCGCAGGGCGCCGACGCGGCATACGCCAGCGTGGACCGCTTGCTCGGCCACGGGCCGCTGCGGCCATTCGCCTCCGCGATCGGCGGCGCGCACGTGCCTATGCCGGCGTTCTGGCGCGGCATCAGCTACGTCATGGTGCACGGACGCCTCGGACACCGCGCCTTCCTCGCCGGCGCGTACTCGCAAGACGGCTTCCTCGCCTATTTCCCGGTGACGATCCTCGTGAGGACGGCGCTGCCGGTGCTGCTGCTCGCGGTGCTCGGCGCGCTGTCCTTCGCGTGGCGTCGGATGCGCGCGGTCGAAGGCTGGCTGCTCGCGGGCGCTGCGTGGATCCTCGTCACCGCGATGCTCGGGCCGATCGACATTGGGTACCGCCACATCTTGCTCGTCGTGCCGGCGCTGCTGGTGCTCGGGGCGCGTGTGGTGGCGGCGCCGGACGACGGGACGCATCTCGCCGCGTTCGCGCGGCGCACGGCGACGGCGCGGCTCGCGCTCGCGGCGGGCTGCGTGTTCTGGTCGGCGCTCGACGCGGCGGCGCTCGGCCCGCATCACCACGCGTTCTTCAATGCGCTCGCCGGCGGGCCGCGCGACGGGTATCGTCTGCTGCTCGATTCGAATCTCGATCTCGGGCAGGACCTCCCCGACCTCGCGGCGTATCAACGCCGCCAGCATCTCGGCGAGATCGCCTTCGCCTATTTCGGGGAAGCCGACCCGGCGGCGTACGGCGTCCGCGCGCGGCCGTTCACGGCGGACGAGGAACACGCCGAACATCCAGGGGTGTACGCCATCTCGGTCAACACGCTGTTCAATCTCGATCGCGCCGACGACCCGGCGCGCTACGCGTGGACATGCGCACGGCAGCCAGCGGCGTCGTCGGCTACACGATTTGGATCTACGTCGTGACCGCCAGCGCATCCGCCGCGCCGCGCCGCGTGACCACGCTGATCCGCACGTTGCCTCGCAACGCAGCGGTCATGGCTCACCTCCCCGTGTTGATGCGGCGCTGTCGTTCGCGCAGGTCAAGATCCTCACGCACGTCTTCGCCCCGGCGACGTTCGGCTTGTACGCGGCGGCGGGCGCGGTGCTTGTGCTCAAGGATCGGCTGCAGGCTCGGACCTCGCGGTGGCCTTTCGCACGCTCATCCCCGGCGGCGCTCGACGCACGCGGCGACGCGCGCGCGGCGCGGCGCGTCACGCAGGTGTCATCTCGGCGCGGCGTTCTTCGCGTCACTTCAGCGGTCATTGCTCGTTGCGATCGCCGCGCTCTTCGGCCGCACGCTCGGCGGACTCTTCGCGGAACAGCCGCTTCCCGCCGACCTCGTGTTGTTCGGCGTCGCGTTCGGTGTCGTCGGATCGTTGCGCACGGTCACCGGCGCGGCGTTCTACGGCCTGCGCGACATGGTGCCCCCATCGGTCTCCGACATCGCGTGGCTCGCGGCCGCCACCGCCACCCTGTTCCTGCTGCGCGACCAGCTCACCCCGCGCCTGACCCTGCTGGTCGAAATCGTCGCGCAATTGATCGCGGTGGCCGGCTTGCACGTGGTGCTGTGGCGGCGCGGCTTCGCCGGCGCCGAGGGTGCAGGGGCCGTGCCGTGGGGCGAAGTCGGCCGCTATGCCGGTGGCGCGATGGTGATGAGCCTGCTCGGCGTCGTAATGGAGAACGTCGACAAGCCGCTGGTCGGCTCGGCGCCCGGCGGCGGCTACGCCTCGGTGGCGAACTTCCACTTCGCCGCGAAGATCGTCTACTACGGGCGGCGGCTCCTCTACTTGCCGCTCGCCGCGGTCGGGCCGGAGTTCACCCGCGTCTGGGAACGCGGCGATCCCGACATCGCGGTCCGCGACCTCACGCTGGTGACCAAGCTACAGATGATGGTGGCGCTCGCGCTCTGGGCGTTGGCGACGGCGTTCGCGCATGCGGTGGTCGCCACGCTGGCGTCGAGCGCCTACGACGATGCGGCGCGCGTGCTCATGGTCCTCGCCCTGGTGCTGCCGCTCTCGGCGCTCTACACGCCGGCCACGACGGCGCTGCGCGCGGTGGACGTCATGTGGCCCACGGTGGTGGGCGATGTCTTGTGGACGTTCGTGTTCGCCGGAGCGGGCTGGCTGCTCTTGCAGCGCGGTGGCCTGGGCGGCTTGGCCGAGGCGCAAGTCCTGGCGAGCATCGACGGCGCTGTACACGCTGCTGATCGCGCGGCGCACGTTGCGGCTGCACGTGCGGTCGCTGATCCAGATCCGCGCGCCGCTCGCCGCCGTCGTGACCGCCGCCGTCTTGCTCGGTCTGCAACGCGTGGTGCAGTTGCCCCCGGCGGTGTGGGTGATGGCGGGGGGCGGCGGCGGGTTGCTGCTTTACGGCGTGTTGATCCGCGCCTTCCGCGTGCTGACGGCGGAAGAGAAGGCGCGGCTGCGCGAACTCATGCCCGGTGGCGTGGTGCGCAAGGTCCTCGACCGGGCGATGTGAGCGAGGGCGGCGCGGCGGTGTGCGCGGCGCCGCCCTCGTCCGGGACTAGCGCGGCGGCGTGCCGCTCGGCACCGCGAACGTGCCGAGTACCGTGACCGCCGCGTTGCGCTGCGCGTCGACGATCTCGACCACATGGGCACCTTCGGCCAGCGGCAGGTAGAGATCCTGCGCCTCGGACATCCAGCACGTGCTGTCGGTGCCCGCGATCACGGATTTGAACTTCTTCGCCTTGAAGGTCATGTTGGTCACGGGGCCGCCATCGACACGGGCGTCCACGGCCAACGTCGGATCATCGAGTTTGTCGGCATGCGCCAACGCACTGAGGCTGAGGCGGAGCACCGTCTCGCCCGGTGAGGTGAGGCGGAACACGGCCGCGGGTGTCGGGAGGAGTTTGACGAAGTCGTGGGGCTTTTTGCCGCGGCCGTTCGCCACCGGGATCAGTTCGGGCTTGTTCGGCAGGATGTCGTCGTAGAGGGCGTCGGCCCACCGGGTGGGAGCGGTGCGCGAGTAGCTGTCGCCACCCGCGTAGGAGGGGCCCGTCGTCGAGGAGATGCCGCGGGTCGCGCTCTTGTCAGGCGCATCGCCCGCGGGATTTTGCGCCCACGCGAGCGGTGGAGTGAGGAGCAGACAGGCGGCCACTACGACTTCGCTCAATGTGGCGAGGAGCCGCCACGGGTTCTGCGTCGTCATGATCAGGTTCCCTCCGGCCGAAGGACCTTGTCTGTTGTTCAGGCGCCAGGCGCCGATAACTGCTCGACCGATGCTAGGCACATCGCCCCCCGGCCGTCAATCTGAGCCGTGCCGGAGGCCGGCGGACGGCGCGCTGCGGCGCGGCGGCGTGCCTGGCGTGCCGGCGTCCCGTTTGTTAGGCTCCGCGCGCTCGCCCGCCATCCCGGCGTCCCGAGCGCGCGTGACACAGGAGGTGCACGTCCCGCCATGCCCAATCCGGCGGTCCTTCGCCCCGCACTCGTCTCCCGTCTGGGAGAGATCGGGCGCGCCGACATCGTGGTCGGCATCCCCTCCTTCAACAACGCGGGGTCGATCGCGCACGTGCTGCGCGCGGTCAGCGCCGGCGTGCAGAAGTACTTCCCCGGCCTCACCTCGGTCGTGCTCAACTCCGACGGCGGCTCCACCGACGGCACGCCGGAGCGCGCGCAAGACACCGATACCGGCGATCTCCACACCGTCTTCGTGCAGCATCCGCTGTATCCGGTGCACCGCATCGTCACGTCGTACGACGGCGTGCCCGCCCGCGGCAACGCCTTCCGCACGATCCTCGACACCGCGCAGCGGCTCGGCGCGCGCGCCGTCGCGATCGTCGACGCCGACACGCGCAGCATCACGCCGGAGTGGATCGAATCGCTGCTCCATCCGGTACTGCACGACGAGATCGACCTCGTGCTCCCCCGTTACGCGCGCCACAAGTACGACGGGTTGCTCAACACGCTGCTGCTCTATCCGCTGACGCGCGGGTTGTACGGTGTCGACGTGCGGCAGGTGACCGGCGGCGACATCGCGCTGTCCGGCGCGCGGATTCCCGATCTGCTCGCGCAGGACGTGTGGGAAACCGACGTGTCGCGCTACGCGATCGACGTGTGGCTGGTGACACATGCGCTCGCCGACGGCTGGAAGCCCGCGCAGTCGTTCCTCGGGGCGAAGATCCACGCGCCGTCGGCCAAGCCGGTGGATCCGGGCGATCTCGTGGTCGAAACCGTCGGGCCGGTGTTCGCGCTGATGGAGGAGCTCACCGCGGTGTGGCTCGGGCAGCGCGGCGTGCGCACCGTGCCGGCGTACGGCTTCGAGTACGCGGTGAGCGTCGATCCGATCAACGTCAACGTCGAGCGGATCATCAACGCGTTCCGCTACGGGCAGAACGTGCTGCCGCCGGTGTGGCGCGAGATCTTGTCGCCCGACACCATGCGGGCGCTCGGCGCGCTGTCGCATCTCAAGACCGTGACCTTCCGCTTCCCCGACGAGCTGTGGGTGCGGGTCGTGGCGCAATTCGCGGCGGCGTATCATCGGCGCGTGATGCCGCGCGAGCACTTGCTGCGCTCGCTGACGCCGCTGTACATGGGCAAAGTCGGATCGTATCTGCTCGAAAGCGCCGACTGGGACGCGGATCAAGTCGAGGCCGGCGTGCGCGGACTCGCCGATGCGTTTGCCGCCGGCAAGCCCGGCCTCGAACGCGAGTGGCAACGCTGAGCGCGGCCCCGCGCCAAGGGAGGATGTGAGCGATGGAAGTCTTCCTGCAGGGATTGGCGGAGACGTTCCGCACCTGGGTCGACGCGGCGCTCGGCCTGGCGCCGCGTGCGGTGGCGTGCGTCGTGTTCGTGGTGCTCGGCGTGCTGGCGGCGCGCATCGTGCGCTGGCTGATGCGCGCGCTATTGCGCCGCGTGGACTTCGACGTCACGGCGCACCGCTGGGGCCTCACGCGTCTGGTGCGCCAGGGCGGCAGCGAGATCACGCCGACCGACGCGGTCGCGTCGATGGCGTCGGGGCTGGTGCTCGCGGGCGGCGTGCTGCAAGGGCTCACCGCATTGCAGGTCGCGCAGGTCGACAACGCGGTGGACGCGTCGGTGACCTTCCTCGAGCGCTTGGTGGTCGCCCTGTTGATCGCGGCGGGCGGATACATCGTGAGCCGGTTCTTCGGACGCGCGGCCCTGATCGCCGCGGCGAACGCGCACCTGCGCGCGGCGCGGTGGATCGCGGCGGGCGTCGAAGGGCTGATCGTGTTGTTCTCGACGGCGCTCGCGCTCGAGCATCTCGGCCTGGCGCCTGACGTGGTGCGCGACGCGTTCTCGATCCTGTTCGGCGGTGTCGTGTTGGCGCTGGCGTTGGCGTTCGGGCTCGGAGGCCGAGGCGTGGCGGCGGAGATCCTGCAGCAGGCGTGGCATCACGAGCATCCGCTGCCGCCGGACGGCGCCGACGCAACGAGCGAGTTGCGCCACCTCTAATCGCGGCGTGCCGCGTTCGGGAAAGGACGTCCCTGTCGTGATGGTCGATGTGTTCTTCGACTTCGTGTGTCCGTATGTGTACATCGCCTCGGCACGGGCGCGATTGCTGCGGCGCGAATTCGGATTGGAGGTGCGATGGCGGCCGTGGGAGTTGTATCCGGCGACCACACGGCCATCGCAACGCCACACCGCGACCACGGTCAGCGAGCGCGTGCAGGCGCTGGCCACCGAGATCGAACTCCCCATTCAGCCACCGGCGGTGCGCGCCAACTCACGCTGCGCGCTGCTCGGCTCGGTGTTCGCCGAGGAGGCAGGGTTCGGCGAGGCGTATCGCGATGCCGTCTTCGCCGCGCACTGGCGCGAGCGGCGCGATATCGGCGACATCCACACTCTGACCGTCATCGCCGGTGATGTGGGGCTCGACGCCGGGGCGTTCCGCCGCGCGCTCGACCGCGACCACGGCGCCGATGCGCTGCGGACCGCCGACCGTGATGCCGAAGTGCTCGGCGTGCAGCTCGCGCCGACCTGGGTGTTCGGGACGCAATTGTATGTCGGCAACACGCCGTTCGCGGACAACCGCGCCGCAGCCGCGCTCTGGCTCCAGGCATGTTGTTAGGCGCCCCTCACTCGACTTAGGCACGCCTTAGATGGGTTGACCCGCCGCGCCGCGGCGGGTACGGTCCCGGCGTCTCACGCTGTCGGGTGTCCCGGCGGCCACGCGGACCCAAGGAGAACCCTCGTGTACGGAATCGATCTCACCGGCAAGACCGCGCTGGTCGCGGGTGTCGCCAATCACCGCAGCCTCGCTTGGGGCGCCGCGCAGTCGTTGCGCGACGCCGGCGCGCGGCTCGCCCTCACCTACCAGGGCGAGCGCCTCAAGGAGAGCGTGGAGAAACTGACCGCGGACATGCCGGGCACCATCCTCGTTCCGTGCGACGTGACCGAGGACGCGCAGATCGACGCCGCCATCGCCACCGTCGCCGAGCAGGCCGGCGGGACGATCGACATGTTCGTCCACTCGATCGCCTTCGCCAACAAGGAGGATCTCGAGTCCGGCGCGATGTCGCAGACGACACGCGAGGGCTACCGCGTGGCGATGGACATCAGCGCGTACAGCTTCGTGGCGATGGCGCGTGCGCTCAAGCCGTTCATGAAGGAAGGCGCGGCGATGGTGACGATGTCGTTCCTCGCCGCGGAAAAGGTGTTCCCGAATTACAACGTGATGGGCGCGGCGAAGGCGGCGCTCGAGCACCACGTGCGGCAGCTGGCGTTCGAGTTCGGCCACGATCACATCCGCGTCAACGCGGTCAGCGCCGGTCCGGTCAAGACGCTGGCGAGCGCCGGCATCAGCGGTTTCGGTCACGCGCTCTCCCACCACCGCTACCGCGCGCCGCTCCACCGCAACATTCACAAGGAAGAAGTCGGCAAGGCCACGCTCTTCCTGCTCTCCGACATGGCGAGCGGCATCACCGGCGAAACGCTGCACGTCGACGCCGGCTATCACATCATGGGCGTGTAGCGCCCCTCGCGCCGTGCGCACGACGGCACGCTCGGGTCACCGGGCGTGCCGTTCGCGTTTAGAAGTAGAGCCGCGCGCCCGCCGTCCACAATCCCAGATAGCCGTGCGGCCACAGCCCGTGATAGCGCAGGTCGACGCCGACCGACGGCGTGCCGCGCCGCGTACGCGACTTGATGCCGACGCCTGCGTTGAACCCGCCGCTCACGTGGTCGTCGGACATCGTGTACGGACCGGGGGCGAAGCCATCCGCGACCGCCGGCTGGAAGAGCGTGTAGACGGGGTACTCGTGGTGCCACACGTACGCGCCCCCGCCGACCGTCAGATACGCCATGCGGTGCCGGTTCACGCCGATCGGCGAGTAGACCTGCATCGTCACCGGGATGACCGACTGACCGGACTGCCACGAGTGATCGTCGCCGAAGTCCTGATAGCTCACCTCGAGACCGATGGCTTCGCGCTGCCCCGGCAGTTGCCGCATCACGCCGGCGGTGAAGTTGACAGACCCTTGCGGCTCGCCCTCGTCCGGCGCGCCGAATCCGACGCCGGCGAATCCGATCGTGCGGGCCGCAGCCGCCGGATCGCACCACACCGCCAGGCAGAACGCCGCGACCACACTGAGCCCTCTCACGCGCATTGCACGACTCCTCCTGCTGGCCCGGCTCACCGCCGGGCGATGACGACTGCTTCGCGTCGCTGAAACCAGAGTGCGCCTTCGCGCTCCGAAATCCCCATGCCACTGCTGTCGCCCTCGGCCATCGACTGGCGGAGGAGGCGCACGACTTCGGCGCGCACGTCGTCGGGCGGATGGGCCACCGCGAGCCACCACTCGACCGGCTGCTCGTCGCCGTAGAGCACGATCTCGTCGACGGTAAAGCCCGCCGCCTCGTGCAACACGCGCAACGCCTCGATGCCGTACATCCAGACGTGCGACGGATCGCGAACGCGTTCGACATGATTGTGCGCGGTGGCGCGGGTGATGTCATCGGCGGAGAGCGTGTCCGAGGTGGCGATGCGTCCTCCCGGACGCAGGACGCGCCGTGCCTCGCCCAACACGTGCGGCGCGTCGCCGAAGTGGTGGAGCGCCTTGTGGCTGATCACCAGATCGATGGAGGCATCCGGCAGCGGCAACGCCTCGGCGTCCGCGGCCACACACACCAGCCGGCCGTGCGGCACGGTTCGCGCGCGTTCCGCGGCCTTGGCGAGAAACCGCGGAGTCAGATCGCTGGCAAGGGTGAACGCGCCCCGCGCCGCGACCATGGCGCTCACGAAGCCGGGGCCGGCTCCCATGTCGAGACACGTCTCGCCCGGCCGCGGCGCCGCGGCGTGGAGCAGACGTTCGTGCGACTCGCGATCGTTGCGCTCCTTCAGCGCCGTGTAGCCATCGGCGATGCGGCCGAACATCGCCCGCACTTCGTCCTTTTGCGAACGCGCGGCGGCGTCGCTCACGGCTCGCGCATGAATCGCACGAACTCCTCGCGCGTGCGATCGGCCAACGTGTAGTTGGTGCGGCGTTCGTCGCCGATCGTCGACAGCGGTGTCGTGCCGTAGTCGTGACCGCTGCACACCACCAGCGACGGATCGAGGTCGCGCAGCCGCATCAGCGATTCCCACATCACCTCGCTGGAGCCGCCGGCAAAGTCGGTGCGGCCGCATTCGCCGACGAACAGCGTATCGCCGGTGAAGATGTGTCCCTCGACGACGTAGCACACGCTGTCGGTGAGATGTCCCGGCGTGTGCAGCACGCGCACGTCCAGCCCGCCGATGCGCAGCACATCGCCCTCGGCGACGCCGTCATCCTTTCCGAGTGGAGCGCTGGCGTGCATGGCGACCCGCGCGCCGCAGCGCCGCGCGATCTCGCCGACGCCTTGGATGTGGTCGGGATGCGAATGCGTCACCAACGCGTGCGCGATCTCGAATCCGCGCTCCTCGGCCCGCCGCACGATGAGGTCGATGTCCCAGCCAGGGTCGATGACCGCGCCTTGCGCGGTCACCGGATCGCCGATCAGGTACACGAAGTTGTCGAGGGGGCCGAGCTTGAGCTGTTCGAGAATCATTCCGCTCTCCTAGTGCGGCGTCGCGGCATCCGGATCGCTGCCGTCGTAGAGTTGCATCACCAACTCGCCGAAGCGTTCGACGATCTGGCGGCGGCGCAGCTTGAGGGTCGGCGTCATCGAACCGTCGTCGATGGTGAACTCGCGCCCGAGCAGCGCGAACTTCTTGATGCGCTCGAACTGCGCGAGATCGGCGCAGCGCGCGTCGACGTGCTTCTTGACCTCGGCTATCAACGTCGGGTGCGTCAGCGCGGCTTCCGGCGGATTGGTCGGCAGCCCGTGCGCTTGCGCGAACTCGCGGACCTTGTCCATCTGCGGCACGATGAGCGCGGTGACGTACTTCTGCTTGTCGCCGAGCACCAGGATCTGGTTCACCCATTCGCTGGTCTTGAAGCGCGCCTCCACCGCTTGCGGCGCGACGTTCTTCCCCGTCGACAGGATGAGGATGTCCTTCTTGCGATCGGTGATGGCGAGGAAGCCGTCGGCATCGATGTGGCCGACATCGCCGGTGTGGAACCAGCCCTCGGCGTCGATGGCCTCCGCCGTGGCCTCGGGCTTCTGCCAGTAGCCCTTCATGACGTTCGGACCCTTGGCGAGGATTTCGCCGTCGGAGGCGATGCGGAGTTCGACACCGGGAATCGCACGGCCGACGGTGCCGTACTTGCGGTGCTCGATCGTATTGATCGCCAGCACCGGCGCGGTTTCGGTGAGGCCGTAGCCTTCGAGCACCACCAGACCGATGGCCTCGAAGAACTCGCCGATCTCCTTCGACAGCGGCGCGCCGCCGGAGATCACGAGGCGCAGGCGGCCGCCGGTTTTCTCGCGGATCTTGCCGAACACGAGCTTGTTGGCGAGCGTGTACTGGAAGCCGCCCTTCGTGGCGTCGCCGCGGCACGCCTTTCCGACACCCATCGCCCACGAGAAGATGCCCTGCTTCAGCGGACTTTCGGCGCGAATGGTATCCATGACGCGGGCGTTGATCTTCTCCAGCACGCGCGGCACGGAGAAGAGGAGCGTCGGCCGCACTTCCATCATGTTGGCGGCCAGCGCGTCGACACTCTCGGCGAACGCGACGCAGGCGTGGGCCGCGAGCATCACGTAGTAGTCGCCGGTGCGTTCGAGCACATGCGACAGCGGCAGGAACGACAGCGACGAGTCGGTCGGCAGGACCTTGATGAGACTGAGACCCGCGCTCACGTTGGACGTGAAATTGGCGTGCGTGAGCATGGCGCCCTTTTCGACGCCGGTGGTGCCGGAGGTGTAGATGATGGTAGCGAGATCCTCCGGCGTGACGCGGCCGATCAGATCGGCGTGCAATCCCGGCTGGCGCTCGCGCAGGGCGCGGCCCCGCGCCACCATCTCCTCCATCGCGAGCACGTTGTCGTGGCCGCGTGCCGCCGCTGCCTCGCAGACGATCACGTGGGTCAGCGCCGGACAGTGCGCGCGCACTTCCAGCACCTTCGCCAGCTGGGTGGTGTTGGAGACCACGATCGCCTTGGCACCGCTGTCGTTGAGCAACGACTGGACGCGGTTGGCAGGATAGCTCGGATAGATCGGAGCCGACGCGAGGCCGATGGCCACCGCCGCCATGTCGGTCCAGAACCACTCCGGGCGGTTCTCGCACAGGATGGCGACGCGATCGCCGTGCTGCAGGCCGGCTTCGTGGAAGGCCAGCCCGAGCGCTTCGACGCGATCGAGGAAGTACTCGTAGGAGTACTCCTTCCACCGCCCATCTTCCTTGGCCATGTAGCAGGTCTTGGCGTCGCGGGCGGCGCCGTTTGCGAGACACACGTCGTAGAGGGTTCCGATGCGTACCATCGCCATGCTCCTCGGGGGTGGACGGCCGTAACCGCGCGACAATACCGAAAAGCCGGGAGCGTGTCGCGGCTGAGTTGGGCGGGCCGCCACGACCGGCGGCGCGGCAGATAGCGCGTCGCGGCCATGCAAATTGCACGATCGCCGGGCGGCGCCGCGACCTGCCCGGTCGTGTGCCGATACTCTCTGCGACCGCCACCCCCGCGCGCCTCCCGACGCCGCGGTGGGGCACGGGCGGAACTGAAAGAGAAGGATCTCCCATGTCAGCACCAGACACTCGTCTGGGGTGCGCAGCCGCGTCCCTTACGCCGTCTCGTCCATTCGGCCCCGCCCGCCCGGCGCCGCCGGCGCGTCGAGGTGCGCGTCCGTGAAGCTGCGCCGCGACATCTTGGTGAAGCTCGGAACCGCCTACCTGGCGCTGGCGCTAGTGCTCGGCGCCGTGTTGACGACGTTCACCTTGCATCGCCTCCGCGCACTCGAGGACCGCAGCGTGACGCGCGATGCCCTCCGCGTGTTGAACGCACTCGATGAATCCGCCGAGGACCTCGCCTCGCGGTGCACCGACTGGGGCGCGTGGACCGAGACGTACAAATTCGTCGGCGGGGAGAATCCGGCGTGGCCCGACGACAACCTCGCCTATGACAGCTACGAGGCCCTGCGCATCGATCTCATGTTGCTCATCGATGCACGCGGACAATTGGTGGCAAGTTACGCGCCGGATCGCATCCATCGGCAGATCGTCCCGGTGGACCCGGAAATCGTGCGGGCGTTCATCGCGCCAGACGGGCCTACCCGGCATATCGCGCCGGCCGAAACACGCTCTGGCGCCTTCTCCACGCCGCGCGGCCCGATTCTCTTTGCAGCGCAGCCTATCCTCAACAATGATCGCGACCGGCCGCCGCGCGGTGTGTTGATCTTCGGACGGCTCCTCAACGATGCCGCGTGCACGGCCCTCAGCACACGTACGCACCTCGGGATCACGCTGCGCAGCCTGGACGATCGCATGGTGCCGGCCGCGGCACGCGCCGCCCTCGACGTTCCAATTGGCGCGCATCCGGTCACCACCCAAGTCCTCGACGGACAGCGGATCGCCGGCTACGCGACCTTCCCCGACTGGCGCGGCGCGCCGGCGCTGTTCGTGCAGGTGACCGACCCGCGTGACGTGTGGCGCGAAGGCGTCAGCGAACTCATGCTGCAAATGGCCTCGGTGCTCCTCACGCTGCTCGTGCTCGGCGGCTTGGTGCGCGCGATCCTCGACCATCGCGTGTTCTCGCGTCTCGGGTCGCTGACCGTCCAGGCGGACGCCATCGCCCGTGAAGGCCGCCATAGCGAACGGGTGAGCGTGCCGGGCAACGATGAATTCGCCGATTTCGCGCGTTCGATCAATGCGATGCTCGATTCGCTTGCGCACTCGCATCTCCGCCTGCGCGAGAACGAGCTGCTGCTGCGGGCATTCTTCGATGGCGGCAGCATGATGCGCGGCATTCTCGAATGGAACGAACGCGCCGGGACCATCCACCACTTGCTCTACAACGATCGGCTGTCGTCATTCGTCGGCACGATCAGTTCGCCCGTGCGAGGCGAGCACGCCGGCGCGCACCCCGTCCACCCGGCACTGGTCATGGAAGGTCCGGAGGTCGCGACGTGGGTGGAAGCCGTGCGCCGCGCCCGCGATGCGCAGCAACCAGTGCCCATCGAGTTCACGCGCGGCGAAGGCGAGGCGTGGCAATCACTGGCCGGAGCGGTGTATCCCCTTCCCGACACCACCGCGCAATACCCGCGCTTCGCCTGTGTGCTCGAGGACGTCACTGCGCGGCGCCGCAGCGAGGAGGAATTGCGGCAGGCACGTGACGCGGCGGATGCGGCGAGCCGTGCCAAGAGCGAATTCCTGGCGACGATGTCGCACGAGATCCGGACCCCGATGAACGGCGTCATGGGGATGACGTCGTTCTTGCTCCAGACACCTCTCAGCCAGGAACAGCGCGAGTACGTGCAGACGATCAGCACCTCCGCCGACGCCTTGCTCACGATTCTGAACGACGTCCTCGACTTCTCGAAGATCGAAGCCGGTCGCATGGTGCTCGACGAACGGCCGTTCGATCTCGCGGCGGCATGCCGCGACGTCTGCGGGTTGATGATGCCGCGCGCGGCCGAGAAGAAGATCGATCTGTCGATGCATTACCCGCCGTGGGTCCCGACGCAGGTCGTCGGTGACGCCGGCCGTGTGCGCCAGGTGCTGCTCAATCTGTTGGGCAACGCTCTCAAATTCACCGAGCACGGACATGTCTCACTCGACGTCAGCGGCAGCGCGCAGGCCGACGGCTCGGCCGCGCTCCAACTGCGCGTCAGCGACACCGGCATCGGCATCTCGCCGGAGACCCAGCGCGCGCTCTTCCAGCCGTTCACGCAGGCCGACGCCTCGACGAGCCGCCGCTTCGGCGGCACCGGCCTCGGGCTGGCGATCAGCCGCCGTCTCGTCGACCTCATGGGCGGCAGCATCGGCGTGGAGTCGGTCGAAGGCGACGGGTCGACGTTCTGGATTTCGCTGCGGCTGCCGCTGGCGCCAGCCGCGACGCCGGTACGCGCCGTCGAAGCGCTTCGCGACGTCCGCATACTGGTGGCCGACGACGCGCGCGCGAATCACGCCGCCCTACGCGAGTGGTTGGTGGCATGGGGCGCGCGAGTCGATGAGGCCGCGTCTTGGGAACAAGTGCGGCTCGTGCTGCGCGATGCGGAACGGACCGGCGACCCCGTGCGATTGGCCTTGGTGGGCGAATCGCTGCCCGGTGGCGGGGACGACGCTGTCCGTGCCCTGCGCGACGACAGCAGCTGCGGTCACCCGCGCATCCTGCTCGTCGGTTCGCACACCGCCCTGGGCAATCGCGATCGCCTGACGCGCGCCGGCGCGGATGGGTGGATCACGCGCCCCTGGAGTGCCCCGCGGCTTCGCGACTTGCTGGTCGCCGCGGTCGGGCCGGATGCGCCGGCATTCATCACGCTGGAGGGGACCCTGGCGTCCGCGACGGCCCCTCCGGCACCGCCGGCCGCCACGGAGGCCGACGACGCCCCCGCATTGCGCGTCCTCGTCGTCGAGGACAATGCGATCAACCAGATGGTGGCATCGCGCATGTTGCGCCAGTGCGGTTGCGACGTCACGGTCGCCAGCGACGGGACCGAAGGCGTGGCCCAGTATGTCGCGCAGTCCTTCGACCTGGTGTTCATGGATTGTCAGATGCCGGGCCTCGACGGCTACGACGCGACGCGCCAGATCCGTTCCATCGAAGCCTCCGGCCGGCGGACGCCGATCATCGCGCTCACCGCGAACGCACTCGAAGGCGACCGCGACACCTGTCTCGCGGCCGGCATGGACGATTTCCTGCCGAAGCCGGTGCGCTTCGAGGATCTGCAGGCGATGGTGCGGCGCTGGAGCACCGCCGGCGGAGAGGATCGCGCCCGCGCCGCGTAGGACACCTCCCGATGTCTCGTGGAGATCGGGGCGCACAACGCAAACGGCCGGCGCCCCCTCGGGGACGCCGGCCGTCGCGCGTGCGGCAGGGCGCTTTAGTGCCCCACCACCTTCGCGAGTTCCGCATTCAACGCCGGCATGATCTCGAACAGATCGCCGAGCACCGTGTAGGTCGCCTTCTTCACCATCGGACACTCGGCATCCTTGTTGATGGCGACGATGACCTTGCTGCCGGTCATGCCGGCAAGGTGCTGGATGGCGCCGCTGATGCCCACCGCGATGTAGAGCGACGGCGACACCAGCTTGCCGGTGAGGCCGACCTGATCGCGGTGCGGCCGGTAGCCGGCGTCCACCGCGGCACGCGAGGCGCCGACCGCGGCACCGAGGATCTTCGCGGTCTGCTCCAGCATCTCGAAGCCTTCCGCCGACTTCAGCGAGCGGCCGCCGGCGACGATGACGTCGGCTTCGGCGACGTCGAGCGCGTCCCCGCTCGCCTTCGCGACACCCGTCGTCTTGACACGCAGATCGCCCGCGGCGAGAGCCGGCGCCTTGGTTTCCACGGCGCCCGGCGCCGCCGATGGCTTGACGCCGAACACCTTCGGGCGCAGTCCGCCGACCACCACCGGCGTGGTCGCCGCCTGCGTGATCACCGCCTTGCCGGCGTACACCGGACGACTGAACACCACGCGGCCGCCCTGCACCGCGACGCCGGTTGCGTCACTGACGCACGCCGCATCGAGTAGTGCCGCGACGCGCGGCAACAAGTCCTTGCCCATCGCGCTCGACGACCCGAGCACCACGGCGGCGCCGCACTCCGTCGCCGCATCCGCCAGGCAGCGTGCATAGGCCGCCGGGGCGAACATCTCGAGGTCCGCGTGGTCGTACACGACGACGCGGTCGGCGCCGTACTGTCCGAGTTCGCTCGCCAAACCCGCGACGCCGCTGCCGATCAACACGGCCGTCAGCGAGGCGCCGAGATCGTTCGCGACGCCGCGCGCCACCGACACCGCTTCGGCGGCCGTCGCGCGCAACGCACCGGATCGCTGTTCGGCGAATACGAGAATCTGACCCATCTTCGTCCTCTCCTTTCCGATCCGGTTAGATGACCTTGGCTTCTTCGCGCAGCAAGCGCACCAGTTCCGCCACGGCGGCGACGCCTTCGCCCACAACCTTGCCGGGCGGGCGCTCCGGCGGGAACGCGAGCGAGACGAGTTCGAGCTCCGGCGCGATGGCCGGCGCGGCGACCTCGTCGATCGGCTTCTTCTTCGCCGCCATGATGCCCTTGAGCGAGGCGTAGCGCGGCTCGTTGAGGCCCTTGTGGCAGGTGAACACGGCGGGCAACGGCGTGGTACCGCTCTCGACGCCGCCTTCGATCGGGCGCTCGAACGTCGCGGTGCCGCCGTCGATCTCGAGCTTGGTGACGGTGGTCGCGCACGGCAGGTCGAGCAGCGTGGCGACCATCGGGCCGACCTGCGCGTTGTCGTCGTCGACGCTGCGGCTGCCGAAGAACACGACGTCCGCGCCGAGCGGCTTGATGACCTCGGCGAGCGCCTTGGCCACGCCCAGCCCCGTGCTGAAGCCGGCGTCGCCCTTGACGAGGATCGCCTTGTCGGCGCCCATCGCCAGCGCGGTGCGCAGCGTGGCGCTCGCGCCATCGGGGCCGAGGGCGATGACGGTGACGTCTCCGCCCGACTTTTCCTTGAGCTGGAGCGCCGCCTCGACGGCGAATTCGTCGTAGGGATTGAGCACCCACTTGATGCCGGCCTGCTCGATGCCCTTGCCGTCACCGGTGATCTTGATGACCGTCTCGGTGTCGGGCACGTGCTTGACGCACACCACAATGTTCATGGGTTCGTCCTTCGGTCCTGAGGGGCGCTGACTGGGAAGCGCCCGCGTGGAAGTCGAGTGAGCGCACGGCGGTCATCGCCGCCGAGCCGTCCACGGAATGCGGCGAAGGATAGCCGAAACGCCAGGGGGCCGTCCCGATCCATGCCAGGTGGCCGGGCGGACCATGGGGCCGGCGCCCGGCGGACACGGCCCGGGGTGCGGCCGGCGCTACTTGTCCGTCTTCGCCCGCTTGTTCTGGTCGAGGACGCGCTTGCGCAGACGCAGCGATTGTGGCGTCACCTCGACGAGTTCGTCGTCGTTGATGAACTCGATGGCCTGCTCGAGCGATAGCTTACGCGGCGGCACCAGGCGCAGCGCGTCGTCGGAGCCGCTGGCCCGCATGTTGGTCAGCTTCTTCTCCTTCGTCACGTTGACGTCCATGTCCATCTCGCGCGCGTTCTCGCCGATGATCATGCCTTCGTACACGGCGGTGCCCGGGTCGATGAAGATCTCGCCGCGCTCCTGCAGGTTGTAGATCGCGTAGCCGGTGGCGACGCCGGCGCGGTCCGCCACCAGCACGCCCTCGACGCGCGACGGAATCGCGCCGCTCCACGGCTCCCACCCGGCGAAGATGTGGTTCATGATGCCGGTGCCGCGGGTGTCGGTGAGGAACTGCGAACGGAAACCGATCAGCCCGCGCGCCGGAATGCGGAACTCGAGGCGCACGCGGCCGGAGCCGTGGTTCACCATCTTGGTCATGGTGCCGCGACGGCCGCCGGCGAGCGAAATCACCATGCCTTGGTATTCCTCGGCGACGTCGATCACCAAGTCCTCGATCGGCTCCTGCTTCACGCCGTCCTTCTCGCGCGTGACGATCTGCGGGCGCGACACCGACATCTCGAAGCCTTCGCGGCGCATCATCTCGATGAGGATCGACAACTGGAGTTCGCCGCGGCCGACGACCAGGAACTGGTCGGGCGAATCGGTGTCCTCGATACGCAGCGAGACGTTGCCGAGGAGTTCCTTGTAGAGACGCTCGCGCAGGTTGCGTGAGGTGACGTACTGGCCTTCGCGCCCCGAGAACGGCGAGTTGTTGACGCTGAACACCATCGACACCGTCGGCTCGTCGACCTTGATCGACGGGATGACGATCTTCGCTTCGGTGTCGGCGATGGTGTCGCCGATGGTGGCCTGCTCGACGCCGGCGATGCAGACGATGTCGCCCGCCGCGGCCTCCGCGACCTCGGCGCGCTTGAGGCCGTCGAACATCAGCAGCTTGGTGATCTTGCCGGTTTGGATCTCGGCGTCCTCGCGCAGCACGGTGACGGTGTCGCTGGCGCGCAAGCGGCCGTTGAAGATGCGGCCGATCGCGATGCGGCCGAGGAAATCGCTCGAATCGAGGTTGGCCACCAGCATCTGCAGCGGCGCATCGACGTCGCCGTGCGGCGGCGGCACTTCCTCGAGGATCGCGTCGAAGAGCGGGCGCAAGTCGGTGCCCGGCGTCGCGAGGTCGAGCGAACAGGTACCGGCGCGGCCGCTCGCGTAGAGCACCGGGAACTCGAGCTGCTCGTCGGTGGCATCGAGATCGATGAACAGGTCGTAGACTTCGTTCAGCACCTCCGGCGCGCGCGCGTCGGAGCGGTCGATCTTGTTGATGACGACGATCGGCGCCAAGCGGCGGTCGAGCGCCTTGCGCAACACGAACCGCGTCTGCGGCAACGGGCCTTCGCTCGCATCGACGAGGAGAATCACCCCGTCCACCATCGACAGCGTGCGCTCGACTTCCCCGCCGAAGTCGGCGTGGCCGGGCGTATCGACGATGTTGATCAGCGTGTCGTTGTAGTGGAGCGCGGTGTTCTTCGCCATGATCGTGATGCCGCGTTCGCGCTCGAGGTCGATGTTGTCCATCGCGCGCTCGGCGACGCGCTCGTTCGCGCGGAAGGTGCCGCTCTGCTGCAACATAGTGTCGACGAGCGTGGTCTTGCCATGGTCGACGTGGGCGATGATGGCGATATTGCGCCGAAGGGCGTTGGCCACCTTCGCATGGTGGCGGGTAGTCGTCTTTTGCATGCGCGGCAGTCTACCAGACCGCGCGGGACCGGACGGGTCCGGATCGCGGATCGGACCCGTCCGGCAGGGCTCAGGCGTGCCCGATGCGCGCGGTCAACCCCTCGGCGAAACGCGCCGTGCCGTCCGGCGAAAAGCGGAAGAACAGCGACGGCTCGATCAACTCGATCTCCATCACCAGCGGACCCGCGAGGCCGCTCGGCGCGAGGTCGATGCGCGCGTAGAGGAGATCCGGCGGCAAGGTGGCGAGCGCCTGGTCGGCGACGGCGCGCTCCCCCGGTGTCGGGGTGACACACTCGCCGGTACCCGCCACCTGCATGCCGTGCGCGAACGGCGACGGCCGCCGCACCGCATGACTGAACTCGCCGTCGAAGTAGAGCAGACTCGTTTCCCCTTCGCAGGCGAGCAGCGGCAGGTACGGCTGCAGCATGCCGTCGCCGTGGGAGACCAACTGGGCGATTTCGTCATGCGTGGTGGTGTCGCCGCGCGCGACGTGCAGCAGGCCGTACGCGCCGGCGCTGACCGCCGGCTTGAAGATCGCCTGCTCCCACGGGACCGCGGCAAGCCGCGCCGGGATGTCGTCCAGCGCGTCGCGCCACAGCCACACCGTCGGCACCGTCGGCACGCCGGCACGCGCGAGTTCGCCGAGATACGACTTGTGCGCGTTCCACAAGACGGCGGCGGGCGGATTGAATACGTGCGTCAGCGACGCGGTGCGGCGAATCCACGCCGCGAACGCCTCGGCGTGGTGGTAGTAGTCCCACGTCGAGCGCGGCAGCACGGCGTCGAAGGAGGCCCAGTCGACCGCGGGATCGTTCCAGCGAACCGCGTCGACGACGACATCGCGTTCCGCGAGCGCCGACACGGCGCAGGCGTCATCGACATAGAGGCCGGTGGCATCGACCGCGAAGGCAACCCGCGCACTCACCGGGGATCCGCCGTGCCGGGCACCTCGCGCACCTCGAAGGTCTGCTTGAGCGCCTGGCGCTTGTCGCCGTAGGTCAACGTCGCCGTGTAGGTGCCAGGCGCGGGATACGCCGGCTGGCCCTCCCACTGCGGCCGCGACAGCCGCTGCCAGGGCTCGCCGACCGAGAAGTCCCAGGTGACGCGATGGAGGCCCGGCTTGCCGTCGCCGGTCAGCGTCTTCAGCGTGTGGCCGGCGGAGTCGGCGAGCGCGATCGACACGCCGCCCTCGATCTCCTCGGCGACGAAGTAGTCGAAGTAGGCCCCGAATGCCGGATTCTTCGCCGCCCACAGGCGCGAGCCCCAGATGCCGCCGAGACCGCGCGTGTAGTATTCGACCGCCGGACGCGGCGCGAAGAAGGTGAGCGAATCGCTCAGCACGCGCGGCGTCCACTGCTCGAACGGTGTCACGTCGTCCATCACCCAGACGCTGCGGCCGTGCGTGCCGACGACGAGATCGTGATCGCGCGGGTGGATGGCGATGTCGTCCACGGCCACCGTCGGCAAGGTTTCGCCGAGCGACGTCCAGTGCGCGCCACGGTCCACCGACAGGTAGATATCGTGCTCGGTGCCGACGTACAACAGGTCGCGGTTGGTGAGACCTTCACGCACCCGCTGGCACACCGTCGACTCCGGCAACCCGGCACTCAGCGAGCGCCACGTCTTGCCGCCGTCCGCGGTGCCGAACACGTACGGCGCCACGACATCGCTGCGATGTCCATCGAACGTCACGTACGCGACCAGCGGATCCTGGTGTCCGGCGTCGATGCTGCTCACGTACAGGCCGCCCGGCATCGCGCCTTTGCCACGCGGGAGGTTCGCCGTGCAATCGGTCCAATGGGCCCCACCGTCGGGCGAGGTCCACAGCTTTCCGTCGTCGGTGCCGCACCACAGCACGCCGGCCTTCGCCGCGGACTCCGAGATCGACACGATGGTGCAGTGCGTCTCGGCGCCGCTCCCCACCGACAGCATCTTATTGGGATCACGCGTCGTGAGGTCCGGGCTTGCGAACGCCCATTCGTCGCCCCGGTGCGTGAGCTTGAAGAGACGGTTGCCGCCCATCCACAGCACCGTCGGATCGTGCGGCGACATCACCACCGGCGTATTCCAGTTGAAGCGGAATTGCTCGCTGCCCTCGGCCTCGACCGGCTTGAGACTGCGCACCTTGCCGCTGCGCAGGTCTTGCCGGATCAACTCGCCGCCCTGCGATTCGTTGTAGACGATCGCCGCATCCTGCGGATCCACGGCGACGTGGAAGCCATCGCCGCCTCCGAGACAGAACCAGTCGCCGTTCGTGATCCCGCGGTGTCCACCGTCGCCGAAGAACTGCTCCACCTCGACGTGGGTCTTCGACGGGCCGGCCCACGACTGATTGTCCTGCAATCCGCCGTAGACGAAGTACGGATCCTGCATGTCCACCGTGATGTTGTAGAACTCGCCGATCGCCAGGTTGTTGTGGAAATCCCAGGTGGCGGCGCGGTCGTAGCTCGCGTACACGCCGCCGTCGGTGCCGAGCAGCATGTGCTTCGAGTTCGCCGGATCGATCCACAGCGCGTGACAGTCGCCGTGGATGTTGCGCGTCGCGCCGCCGCGGAACGTCGCGCCTGCATCGTCGCTGGCGATCAGGTCGAAGCCGGCGACGTAGACCTTGCTCGAGTCGTCCGGCGCCACGCGAATTTGGCTGAAGTAGAACGCGCGCGGTGCATAGGGTGCCAGTCGCGTCCAGTGCGCGCCGGCATCGTCGCTGCGGAACACGCCGCCGGCCTTGCTGTAGCCGTCGAACACCGAGATGGCGCCGCCGCTGTCGCTCTCCACCACCGCGAAGACGATGCGCGGATTGGCGCGATACACGTCGAGACCGATGCGGCCGGTGCGCGACGGCAGTCCCTGCGTGCACTTCGTCCACGTCGTGCCGCCGTCCGTCGTCTTGAAGATGCCGCCGGTCTCGCCGCCCGCGGTGTAGCTGAAGGCGCGGCGCTCGCGGGCATAGAAAGCGGCGTACAGCGTCTTGCTGTCGCGCGGGTCCATCACTAGGTCGACGCATCCGGTGCGCGCATCGACCTTCATGACCTGCGTCCACGTCTTGCCGGCGTCGGTGGTCTTGAACACGCCGCGCTCGGGGTTCTGCCCCCACAGCTTCCCCATCGCGGCGACGTACACGGTGGCGCTGTCGGCGGGATCGGTGACGATGCGCGCGATGTGCCGCGTCGCCTTGAGGCCGACATTCTCCCACGTGCCGCCACCGTCGAGCGAGCGATAGACGCCGTCCCCCCACGCCGACGAGTTGCGGTTGTTCGGTTCGCCGGTGCCGATCCACACGACATCGGGATTCTTCTGCCACACCGCCATCGCGCCGATCGATGCCGTCGTCTGCTTGTCGAACACCGGCGTCCACGTGGTGCCGTTGTTGACGGTCTTGAACGCGCCGCCGGTTGCCGTGCCGGCGTAATAGGTGGACGGCGTCTTTTCCACCACGGCGAAGTCGCTGATGCGTCCGCCGCAGTTGGCCGGACCGATCGCGCGCCACGTCCACTCCTTGAGCAGCTTGCCGCTCAGCGCGGGCGGCGTGGCGCTGGTCGCCGCGCGCGGGCCGGAGTGCACGGCCGCGCGCACCGGCGCCACCTCCGCGCCGTGCGCAGCTGCCACGGCGATACACGACGACATCCACGCGGCACCCAGCCGCGCGAGAATCAGAACACGCGAGTTCACGATCGGTCTCCGAGACGAGATTGGGGGAACGGCCCGGCGCGCGGCGACGTCGTGCCGCCGTGCGCCGCCGCCGGTTATTGCGCGCTGGCCGGTTTTGCCGCCAGGTGGTGCCAGAGGAATTCGTACGCCATCGCTTGCATGAACGCCGCCTGCGTGTGGTCCGCGGCTCCCGCGTGCCCGCCTTCGACGTTTTCGTAGAAGAGGATATCGCGGTGCCCCTGTGCCTGGAGCTTTGCGGCGGTCTTGCGGGCGTGTCCGGGATGGACACGGTCGTCGCGCGTCGAGCTGGTGAATAGGGTCGGCGGATAGGTCGCCGACCGCGAGACCAGATGATACGGCGAGAACGTCTTGATGTACGCCCACTCGTCCGGCTTGTCGGGATCGCCGTACTCGCCCATCCACGATGCGCCGGCCAGCAGGTGGCTGTACCGCTTCATGTCGAGCAGCGGCTGCTCGCACACGATGGCGCCGAAGAGCTCCGGCCGCCGCACCAGCATGTTGCCGACCAGCAATCCGCCGTTCGACCCGCCGATGCACCCGAGGTGCGCCGGACTCGTGACCTTGCGCGCGATGAGATCTTCGGCGACCGCGGCGAAATCCTCGTAGGCGCGGTGGCGGTTCTGCTTGAGCGCCGCCTGATGCCAGCGCGGCCCGAACTCGCCGCCGCCGCGGATGTTGGCGAGGACGTACACGCCACCGCGCTCCAGCCAGCCGGCGCCGTTGAGGCCACTGTAGTAGGGCTGTTGCGAGACCTCGAAGCCGCCATAGCCTTCGAGCATGGTCGGCGCGGTGCCGTCGAGCGGCAGATCGCGCGGCTTCACCTCGAAGTACGGCACCACGGTGCCATCCTTCGACGTGGCGAAGTGTTGCTCGGTCGAGAGAGGCGACGCGTCGAAGTACGCCGGCCCCTGCTTGAGCCGCTGCGGTTCGCCCCCGCCGACGGTCGCGAGTGACAGCGTGGTCGGAGTCAAGAAGTCGGTGCTGGTGACGAAGAAGTCATCCGAGGCCAGCGGGTCCACTGGCGACACCTCGATGCTGCCGACGCGCGGCAAGCCTGGCACCGCCGAGGCTTGCCAGCGGCCCTCGACGAACGTCCACACCACGACGCGATTCTTCACGTTGTCCATCGTGTTCACCAGCAGCGCGCCCTGTGTCGGTGCGACGCTCTGCAGCGACGTGGTGGCGGTGGGCGCGAACAGCACCGCGAACGCCCGGCGCCCCGCGAGGAAGTCGTCGGCTCGTGTGATGAGCAGCGAGCCGCCCGCGTAGGTCGTGCCGTCGAGCGTCCAATCGGATCGCAGCGTGATGTACAGCCACTCGCGATCGAAACCGACGTCCGCGTCGTCCGGCTTGTCGACCTTGAGCCACTGGCCATCGCGGCGCAGGAATGTCTGGTTGCTGAACATCGTCGGGTAGCGCAGCGCGATGTCGCGCACGAAGCCGGGCGTCGGGTCGCGGTAGACGCCGGCGGCGACGTCCGTCGCCTCGCCCTCGAAGGCCACCGTGGCGTCGGCCAGCCGCGTGCCGCGCGTCCACACCTTCGCGACGCGCGGATAGCCCGACGTCGTGAGGCTGCCGGCGCCGAAGTCGGTGCCGATGTAGATGTGATCGCGATCCACCCAGCCGACATCACTCTTGTTCTCCGGCAGCGTGAACCCGTCGGCGACGAACTGCTTGGCGGCGAGATCGAACTCGCGCACCACCGTCGCATCGGCGCCGCCGCGCGACAGCGAGATCAAGCAGCGATCGTAGGTCGGCACCAGCGGTTGCACACCCTTCCACACCCAGCTCTCGCCCTCGGCCTTCCCGAGCGCGTCGACGTCCAGCACGGTCTCCCACGCCGGCTGCTCCTTGCGATACTCGTCGAGCGTGGTGCGCCGCCACAATCCGCGCGGATGATCTTTGTCGAGCCAGAGGTTGTAGTAGAAGTCGCCGATCTTGGTGACGTACGGGATGCGCGTCGTCGAGTTCAAGATGTCGAGCATCCGGCTCTGCGTGGACGCGAATGTCGGCGACGCGGTGACCGCGGCCGTGGCGACCGCATTCTGCGCCGTCACCCACGCGAGCGCCCGGCGGCCGGTGACGTTTTCAAGCCAGAGATAGGGATCCGCCGCAGCGGCGGATGTGCGCTTTGCGGACCGTGCGGCAGGTGCGGCGGCAGCCGCGCTCCCCCACGCAAGGGCGAACAGGAGGAGGCTCGACACCACCCACGGCGTCGCCTCACCGGCGCCCACGAACCGCATGAGAGACGGGATGCGGTGCATCACGGGAATCCTCCAGACTCACGGAGAGGTGACGGGTGCGGCCGGCTCGGGGGGCGGGCGCGGACGGCGTACTCTAGCACGGCCGTGGGCCGGCGTCCCTACGCTGCGGCGGACCCGCCCGCCGGTGATCGCGCCGGGAACAGCCCGCGGGGGACGCGGGACACGATCGCCAGGGCCGCCACCGACAACGCCGCGGCGAGCAGATACGGCGCGCCCGGCAGAAACACCGGCGCATCCGCGCTCCCCCACGCCGACAGCGCGGCGGTGAGGACCGGAGGCCCGACGATTGCCGCGACGCTCTGCAAGCTCGCCACTCCGCCCTGCAATTCTCCCTGGCTGTCGGCGGCGACCAGCTGCGACAGCGTCGCGTTCATCGAGGGGAACACCAGCCCTTGCAGGCACGCGACCGTCATCACCACGTAGACCATCCACCCCTGCGGCACCACGGCGTTCCCGGCGAATCCGCAGATGCCGATGCAGAGCCCCGTCACGATCGCCCGCCGCTCACCCCACCGCGGGATGAGGCGCCGCGTGAGCAGCGCCTGCGCGAGCGCCATCGTCAGTCCGGCCCATGCCAGCGACAGACCGACCGCGTGATCGCTCCAGCGAAACTTGAGCTTCGTGTAGAACGCCCAGGTGCTCGGATACGATTGGTGCGCCAGCATCCAGCAGAACCACGCGACGAGTAGCGGCCGCACCGCGCGGTGCCGCGTCAGCGCGCGGAACGTGCCGAACGGGTTCGCCCGCCGCGGATCGAACGCCCGCCGCCGTTCGCGCGGCAGTGATTCGGGGAGGAAGAAGTACATCGCCAGCGCATTCAGCAGCGCCAGGCCGGCTGCGGCGAAGAACGGCGCGCGCACGCCGAAGCTGCCGAGCAGTCCGCCAACCGCCGGCCCCACCGTGAAACCGAGACCGAACGCGGCGCCCATCAAGCCGAAGTTCTGCGCCCGGCGCTCGGGCGGCGTGATATCGGCGATGTACGCCGCCGCCGGCACGAACGTGGCGCCGGTCACCCCCGCCACCGCGCGGCTGGCGAACAACCACCCGAATGTCGGCGCCACGCCCATCACCACGTAGTCCACGGCGAACGCGAGCATCGCCGAGAACAGCACCGGACGCCGGCCGTAGCGATCCCCCAGACCGCCCATGATCGGCCCGCACAAGAACTGCATCGCCGCAAAGGTGCCCATGAGCCAGCCGGAGTAGCGCGCCGCCTCCGCCAACGACACATGGGTGAGTCCGACGACGAGATCCGGCATGACCGGAATCACGATCCCGAAGCCGATGGTGTCGATGAGCAGCGAGCACAGGACGATGGCGAGTGCGCGTGTGGCCGGCGCGGGGCTCTGTCGGTCCACGAGGTCTCCCAGGTAAGATGCGCGGCGCCAGAGGGGTGGGCGCGCGGAGCGAAGCACCCTAGCACACGGGGACGACAAACAGCGTGAACGCGGCGAAACGTGAAGTAGCGGTCGTAGGTGCGGGCGCAGCCGGCTTGAGTGCGGCGATCGCGGCGGCGGAAGCCGGGGCGCGCGTGGTGCTCTTCAATGCGCATCCGCGCATCGGCCTCAAGATCCTGATGTCGGGCGGCACGCGCTGCAACGTGACGCACCGCGCGGTGGACGCACGCGACTACCGTGGCGGGTCGCAGCGGGTGGTGGCGCGCATGCTGCGCGCCTTCACGCCGGAATGCACGCGCGCGTGGTTCGCCGAATTGGGTGTGGAGTTGAAGTTGGAGGACACTGGGAAGTACTTCCCGGTCAGCGACACTGCGGTGACCGTTCTCGACGCATTGCTGCGTGAGTGCGCGCGGCTCGGCGTCGACGTGCGCCCCGGCACCCGCATTACACGCCTCGCGCCGCCAGGCGCGGACGGGGAACGCTGGCGGCTCGGCCACCAGCACATCGACTCGAGTCTCGCGTTTCCCGGGCATCCCGGCGCGCCGGGCCGCATGGATTGGCCGTTGCCGGACGCTGCACCCGACGGCTGGCATGATGCGGACGCGGTGGTGCTCGCCACCGGCGGCCTGTCGTTCCCGCGCACCGGCAGCGACGGCACCGGATACGCGCTCGCGCTCGCCCTCGGCCACTCGCTGACGCCGCCGATCCCCGCGCTCACGCCGCTCACCGCGACCGATCCTCTCGGTGCCGCGCTCAAGGGCCTCACGCTGCCGGTCGAACTCACGCTGTGGCGCGGTGGCAAGCGCGTCGAGCGGTGCACCGGCTCGTTCCTCTTCACGCACGTCGGTTACAGCGGGCCGGCGGCGCTCGACATCTCCCGCCACTGGCTACGCGCCGAGGACGATCCGACGCGCCGCCTCACCCTCAACGTGCTGCCGGGCGAGACGCGCGAGTCGCTCGAGGCCGCCTGGCGCGCGGCACAGCAAGAGGACGCGCGCAAGACGGTGCGCCGCTTCCTCGCCGCACGCCTGCCCGAGCGCCTGGTCGGCGTGCTGTGCACGGCCGGCGCGGTCGACCCCTCGGCGCCGCTCGGCCAAATCGACAAGGCGCGACGGGCCGCGCTCGTCGCCGCATGCACTGAACGCGAGATGCCGGTCACCGGCACGCTGGGATTCGAGAAAGCGGAGGTGACAGCCGGCGGCGTGCCGCTCGACGAAGTGGACGCCAGCACGCTGGCCTCACGGCGCGCGGCGCGCGGACTGTACTTGTGCGGCGAAATCCTCGACGTCGATGGACGCCTCGGCGGATTCAACTTCCAGTGGGCGTGGTCGAGCGGACACGTCGCCGGCGACGCGGCGGCGCGCACGGGATAGCTCCTCCGTTTCCGGTCCACGTACTCCTTCGCGCTCCTTCCCGGCCGCCGTCCTGCGCGGTGTGATTGTTGGGCGCCGCCCGTCTTGGCGCCGGGGAGGATGGTTCGATGATCGCCGTACCCATCGTGCTCGTGGGTTTGGGAGCGCTCGTGCTCGCCGGCCAATCCGCCGCACGGCGTCGCTGGCAGCGGGACACCGCCGCCGCCCTCACCCACCTGCGGGCCTCCGTCCGCTCCCCCGCGCCCGATGCAAGCGCTGCCGGGCGGCCGGCACCCGTCGCGCGCTACCTCGGCCTCGCGCTGCCGCCCGAGCACCCGACGATCGTGGGGGCGCGGCTCGAGCAGCGCGGCACGTTTCGAATTGGCGAGAAGGCGGACGGGTGGCGTCCGTTCACGGCGACGCAAACCTTCTCCGCGGCACCGCCTGGTTTCGTGTGGGACGCCCGCTTCGAGATGGCGCCGGGCTGTCCGGTTCTCGTGCGCGACAGCTATCTCGGCGGCCGTGGCGCCATGTCCGGCGCCTTGTTCGGCGTCATCCCGGTGGTCCAGGCGGCGCCCGCACCGGAACTCGATGCCGGCAGCCTCCACCGCTTCCTCGGCGAACTGGTGTGGATGCCCTCGCGCTTGCAACCCGGCGACGGTCTCCAGTGGGACGCGCTCGACGACCGCCACGCCCGCGTGACGCTCTGCGACGGTGCCGCGCGTGTCTCGCTCGACGTCACCTTCGCGGACGACGGCAGCATTTCCCGCATCTACACACCGGACCGGGCCCGGGCGATCAAAGGTGGCTTCGACACCCGCGGCTGGGGCTGCGACCTGTGCGACTGGGAGCGCCACGACGGGTTCTGGGTGCCGATGGCCGGCGAGGTGTTCTGGGAACTCGACGGCCGGCGAGTCCCGTACTGGCGGGGCCGCATCGTGCGCGTGGAGTTCGAGGTGGCGGAGGGCCACGGCACCCGCGCGTCGTAGCCCGGCGGGCATGCGCCCTTGGTCGTATCGGCGTGCGCTCGAGCGTGCGACCCGCGCACCGGAGCCGATAACTGGCGCGACAAGGAGGTCACCCATGGCGCGCCCGGACATTACACCGCTTTCCACTGCCCGCCCCTTCCCCATCGACGAGATGTTCTTCTCGGCGACCGATCCGAAGGGCATCATTCGCACCGGCAACAGTGTGTTCGCGCGGGTGAGCGGGTACGCGCTGCCCGAACTCATCGGGCAGCCGCACAACATCATCCGGCATCCGGACATGCCGCGCTGTGTCTTCAAGCTGCTCTGGGACTACCTGGACGCCGGGAAGCCGATCGCCGCCTACGTCAAGAACATGGCCAGGGACGGCGCCTATTACTGGGTGGTCGCGACCGCGATGCCGGTGCCGGGCGGCTATCTCTCGCTGCGCTTCAAGCCATCCAGCGAACTCCTGCCGGTCGTGGAAGGCCTGTACACGCAGTTGCGTGCCACCGAACTCGCCTGCGAACGCGAGGCGAACGGCCGCAAGCTCGGGATGCAGCGCTCGGGCGAACAACTGCAGGAGGCGCTGCAGGGCCTCGGCTTCGCGGGCTACGATGCCTTCATGTGCGCCGCGCTGCCGCTGGAGGTGAAGAGCCGCCAGTTGCAGCTCGAGCAGATGAGCGCGTCACGGCGCAGCGACATCGCGACAGCCGCCACTGCATCGCACCTGGATCGCGGCGACCTCGAACGCTTGGCCCGGGACTGCGAGTATCTCCAGGATGTGCTCGATGCCGAGTTCGCGCAGATGGAAGCCTTCCGCGAACTCCACACCAAACTCGAGACGCAGTCGCGCTTCGTGCGCGGCTTGGCGCACGGCATTCGTCTCGGGGCGGTGAACGCGCTGGCCGCCGCAGCGCGGGTCGGCAGCGCGGGCGCCACGCTCGGCGTCCTCGCGCAGGCGCTCGCCGAGAACTCGGAAGCCAGCGCGGCCCTCACCCGCACCCTCGAACACGAGATCGACGGCGCCTTGTCGGAGTTGCCCGGTCTCGGCTTCCGCATCGCGGTGGCGAAGCTCCAGGTCGAGATGACCGCCGCCTTCGTCCACGAGTTGGCGGCCACGACCGCGGAAATCGCGAGCGCATCGTCGCCGGCCAGCGAAGGCATCATCTCGCTCACCACCTGCTTGTCGGACGGCGCCGGGCGCATGTTCGACGCCTTCCTGCACATCGGGACCCGCATGGAAGCGCTCGACGTCGATGTCGACGAACTGCGTCGGCTAGTGCGGGCGCTCGACGTCATCTACATGAGCGGCAAGCTGGAGGCGAGCCGGATCGAGTCCGCGGGCGCGTTCCTCGACTTGTTCGAGCAGGTCGGAGCGCGGGTGGCGCAGGCGCGCGAGGAGCTGCATGCGTTCTCGGCCGCCATCGCCTCGGCACGCGAGGAGATCGAGCGCACCGGCGCGGCGCAGGCGGATGCGCAGGCGCGGTTGCGCGGCATGGCGGCCTGCACGGCGCGGACGCATCGCACGACGGAGTCGCTCGCGGCCTAGTTCCCCGCCTCCGATGAAAGCCGACGCCGCGGTGGCCTAGCGCCATCGCGGCGTCGCCGTTAGAGTGCACCGGCTCCCCTGCGTCGACGTGGAGGTCTGTGCGCCGTGGAAGGAACTCGCGCTCCCCGCTTCAAGATCTGTTGCATCGCGTCGCGCGACGAGGCGCGGCTGGCGATGCGCTACGGCGCCTCGGCGCTCGGCCTGGTGTCGCAGATGCCGAGCGGCCCCGGTGTGCTCGACGACGCCTCCATTGCGGCGATCGCGCGCCGCGTGCCGCCCGGCGTCGACACGTTCCTGCTCACCAGCCGCCAGAGCGTCGCCGGCATCGTCGAGCAG
Source organism: Candidatus Eiseniibacteriota bacterium (assembly GCA_044229145.1). Classification (GTDB taxonomy): domain Bacteria; phylum Eisenbacteria; class RBG-16-71-46; order CAZEPH01; family CAZEPH01; genus JBKJUD01. The sequence goes on along the minus strand of JBGATO010000034.1, from coordinate 1,197 downwards.
CAACGGCGGCTGCGCGCCTCGACGCTGCAGATCGTCGACACGCTCCTCGAGGGCACATACGACGAACTCCGCGACGCGCTGCCCGGCATCCGGCTCGTGCAGGTGATCCACGTGCGCGGCGACGAGGCAATCGACGAGGCCCGCGCGCTCGCGCCGCACGTCGACGCGCTGCTGCTCGACTCCGGCAACCCGACGCTCGCGGTGAAGGAACTCGGCGGCACCGGCCGCGCGCACGACTGGACGGTGAGCCGCCGCCTGCGCGACGCCGTCGACGTGCCGGTGTTTCTCGCCGGCGGTCTGCGGCCCGGCAACGTCGCGGAGGCGATCCGCACCGTGGAACCCTTTGGGCTCGACGTGTGCAGCGGCGTGCGCACCGGCGGCGCGCTCGACGAGGCGAAGCTGGCAGCGTTCGTCGCGGCGATGCAGGAGGCGCGCACCGCATGACCCGCGCGACGCGTCTCGATCTGATTTCCGGTCTCGCGCTCGGCGTCCTGGTGACCATGGTGCTCGCGCTGTACTCGTCGCACCAACTCTTCGCGCGCCACCCCGCGACGATGGCCGTCCAAGGCGCCGCCGTCTTGCTGATGCTGTGGGCGCGCGCGACATTCGGCCTGCGCTCGTTCCACGGCACCGCGACGGTGACCGACGGCGGCTTGGTGACGAACGGCCCGTACCGCTTCTGGCGTCACCCGATCTACGCGGCGATCCTCTACGCGCTCGCGGCCGGTGTGCTGACGCATCACACGCTGCGCGGCCTGCTGTTGTTCGCCGTGGCGGCGGCGGCGACGGGTGTGCGCATCGCGTGTGAGGAGGCGGCGCTGCGCGACACTTTCGGCGACGCCTACGCGGCCTACGCCGCCCGCACGCGGCGGCTCGTGCCGTACGTGTTCTAGCGCACCGCGCGAAACGCCACGAGGCGGAGAATCGCTCCCCCGCCTCGTCTGATGATTACTCCGACGCCATCCGCAGATCGAGCGGCGGCGGTTCGTCCCGCACCAAGTACTCGAACTGGTCGCGGAACTCTTCGAGCGTCAGGTGCGCGCACGCCGCGAAGCGCGCCAATTCGTGCGGATCGTCGAAGTCGTCGCGGCGCAGCCGCAGCATGTAACGCCGTGCGATCGCGTACCGTGTGGTGTGGATGTCGACCATCCGCACCCGCGTGCGGCCGGTCGCCGGATCGAGCATCTGGCTAAACGG
>JBGATO010000154.1:0-4721 GCA_044229145.1 Candidatus Eiseniibacteriota bacterium | reverse complement strand
CCTCGACGCCGACGTCAGCGCGCCCGGCGTGGCACGCGCGCTCGGCGTCACGCGCGCCTCGCTCGGCTTCACGCATCTGCCGGCGGGCGAGCGCCTGACGCCGCCGCGCGACGAGCGCGGCATCGCCGTGGTGGCCGCGGACTCCGCGGCGCCGGATCCCGGCGCGCCGCTCAAGCGCCAGTCGCCGGCGCGCGCCGCGAGTTGGATTCGCCGGACCGCGAGCGAGTCGCGCACGTTGCACGGCATGCTCTCGCACACCGACTGGGGCGAACTCGACATCGTGCTCGTCGACCTGCCGCCGGGCGCCGAGCGCTTGCCGCACCTCACCGAGATCCTGCCGCCGCTCGCCGGCGTCGTGCTGGTGTCGGTGGCATCCTACGTCGGCGCGCTGGCGACGCTGCGCGCGCTGGCCGTCGCCCAGGAAGTCCACGCCCGCGTGCTCGGGCTGGTCGAGAACATGGCCGGCTATCACTGCCTGTCGTGCGGCGAGGTCGGCGCGTTGTTCGACGACGGCGGCGACGCCAAGCGGCTGTTCCGCGAGATGGGCGTGCCGCTGCTCGCCCGCGTGCCGTTCGACCCGCGGCTGTCGCGCAGCTCGGACCGCGGCCAGCCGTTCGTCGGCTCGTATCCGGACGCCCCGGCGTCGAAGGCGCTGGCGGAGGCGGCACGGGGGATTGCGGCAGGTGTTGCCTAGCCGCGCGACGGACTTGACGGTTGTGTACGATTGTGCATACATTACGTTGTGGGCTACGAATGGGACAAAGCAAAGGCGTCGGAGAACGCCCGCAAACACGGCATCCGGTTCGCCGATGTGATTCCCGTTTTCGAGGATGCCTTCGCCATCACGCTCGAGGACCGTCGTCATGCGGAGGACCGGTGGGTCACGGTCGGGCTGGATACCCTCGGGCGAATTCTCGTGGTGGCCTACACGTGGCGCGGCGCCAACATCCGAGTGATCTCCGCGCGCAAGGCGACGGCGCGCGAGCGACACGCATACGAGGCACAGGAATGAAGCGAGAGTACGATTTTTCGAAGGGAAAGCGTGGTGCGGTCGTCCCTCCGGCGCCCGGCAAGACGCGCATCACGATCCGGATCGACGATTCGGTGATCGAGTGGTTCCGCTCGCGCGTCGACGCGCAGGGCGGGGGCAACTACCAGACGTTGATCAACGACGCATTGAAGTCGCACGTCGCGCGCACCGAGCAGCCGCTCGAGGACACGTTGCGCCGCGTCATCCGCGAGGAGCTGGCGACACCGCGTCGTGTCGTGGCGAAGGCGGCGCGGCCGCGGGCGCATCGCGGCGCCGCGCGCGGCGGCGCCTAGAGCGCCGCTTCGATCGCCGCGCGCAACTTGGCGTATTCGGCGGGCAGCGTGGCGAGGAACTTGGTGACCTCGCGGACTTCCTCCGCGTCCGGCGTGGCGCCGGCGACCAGCGCGTCGCGCATCATCTCCAACGCGTTCGAGACGATCCACGTGTACTCGTGCCCGAGTTCGCGGGCGAGTAGCGCGCGTTCGAAGTGGTCGCGGAAGGCGTTGCTATGGCTGCCGCGCTGCGTCCACTCGGCGGCTTCGCGCTCGTAGTTCTTGATCTCGAGGAGCGTGGTGGCTTCCTCGAGCTCGCGGATCGACTTCGCCAGCGGCGACACAGTCTCCGCCAGCTTCGTCTCGAGCGACGTCGACAGCATCTTGCGCGTCTCGGCATTGCGCGTTTCCTGCGCGGCGCGCTGCAGCTCCAGGAGTTCGTTGAGCCGCAACTCGAGTTCGGACTGCAGGCGGCGGCCTTCGGACTCCATCGCCGCGAGCTGCGCGATGCGGTCTTGCTTGTAGCGCCGCTCGGTCAGCAACCCCACCAGCGCGGTCAGCGACACGAGGAAGAGCGCCGCGAAGCTCAACGCCCACAACACGACGTTGAGCAGCGACTGGTTGTACTGCGTCTCGAGCCGCAACTGCTGCTGCATCAGTGCGATCTGTTGCAGCGAGACGGCGAGCGAGTCCGCGTGCGTCGTCGCGGGCGCCGCGGCCCACGCCGGCGTCGCCGCGAGGAGCGCCAGCGTCCCGAGCATTCGTCGCATCATCGGCGCGCTAGACCTTGCGGAACGGCGTGTCCGCCACGAAGGTGCCGTCGCCGAGCGGGCGCAGCGTGTAGTCGCCGAACAGGTTCGGCGCCTCGGCCTGCAGCACGCGGAGGATCGCCACCGCGAGCTTGCGGATCTCCGTTTCGGCGCCTTCGCTGGCGCGCATCTCGATGAAGTGGCGCAGCGCGCGCGCGTTCGCGGTGACGACGATCTTCGTCTCGGTGGCGTTCGGCAGCACGGAGCGCGCGGCCTGGCGCGCCATCTTGCGGCGCAGCGTCTTGTCCTCGACGGCGTCGAGCGCGTCGTAGAGCTTCTGCGAGAGGTCGCGGTACGCCTGGCGCGTCGGCTCGACGGCAGCCATCCACATCGCGTGGCGGTCCGGCGATGCGGCGACGTCGTCCGGCTCCACGAATCGCCCTTCGCTCTCGTCGACGTAGCGCTGCGAGAGCTGTGAGTAGGCGAAGCCGGCGCGGTGGCGCACCAACTCGTGCGTGCAGGTGCGGCTCACGCCCCAGATGCGGAACGTGTACACCGCGTGCTCGAGCACCGAGCCGTGGCCCATCTCGAGCAGGTGCGTGACGTACGACGCGTTCGTCTTGCGCCCCTTGTTGAACGACATGTAGCAGTGGCGCCCGGCGAACTCGACGATCTTCTCGGCGGCGATCGTCGTGTCGGTGGACCAGTCGATATACGGATCGCCCAGCCACTCCTGGCGCGCGACGAGATGCACCTCGGGCTCGCGGACGATGCAGAGCGGCTGCACCGGCATGGGATCGCTCTCGCACTCGGCGTCGGCGGGGACGAGGGGACGCGGCGCGAGCGCCTGCGGGTCGGACGACATGACGACGATTCTCCTGGGCGAACGCCTAAGGCGGCAGCCGCGCGACCAGTCGGTCGCAGAGCGCCGGCGCGAGTTTGTTGAGCCACACGATCAGCCGGCCGCCGCGCGACAGGATCGATTCGCGCGTGCCGCGAGCGGTGGCGGTGACGATGCGGTGGGCCACCGCGTCGGGCGACGCCATCGAGGCGCGCCCGCCGGGCCCGTGTTCTTCCGGAAAACCGGCGCGGACGAAGAACTGCGTGTCGGTGCGGCCGGGACAGATCAGCACGGTGCGCACGCCGTCCGGCGCGAACTCCACGCGCCAGCTCTCGGCGAGTCCGGCCAGCGCGAACTTCGTCGCCGCATACACCGATGCGTGCGGGAAGCCGCGGCGCCCGGCCACCGACGACACCAGCACGATCGTCCCGCGCGCGGCGCGCAGGGCGGGCAGCGCGGTCCGCGTGATCGTCACCGTGCCGACGACGTTCGTGCGCACCAGCGCGTCGATCTGCGCGTCGGAGGTGTCGGCGAGGTCCGCCTTGAGGCCGATGCCGGCGTTGTTGACCAGCACGTCGAGCCGGCCCCACGTCTCCACGACGCGGGCGACCGCGGCGGCGCCGGTCTCGGCAACATCGCCGGGCAGCACGAGCGTCTCGCCACCGGCCAGCCGCGCGGTTTCCTCCAGCGCGGCGGCATCGCGCGCGAGCAGCGCCACGCGGGCGCCGGCGCGCGCGAACGCGACGGCGGTGGCGCGGCCGATCCCGGACGAGGCGCCGGTGACGAGCACGACGCGGCCCGCGAACGAGGCGCTCATGGCAGGCTGGGACGCGCGCACGGCGCGTGGAGGCAGGACGACATCGCCGAGCATCGTACCCGATGGGTCCGACAGTCGCGCCGCCGCCGCGCCTGGCGTACACTGCGCGGACCGGCCGGTCGGGGGACCGCGCCGCGAACCGGAGGGAATACTGAGCGAACCGTCGCCTAGGGTTTCGGGCTCGCCGCGTGACGTGGCGGACCGGGAAGACGCCGAGCTCGTCCGTGCCACGCTGGCCGGCGACCGCGGCGCCTTCGCCCGGCTCCTGCGCCGACACCACCTCGACCTCCTCCGGGCCCTCGAACGCATCACCCGCAATCCGCAAGACGCCGAGGATGCCGCGCAAGAGGCGGCGCTGCGCGCCTTTCGCGCCCTCGACCGTTTCGACCCGCAGCGCGGCGCGTTCCGGCCGTGGCTGTGGACGATCGGCATCCGCGTCGCCCTGCGCATCGCGACGCACCGGCGGCAGAAGGACCTCAGCCTCGACGACCTCACCAGCGGCGCCGACGACGCGCCGCGCGGGCAAGGCTGGCTCCACGACAAGCTCGCGGTGGACCGCACCGATGCCGCGGTGCTGCGCCGCGAACTCGACGACGCGCTCGACAAGCTCGACCCGCCGCACCGGGCGATCCTGGTGCTCGCCGTGCTCGAGGAACGCAGCTACGAGGAGATCGCGACGATTCTCGAGATTCCGATCGGCACCGTGATGTCGCGCTTGCACCGCGCGCGGGCGCGGCTCAAGACGCATCTCGCCGACCGCGCCCCCGAAGGGAGAGAGCGATGACGAGCGGCTGCGACGACATCCGCGCGCGCCTCGGCGCCTACGACGACGGCGAACTCGCCGCCGCGGATGCCCGCGCCGTCGAGCAGCATCTCGCCGCCTGCGCCGACTGCCGCGCCGACCTCGAGGCGACCCACGCCGCCGACCGCCTGCTCCGCGCCCACTGGGACACTGCCGACACGAGCGCTGCGTTCGCCGGGGCGACGGACCGGCTGATGGCGGCGCTCGACG
>JBGATO010000153.1:0-4751 GCA_044229145.1 Candidatus Eiseniibacteriota bacterium | reverse complement strand
TCGATCACCTTGGTCCAAGGTATCACCAGGGTCTCGGAGCCTGACGGCGGGCCCAGCGATGTCCAGCCATGTTGCGCCACGCACATCTTCGCCTTCGTCCCCGGCGGATATGCGCTCAGCAGAGGTTCGGCGTTGTAGGGCGCGACGCTCGGTATCTGCGGCAGCAGTGCGTCGAGACCAGCCTGCGCCACCGTCGAGAAATCCATCGGGTCCGTCACGCATGCCAGCGCCGGCATGTAGATCGGCTGGTTGTTGCCGTCGACCTTCCACGCGAGCCTTGGCCGCTTGCTGAACCACCCGTCGGTGGTAGCCACCGGCGCCCAGACGACGACGTATGCCGCCGACACGGCCTGCGGCGGCATGAAGTTCGATGGCACCGTGAAGGTCGCGCTCTGCGCGCCGATGGTGGTGTCCTGAAGGAACGTGTACGGAACCACGACGCACGGTTGGTCCTGAAGCTTGTTTTGGCCGCGGATCAGCGACCACCCCGGATCGAGCGCCGTCCCCTGCGGGTACGACCAATCCTTCAGGACATCGATCGTCGCAGAACTGGTGCCGACCTTGTCGCCGCAGCCGAGTATGCCGCTGTAGACGGTGAATCCCGTCGAATTGGTCGCGTCCTTGAAATTCGGAGCCTCCGCCTTGATGAACGTGCACTTGTCGGGGCTGTTGAATGTCCAGGAAAACGCCACCGGATTCTGTGTCGGGCCAGGGGACACCGTCTGCGTGAGCGTTCCGGCGCCGACGCAGGTCAGCGTGACCGTGATGCTCGCGGGTGGCGGACCGTCGTAACCGACGTTGACATCGAACGCCGTACCGACGACAGGGTTCGTCGGCAGGCCGATCGCGAGCGTGTTCTGCTTGAAGCTCGCCGCGATGCTGCCGTCTGCAATCACGTTGGAGAAGGTGTACGAGGATACCGCTCCAACGGAACTGCTACCTACGAGCACGTCGAGGATCCGGTAAGTCGCGGCCGCCGCGATGGTGAACTGCTGGCTCCCGCCGTATGGCACGTACACGGTCCCGGATGGCGTGATGCTGCCGCCCGTTCCCGCCGACGCCGTGATACTCGGCAGGCTGACGAAGTTCGCCGTGACGGTGATGTTGCTTTGGACGTTGGCGTCGGTACGCGGATTCGCGGTCGACCCGTCGCTCCAGTTCACGAACCGATAGTTCGTGACGGGCACCGCCGTTACGGGAGTGCCGCTCGTACCCGCCGGCACCTTCTGCGGCGATATGCCCGTGATCGTGCCATTGGCACCGGCGGTGTAGGTCAACGTGAAGCACGCAGGCGCAAGCGTTGTCTGTGGGTAGGAGTTGTTCGGAATGATGTTGAACGTCTGCCCCGAGCCCACCGAACTGCCGGTCCAGGGCTGCGCGTTCCACGTGCCCGTCGCTCCCGCCGTGCACGTGCCGGCGGTCACGCCTAGCAGCGTGACGGTTACGACCTGGCCGGTCCCGGTGGGAAGATTGATGTCGTTGACCCGGATCACTCCGGAAACCACGCTCACGACGCCGCGGCTTGCAGTGATGCTGCCCGGCGGCACCGAATAGCCAGACGGAATCGTCAGGCTGAGCGAGTTGAACGACGAGTTGCCCAGATTGGTGAAGGTGAATGTCAGCGTCGCCGGCGACGTGGTCGCGGGCGACACGCTGAGGCTGTACTGCTTGTTGGCGCCCAGGGCGGCGCCCGAGGACAACACGAGAACGGCGATGATCGCCGAGAACAATCTGGTCAATGATCTGCGCAAGCCGCTCATCTTGGATTTCTCCCGAGTGTTTTCGCCGGTTCCCCCAAAGGGCACCGCTGCGGGCCCGCGCTTCTGCGTGACTTCATCGAGGGCGCTTCTTCCGCGTCTGGACGCCAAGCGACGAGATGATAGTCGCTGCAGTGACAATAGCAATGAGAATGTTTCGCCATCCGGGGCCGAATTCATGACTCGGGCATACACGGTCACCGCTGTCAGCGGCGATGGCGCTTGGACCGCCTGCCGTGCGAGAGCCCGTCGTCGGATACAGCCGAACTTCCGAGTTCCCCGAGGCATACTGCTGATTTGCCGTCCACTAAGCCCGGATTCATGGTGCTGTCCGCCATCGGGGGCAATCGCGCGGCGGGGGATCGTGACGGCATTTTCGTTAGTTTGTAGGGTACAAACAATGAAACGGCCAGCAGACTCGGGGCTGCGACGCGCACATCCCGTTCGAGTGGCCTCTCCGACAGTCGGCGTCGCTTCCCGCCGCTACGCCGGCACATCCGGATCCATCTGCCGCTCCAGCCGGGCGATCTGGTCCTTGAGCAGCAGCTTGCGCCGCTTCATCCGCCGGACCTGGAGCTCGTCGTGGTCGGCGTCGACGACCAGCCGGGAAATCGCCGCGTCGAGGTCGCGGTGCTCGAGCTTCAGCTCGACGATCCGCTGCTGCAGCGCGACCCGCGCCGCGTCGCCGATGGGTCCGCCGATGTCCTCGCCGTCAGCCAATCCGCACCTCCTTCACGGCCGCGATCAATCCGTCCCCACCGCCGCCGCCTCGTCCACGTCCGGCCGCCGCCGGCCGTAGCGGCTGGTGAGCCAGATGCCGGAGAGGATCAGCACGATCCCCACGACGTGGAACGCGGCGAGCCGCTCGCCGAGGAACAGCCACGCGAGCACGATGCCGAACACCGGCATCAGGTGGACGAACAGGCCCGCGACGTTGGCGCCGACCTCGGCCACGCCGCGGTTCCAGAAGAGGTACGCGAGTACCGACGAGAAGAGCGCGACGGCCAGCAGCGCGGCGACGTTGGTCCACGACCACGCGATCGTGTGCCCGAGCGCCATCTCGGCGAGCCACAACGGCAGCACGCAAAGGTCGCCGACGATCATGACGACCAGCAGGAACGACATCACGTTGAGGCCGGCGGGCCGCCAGCGCAGCGCCACCGTGTAGACGGACCACATCGCCATCGACAGGATCACGAAGAGGTCGCCGACGTTGAGGCGAAAGCCGAGCAGCGTGGCGAGGCTGCCCTCGGACAGGATGGCGAGCACGCCGCCCAGCGACACCGCGACGCCCGCCATCTGCAGCGGCGCCAGCCGCTCGTGCAGGAACACCCACGAGATGGTGACGATCATCACCGGGATGAACGAGTTGAGGATGACGCCGTTGGTGGCCGTCGTGTAGTTGAGGCCGAGGTACGCGAGCGCGTTGTGCGTGCCCACGCCGATCGCGCCCAGCAGCAGCATCACCTTCCAGTTGGCGCGGACGACCGGCCAGTCGCGCCGCACGTGCGGCCACGCGAAGGGCGCGAGGATGAGGATCGCGAAGAACCAGCGGAAGAACGTCATCCCCATCGGCGGGATGTCCGCGTGCAGGCCGCGGCCGACGATCCAGTTGCAGGCCCAGAAGAACGGCGTCAGCGTCAGCAGCAGGTACGGGGAAACGCTGCGCGACGCGGCCATCCGCGCAGTATAAGCGCGGTGCCGCGCACGCCGGCGACCGCGCGCGGCCCGCCGGTATAATTCCTTCCTTGAACACCGACGCGACTTCGCCGGCCGCGCCGCCGGCGGCCGGCGCGCGCATCCCTTCGCTTCCCGCGCTGATTTCCGCGCCGCCCGCCGCGGGCCACCGCGCGGCCGCCGGCCCCTACGCCGGCTCGTCCGATGCGCTGGCGCTCGCCGAACTCGCGCGCCGCGCCGCCGCCGACCGCCGCATGGTCGCGCTCGTCACCGCCGATCCGCAGTCGGCGCAGCGGCTGGCCGCCGAGATCCCGTGGTTCGCGCCCGAGCTGCGCGTGGCACTCCTGCCGGACTGGGAGACGCTGCCGTACGACCAGTTCTCGCCGCACCAGGACCTGGTGTCCGAGCGGCTCGCGACGCTATACCGCGTCTCACGCGGCGAGTGCGACGTGCTGGTCGTCGCGGCGACCACGGCGCTGGCGCGGCTCGCGCCGCCGTCGTACCTCGCGGCGTTCACGTTCTTCCTCAGGCAGGGCGAGACGCTCGACGTCGACGCCCTGCGCGCGCAGCTGGCGCTCGCCGGCTACGCGCACGTGACGCAGGTCGTGTCGCCCGGCGAGTTCAGCGTGCGCGGCGGGCTGATCGACCTCTTCCCGATGGGCTCGGCGCTGCCGTACCGTCTCGACCTCTTCGACAACGACGTCGAGTCGATCAAGACCTTCGACGTCGACACGCAGCGCACGCTCTACCCGGTGCCCGACGTGCGCCTGCTGCCGGCGCGCGAGTTCCCGCTCGACGACGCCGGCCGCACGCGCTTCCGCAGCCGCTTCCGCGAGGTGTTCGAGGGCGACCCGTCGAAGTCGTCGCTGTACAAGGACATCAGCAACGGCGTCGTGCCCGCCGGCATCGAGTACTACCTGCCGCTGTTCTTCGAGCGCACGGCCACGCTGGCCGACTACCTGCCGCCGGCGACGATCGTGGCGCTGCACGGCGACGTGCGCAGCGCGGTCCTGCACTTCTGGCAGGACACCGAGTCGCGCTACCGGCTGCTGCGCGGCGACAAGGCGCGGCCGCTGCTGCCGCCCACCGAGCTGTTCCTGCCGGAGGACGAGTTCAACGGGACGCTCAAGGCGCTGGCGCGTGTCGAGCTGCAGCGCGAGGGCGCGGGCCCCACGCAGCCGCTGCCGCCGGTGCAGGTCGACCGCCGCGCGGACGATCCGCTGGTGGCGCTGAAGCGCTTCCTCGCGGGCACGAAGCTCAAGGTGGCGATCGTCGCCGAGAGCGCCGGCCGGCGCGAGACGATGCAGCAGTTCTTCG
>JBGATO010000152.1:0-4772 GCA_044229145.1 Candidatus Eiseniibacteriota bacterium | reverse complement strand
CCTCGACGCGCGGCAGCATCACCGGCCTCTACACCGTGCTGGTCGAAGGCGACGACTTCCAAGATCCGATCGCCGATGCCACGCGCTCGATCCTCGACGGTCACATCGTCCTGTCGCGCAAGCTGGCGAACGCGAAGCATTTTCCGGCGATCGACGTGCTCGATTCGGTGAGCCGCGTGCGCGACGACATCATTCCGGAGGACCACAAAGCGGCGGCGCAGATGCTGCTGCGGCTCGAGGCGACGCAGCGGTCGTTCGAGGACCTCATCGCGGTCGGCGCGTACAAGCCGGGCAGCGACGCGACGGTGGACTGCGGCCTGGCGCTCAAGGGCGAGATGGTGCAGTTCCTCCGCCAGCGCGCCGACGAGGCGTCGAGTTACGAGGACACCTTGCGCACCCTCAAGCGGCTGTCGGCCGACGCGACCAAGCGCCTCGGAGAAGGGACCTAACGTATGCGCTTCCGCTTCCGTCTGCAGCGCGTCCTCGGCGTGCGCGAGAGCTTCGAGAAGATGCGCGCCGCCGAACTCGCGCAGGCCGCCGCGGCCGAACGCGACGCCACCGCGGCCCGCGATGCCGCGGAGGCGCGGCTGGAGGCGCGCCGCGCGTCGTCGACCTTGGGCACCGGTGCCACCATGACGGCGGGCATGCTGCACAACCTCGGACTCACCGTCCGCGCCGCGGACCACGAGGCCACGGTGGCGGAAGACACCCGCGCCGCCGCGCACGACGCCGCCGAGGAGAGCGGCGACCGCTACCTCGACGCGCGGCGTGACCGCCGCGTGCTCGAGCGGCTGCGCGACGGCCGCCACGAATCGTGGCAGGAAGACGAAGAACGGCGCGATCGACGCGCCATGGACGACATCGCCCAGGCGCACGTCCAGCGCCACCAGCAGGACTCGAGGGCAGCATGAACATCAAACTGATCATCTTCGCCGCGGTCGCGCTGATCGTCGGCCTCGGAGGCGGAGCCGGCGCCTACATGATGATGGCGCCGAAACATGCCGCGTCCGATTCGACGCATGCGGCGGGCGACTCGCTCGGCGTGTCGCCGGAGGCGCTGCAGCACAAGCTCGCTGCCGCCCACGACAGCGAGCACGTCGAGACCATCATGGCGCCGGCCGGCGAGGCGGCGGCCGCCGCGCCAGGCGAGGGCGCGCCGGCGGCGGAAACGCACGCCGCGCCTGGCACCGTGCCCGCGCCGTCCGGCGCGGCGCTCGCGGCCGCCGCGCACCCCGCACCCGGCAAGCCGCCGGCCTCCGCGCCCGAGAAGCCGCACGTGGTGAGCGCCGACATGGCGACGCCGAACCCGGCCGACATGCGCGGCATCTTCGTCAACATGAAGCCGCTCGAGGCCGCGCGCATCCTGGCCTTGCTCCCCGACGAACAGGCGGCCGGGATTCTGCGGCAGCTCGAGCCGCGTCAGGCGGCGGGCATCCTCAGCCAGCTACCGCCGGATCGCGCCGCGGCGGTGAGCCGCCGCTTGCTGCTGGCGCAGGTCGGTGGCGGAGCGTCCAAGTGAAAGTCGGCGCGAGCGGCGGGCCGGCGCCGGACATCGCCGCGGTGCGCGCGGCCGCGCCCGAAACCGATGCGGTGACGGCGGCCACGCGCGCGGCATCGCGGAGCCGCACCATCGCGCGTCCGGCTCCCGCGATGGCGGATGGATTCGGCGCGGCGCTTGCCTCCGCGGTGGAGGTGCGCTGGCCGGCGCGCGAGGATCTCGCGAAGCGCGGCGAGGGTCTCCGGCGCGAACAACCGACACCGCGCGACACGTCGAACGACGGTACCGCGCCGATCGGTTCGGGGACGGCTGCGCGGGCCACGACCGCACCGGCCGCGAACACACTGGGCGGCGCCGCCATGCGCACGCTGGTGCGTGACGTCATCGGCGCCGGGCCGGAGGTGCCAGTGATGCCGCTGTCCGCGTCTACCGCCGCCGCCGCCGCGCCCGGACCCGCGGCGCCCGCCCCGGGACTTCCCGAAGCCACCGTGGCAGCGGCCGCACCTGCCGCCATGCCGCTACCGGCCGAAGTCGCGTGGCAACTCGTCGCCGCGCCGGCGTCCGAGGCCGACGCCGAACCGGCGGACACGCCGCTCGCCGATGCGCTCGCGCCCGCGACAACGCTCGCGGCCGCCCTGGTGTCGTCGGTGGAACCGCCGGCACCCACGGCGTCGTCCGCGCCAACCGCGGGAACGACAGCGGCGCCGGCCTCCGCGGCGGATGCCGTCTCGGTCAGCGCTCCGGCGCTGCCGCGCGCCACCGATCGCGTCACGGTGCAGTTCGGCGGGGACGATGGCCCCGCCGGCACGGTGCGACTCGCACTGCGTGGCGACAACGTGCACGCCACCATCGTGGCGCCGACGCACGCCGAGGCTGAGACGCTCGCGCACGGGCTCGCCGGACTCAAGCGTGCGCTGCACGAGCAAGGATTCACCGGCGCGCAGGTCAGCGTGCACGGTCCGCGCGGTACGACCGCCAACGCGCCGAGCGCCTCGACGTCGCACTCCAGTGCCGACACGCAGACGCCGCGCGATCCGCGCCGCTCCCGCGACGATGCCGAGGCCCGCCGCGCCTTGCGTGACGCACATGCCTCGTTCGCGATGCCCGAAGAGGAGGGAACTCGATGATCACCGGCACGACGTCCGCCAGCAGCGCCGCCAGCGCGCTCGCCGGCCGCACCGCCTCGACCAGTCTCGGGCGCGACGAGTTCCTGAAGCTCCTGGTCACCCAGTTGCGCAACCAGGACCCGCTGAACCCGCAGCAGCCGCACGAATTCGCGGCCCAGCTCGCGCAGTACTCGAGCGTCGAGCAACTCACGCAACTCAATGACGCGATGGCGTCGCAGAACGCCAACACGCAGCTCAACGCGCTCATCGGCAAGACCGCGCTCGGCGCATCGCTGCTCGGCAAGACGGTCATCGCGCAGGGCGATCAAGTCGAGATCGCCGACGGCACCCCGGCCGAGATCCGCGCCGAGATCGGCACCGCCGGCGGCAGCGCCGTCGTGCGGCTCTACGACAGCAGCGGGCACGAGGTGGCGTCACGCGATCTCGGGCTGGTCACCGGCGGCATGAAGACGCTCGCGCTGCCCGACGATCTGCCGTCCGGCAGCTACACCTATGCGCTCGAGGTCACCGCGAGCGATGGCAGCAAGACCAGCGTCACGCCATACACCACCGGCGTGGTCGGCGGCCTCAGTTTCGAAAACGGCCAGATCATGCTCAAGGTGGGAACGCTCAGCATCGCGCTCGATGCGCTGAGCGAGATCCTGCCCGCCAGCAGCGGCTCGTAAGCCGCGCGGCGACGCGACGGTGCGTGCCCCAGCGCGCCGCCGCCGCGCGCCGGCCGCGGATCGCCTCGTCATCGACACGACACACACGCCGCGCCCCGCGCGGCGGAACACGAGCGGAGGAACCGACTCATGATGCGTGCCATGTTCTCCAGCGTCTCCGGTCTGCGGAATCACCAGACGTGGATGGACGTCATCGGCAACAACATCGCCAACGCCGACACGGTCGGCTTCAAGGCGTCGCGGGTGACATTCCAGGAGTCGTTCGTGCAGCAGATTGCCGGCGCGTCACGGCCGTCGTCGACACTCGGTGGTGTCAATCCGATGCAGATCGGCTCCGGCGTCGACATCGGCAGCATCGACCAGTTGTTCACGCAGGGCACGCTCGAGAACACCGGCCAGACGCTCGACCTGGCGATCCAGGGCAACAGCTTCTTCGTGCTCGGACAGGATGCCAACCGCGGCTACACGCGCGCCGGCAACTTCCAGCTCGACGCGATGGGGCACATGGTGTCCCCGGCGTCGGGATTCAACGTGCAGGGCGTGAACGCCGATCCGTTCGGCAACTTCCCGACCACCGGCGCGGTCGGCGACATTCGTTTGCGTCTCGGCGAGAAGTCGCCCCCGAAGCAGACCACGTCGATGATGCTGTCCGGCAACCTCGACGCGTCGGCAGAGGTCGGCGACACGCACACCATGGGCATCACCGCGTACGACAAGGCGGGCACGCCGCACGAACTCAAGCTCACCTTCGTCAACACCGCGCCGGGCGAGTGGTCGTGGACGGCCAGCAGCCCGACGGCGGCCATCGGGCCGGACGGCAGCGGCACGCTCAGCTTCAACGCCGACGGAAGTTTGAAGTCGTTCGCGTATCCGGGCGGCGCGTCGACGATCACGTTGACGCCGACTGCCGGCGATCCGGTGGAGATCACCATCGATGCCGGTTCGCAGGACGGCATCGACGGCATCGTCGGCTTCAGCGGCGCGTCGGACTCGGTGATCTCGAGCCAGAACGGCTACGCGGCTGGCGATCTCATCAACTTGCTCGTCGACTCGCACGGCGTGATCAGCGGCGCGTTCTCGAACGGCACGACGCGTCCGTTGGCGCGCGTCGCACTCGCCACCTTCACCAACCCGGCCGGCATGATCTCGAGCGGCAACAACATGTGGTCGGTCTCGGCGAACTCGGGCGAAGCGGTGCTTGGCTTCGCCGGCGACACCATCACCGACGCCATCACGCCGGGCGCGCTCGAGAGTTCGAACGTCGACCTCTCGCAGGAGTTCACCAACATGATCATCGCGCAGCGCGGCTACCAGGCCGACGCCCGCGTCATCACCACCGCCGACGACATGCTCAACGAGGTGGTGAACCTGCGCCGCTAGCCGGCGTGATCGCTGACGCGCTCGCGGTCTGAGCGCGGTGGTGCCGCGGCCCCTGCCCGCCCTCCCGGCGGAGCGGGGGCCGCCCGTTTTCCCCGGAGTTGC
>JBGATO010000033.1:0-39387 GCA_044229145.1 Candidatus Eiseniibacteriota bacterium | reverse complement strand
ACGACGCGGGCGGCTTCGTCGCCGCGTTCCGTCCCGAGCGCGTGCGCTACGACGGCTGGCACCGGCGCGCCGATGGCGTGCGCGTGCCGCGCCGCGTGCTCCTCGAGGCCGCCACCGCGCGCGATTCGTTGCACGCCGAACTCGCGGTGGACGACGTCGCCGCGACGCCGCTCGCCTTCACCGCAGGCCGCGGCGCCACGCGCCCACTCGTCTTCCTGCAGATGCACGGCACGTGGACGGTGCGCGGTCGCGCCGGCGACCGCGTCGTCGCCTATCGCGTCGGCGGCGCGGCGGAAACGTTCGTGGCGGCGGAGCGCTGAGGCGCCGCCCACTTCTTGTCGGCGTAGAACTCGCGCAGCACACTCGTCAACGTCTGCGTCACCTCGGCGCGCGGGAAGAAGTAGAACGGGAAGCCGAAGTAGGCGACCTGATAGGCGTGATCCTCGTCCTCGGTCTGCGGCGCGCGTTGGAACAACTGCGCGTCGACCAATCCGTGCATCGCCGAACCGCCCGACCCACGCTTGCCCGCGTTCGACACGTACGTGTAGAGCGGGACGATGCGATCGCCCGGCGCGCGCGACGCGGTAGCGAGATCGTCGAGCGCTTCCATGTTGCCGGGGCCAGTGGTCGCCCACTGATACCAGCGCACGGTGTCGAAGTGCAGCGCCGGCATGCCCAGCGTGGTGCCGTCCGCGGTGGGCTCGGCGCCGCGCATGCCGTTCACCTGCGTGTTGGTGTAGATGAAGCGCACCTTCGCCGGCAAGCGCCAGTAATCGAAGGCGAAGTTGCGCGTGTTCGGGCCCAGCCCGTTGGCCGGACCGATGAAGGTCTGGCCGAGTTGGATGTCGCGCACCGTGCTGCGCGCGTTGGACGACCCGCTGATCAGCAGCGAACCGCCGGCCTCGAGGTAGAGCGCGAGCGGATTGAGATGATCCGGCGGACGCGACGGACTCGACGCGGTGGTGCCGTAGAGCGTGTTGAAGGCCGGCGGGCGGCCGGCGTCCCACACCACGACGCGATAGTGCGCGAGATCGGAAATCTGCGGCGGGAAGATCGCGTCGGATTTCGTCTGATCGCGGAACACGTTGTGGAGCGGAATCGTCTGCGGGCGGCCCACCGCCCGCATCGCGTCGCCGAGCGCGCCGAGCATGAAGTCGTGATGCTGGGCGTCGGTCGGATAGCTGCCGCCGCCGCTGGTCTCGGATTCGTCGTCGACGAACAGGATGTCGCGATCGAGCGGGAAGTCGATCAAGGTGACGAGGATCGTCGCGGTGGTGACGCCGCCGTTCGAGTCGCGCGCTTGGATGACCAGCGCGTGCTTCGGCGCCGTGGTGTCGCGGAACACGAGGCCCGAGAACCCGCGCACCGCGCGCCCCCATCCGGTGGCCCAGCCGGGATCGTTCGGATTGTCGGTGTCGGTGACGTCGACGCCCCACCGATAGCCCTCGACGTCACTGCCGTATTCGGTCGCGTCGGCCGACCACTGCAAACTGATCGGCCGGTTGAACACGTATTCGGTGGAGTTCGCCGACAGCCCCTGCGACTCGAAGCTGCCGAGCGCGGCGCTGCCGATGGTCAGCGTCGGCCCCTGCACGTTGGGATGCGCGAAGTAGAAGAAGAAGTAGCCGGGCCATTGCCCGCTGCGCGCCGGCCACTGTTCGACCGCACCGGCCTCGTCCACCGCGCGCACCCAGAACAGCCAGAACACGTTGCGGCCGAGCGGCGCGAGATCGCGGAAGACGCGATCCGTGCTGTCGCCGGGCACCCGTTCGACGACGGCGTCCGGGCCGCTGATCAAATCGCGGGCCCGTGACCAATTGCCAGCGATGTTCCCCGGGGCGATGACGCGCACGATGTCGTACGCGACCGGCTTGGCGTGCAGCACGCCGTCGGGGTCGGTGCCATCCCACGCCAGGCGCAGCGTCGGTCCGCCGGAGAGCGGCGAACTGATGCCGCTGCCCTCCACTACCTTCTGCGGCCGCAGCGCGAACGTCGACGGCACCACCGTCGTCGCGTTGAAGGTGCGCGAGGCAATCTCCGACTCCGCGCCCTCGCGGTCCACCGCCTTGATGTAGAACGTGTGCCAGCCGCTGAAGCGCGTGTCACTGAGCCGGTTCGGTGTCGGGAAGATGAGCGTCGCTTCGTGCTGATCGCTGCGCGTCCAGGTTGTGTCCACCGAATCGACACAGTACAGGAAGTGGTCGACCTGGCCGTCGTCATCCCACGCGTTCCACTGGAACGCGACGGCATAGAAGTCGGTGCCGCCCGGCTTGGGGCCGCCGGTCAGTTCGATGCGCGGTGCACGATTCGGGACCAGTGTGCCGCGCGGCGTCCCGCCGCATGCCGCGAGCACGCACGCCGCGATCGCCAGCGCGGTCAGCCCGAAGCACGCGCGCCAGCCCCACCGGATGCCTCTGCCGGCGCGGAACCGCGGGATGTCGGATGCTGGACGTCGAGGCAACGGGTCGTCCTCGGCCGGGGAGATGAGGCCGTCGGGGTTCAACGTGTGTGGGGGATCCCGCCGGAGCCCATTGTGGCACAGTCCGCCCAGCCACGTCACCCGCCTCGGCAGGCGCACCGGCGCAACCTCTTGCGGCACCGCTGCGTTTGGCAGCGGGTTCGGCTACAGTTCCCGCCTTGCTGTCCGTGCCGCCGCCTGTCGACCTGAGGATCGCCTCGTGCCCGTCGCCGCCTTGCAGGCGGACCAGCTCACCAAGCACTACGCGCGCGGTTTGCGCGCCGAGCCGGTTCGCGCCCTCGAAGAACTCACCCTCGCGGTGCCCGAAGGCACCGTGTTCGGTCTGCTCGGCCCCAACGGTGCCGGCAAGACCACGCTCATCAAGATCCTGCTCGGCGTCACCCACGCGACGCGCGGCCGCGCCGAGCTGTTCGGGCGGCCGGTCAGCGACTATCGCGCGCGGCAGGTGGTGGGCTATCTGCCCGAGAGCCACCGCTTCCCGCAGCATCTCACGCCGACGCAACTGCTCGACCTGAGCGGCGCGCTCGCCGACATGCCTGCGGCCGAACGCCGCGACCGCGCCCGCGTCCTGCTCGACCGCGTCCACATGAACGAGTGGGCGAACACGCCGGTGAAGAAGTTCTCGAAGGGCATGATGCAGCGCACCGGCTTGGCCGCCGCGCTGATGGCGCGCCCGCGCCTCGTGTTGCTCGACGAGCCCACCGACGGCGTGGATCCAGTCGGCCGTGTCGAAATCCGCGACCTCGTCCTCGAACTCAAGCAGCAAGGCGTGACGGTGTTCGTCAACTCGCACTTGCTGAGCGAGGTCGAGCGCGTGTGCGATCGCGTCGCCGTCCTGTCGCGCGGCCGCATGGTCACCGAAGGCGCGGTCGACGAACTGACGACGATGCGCACCGAGTACGTCGTGCAAGCGGCGGGCGACCTCAACTTGCACGCGGCGTTCCTGCGCGAGCGCGGCTTCGCGGCGGACGCCACCGGCGAGGGCCTCGTGGTGCGCTTGCCGGAGCCGGATCACATCAACGCGGTGATCGACGCGTTGCGCGGCGCCGGCGTGTCGCTGGTGGCGCTCTCGCCGCGGCGCACCAGCCTCGAGGACGTGTTCATGCAGCTCGTCACCTCCGGCGGCACCGCGCCGGTGGGCGGCAGCATGTCGGCGACGCCGCCGGCGGGAGGTGCGGCATGAAATTCGAGGCCCTGGTCCGCGACACGCTGCTCGAGATCCGCGCGTCGAGCATCCTGTACCTCTACGCCATCGTCACGCTCGGCGTGTTGGCGGTCGAATGGTTCATGCTCGGCCAGTCGAGCAGCATGCACATCGCCATCAACGGCCAGCGCATGACCGCCAGCGGCGGTGAGCAGATGGCGAAGATGCTGCTGCCCAACCTCGCCGTGTTCGTCGCGAAGGCGGTCGCGCTGTTCACGCTCTTCGGCATGAGCGACGTGATGACGCCGGTGCTCACCAAGGGCACCGCGGAAGTCTATCTGTCGAAGCCGGTGCCGCGCTGGCTGCTGATGCTCGCGCGCTACACCGGACACGCGGTGGCGGCGGGCGCGGCGCTCGTCGTCACGCTGGCGCTCATCTTCGTGGTGGCTGGCGCGCGGGTCGGCGTGTGGGACGCGCGGCTGTTCGCGGCGCTCGCGCCGGCGATGCTCAACGTGTGCGTCTACCTCTCGATGCTGACGCTCGCCAACATCTTCACCGGTTCGAGCGGCCTCAGCGGGTTGCTCGGCTTCGGCGTGTTGCTGCTGTCGTCGACGTTGCGCTTCCACGACGTGCTCGGCCAACTGTTCGACAACGTTCTGTGGCGCCAGGGCGTGCACGTGCTCTACGTCATCCTGCCGAAGCCGTACGAAATCGAGGACGGCATCTCGGTGCTGATGACCGGCAAGGGCGCCGTGCCGTGGTTCGCGATCGTGACCTCGGCGGCGTTCGGCGTCGCGTGCGTGCTCGGGGCGATGGCGGCGTTCCGGAAGCGGGATTACTAGGCGGGCGTCGAGGCGGGATGCGCGCGCCGGCCTTCATGGCCGCGAGGTCCATCCGAGGAGCCGCGCACGCATGTGTGGAATATCACAACGCACCTCGCTCAACAAGCGCGAACCACGCGCGCGACGAAAAAGTCTGTGGGAGGACACCGCGCGTCATCGCATCCACACCACGCGGCGCGCCCACGTGCGTCCTTCGGCGGACAAGACGATCGAGTAGACGCCGGACGCAGGCGGACCTCCTACCTGCGTGCGTGGATCCCATTCCACCGTGTGCTGCCCGGTGTCGCGCCTGCCGTCGTCGAGCGTGGCGACGACGCGGCCACGCACATCGCACACGCGGACGCGCGTCTGCGCCGGACGTGGCAGGAAGTACGCGACGCGCACCGCGCCACGCAGCGACATGTCGCCCGACGCGCGCAGCGACGGCGTGAAGCCGTCCGCGATGCCGCCGTCCGCGGTCCATCGCCGCAGCACGCCGTCGACGTTGGCTTGGGAGTCGGTGAACTCGCCGCCGGCATAGAGCGCGGAGCCATAGACCGCCAGCGCGCGCACCGAGCCGTTGAGGCCTCCGCCCATGCTCCGCCACGCGCCGTCGTGGAAGCGGGCGATGCCGAGCGTGGTGTCGCGCGGCGTGGCCAGCTGCATGCTGCCGCCGGCGATGAGGTCGCCGTCGAAGTCGGCGAGCGCCCACACGCGGCCGCTGAGCGTGCCGCCGGGGAGCGTCGACCATCGTGCGCCGTCCCACGCGGCGATGCTGGACGCGGGCGCGCCGCCGGCCGTGCTGAATCGTCCGCCAGCAATCAGGCGATCGCCAAAGACGTGCAGGACTTCGACATCGCCGTCGATGCCGCCGCCGACGTCCTGCCATGCAACGCCGTCCCAGCGTGCGATGCCGGCGCGCGGCGTGCCGCCGATGGAGGTGAAGCGCCCGCCGGCGTAGAGGTCGCCACGATAGACGGCGAGCGCGTAGACGCTTGCGTTGAAGCTGTCGCCGAAGCCGCCGCCGAGCGCGTGCCAGCCGGTGGCATCGTGCCAGGCGACCGCGGCGTCGCCGCGCGGGCCGATCCAGATCGCGCCACCGGCTGCCACGCCGCCATTCCATCCGGCGAAGTCGTTGACGTAGCCGCGCAGCGGCGGCTCGGTGGGTGTGTGCGGCAGCAGGCGCCAATCGGGCGCGTCGCCGTCGTCGCCGGCGCGCCAGATTCCGGCATCGGAGACGTGGCCATCGTCTTCGTCGCTGGACACGCGGCGCGCGGCGTAGAGGTCGCCCGCGATCTCGGCGAGCGTGCCGCGCAATCCGTAGAACGTGCCGATGGGGCGTGTGGACTCTATCACGCGGCGCCGGCCGTCGAACGCGCCGGAGCCGCCGTACATCGTTTCGTAAAACAGCAGGCCGTCGTGCACGGCGAGTCCGCACAACGGCGCGCCGTGGAATGACGCGGGCAGTTCGGACACCGGCTCGGGCTGTGCGCCGCCATCGCCGGCGGGCCACCGCAGCCGCGCCAACGTCACGTACGCGCCGCCGGCCATGATCGACCCGAGCAGGATCTGGCCGCGCAGCGCGGCGAGGACCTGGCGGTCGGAGTTCGACTGATGCGCGGCGAGCGAGCGCCACGCACCGTGCGGCGGGCGCATCGCCACACCGCTCGGCAGCCACGCGACGAGTGTGTCGTGCAGCGCGACGAGACCGCCGCGCGGTGGGGGAAGCTCGATGCCCCAGTAACGAACGGTTTCGAGGCCAGCGCCCTGCCACGTCGAGCCGTCGGTGCTCGTCACCAGATCGGCCGGTGCGTACTCGGACGCGTCGAGCAAGAGTTCGCCCAGCAACCAGAGGCGCCCGTCGGCCACCGCGAGCGCGCGGCCTTCGACCAGGCCGGGTTCGAGCGTCCAGGTGGCGCCGTCACGGCGCGCGACGCCGGCGGTTTCGAAGCCCTCGGGGCCGCCGAGCGATCCCGCAATGTAGAGGTGGTCGTGGAACGAGGCGATCGCGCGGACGTCGCCGGTGAGGTCGCCGCCGCGTGGCGCCCACGCCGCGCCGGTCCACGCATGAAGCGCGAGTGGCGGCATCGCGCGGAACCCCGCGGGCGCGCGGCCGCCGGCATAGAGCGTGTCGCCGACTGCGGCAAGCGTCGCGATGTAGCCGGGCAACGCGCCGCCGAGCGGCGTCCACGCGCCAGCGGCGCGGCGCCAGATTTGCGTCGAATCGCCGTGCGCAACCGGCACCGCCACCACGAGGTCGTCCCGCCACACGCCGAGCCCAATCGCGCTCGGTGGCAGACCGCGCGCGGCGCCCGACCACCGCACACCGTCGAATGCCGCCACCGGCCCGCTCTCGCCGCCCGCGACGTGGTCGAACGGACCGCACACGTACAGCGTGTCGCGCAGCACCGTGCCATCCCTGAAGCGGCTCACCGGCACCGGATCGTCGAGCACCGGCTCCCAGCGCGGCGCCGCCTGCGCGGCGGCGGCGCACGCGCCCGCGGCGATGACACACGCGGCGATCGCCCTGCGCGCCCTCATCGCACCACCACCACGGCGCGTGCCGTCTGCATGCCGTCCGCGTCGATCACCAGGCGATAGACGCCGGAGGTGAGCCCCGCCGCGTCGGCGCGCCACTCGGCGGTGTGCGGGCCGGGCGATTGGAACGCGTGGGCGATCTCGTGCGCCCGTCGCCCCGCGATGTCGTAGAGCGCGATGCGCACGATGCCGGCTTGTGGCAGGTCGTAGGTGACGCGCGAGATGCGCTGCGTCGGCAGGCCGCTCAGCGCGACGATGCGTGGCGCGCGGCGTGGCGGCAGGTCGTCGCCGGCGAGATCGTCGTCGCGCCAGCGCGCGATGTAGCTCGAGAGCTGCGCGGCCTCGTGGTCGACGACGGCGGTGAACTCACCGCCCAGCCACAGCGCGCCGCGCCAGGTGGCGAGCGCGCGCACCGCGCCGCCGCTGACGCCGCCGCCCGCGTCGTCGAGCGCAAGCCACGCGCCGCCGCGCCAGCGCGCCACGCCGCGCACCGGCGTCGCGCCGCTGTGCGTGAAATCGCCGGCGGCGATCACTTCGCCGCGGTATTCGGTGAGCGCGTACACCGGACCGTCGAAGCCGGCGCCGAGCGGCGACCAGCCGCGTCCGTCCCACACCGCGATGTTCGCCGCGGCCACGCCGCCGGCGCTCGCGAACGCGCCCGCCGCCACCAGCCCGCCGCGCCAGTCGAGCAAGGCCTCGACGCGCGCGCTGTCACCTGCGACGCCGCTGCCGAGCGGATGCCACGCCGCGCCGTCCCACCGCGCGATGCCGTGCGCCGCGACGCCACCGGCGCGCGCAAACCAGCCGCCGGCGATCAGCGTGTCGTGCCGCGCGACGAGCGCCGCGACCCACGGATGCGCGCCGCCGTCCGCCTCCATGCCGCCGCCGAGCGGATCGACCCGGCCGTCGCGCCACACTGCGACGCTGCCCAAGCGCACGCCGCCGCCTGCCGTGAGGCGCGAGCGGCCGCCGAGCGCCGATGAAGCGCCGCCCTGGCGCCACACCGCGCCGCGCGGATCGAGCGGCACCAACCGCGACCTGCGTCATCGAACGCGGCGTACTC
Source organism: Candidatus Eiseniibacteriota bacterium (assembly GCA_044229145.1). Lineage (GTDB taxonomy): Bacteria > Eisenbacteria > RBG-16-71-46 > CAZEPH01 > CAZEPH01 > JBKJUD01. The sequence continues at coordinate 31,342 of JBGATO010000033.1, read as the reverse complement.
CGCGTCGTCGCGCACGCCGTCGCCCGAGGCGGTCGCGGGCCATGCGGTGCTGCGCACCACGCTGCCGTCGTCGAAAGCGTGCACCATGCCGCGCGCCGTGGGCGCCTCCGTGCTGGCCATCGTGGCGCTGCCCGGCGCCGGAGCGCCCCTGGCGAACCGCCATCCGGCGCCGTCCCACCACGTCGCGTGCCCGAGTTCGCCCGCCCACAGGCGCTCCGCGGTGGCGTGCAGCGCGAGCACCGGCGATCCCCGGCCGGCGCCACCCGGCACCGCCGTCGCCATGACGATGTCGCCGCCCTGCAGTTCGCCGAAGAAGACGTCGCCGCGCAGCGACAACTGACCGCCCGCGACGAACACGTGCCCGTCGGCGTCCAGAACGCCGCCGCGATGTTCGAGATCCACCTCGAAGCCGCTCGGCGGAAATGGCGCGAGGCCGGCGGCGCTCCACGCGAGCGCGCGAGGGAACGCCGCGCACGACGCACAACTGGCCGGCCCGTAGAAGCCGCCGCCGAGCACCAAGCGGTCGTGGAGGGCGAAGAGAGAAGGCGTGCCGAGGGATTGCGACACGAAAGCCACGCTATCGAGGCCGCTCGCGCCCAGGCGGTGGAGGACGGTGATGTACGGGCCGTGGAACTCGACCTGCTGCTCGCTGGCACACCAGAGAGAATCGTGGTAGGCGACGGGCTGCGAGGCGTACCACATGCGAGGCGCGACGCGATGCGCGCCCGCGCCGTCCAGCGTCACGAGTGTCGCGTCGCCGGCGCTGGAGCCGTAGGCATATCCGCACATCACGCCGAGTTCGCGCGATGTCGCGGCGAGACCGACCGCGTAGCCGACATCGTCCGGCAGCGCGAGCGCCGTCCACCGCGCGCCGTCCCACGCCGCGAGGCGCTCCGGTAGCGTGTCGGCCGCGAGCACGATGTCGCGGCCGCCCACCACCAACCTATCGCCCCACACGCAGGCGTCGAAGATCTCGCGGTCGAGTGCGTAGTAGAGGGTGTCGCTCGGCGGGATCGCGCCGGTGAGCGGCGGCGCGCTCAGCACGCCGAGGCCGTGCCAGCGCGTGCCGTCGAATGCCGCCAGGGATTGCAACGTGTCGCCCTCGGCGGTGCGCAAGGCGAAGTTGCCGGCGAGCACGAGTTCGTCGTGCCACACCACCATGCGTCGCACCTGCCACGCCCACGACGTGGTGGAACTCGCCCCCACGAACGACCAGCCGCCGCCGAGCGTCCGCCAGCGTCCGTCCTTCCACCACGCGAGGTGCGGCACCGGCTGGCCGTCAGCGTGCGTGAAGTCGCCCGCCGCGACGACGCCGCCGCGATAGGCGACCAGACGATCGGCCGGCTGGTCGAGTCCGGGACGCACGAGGTCATCGCGCCACGCGGCGTGGGAGTTCGAGGACCACAGGCAGAGGGCGAGCGCGGCACAGCGCAGGATCACGGGGCGCGGGAGCATGATGGCCCGACTACAACACAGTAGTGCCGCGTGGGCAAGTACGCCGGAGGGCGTCGGCGGGTCTACGACTCGCGGCGCGGGGCGCGCCAGCGTTCCATCGGCAGCGGAATGACGTTTGGCGGCAGCTCGGGCTCGCTGGCTTCGCGGCCGACCACCGCGAGACCATCGGCGTGCAGCCGCAGCCGCAACTCCGCGCCAATCGCCGGATCGATCGCCAGCGGCAGGCGCACCGGCACGCAGAAGCCCTCGGCGACTTCGACTTGGGCGCGCCAGTGATCGCCGGCGAAATCATAGTCGCGGATGAAGCCGGCGGCGTCGGCGGTTTCGCGCGGGCCGGCGAGCGTGACGGCGTCGGGACGCACGGCGACGCGCACCACGGCGTGGCGGGTGAGGCGCTCGGCACCGTCGAGCGTGTCGGCCTGTAGGTCGCCGAACGGCAGTTCGATGCGCCAACCGCCGCGCGGCAACGGCCGCAACGTCGCATCGCACACGACGGCATCGGCGACGTACGTCGCGACGAACTCGCTGGCCGGCGTGCGCACCACCTCGCGTGGTTCGCCGTCTTGTTCGAGGCGGCCGTCGCGCAGCACCGCGATCTGATCGGTGACGCCGAGCGCGCCCTGCACGTCGGCGGTGGCGTAGAGCACGGCGCAGTGCTTCTCCTCGGCCCAGCGGTAGAGTGCGCGGGCGAGCCGTTCGCGATCGCGCGGCGCGCGCATGCACCATGGATCGTCGAGCAAGAGCACCGGCGCCTCGCGCACCATTGCGCGCGCCACTGCCACCGTCGCGGCCTCCGTCGCGCTCAGCGTCGACGGCACGCGTTCGCGCAATCGCTCGAGCCCGAGTTCCGCCAGCACCGGGCGAATGCGCTCGTCGCGTTCGTGCGCGGACAGCGCGTGGCCGGGCAGCGCGAAGGCGACGTTCTCCTCGACGCTCAAGTGCGGGAACAGCACCGGCGGCCACAACGCAGCGCTCACCGGACGCACCTCCGGCGCCAGCGGCGTGAGGTCGTCGCGCTCGAACAGCACCTTGCCGGCGGTCAGCGGTTCGAGCCCGACGATGGCGCGCAGCAACATGCTCTTGCCGGAGCCGGCCGGGCCGACCAAGCCGCAGACGTACGCGGGGGCGACGAGCAAGTTGACGTCGTCGACCACCGGCGCGCCGGGCGCGCCCACCGTGACGTGCACGAGTTGCAGCATCAGACGATCCCCCACGGCGTCGCCGCCGGTGCGCGGCGCGCCTGCCGCGCCCACGCGGCGACGCACAGGAGGCGCAACGCCGCCGGCGTGGCGAGCGCCAGCCCCACCGTCCACACCGGCGGGGCGTGCAGCGCGAACGCGGCGCTCCCGCGCACCGCCGCCGCGGCCGGCACACCGGCCGGCGGCACCGCCGACGGTCCGGCAAGCTGCAGCGCGCGCGCGGCCTCGGCGAACGCCGTCGCCCACGCGTGCCCGAGCGCGGTGGCGAGCGCGAGTTCGCTCGCCGTCAACGCGGCCGTCGCCACCAGCGCCGCGCCGAGCGGCGGCGCCAGCGTCGGCAAGGCGATCTCGACGAAACGCGCGGCCGGCGTCAGGCCGCATGCCGCCGCCGCATCCTCGAGCGGCCGCAACGCGGCGTGCCGCAGCGCCGCGCGCGTGCACCAGACCACGAGCGCGACGTTCGCCAGCGCCGCCGCCGCGATCCACGCCGGCCACTGGAAACCGCGCAGCCGCAACGCCGCGCTCAGCACCACCGCGAGTACCGGCGTCGGCACCGCGAGCGGCAGCAACGCCGCCACCGCGACGCCACGCGCACCCGCGAACCGGTGCCGCGCCGCGCCATAGGCAGCCGGGACGCCCGCGCACACACCAAGCGTCATCGCCACGGCGGTAATCGCGACGATGCCGAATCCGGCATCGAGCACGCCCCCCGCCACCGGCACACCGGGCCACAGGTGGACGGTGAAGCGCGCCAACGCGCCGCCCGGCACCTGCCGCGACTCCCACGCGGCCCACGCCAGCGGCAAGGCGAACAGCGCGATCCACAGCGTCAGGAACGGCGCCGCGAGCGCGACGCCGAATGCCGGCGAGCCGTCGCGGAACGCGCGCACCTGCGGCGTCGTCCACAGCGCGGGGATCGGGCGGACGCTCGCCATCGTCGTGCGGTTAGAAGCCTGCGGTGGCGCGCAGCAGCAGCGCGCGCTCGAGCGTGGTGCGCGTCGACGGCGTGAACTGCCGGTAGATCACGTATTCGCCAGCCAGCGACGCGGTCTTCCCCATCGGAATGTGCAGGCCGATCTGGTGCTGCGCCTCGTGCGTGCCGGCGCGCCGGAACGTCTTGCGCGCGTAGCCGTAGCGCAGCCACGCCGCGTCGGAGCCGAGCGTGAGGCTGGCGTCGGTGTAGCGGACGTTGGCGTAGGTGAACGGCACGGCCCGCCAATCGTACTCCGCCCAGCCGCGCGCATTGCGGCCGAGGACCTGCGCGGCCACCTGCACGCGGCGCATGCCGTGGCCGGCGCGCACCCGGAGATCGCCGCCCCACATCACGGTTTCGTGCGGCTCGCGCACGCTGCCTCCCCGATCCAACTCGACGCGCTGCGTCGACGCGGTGACTCCGGGTGCGACGGCAAGATTCCCGCGCGTCCATTCGGGCGCCGCGCGCAGGAACCAGCCGCGCTGCTCGTGCGCCGACTGCGAGCTCTCGCCATCCCGCTTCCAGACGCCCAAGCTGTCGTCGAACGCGCGGTTGATCCCGTTCTCGCTGATGAAGTACTGGAGCGCCCGGGTGAAGGTGAGGTGGTCACCGTAGCGCACCGTGCCTTCGGCGCTGATGCCATAGTCGGCGTCGTTGGAGATGCCGTCGTGTTCGAGGATGGTGCCGTAGAGCGTCTCGTCGGGCAGACCGATCTGGTGCTTCACGGAACCGGCCTTGAACACCGACTGTCCGAGACGGCCGTAGAGATAGGCTTCCTCGAGCCACACGTTGCTAGAGTAGAACCTGCGCGGCTTGGCGTCGCGGGCGCGTAGTTCGGCGTGGGCGCCGCCCCACTCGCCGTCCTTGTCGGCGGTCAGCGTGAGCGCGTGCAGGCGCATGACGCCGCGGAGCGGGACGGAGTTCGCGTAGACGGTGTACGGCTCATAGAGATCCACGGCGAGCGAGCCGCCGAGCGCGAACGGCATCCGCGCGTTCAATTCCTCGTGCGACACCTGCGCCCGCGCCGCCGGCGCCATCGCCAGCAGCAGACCCGCGCATCCCCACGCCCACCGTCGCACCGCACGTCGCATCCGCTCGCTCCTCCCGTCCATGTGGCCGCCCCGCCCCGGGGCAACCGCCCGATCTTGGCGCAAGGCCGGGCCAGTTTCACGCACTTTCGCCCCGCGGGCGACGCCCGGCGGGCGGGGATTGCCCCGGTGGTTGGGCTGGAGCATTGCCGCGGGCGCCGGGCGACTGCGATACTCGACGCCATTCGTCAGCCTTCGGAGACAGTGTCCGGTCCCATGACCCACGCGCCCATCGCCCCACAGTCGTCGGTGGAAGATCTCGTCGCTGCCTGCCTCGACGGCCAGAACGCGGCGTGGGGCGAGTTCCTGCGCCGCTACGGTAACCTCTTGTATTCCAGCATCTTGAAATCGGGCTGCGCGTACGGCGACGCGGACGAGGTGTTCCAGCTCACGGTGGTCGCCCTGTACGAGAAGCTCGGGACACTGCGCGACGTATCGCGGCTGGTGCCGTGGCTGGTCAGCGTGTCACGGCGGCAGGCGCTCTATTACATGCGGAAGCGCCGCCCGGAAGTGACCCTCGACGACCCCGACACTGGCTCGGAAGTCGTTGATGTTACTGCACTTGCGTCAGACGTTCTGGAGGCGCTCCAACGCGGTCAGCTGTTGCACGAAGCGCTCGACGACATCCGGCCGCGCTGCCGCGACCTGCTGCGGGCGCTCTATATCGCCGATCCCCCGCTCGCCTATCAGGACGTCGTGGAGCAGCTCGGCATCCCCATCGGGTCGATTGGGCCGACGCGCGCGCGCTGCCTGGAATCGCTGCGCGCGGCGCTCGAACTGCGCGGCTACGAGCGCTGACCCGGCGGCGCTAACCGGCGATGTATCACCCGGCTGACGCGGCGCAACACTTCTCCGGCGCACGGTGCGCCCCAACGTTCCGATTCGGCAGGAGGTCCCGCTCATGGGCCGGTTGCACCCGACAGCAGACGAGTTGGTGTCGTTCCTCGACGGCACGGCGGACGCGGCGGTTCACGCGGCGGTGACGGCGCATCTGTCGCCCGGCTGCGCGGATTGCGACGCGGCGGCGGCCCGGGTGCGGGACAGCCTCGCCCTGCTGCGCCGTGACGCACTGACCGAGGTGCCCGCCGCGACGGTGAAGGCGGCGCTCGGCCGTCTGCGCGCCGCCCGCCGCGCCGACACGGTGCGCGAGGTGGTGGCCCAGGTCGAAGCGGTGGCCGCGCGTATCGCCTCGTTGTTGCTCGACTCCGGCGCGACACCGGCATTGGCCGGTGTGCGCAGCGCCGCGGTCGCGCCGGTCCGCCAGCTCGTCTACGAGTGGGACGACGACCGCTACACGGTGCGCATCAGCCGCGGCACGACGCGCGCGGCGTACGATGTGATGGGCCAGATCCTCGCCGCCGATGGTCACGTCGAGGAAGTGCCCGTCCGGTTGTGCCCCGATGGCGGCGCAGGCAGGGATGCGATGTCGAACGCCACCGGCGAATTCTCCTTCGACGCGGTCGGCCCTGGCCGGTACTCCATCGTCGTCGGCACCGCCGGCGCCGAGGTGACGTTGCCCGGCTTGGAGCTGCCCTAGCGCCTCCGCGACGTCCCTGAGCCCGGCGACGGACCCCGCGCCGCCGGGCGGAGCCGACACCCCATGCCCCGACGAGCTTCCGCCACAGACACGCTGGCCGAATCGCTCCTCCGCATCGCCGAGCGGGGGAGCATTCGCGCATGCGTCGCGGCCGCTCCGGCACGGGTCACGTTCGCCACCTTCCGCGCGCTCGGCGACGCCGTGCAGCGCCTGGTGCGCGTCGATGCGCGGCGCGCCCTGCGCGTGGCCCGCGTCATGGCGAAGTTGCAGTCACGCGTCGGCGACGGCCGCGCCGCCGCGCTGGCCTCGCGCGCGCAGGCCGAGTCGCTGCTCTTCCTCGGCCGCTACGCTGAGGCGCTCGACACCTACCGCGAAACCGTGCGGCTCTACGCCGAAACCGGCGACGACCTCGAGTCCGCGCGCGTCAGCGTCGGCGAGATCCCGACGCTCATGTACCTCTCGCGTTTCGACGAAGCGATGGCGCTCGGCCGCCGCACCGAGATCGTGCTGCGCCGTCACCGCGAACGCACCTATCTCGGCCGCCTCTACATGAACCTCGGCAACCTGTGCTTCACGATGGATCGCTATGCCGAGGCGAAGCGCTACTACGCGCGCGCCCGCCGCGAACTCACCGCGGTCGGCGGCCGCGACGCGGTGGTGGTCGGCCTCGAGATCAACGAAGGCGTCGTCGCCACCAATCTCGACGCGATGGAGCAGGCGGAGCGTTTGTTGCGCGCCGCCGTCGCGCGTGCCGGCGAGATGGGCTGGCGGTCGCTTGCCGCGCAGGGCGAGTTCGACCTCGCGACCGTGTACGCGCTGCAGTCGCGCTATCAGGATGCGCTCGCGGCCATCGCGCGCGCCGGCCGCGTGTTCGACGCCGAAGACAAGTCGCTCGCGGCGATCGCCGAACAGACGCGCGCCGAAATCTACCTGCGTCTCAACATGACCGACGACGCCGAGCGCGCGGCGCGCGCGGCGCTGACGCATTTCGAGCGGGCGGGCATGCGCTACGACGCGGCGCTCGCGCGCACGCTGCTCGGGGTGGCGCTCAAGCGCGCCGGCGCACACGCGGAGGCACGCGAGGCGTTGGAATCCGCGCGCACGTTCCTCCACGCCGAAGGCAATCACGTGCGCGTGGCGGCGCTCGACGTGCACTTGGCGCGTCTCGACGCGGCGGACGGCGACTTCGACGCCGCGCGCGCGCGTGCCGCCGATGCCGAGGCCGCACTGCGCGCCCGCGGCCTGTCGACGCGCGCCGCGCACGCGCGCATCTTGCGCGGCGAACTCGCGCTCGATGCCGGCGACACGCGCGAGGCCCGCGCGCTCCTGCGCGGCGCGGCGCGGCTGCCGGATCGCGTCGCCGACTTCGAGCGCACGGTGCTGCGCGGGCGCGTCCACGAGGCCGACGGCGATGCCGCGCGCGCGCTGGCGTCGTACACGCGCGCCACCGGATTGGCCGAGACGATCCGCGCCTCGCTCGCCGGCGAAGAACACAAGCACGCGCTCGGTGCCTACGCGCCACCGGATTGGCCGAAACGATCCGCGCCTCGCTCGCTGGCGAAGAACACAAGCACGCGCTCGGCGCCTACCGCGCGCAGGCCGCCGAGCGCGCCGTCGCGTTGGTGCTCGACGGCGGCCGATCGCCGCGCGCGACTGCACGGGCCTTCGCGTGGATCGAGGGCGCGCGGGCGCGCGCGCTCGGCGATTTGCTCGACGACGCCGCGCAGCCGCCCGCGCGCGGCACGCGCGCGCTCGCCGCCGCGACGCGCAAGCTCGCGTGGTTCACCGCGCGGCTCGAACGCGAGGAATTGGAGAGCGCACCGTCCACCGAACAGCTGCGCACGTTGCGCGCGCGGGTGGCCGCGCAGGAGCGCGAGGTCGGCACATTGCATCGCCGTGCCCGCGAGGAAGCGCCGTCGGGACGCGCGCGCGGTGGCGCGCCGGTGCGGACGCTCGCCGAGGTGCAGCGCACGTTGCACGAGGGCGAAGTCCTGATCGAGTACTTCGCGGTGCGTGACCGGCTGCACGCGGTGCGCGCGGATCGCCGCCACCGCGAGTTGATCGAGTTGCCGTGCACGCTGCACGACGCAGAGCGTCTGGCCGCGCGTCTCGCCTTCCAAATCGACACCGTGCGCTTGGGCGGCGCGGCACTCGCGACGCACGCGGCGCGGCTGGCGGCCAGCGCGCGCGCGCCGCTCGGCGAGGCGTTCGACGCGCTCATCGCCCCGCTCGGCGCGCTGCCGGAGGATGGCCGTCTCGTCGTCGTGCCGCACGGGCCACTGCATCGCTTGCCGTTCGGCGCGTTCGAGCACGCAGGGCACGCGCTATGGGAGACACAGCGCGTCACCGCGGTGCCGAGCGCCAGCGCGTTCGCCGCGCTCCGCGAGAGGCGCGCGTCGCGGCGGCGCGATGCATGGATCGGCGGCGCCGCGGACCGGCACGCGCCGCAGATCGCCGCCGAGCTGCACGCCGTCGCCGAGGCGTGGCGCAGCGCGAAACCGCGCACCGCGCCGCAGTGGACGGCCGAGGCGTTCCTGCGCGACGCGCCGGAGGCGCGGCTCTTGCACCTGGCCACCCACGGACGCTTCCGTGACGACAATCCCCTGTTCTCCGCGCTCAAGTTCGCCGACCGCTGGGTCTCGCTGTACGAGATCCTCGGCCTGTCGCTGGACGCGGAGCTCGTCGTGCTGTCGGGCTGCGAAACCGGCGCCGGCCGCCACTACGCCGGCGACGATGTGCTCGGGCTGGCGGGCGGCTTCCTGGCGCGCGGCGCGCGGCGGCTCATCGTCTCGCTGTGGCCGGTGGACGACCCGGCGGCGGCGACGCTGGCCGGCGACCTCCACCGTCACCTCGCCGCCGGCGACGATGCCGACGATGCGCTGCGCCACGCCGCGCTCGCGGTGCGCGCCACCCACGCGCACCCGTACTTCTGGGCACCGTTCAGCTTCCTCGGCGCGCCCGGAGCCGTCGTATGACCGCACACGCACGCGACCGGCGGGGACCCGACCTCGCCGCCACGTCCTCTCCCCTGGTGCACCTGACGCAGTGGACCGCCTGGCGGCTGTCGGGTCCGAACCCGCGTCGGGTATACTCTCTGAGGAGACCATCATGACCCGACGACACGTGCTCGCGCGCGGCCTCGCGCGCCTCCTACCCGTGCTTGCCTTCCTGGGACTCGCCGCCGCCTCGCCGGCGCGCGCCTCGGGCGCCGACGACTATCCTGTCGACGAAGTCCTCATCCGGCTCACCTCGGGCGGTTCACTCCCCATGTTGCTCGCCACGTGGGACGCCACGGTGGTCGACTCGATTCCCAGCCGCCGCCTCTACCTGCTCCATCTCAACTCGCCGGCGCTGCAGGACAGCATGACCGTCGACCTCGACGGCGATACCGACTCGCGCTACTGCGACTACAACTTCGCCAATCAGACGCCGGAGGCGCGGCGGCAAATCGTGGTGATCGCGATCGGCGACAGCACGCTGGTGCGTGACCAAGGCGCGTTCACGCGCGTGCGTCTGCCGCTGGCGCTGACGGTGACGCAGGGCACCGGCAGCAAGGTCGCGCTGCTCGACACCGGCGCGGATCTCACGCACCCGTTCTTCGCCGGCACGCTGGTGCCCGGCCACGACTACATCGACGGCGACGACGCGCCGCAGGACGACGCCAACGGCCTCGACGACAATCTGGACGGACAGGTCGATGGTGGCGCCGGACACGGCACGATGGTGGCGGGCATCGTGCACAGTATCGCGCCGGCCGCCACGCTCATGCCGATTCGCGTGCTCGACGACGAGGGCATCGGTTCGGTGTTCGCCATCATGAAGGGTCTCTACGAGGCGATCGACGCGCAGGCGACGGTGATCAACCTCTCGCTCGGGATGAGCGGCAAGTCGGAAGGCATCGAGGATGCGATCGAGGAAGCCTACGAGAAGGGCATCTTCGTGATCGCGGCGGCGGGGAACGACTCGATGCCGGTGCTCGAGTTCCCGGCACGCGGCACGCACGCGTTCTCGGTCACCGCCACCGACAGCCTCGACGTCAAAGCGCCGTTCGCCAATTATTCGAGCGGTGCCAATCTCTGCGCGCCGGGGCTTGGGATCTACTCGGCGTATCGCGACGGCGGTTTCGCGCAGGGCGCCGGTACGTCGTTCGCGGCGCCGTTCGTCGCCGGCACCGCGGCATTGCTGCACGCGTTCGCTCCCGCCCGCACCAGCGACGAAATCGCGGCCGCCATCGAGCAGTCCGCGGTGGCCGTCGACGCGCTGCCGGGCAACACCGCATTCGCCGGGCAGTTGGGCAGCGGACGCCTCGACGTCTACGGTGCGTTGACGATGTTCGGCGCCACCAGCGCGGTGGCCGGCGAGCGGCACGAGACCGAGGCGCACGGCTTCGCCTGCGAGGCGATTGCCGGACCGTGGGTGCGCGACGCCTTGCGCTTCCGCATCACCAGCGACCGCACGGCGCCTGCCGAATGCCGCGTGCTCGATGTGCGCGGGCGCACGGTGGTGCGTCGCAGCCTCGGCCTGTTGTCCGCCGCGACGTCGAGCGTGCACACGGTGCCGCTGCGCGATGCCGGCGACCGCCTCGTGCCGAGCGGTGTCTACACCTGGATCATCGACGATGGCGTGTCGCGCGCGCGCGGCCGTGCCGTCGTCATCCGCTGAGTCGCGCGGCGCCTCCGGTTACCGCACCACCACGCAGCGGAGCGCGGCCCCACGGCGTGGGCGCCCGGTGGCGCCAGTGCTGCTCCACCCCCACGTGACGCTGCCGGCATGGGTTCGCCAGAGATGGCCCGGCCCGTCGCCGGCGAATGAAAAAAAGGCCTCGCCCGATGTATCACTCCGCGGGTCCGCGCTACTCCTGGCCGTAGTCTCTCAGGTACGACACAGGATGGCGCGGACGCGTGTACCGGCTTCGATGTGGGGAATCGTGGCCGGGACCCGGGCGGTCTTCGGATCGTCTGGACGTGACGTTCTGCCTGGCGTGTACGGGCGTCAGTCCGTCCCGCCATCCTTTGTCGTCCGTGAACCTCGGGAAGGGCGATGGGCCGCCAGCGGACCGTCGCCCTTCTTTTATTTATATAGGCCGATGGGAGCGGCCTCCGTTCGTCTTTCGCAGTGGACGCGATGGTCTAAAAGGAGCGCTCTCGCGTGGAATTTCCTTGAAGCGGGGCGCGCGGGCTCCCTAGGCTTTGGGGGCGTTGCACGATTCCCGTGCTCGCAGGCGTCTTCCCGCCGAGGGTTCTCCCGTCATGCCGCTGCACTCGCTGGCACGTCGACACACGCAGTCCGCCCGCCCCTGCGTGGCGTGGGCGGCACTCGTGCTGTACGTGCTGTCGATGGCGGGAACGTGGGCGGTCCCGCGCGGTGCGTCGCAACTCTCGGCGACCCATTGCTTCTGCCAGGCCCACGAGGTCGTCGAGGCGGCGGAGCGCGGCGGCACGCCGCAATGGCGCCACCGCGTCGTCGTCCGGTCGGCTGCGCCGGCGCCGGTGTGCGTGTTGTGTTCGCGCGAGCGCGACGAACAAGACGCCACCTCGGCCGCCACCTCCCTGGCCGCGCTGTTGACGCCCACCGCGCACCGCCTGCCGGTGGTCGCGGACGTGGCGCCGTTCACCCGCGATCTCCACCTCCTCGCCCCATCGCACTCTCCTCCCGCCTAGCGCCTTTCGCCACTCGATTCCCGCGACATTCGTGCAAACACGTTCTGCCGTGAGGCCTTGCGTGCCGACCTCGAGACTGCGGCGCTGCCCTGAGGGCATGCGCACCGCGTAGGTTCGGCACCGTCGACCTCGCATGGCGGATGAGCGCCGTCACATCGCCTCACAGGATGTGTGCGCCGCGCTGCGTGTCGTCAGCGACCCGGGCGTTCCAGAGGTGCCGTCAGGCACCCGCGCCGTGCGTGAGGTCCCGTCACGACCGCCGTGTACTCCTGCACCGTCGCATGTCTCTCGTCCGCCGCTGCGTGTCGACGCGCGCCCGCGCGCGCCCTGCGGCGTCCCATACCGTGCGAAAAGGAGCCCCCATGCGTTTCGTCACCGCCTTCGCGGCCGCGGCCGCTCTCGTGCTGTCCGCCTCGGTTGCAGCCGCTGCCTCCTACGACAGCAACGTCACGCTGTTGTCCGACGACTACCCGTTCTTCACCGGTCACGCCACGTTGCACATCGGCGACGACAACGTGCTCACCGCCAGCGTCACGATCACCGGAGCCGACCCGAGTGCGTGTCTGCCTCTTCACGTTCACACCGGCGACTGCGCGAGCATGGACACCACAGAAGTGCTCGACCTCGAACCTGTGTGTACGGACGCAGACGGCGACGGCGCGCAGACCAGCACCGTGCAGCTCACGCCGGAGCAAGTCGCCGAGCTGCTCGCCGGCGTGCACCACGTAATGCTGCACGCCGCCTCGCACATGGACACGGCGAGCGGTCAGAAGGGCCGCATCCTGCCCATTCTCCACCACGCCGACATCGCCTGCGGCGATCTCGCGTTCGATGCAGTGCCGGTCAAGCTTCGCAGTTGGGGAGCTGTGAAGGCTTTGTACCGGTAGGACGACCCGAATTGCGAGTCCGGGTCGAGGGAGTCGCCGTGCCGCCGAGTCGAGCGAGCGCTTCGCGAGCGGCACGGCACTCCCGTTCCTTCGCCATCTGCCCCTCGAGGAGATCGCCACGATGCGCCTGCGCATCTTTGCCGTGCTGGTGTGCATGCTTGGCCTCACCGTGCGCGCCGAGTCGGCGCCACGGTCCACCGCACCCCGTCCGGCGCACGGCGACTACGCCGGCTGCGTGCTGCATCAGGACGGCATCGACGTCGTGCTGGTGTGGGAAGGCGTCGTCACGGGCGCACTGACGGTGCCGTACGCGCACCTCACGACGCCGGTCACCGCGAGCTTTCTGCACACCGACAGCACGCGGTTCACGCCCGATTCCCCCAACACGCTGTGGCTGACCATCGCCGACTCGACGACCGTCTACCCAGTAAACGTCGCGGGATGGACGTTTCAACTCGACGGACTGAAGGTGGGCACGACGACGCTCAAGGTCCGCGTGCTCAACGTGACGCACTTCGATTTCACCTCGTCGCTCATCGCGGTGAACAGCCAGGTGGTCGCGGGCATCGCGCCGCCGGCCGCCGCACGGGACGAATTCGTCGCGCGGCGCGACGGCGGCACGGTGGTGTGCACATTCGCGATGGCGCGCGCGGGACAGGTGCGACTGGAGGCATTCGATGCGCGAGGCCGGCGCGTCGCGCGGATCGCCGATGTCGAGGTCGACGCCGGGCAGCACCGCGTGCAGTGGACGCCGGACGAGGCCGCCCGCGGCGTCCGCTTCCTGCGTCTCACCGAGACCAGCGGCGTGCGGACCGCGCGCGTGGTCGTCGGCCAATGAGGCAACTCGCCATTCTCGCGTGGGCGGCGGCCGTCGCTTGCGCAACCGCCGGATGCACGAACGACGCCGTGCTGTGTCCGTCCGTGGTCTCGCCGGCGGGCGTCCGCATCAGCCTCGGCGAGAGCACGCTCGTCGTCGTCGACAGTACCGGCGTGCACGGCTCGCTGGTGCTGCGAACCGGCGACGCTGCCGGTCCGTACGGCGTGACGTGGCTCGACGCCGCGGGCGCACCACTCGCGCAACCCGCTGCCGCGTGTGCCGACTGGGCGATTCAGGCGGGCAGCGCAGACTCCACCGTCGCCACCGTCACGCTCGACACCACGGGACGCTGGAGCTTCTCGCTGCATGGTGCGGAGCCCGGCACGACGTCACTGCGCGTCTGCCTGCTGCGCGGCGGCAGCGTGCACTTCGCGCTCGCCGACATTCCGATCGTCATCTCGGCGGAGGCGTCGCACGTGCGCGCACCGGTGAGTGCCGCCCAGATCGTCCGCAACGGCGCCACGTGGGCAACCTGGAACTACGACGCGACGCTTGGCCCCGATCTCGCCACCGGCGCCATCGTCACGTGGCAGGACAGCACGACCGGCGAGCTCGACGTGCAATTCCTCGACGCGGGCCGCGCGACGGTGCGGCCCGCGTCGCCGCTCTACAGCATGCGCGTGTTGGTGCGCGATGCGCCGATCGCGGAGGTCGAACCGGTGACCGGCGCCCCGTGGCGCGTCCGCGTGCGCGGCAAACACGCTGGCGCCACCGTGGTGTGGCTGGAACTGCGCTACGGACAGACGACCGAATACGCGAGCGGCGCGATTCCGCTGATCGTCGCTCCGCCGACGGTGCGCGAGAGCGACGCGACCTGCACGTTCAAGCGCAACGGCGTGTGGCAGGTGACGGTGCGCAACGGTGCGCTCGTCGATGCTTGCGGCGCGCACCTCACCGATCCCGGCTACCTGCAGGCGCCGCTCGGCACGCTGTCGGAGCACTTCAAGTTCCAGCTCGTCGACGACGCGTGCGTGGCGGTGACCCCGAGTACGGCCGGCGACGCTCTCGTGTTCGACATCGCCGACGGCGGCATCGCACACGTCCTCACCCACCCGGCGCACGACTTCGGCGAACGCTTCTCCTGGCACTTCGAAGGTGAGGCGGCGGGCCGCACGTCGGCACGCGTCTGGTACATCCACAATGGCGGCGTGGGGATGGTGACGCCGCGGCTCCCCCTCGTCACGGAGGTCGTGCAATGAAACGAGTCGCACTCGTCCTGATCGCCAGCGTGGCGATCGCCCCGCGCGTGGCGTTCGCCTGTTCGGCGTGCGGCTGCGGCGATACGGGATTGACCAACCTCGGTCTCCAGTTCGCCCGCGCCGGGCAGTGGCGGGCCACGGTGGAGTTCCGCAGTGCGGGGCAAACCCTCGGCGTGCCGAACGATCCCACCGAATTCAGCGACGAGAAGGAGCGCCGCGCGGCGCTGATCGTCGCGTACGCGCCCTCGCCGCGGCTCGTCGCGCGCGCCATCGTGCCGGCGATCGTCCATCGCAGCATCCTCGATGGCGACACGCAGGTGACAGACGACGCCTCCTCGCTCGGTGACATCGAGCTGCAAGCGCGCGTCGATCTCGTGGCGCACCGCACGCACGCACACGCCACCACGCTCACCGCGATCGGCGGCGTCGGCCTGCCGAGCGGCGCCAACGACGTGATGCAGGAGGGCGCGCGGCTCGATGAGCACGTGCAGCCCGGCACCGGCGCGTGGTCGGGCAGCGCCGGCGTGGCGCTCACCTACAGCGAGGCGAAGGCATGGCTCTACGGCTCGCTGACGGCCAGGACGTTCGGCGCCAACGCGCATCACTTCACGTATGGGCGCGGCGTGCTGTTCACGTCGGAGATCGGCCGGCACCTGAGCCCGGCCGTCTCGGCGCTGGTCGGCGTCGCCGGACGGACGGCACGGCGCGATCGCCACGCCGACATGAGCGAGGCGATGGGCGCACCGCGGGCGCCGGGCTCTGGCACCCCGCGTCCGACGCACGGCGACACCGATCCGAA
Organism: Candidatus Eiseniibacteriota bacterium; assembly: GCA_044229145.1. GTDB lineage: Bacteria > Eisenbacteria > RBG-16-71-46 > CAZEPH01 > CAZEPH01 > JBKJUD01. The sequence goes on along the minus strand of JBGATO010000033.1, from coordinate 15,668 downwards.
CGGCTACCTGCTCGAGACCGGCGGCGAGGTGGCGTTCGCGACGCCCGGCGTGCAGGTGCGGGTAGCGCCCGGCGCGCTGTTGCGTGTCGTCGGCTATTTCCCTGTCTGGCAGCACCTGAACGGCACGCAGAAGGAGAAGTCGAGCGTGCAGTCGTCGATCACCGTGGCGTGGTAGCGCGCGGCGGCGCCGCGCGGCGGTCCTGACACCGCGCGGCGCCGTGCAGTAGAGTGGAGCCTCCGTGTCGTTCGACGTTCGGAGGCTCGCGGTGCCATGACAACCGATCGATCCGTCGCTGTGGTGACCGGCAGTTCGCGCGGCATCGGCGCCGCCACCGCGCGCGCGCTCGCCGCCGCCGGACATCCGGTGGCCGTCAACTACGTGCGTGATGCGGACGCCGCGGAGCGCACCGTCGCCGCCATCCGTGGAGCCGGCGGCACCGCGGTGGCGATTCGCGCCGACGTCACACAGCCGGACGACGTCGCCTTCCTGGTTTACGAAACGCGCGAGCAACTCGGCGCCATCGGCATCGTCGTCAATAACGCCGGCTGGAATCAGCACGCCGATCTCGACGCGCTCGAGCTCGCCGACTTCGAACGCGCGCTGCGCGGCAACCTCACGTCGGCGTACTTGGTCACGCGCGCGGCGCTGCCGGATCTGCTCGCCTGCGGCAACGGCCGCATCGTCAACGTGTGTTCGCTGCGCGCGATGTCCGGATCGGATCACGGCTCGCACTACGCCGGCGCCAAGGCCGGACTCATCGGGTTGACACGATCGTGGGCGCGCGAGTTCGGTCCGCGCGGCATCACCTGCAACGCCGTCTCGCCCGGCTACACGCGCACCGACATGAACGCGGCGTCGTTCGCCACGAAGGAAGCGGCCATCGCGGCGACGATTCCGTTGCGCCGCGTCGCCGAGCCGGAGGAGATCGCGGCGGTCATCGCCTTCCTGTGCTCGCCGGCCGCCGGATACGTCACGGGCGAGACGATCAACGTGAATGGTGGAGTGCACATCGGATGAATGCGTCGCCGCGGGTGGCCGTGCTCGGCCTCGGAAAGATGGGACAGGCGATCGTCACCGGCCTACTGCGCGGCGGCGCGATGCGCGCCGACGACATCGTCGCCACCGAACGCACACGCGCCGGCGCCGAGAAGCACGGCGCCGAAGTCGGCGTGCGCTGTCTCACCGACAACGTCGACGCGGTGCGCGACGCGGATGTCGTCTTGGTGTGCGTGAAACCGAAGGATGTCGACAAGGCGCTGAGCGTGCTCGCGGCACGTGGCGCGCTCTCGCACGCGCCGCTGGTCGTCTGCATCGCGGCGGGGATTTCGACGGCGCATCTCGACGCGCTGATTGGTGGCGTCGCGCCGATCGTCCGCGCGATGCCCAACACGCCGTGCTTCATCGGCAAGGGCATGACGGTGCTGTCGCGCGGCCCGCGCGCCACCGACGACCACGTGGCGCTGGCGCGCCGGTTGTTCGAGCCACTCGGGCGCGTGAGCGAACTCGAGGAACGCCACATGGACACCGTGACCGGCCTCACCGCGAGCGGCCCGGCGTTCATCTATCTCATCATCGAAGCGTTGGCCGATGGCGGCGTGATGCGCGGATTGCCGCGCGACGTCGCCACCGAGTTGGTAGCGCAGATGACCCTCGGCGCCGGCGAGATGGTGCTCGCCACCGGCCGCCATCCGGCCGCGCTCAAGGACGATGTGACGACGCCTGCCGGCTGCACCATCGCCGGCATCCTGGCACTCGAGGATGGCCGCATCCGGTCCGTGTTGGCCCGCGCCGTGGAGACCACCGCGAAGGTCGCGGGGGAACTCGGTAAGTAATTGCCGTTCCAGCAATTGTCGTATTGTTGCGATTTCTGCCAACGTCTACAGGCCTCCGGCGACATAGGTGCCGTACGCTCGCGGACTACGGTATCGAGGTGCGATGCCGCGCCGCGCGACAATTCACTGGAGGTGCACCGTGTTTCGTCCCCTGCCGTTCCGCGCTCCCCGCGCCAGCCGCCGGCTGGGCCTGGCATTGATGAGTATCGCCGCGTCGACCCTGCTGTCCGCCACCGCGTGGGCAACGCACGGCGACTGGATCGACGTCGTGAGCGGCGCGGCCCCCGGTACACCCTCCACGATCGTGCTCGACCGCGCGGCATCGTCGCCGCAGCAGACGGTGGTGGAGGTTCACATCGCTGGATTCTGGGTCGAGGAGATCCAAGGTCCTGATGGCCTGACCTATCAGCAGCTCAAGTTCCCCGGGATGGCGCCGATCGGGCAGGTCGGTGCCCCGGCGCTGCCTGCGATGGAGGCAGCGATCGGGTTGGCAACCAGCGCTGGGGCCGCGACGCTGACGCAGGCGTCGCCCTTCGACATGCACACCTACAGCGGCTTCCGCGTGTGGCCGCAGGAGTTGCCGGAAACCGAACCGGTCGACGGCCATCCCTTGCAGTTTACGCGCGACGAAGGCATCTACGGCCAGCAGACCTCCTTTCCGTCCGTCACCGGGACGGGGAGCGCGCCGCGCCAGCGGATGCTTGCGACCATCCCGTGGGCGCACGGCCGCGTGTTCCCGGTGCGCTGGAATCCGGCAACGGGCGTGCTCGAGGTCCCCAGCAAGGTCCGCTACACCTTCACGCACTCAGGAAGCGTCACCACGCGTCCCCCAACCACCAAGCACCGCATCGCGCAATGCGAGACGCGTCTCGTCAACTGGCCGACCGTCGCGCCGTACTTCCCGATCAACACGATCTCGTACGACGGCGACTTCTTGTTCGTCTACGAGAGCCAGTACGCCGACGAACTGCAGCCGCTCATCGACCAGAAGAAGGCGCGCGGATTCAAGGTCGCCTTGCGCGTCATTCCGAGCGCCGGCAACACCTGCACGTCGATCCGCGACACCGTCGAAGCGTGGTACGCCGCGACGCCGCAGGAGCGCGATCACTACTGCCTGCTGGTGGGCGATGTCGATGTGCTGCCGACCTGCTTGTCGCCCGACTCGTCGCAAACCGACGACATGTACGGTGACGCCGACCAGGACGGCATCGACGATCTCGCCGAGGAAGTCTACGTCGGCCGCTTGTCGGTGGACGACGAAGCCGACTGCGCCTCGCAGGTCGAGCGCATCCTCGACTACGAAGATCACATGCCGTTGCTCGCGCAGTGGCTCGACGACGTCACGCTGATCGCCCACAAGGAAGACGCGCCGGACAAGTACGAAGGCTGCCAGGAGGAAGTGCGCACCTATCCGTACTCGCAGGCGGTGCCGACGTTCCACACGCAGTACGGCTCGCAGGTCGGTGTCGATGACGCGGATGTGACGGCGGATATCAATGCGGGACGCGGCTTGGTGTGCTACCGCGGTCACGGATCGTCGAGCTCGTGGTCCTCGTGGAACCAAGTCCCGGAGAGCTACACCAGCACGCTGGTCGACGGCCTGCTCAACACGCACACCCCGGTGGTGTGGGGCATCGCGTGTTCGAACGCCAAGCTCTCGAGCACCGACTGCTTCGCCGAGCACTGGATGGAGCAGGGCGCGAATGGCGCGGTGTCGTTCTACGGCGCCACCCAGGCGTCGTTCACCAGCGCCAACCACGAACTCGACAAGCGCCTATTCCGCGGCGTCTACGACGAAGGCTTGGTCGTGCAGTCGCACGCCATCGAGAACGCCGAGTGGTGGGTGGAGACCGGTTACAGCAGCGACAACCCGTGGATGTACTTGCTGCTCGGCGACCCCGAAATGTCGATCCGCCGCAGCAACCCGATGCCGTTCTCGGTGCTCGTGCCGAACCAGATCCCGGCGTGCCCGGACTGTCCGACGACGCCGCCGTTCGACTGGATCGTGCTCGATGACCAGAACAACCCGGTGCCGAACGCCAAGGTGTCCGCGGTGCAGTTCGGGTCGCAAAGCAGCCACGCGGCCGCGGCGCGGAACGACGTGCAGGTGAATCGTTACAGTGATGCCGCTGGCGTCGCGCGCCTGCCGCTTCCCGGCCTCGCGGAAGGTGTCCTGGTCTACTCGGTGACGGATGACGCGGGTAACTCGATCACCGGGAGCATTCCGGTGGTGGCCCCGGCGAGCGCGGACATGCAGGGTGCCGGCAATGCGTGGAGCCTGACGGCGCGCCCCGCCGTGACGCGTGCCTCGACCACCCTCGCGTTCGGCTCCCCGGCGGCGCGATCGATGACCGTCCGCCTCTACGACGTGGCGGGTCGCCCGGTGCGCACGCTGGCCGCCAAGACCGGCGACAGCGGATTGCTCTGGGATGGTCGCGCGGATGACGGCACCACCGTGGCAGCCGGCCTCTACCTCGCGCGCATGGAAGACGGCACGCGGACGGCGAGTGCGCGGGTGATGATGGTGCGCTAACGCCCCACAGAGAAGCCGCACACGACACGCGGACCGCTCCCGGCATGGGGGCGGTCCGCTGTGCCATGATGTGCCGGGTCAGCGCGCGATCGTCAGGCGCTGCGACAACGTGCGGCCGGCGGCGCGGCATCGCACGACGTAGAGTCCGCTCGGCACGTCGCGGCCGGCGGCGTCACGAAGGTCCCACCGGATCACCGAACTGCCTGCAACCGCATCGCCGGCAAACAGAGTACGCACCGGCCACCCGCCCGCGCTCCAGACGTCGACGGTGACCGGACCTGCCTCGCGCACCGCGAAGCGCACCTGCGCGACGCCGCGCGCCGGCGACGGCGACGGCGCCGCCAACATCGCCACCACGCCTGGGGCCCAGCTTGGTTGGGCGTCCGGCGCCGGCGGGCGTTCGTCCGGCGGGGCCGCGGTCTGCTGTGTCACCGTCGTGTAGGTGTCGCCGTTGTTCTGGTCCGCCGGCCACGCTTCCGTGTTGCCGGCCCGGTCGCGGGCGCGAACGCGGAACGCGTACACCGAGTTGTAGGACCACGAGCCCGGCGCGAAGGTCGCGCTCGTCTGCGTCGTCGCGGTGAGCCACGCGGTCCACGTGCCGCTCGGCTGGATGCGGTATTCGACATCGTAGCCGCCGATACCGGAGGTCGCGTCGAAACCGCTCCAGTTGAGCACCAGCGGCGTCGCGTCGCTGGTCGTCGCCGGCAGCTGCGTCACCACCGACACCGGCAACGTCGGATCGTAATAGAGCGTGTCGGTGAGCGACGTCGAGGTCGCGCCCACCCCATTCACCGCGCGCACCGTGAACGTGTTCTGGCCTTCGTGATAGGCGAACGCTCCCGCCATCGTGGTCGCCGTGGTTTGGGTCTCGGCGCCGTTCGTCTTGTACGCGTAATAGGCGATGCCGGACTCGCTATCGAGCCCCGCCCACGATACCGTGAACCAGTTCGCATTACTCCACACCTGCGGCGACACGCTGAACGATGTCAACGTCGGCGGCGAATTGTCGACCAGGATCGCGGTGGTCGACACATCGCCGTACGAATCGTCGGCCGGCCATGCTTCGACGTTGCCGGCGAGGTCGTGCGCGCGAATGCGAAATGCGTACGTCACGCCCACCTGCAACGGCTCGGGCGCCGCCGCGCCGAACACGCGCGCGGTGTCGGTGATCGCGGTGAGCCAGCGCGCCCACTGTCCGCCGGGCGCATGTTTGTAGTCGATGTCGTAGGTGGTGGCGCCGCTGCCGAGGTCGCTGGCGTGCCAGTGCAGCGAGATGGAATCGGCCACCGAGATCGTCGCGGGCAAGGCGCCCACCGTGGTCGCCGGCGCGCTGCCGTCGAAATAGAACGTCACGCTCTGCGCCGCGCTCGAGCCGCCGGCGGTGTTGGCGGCGCGCACCGAGAACGTGTTGGCACCGTGCGTGTACGCGAAGGCGCCGCTCACCGACGACAGCTGCGTCTGCGTCTCGGCGCCGTTGGTGGAATACGCGGCGTAGCGCACGCCGGTCTCGGCATCACTCGCGGTCCACGAGAACGCGAACTGGTTCGTCGTCGTCCACGACGGTTTATCGCACGTCAACTGCGATACCACCGGCGGCGTGTTGTCGATGTAGAACTCGTACGTCGCGGTCGCCGGGATGTCGGCGGAGCCGTGCTTCAGCACGAGCAAGCCGTAATAGGCCGCCACCGTTCCGCCGACGTGCACGAACAAGGATTCGTCCTGTCCCGCGCCGTTGCCCGACGCGTAGAACAGGGCGTCGGTCTTCTTCATGTACGCCATGTCGGGCGGCATGATGGCGAAATCGAGATCGGCGGCGCCGGAGTTCTTCAACCGGATGTTCCAGTCGCCGGGCGCCAGCGAGACTTCGTAGATGCGCACCAGACTGTTGGCACCGAACGAGAACGGGCCGTAGTGCCCGGCGGCGAGGAACGTCGTGTCGTTGGCGGTGGCTTCGATTTGATAGGTGCCGGCACTGCCGCCCGGCCACGTCACGCCGGGATACACCGTCGACTTCTGACCGGCGACGTTGCCGTTGACGATCACCGCATCGCTCAAGCCGGCACCGGCGCCGCTGAATGCCGCCTCGTCCATGAAGCTGTTGATCGGGTCGAGGTAGTCGGTGAACAGCGCGAGATCTTCGTCATCGCCCGCGTTGGCGGGTGTGAGGGCGATGGCGCCCCACCAGTTCTGGGTCGCGCGGTACCCGTCGCAGTTGGGATACGCCAGCGTACCGCGCGCCGGCGGTTTGGCGTGCGACACCGGCGTGTTCGTCGTCAGGGAAGTCGGCGACCACAGGTACTGGACATCGGAGCGATTGTCGGTTTCGTCGCTCTCGGTCACTTGGCGCTTGGCGTCGCGCACCATGGTGAGCGTGTGCCGCCCGCCGCCGATCGCCTTCATGATGGTGAGATTGCGTTGCACCGTCACGGTGCCGGCCGACCATCCGCCGTAGCCGAAGGTGGTGAGCGCGGCGTTGTCGAGCAGCAGCGAATCGGTGAAGGCGGGCGTCGCCGCATCGCCGCTGTTGGTCTCGCCGAAGTTGAGGAAGAACAGACTGGCGCCGCCCTGCAGCGAGTCCGGCACGATGACGGCGGAGCCGGCGGAGAGGGTGTCGTTACGCGGCACCAGCACATCGCTCCAGCCCGGCGGGATGTACGCCGCCAGGTTGGGGCCGGACGCCGCGGGCGCAAGCATGGTCCCGGCGGCGGACGCGGACGCGACGGCCGGACGACGCGCGGCGCCGCGCACCGCCGGCGCGGCGAAGCGCAGGGCGAGCCGCTGGCGTGCGGCGGCATAGGATGCCGCGAGGCGCGCGTGGCCGGCGGACCGCGCCTCGGCCTCGGCGGCTGCCAGACGCGCACCCTCGGCGCGCGTCTTGGCATCTTCAGCGGCACGCCAGTCTCGCAGCAGCGGCCCCGGATCCGTGGGGCGAACGACGACGGGCGGCGGCCCTGCCACCCGGCTCGGCGCGGCGTCGACGCCGCGCGCATATGACAAAAGAGCGATCAGCAGCGCCCACGTGGGCCGACGCGCGGCGGAAGCCACGCGACGCAGACGACGAGGCTGTGTCGGCAAGCGCATGTCTCTGGTATCGGCCGCTCGCGCGCCGCGTTGCGTCCGGCGACGCCGGCGCCGGCACGCGTGGGGCAGGCGCCGCGTGGAAGTGTCGTGCCGCCGGCGCGAAGTATCCTTCCCGATGGACGAGGTGCTCCGGCGCCGATGCCGTGCGAAACGCCCTCCCCTCGCGCGCCATGCACGATGCGGAATGCCCGCCGGGCCATCCCCACGGCCCGCGCCGGCCGCGCGGCGGCACCTCCGCCTGCTCCCCGTGTGAATTCGCACCCACCGCGGCTAACTCGCGTACTTCCAGCGCATGAGCCGGGAACCAGCGGTCGCATCGGCGCCTCTCACGTGCGGCAAAACGTGGGCTCGGCGCGTGCCGGCCATCATGAACTGCAGCGGTGGCACGCGGTCTGCACGATAGCCGGGCAACGGGACGCCTCGAGCGGATCCCGGAACACAGCGCTAGCATCACGAAGGACAACGCAACACGGGACAGCTTCACAACTTCCCTGCTATGCCCGCGACATGGTGGGTAGCCAGCCGAGCCACTGTCCGTTGCTCCGGAACTGCGCACCTTCCAGACGGCATGCCACCGGCCTTGGTGTGGGGATGCTTTGAGAGCCGCCTCAGGTCTCCTGAGGTGGCTCTCTCTTTTTGCCCGCGCGGCCCGGCGCGGGTCCGCGTCGACGATCCGCGCCACCGCCGACCCGCGGCAGCGGCTATACTCGCCCGCCTATGACGCCTTCGCCTTCCGATCCGCCCCGCCCGGCGCCGCACGCCGGCTACGTGCCGCCCGCACCGCGCATTCGCCGCGACGAGGAACTGCGCCAGCAGCTCTGGCGGCTCGACAAGGCGCCGTATCCGGCCTACCGCGACATCGCCGGCCGTTACACGGTGGCCGGGATGACGCTGAGCATCGATCACATCTCGCCGGACCCGTTTGCCGGACCGAGCGAGGTGCGGATGTTCCTGCCGCCGGCGGTGGCCGCCTTCCCCGCCGACACCTACGGCACCGCGCTGCGCCGCGTCTCGCTCGGCGACTTCCTGCTCCGCGCCTTCGCGCACCAGATCGACTTGTGGCGCGGCAAGCGTGGCAGCGGGCACACCGGCGACATCGTCTGCGACGTGCCGGGGCAAGAGGTGCTCGAGCGCTCCAGCATCCGCATCGAGAACGGCGCAGTCGAAGTGCGCTTCTGGGTCGATCTGCCCTCGCGGGGGCGGCAGATTCGCGGCCGCGACGCGCAGGAGTTGTTGCTCGACGACCTGCCGCGCATCGCCGACCGCGCCCTGACTTATCCGCGGCTCGAGCGCGCGACATTGGCGCGGCATCAGCGCGCGGTGGACAACGCCGAGTGCGTGCGCGGCCAGCTGCGCGAGCGCGGGCTGGTGGCGTTCATCGCCAACGGCGCGTCGTTGCCACGGCGCAGTGGTGTGGACCCGCGGCCGTTGCGCGGCACCGGCGTGGTGCCGTTCGTCGCGCCGGAGTCGATGCGCGTGACGATGCAGCTCGCCGACGGCAGCGAGGTGCACGGCCTCGGCATTCCGCACGGTGTCACGGTGATCGTCGGCGGCGGCTATCACGGCAAGTCGACGCTGCTCTCGGCGCTCGAACTCGGCGTCTACAACCATCTCGCCACCGACGGCCGCGAACTCGTGGTCACCGACGCGGACGCCGTCGCCGTGCGCGCCGAAGACGGCCGCCACATCGCCGGCGTCGATGTCTCCGCGTTCATCGGCGCGCTGCCGACCGGCGCCGACACCGCGCGCTTCTCGACGCTCGACGCCAGCGGCTCCACCTCGCAGGCCGCGGCCATCGCCGAAGCGCTCGAATCCGGCGCCACCGCGCTCTTGATGGACGAAGACACCTGCGCGTCGAACTTCATGATCCGCGACCGCCGCATGCAGGAACTCGTGCCGAAGGAGCATGAGCCGATCACACCGTTCCTCGACCGCGTGCGCCAGTTGTTCCGCGAAACCGGCGTGTCGAGCGTAATCGTGATGGGCGGCAGCGGTGACTACCTCGACGTGGCAGACGCCGTGCTGATGATGCAGAACTATGTCGCCCACGATGTCACCACGCGGGCACTGGAAGTCGCCGCCGCATTTCCGAGCGGCCGCCTGGCCGAACACCCTGAAAAGTGGCCGACTGCCGCTCCGCGCGTCATCGTGCCGGAGAGCGTTGATGCGCGCCGCAGCAAGTCGGCGGCGGCGCGCGTCGCCGTGCGTGGCGTGCGCTCCATCGCTTTCGGCGATCAGGAGATCGATGTCAGCGGCGTGGCGCAAATCGTCGCGCCGGAGCAGTTGCGGGCGCTTGGCCGGGCCCTGGCGTGGGTGCGCGAGCATGCGCTCGACGGCGTGCGTACGGTGCCCGAGGTGCTCGACGCCGCCCTGGCGGCGATCGACTCGGGCAGCCTGGATGCCATCGCGCCGTCCCCGGCCGGCGGCTACGCGGAGTTCCGTCGTCACGAGTTGGCCGCCGCATTGAATCGGTTGCGGACCGTAAAGACGCGGTAGGCGAGGGCGCATAGCTCCAGACTTTCACTCGCGACGGATGGAGTGGTATGCTGTCACACGTTCGTGTCCATGGGCTTCCCTAGACACGCCACGTCGCCCTTCGTCCGCGAGCCTTGCATGCACTCACGCGTCCTTCGCGCCGCCGCCTCGTGTCTGGTTCTCGCCCTGTGCGCGGCTCTCTTCGCTCCGCACAGTAACGCGGCTCCGGCTACCACGGGCGAGGTCTTGCATGGCGCCTACGAATCAAATCTGGTCGAGGCCGCAGCCGGAGACTTCGCACTCGGCGACTTTGATGAGGACGGTATCCTCGACGTCGTAGTGCCGAACAACGTGAGTGCCTACGGCTACTTCTACACATTCAGTGTCGCGCTCGGCTTGCCGGCGGGGCGCTTCGCGCCGCCGATCACACTGACCGGCGGCGCGAATCCGTGGTTCGTCACACTGGCTGACTTGAATGCCGATGGCCACCTCGACATCGTCACCGCGAATTACGGGATCGACCGCAATGGCTCACGCGACGTCTCTGCCTTCCTCGGTCACGGCGACGGAACATTCGCCCCAGAAGTACGGTCCACGGTGATGTACTTTCCTGGAAAACCCGCACTCGGTGATGTGAACAGCGACGGCATTCCGGACTTAGTGGTCGGTGGCACCTACTCGCCAGTCGTGTACCTTTTTCTCGGAACGGGGACAGGAGTCTTCACCGCATACGGTCCCCTCCTGAACAAGGCGAACGCGTGGCCCGTTCTCGGCGATTTCAACGCAGATGGCAAATGCGACTTAGTCATTGGCTGCTCGGTTGGCGTCTTGTATTTCGCGGGACACGGCGATGCGTCGTTCTCCTCGCCCGTGACGATCGATCCAGTGGCCTGCACGCGTGTCGCCTCCGCGCGCTTCACCGCCGATGCGTTCGACGACCTGGCCACCAACGGATCACCGGGATGGCGCATCTTGAGTGGACATGGAGATGGCACATTCGCGCCGGCGATCAGCGGGTCGACTGGCCTTTCGTTGCCCAGTGAGTTCGCCGCAGGCGACCTCGATGGCGACGGGATCGCCGATCTCGCCTTCACGTCCTACAGCCGCGGGACCGAATCGTTCGTCCTTGCCCCGGCTTTGGGAGGAACGGTCAACTCACAGGTTCCCAGCCCTGCGTGGGTCCAGGCACTGGGTATCGCAGACCTCGATCAGAACGGTCGTGGTGAGATCCTGTCGATCACGGGCGAGGAGGTCTTGGCGCGGCAGATCTTCACGACGGCTGGCGCGATCGATACGGCGCGTGCGATCAACTTACCGTCCACACCCGGTGCCGCAGCCGCCTCCGATTTCGACGGTGACGGCCTGCTCGATCTCGCGTACCAGACTGCAAGTCTGACGGTCGATGTGATTCACATCCGCGACGGACATGTCCTCACCACATTGGTGATCGATTCGACAGCGAGCGTCATCGCCGCCCACGATCTCGATCGCGACGGGCGTCAGGATCTTGTCGTCGCTCTCGCAGGTCCAACGATCTACGATCACCCAACCGTCAGGGTTTTTCACAACGACGGCGCCGGATCTTTCATCCGCTGGCCTGACGTGCTTCCTCCGTATCGGGTCGTGCAGATGGATTTTGTCGACCTCGATGGCGATGGTCACGATGAGTTGGTTCTCACATCCGATGCCTTGATCGGTTCGTTCCGCCGCGTCATGTTCTACTCGATTGCCACGAACGGTATCGTGTCGGAGTTTGCTCCCGGCATCACCTTCCCCGGCACATTCGTGGCGTGCGGCGAACTCACGGGAGACAGCCGGGGAGATATTTTGGTCCGGCCATCAGTTGGCGCCCCCGACGGCTTTGATCTCTATGCAGGGGACGGCAGCGGAGGATTTGGCACCGCGCATCCGCTGTCGTGCGGCGCGACGAGTGTCTCGACGACAGCCCTCGCCGATCTCGACGACGACGGCGACCTCGACATCGTCTGTGGTTTCTCGTCTCCTGGCGGAGTGTCCATCACGCGCAACCTGGGCATGGGATCCTTCGCGACCGCCGTGTCGTGGAGTTCGCAATTGCTCGGTACGGCGATGCTGCAGGTCGCCGACTTCGATGGCGACGGCATCACGGACATCCTTGGCTGCGAGCACGGCGGCGCAAGCGCATTGATGATGCGAGGCCGCAATGCCGGCGTCGATTACGACATACTGCCCGCTGAAGGTATCGCGGAGGATCTCAGTCACCTGTTCGCCGGGGAGATCGATGGCTCGCCGGGAATCGACGCATGCGCGTTGCGGACGTGGTCGTCGCGCGTACCGATTCTCGAGAACGTGTGGTCCAGTCATGTCGCAAGTGTCGAGGCCAATCATCGTGCAGGCCACTCACCGCTCCTGATCCGTCGAATCCAGGCGCAGATAGGCACCAATCACGCCGTCTGGAGCGTGTCTCCGGCGGGGGTCCACGCGTTGACCGCGCGAATCATGGACTCTCAGGGGCGCGTGGCTCGGCACCTGGAGCCCGAGCGGGTGTCGGTATCGCACGCACGGCTGGAGTGGGATGGGCGAGACGAATTTGGCCGACGATGCGCAGCAGGCCTGTATTGGCTTACCGTGGATGATGAACGAACGCACGCCGCGGAGCGGTTCGTTCTCCTGCGATGAAGCGCGGAGCCGGCGGATTCGCCGAATTCCGCCGCCACGAGCTGGCGGCCGCGCTGAACCGGTTGCGGACGTTGGAGATCGCGTAACCGCAACGACTTCTGGCCACCACACGACGGGCGCGAGGCAGCACCGCCTCGCGCCCGTTGCGCATCCGCGACCGATTTCACAGCCCGCTCGACCGATTGCCGAAACCCGCGGGCCCCTGGGACGTCGTGGTTGCTCGACAGGCTCGCAGCCCGCGCGCATCATGCGCGCGCCGCACGAGGCGGACGCTCCGCCGCGCGCGTTGCCGTGGCGTGCGTGCGCGCATCTTGCGCGCCGCCGCCGCAGTGCACCGCCGCGCGCCCGCCGCACGATGGAGGAGGTTTGTCGATGAACGTTGCACGGATCCTCACGATGCTCGGACCTTGGGTCGTGCCGATCTTCCTGATCGTCATCTGGTATTTGAAGGGCTGGCGCAACGTGGCGCCGGATTACATGGGTGTGGTGCAGCGCAACTGGGGCGGACGCTCGTTGCCGCCGGACCAGATCATCGCCGCGCACGGCGAGAACGGCTATCAGGCGAAGTTGCTGTCGCCGGGATGGCAGTGGGTGCCGTGGCTGATGTACAGCGTGCGCTACGAGCCGGTGATACAGATCGCCAGCGACGAACTCGGACTCGTGGTGTCGCAGGTCGGCGTGTCGCCGCCGGTCGGCGCGCGCACCGCGGAGTACAAGCCGGACTTCGGCGACTTCCAGGATCTGCAAGCGTTCTTGGCGACCGGCGGACAGAAGGGACGCCAGCGTCCGGTGCTGCGTCCGGGCACCTACCGCATCCACCCGATCGCGTTCCTGGTGCTCACGCCGAGCCGCGTCTACGGCATTCCGATGGACAGCGGACAGCGGGTGAAGAAGGCGCCGCTCTCGCTCGCCGAGTTCCACCTCGGGCCGGATCAAGTGCGGCCGGTGGTGGTGCGGCCGCGCAGCATCGGCACCGCGACCGAAATCGAGAACACGATGGACGGCGCGGCGATCGCCGATCCGCGACAGCAAGCGGGCCCGGCGAATCCCGCCGTCCAGGTGTCGAAGCCGCGCCTCGTCAACATGATGGGCATCATCACGTCGCACGAAGGACCGGCACTCGAGGATGGCCAGCTGGCGTGCCGTCTCGGCGGCTACGGCGACATCGAGAGCGAGACCGATCCCAAGAAGCGCATCAACATCATCCTCAACAACCGCAACACGGTGCACAAAGCCTATCAGGACTTCGAGAGCTTCCTGTCGGCGGGCGGCAAGGCGGGTCTGCAACACGACCCGGTCACCGAAGGCACCTACTACTTCAACCCGTGGCTGGTCGGCGTCGAGCAGCTGCCGGTGCTGCACGTGCTCGAAGGCGAAGTCGCCGTCATCAAGTCGAAGGTCGGCCTCGTCGAGCAAGACATCAGCGGCACCGACTTCAAGTTCGGGTCGATCGTGCTGCCGGGCCACCGCGGTCTGTGGTCGGAGCCGATTCGCACCGGCTCGTGGCTGCTCAACCCGCGCTGCTACGAAGCGTCGATCGTGCCCACCAAGATCCTCACGCTCTACTGGGCCGACACGCTGAACGCCGCCGGCAAACTCGACGAGAAGCTGAAGACCATCGTCGCGAAGTCGAACGACGGTTTCGAATTCAGCGTCGAGTTGCAGGTGCAGATCCACATCAGCGACGTGCGCGCGCCGCGCGTCATCTCGATGGTCGGCAGCGTCGAGAATCTGGTGAACGAAGTCTTGCAGTCGGCGGTGGGCAACTACTTCCGCAACAAGATCCAGGCGATGAAGTCCACCGACTTCATCCAGCAGCGCGATCGCGTGCAGGAAGAAGCTTTCCGCTACATCCGCGACAACCTGTCGCGCTACGAGGTCGAGACGCTCGGCGTGTTCCTGCAGGACATCAAGTTCCCGCCGGAGCTCGCGGAAGTGCTGCGCCAGCGCGAAATCGCGTCGCAGGAGGTCGAGACCTTCAAGCAGCAACGCGAAGCACAGAACCAGCGCATCGAAACCGAAATGGCGCGCGGCCGCGCGGATCAGCAGGCGGCGCTCGCGCAATCCGAGATCGCGATCAAGATCGAGGAGAACAACGCGTCGGCGAAGATGAAGCGCGCCGACGGTGACGCCTACTTCACCAAGCGCACCGGTGAAGGCCAAGGTGCCGCGATCCTCGCCACCGGAACCGCGGAAGCCGAGGCGTCGAAGCTGAAGGGGCTCGCGCTCGCTGCCGGACTCGACGCGCAGAAGCAGGCGGTCGGCGAGCAGGCGACGTTGCTCGTCAACGTCGTCAAGGCGATCGCCGACGGCAAGGTCAAGATCACGCCGGAGGTGATGGTGAACGGCGGCGGCCAGGGCGCTGACGTCACCGGCGGCCTGCTGGCGCTGGTCATGGGGCAAATGAGTGGGGCGGTGAAGCCGCGCAGCACTTCGTCCGAGACGTAACACGCATGGCGGCGGAGCGAATCGGTCAGACTCGCTCCGCCGTCTGCTCGAGACTGGTGCCCGAGGGAGAAGAGTCGAACAGCAATCGCTCGACTTTGCGGGCTGGCGCCACCGCCGATTCTTCGGGTTCGCGATCACCGTGCCAGCGAGCGGCACTACGTTACGTCCGCGGTTTCCGCTTGGTGCGGCGCGACGGGGCGCTCATCGCGTGCGTCGCGCGCGGACACTGCCGCTTGTTGCTCTGCCGGGCGCGATCAAGGGCACGCAGGTCGCTGAGTGTGGATCGGTGTCGATGATGCCGGGTGCCTGCACGACGAATGGGCGGACGCCGGCGCGACGATCCGCATGCCGCCCACCCAAACGTGGTGCGGCCGTGCCCCGCGACGCGCGCTACGGGCTCGTCGGCGGCGTGATGTCGCGATAGACGGCGTGCGCCGCGCGTTCCGCCTCCCACGCAGCGGCCAGATCCGCGACCGCCGCCGCGATCGCACCGGCGGGCACCTCGCAGCGCATCAACTGAAAGCGATGCCGCGCGCGATCCAGCGCGAACTGCCGTTCGACACGCGCACGCCGCGCCGCTTGCACGGCCGCCGGCGCACCACCCACCGGCAACAGCGCGATGCGATCGTCCGCGAGCTGG
>JBGATO010000032.1:0-40828 GCA_044229145.1 Candidatus Eiseniibacteriota bacterium | reverse complement strand
TGGGATCCACTCCCGCGGACCGCCGCCCCGTCTCCGATCCGCTCGCGCGGTGCGGACTCGCGCTCGCGGGTGCCAACCGCGCATCCCGCGCATCGCGGCCGGGAGACGACGGCATCCTGACCGGCGCCGAGATCGCGGCGCTCGACCTGCGCGGGGTCGAATGGGCGGTGCTCTCGGGATGCGGAACCGGCCAAGGCGTTCCGCTGGGGGGCGAAGGCCTCTTTGGACTGCGGCGAGCCTTCCGGTCCGCCGGGGTGCGCACGCTCGTGCTCAGCCTCTGGGACGTGCGCGACGACGCGGCCCGCGACTTCATGGCCGCGCTCTACGGCGCCTGGCGCGGTGGGCACCAGGACGCGCCAGCTGCCGTGCGTACCGCGACCCTCCAGGTCTTGGCCAGCCAGCGCGCCCGAGGTGGCACACATCCGGCTGCCTGGGGCGCCTTCATCGCCGAGGGCGAATAGCGCCGCGCAGCTGGGTCCGGGATCTGCCTGCTCCGCGCGAGACGCACGGACACCCGTCACACAAGCATGCGGGCCGTGGTACGATGAATGGCATGCGACCTCTCCGACACATCTGGCTCAGTGCCGGGCAGCTGCTGCTGGCGAGTCTGCTCGCAGGCTGGGCGCCCGCCGCCCGCGCACTCACCTACTTCGGCCTCGTAAACACCGGCGAGTTGTACGCCAGCACGACGAACGGCGTGTCGTGGACGGCGCGTGCCGCGCTGCCGGTGCATGACGCGCGCGCGCTGCTGGCCGGCGCGACGAGCAGCGAGTTGTATCTCGCGTCGGCCTCGGGCTCGTTCTATCGCTCGCTCGACGCGGGTGTCACATGGACGGCGATCGGCGCGGTGCCGGCGCACGATGTCGCCGCGCTCGCGCCGTACACGGGACGCTTCGTGCTGATGACCCACAGCGGCAGCGTGTACGCGTCGCTCGATGCGGGCGCGACGTGGACGGCGGTCGGCGCGATCGCGGCGCCGGATCTCGCCGGCGTCGCGCGGCTCGGGACGACGCTCGTCGCGGTGAGCCGCACCGGTGGCGCGTATCGCTCGAGCGATGGCGGCGCGACGTGGACCGCCGCCGGCACCCTGACGGTGTCCGATGCCGTCGGCGTCACCGCGTTCGCGAACAAGTTCTACGTGCTCACCGCCACCGGCGATGTTGCGAGCAGTGCCGACAGCGGCACGACGTGGACGTTTGTCGGCACGCTGTCCCAATCGGGCATGACCGCATTGCTCGGCGGCTCGACGGAGTTGGTCGCGTGTGCTGCCACCGGGGAAGCGGCGACCAGCAGCGACGGCGTGACGTGGACGTGGCGCGGCGCGATCGGCCAGATGTCTGTGCTCGCGCTCGCCAGCGATCAGCCGAACGCGACGGCGGTCGGCGCACCGGAGCCGTCGGCGGGTGCGGCGTTCGCGGTGCATGCTGCCGCGCCAGGGCAGCCGCTGACGTTGGAGTTCGATCTCCCGCGCGACACCGATGTCGTCGTCGACGCGTACGATCTCGCGGGCCGTGCCGTCGCGCGGCCGCTGGCGCCCGAACACATCAGCGCCGGGCGCACTGCGCGCACCTGGCAGCCGGGTGCGCTGGCGAGCGGGTGCTACGTGTTGCATGCGCGTCTCGGCACGGAGACACGTTCGCGCCGCATGGTGTGGGTGCGGTAGGGGGCAGCTCGCTCTCCTGTCACGCGCGAACGCCACGCTCGGAGTCGCCGGGCGTGGCGTTCGGTGTCTGGCGGCGCGGCGCGGACGCTACTTCTTACACGTCAACTCGACGCGCCGGTTCTGCGCCCGGCCCTCGGGCGTGTCGTTGGACGCTACCGGGTGCGCCTTGCCGTAACCGGTGCTGGTCAGGCGGGCGGCGGGCACCCCGTGCTCGACCAGCCACCGCGTCACGCTCTGCGCCCGCGCCTGCGACAGCGTGCGATTGTACTCGGCGGTACCGACGTTGTCGGTGTGTCCCTGGATCTCGAAGGCGACGTCCGGCATTGCCAGGATCGCCGTCTGCGCCCGTTCCAGCGCCGGAGCCGAATCGGCGCGCAGCACCGACTTGTTGAACTCGAACAGCACCCCGTCGAGCGCGGCGCGGCACTCCTTCCGCAGGCGGCCGGTGAAGTCGGCCGTCCCTGCGTCGGCCACACGGATGTGGATATCGCCGGAGCCCGAGCCGATCGTCGCCCAGACGTCGCGGCCGTTCTGCGTGAAGTGGGCGAGGTAGCCGCCGCTCCACTCATGCACGATCGTCCAGCCCGCGGCACGCAGCGCGGGGCCGTAGATGGCGCTGACCTGCAACGGCGAGATGTTCTCCGGCGGCCCGGCGTAGAGGCGATCGTGATAGCCGTGCGCCAGCACGGTGCCTTCGTCGCCTTCGGAGAGCGAGGCGACGAAGGGCGCGTCCTCGAACTCGCCGCTGACCAACGACGAACCAGGCAGCGGCACCAGGTACGGTATGTCGTCCGTGGGGCCGAACTTTTCCGGCGTCTTGCCGGGGGGGACCAGCGTCAGCGCGCGCGTCTGCGCCGCGAGTTCGAGCACCGTGAGCCGCATGTCGCTCGGGTCGGCGTAGTTGATGCGGCCCCACGCCTCGCGGCCTGCCGCCGCGTAGTGCGCCGTGACCTCGGTGCCATTGTGCCAGGCGATCTTCCATCCGGGCGCCGGGAACAGCCCGCGCACGCGGTTCCACACCGTCGCCGGCGGGGCGTCCACCGGCACGTCCGGCAGGTTGGTGTCCACCAGCCAATGGTGACCGCGCACCATGTGCGGCTCGGCGCGGTCCGCCAGCGGCATTTCCACTTCGGCGAACTCTTCGTACTCCGCCTCCGGGGCGATGGCGAGGCCTGTGGGGTGCCCCACGTAGGGGGGGAGAGGGGCGGCAGTGGCCAGTTGCGCGGACACCAGTGCGATGAGCCATCCCATCAGCGGGACGCGGCAGGCGGGCATGGACAGGTCCTCCTCGAGATTCGACGACGATACTTGAGCTTCGCACATCGGCCGGGCCGAGGAAATCCCTGCGTCCCCGCCGGCGACGCGGCGGCGACGGCGCGTAACCTCCTGACCCGCGCGCCGCACGCCGTGAACGCGGCGCGCGCCGCCCTCGGGCACAGTCTCGCTTCCTAGCGCACCTCTCCCGTCGCCCCCTTCTCCGCGCGCCATGGTTCCGCGCGGCCGCCGAGATGCGCTGCCAAGAATTCCTCCGCGCGTCCGTAGAAATCGAGATTGTTGGCGGGGCGCACGAATCCGTGTCCTTCGTCGGGATAGACCACGAACGTCACCGGCAGGCCGCGCGCGCGCATCGCCGCGACGATCTTCTCCGAATTGGCGAGCGAGACGCGCGGGTCGTGCACGCCGTGGCCGATGAGCAGTGGCGCGCGAATCGCATCGACATGCGCGAGCGGTGAGAGCCGCGCGTTGAGCGCCGGGTCGCGCGTCACGTCGCCCATGCGTGCCTTCCAGCGCACCAGCCGCGGCCCCCAATACGACGGAAACGACGCGAACAGCGTCGCGAGGTCCGACGGCCCGACACCATCCACCCCGCACGCATACACCTGGGGCGCGAAGGTCAGCGCGCACAGCGTCGCGTAACCGCCGAACGACCAGCCGAGAATCCCGAGGCGTTTGGGGTCCGCGATGCCGCGCTCGACCGCCGCACGCGTCGCATCGAGGATGTCGCCGAGCACTTTGCCGCTGCCGTATTCACCGTCGCCACCGTTGAGCAGCGCGCGGCCGTAACCCGTGGACGAACGGAAGTTGACGCTGAGCACCGCGTAGCCGCGATTGGCGAGCCACTGCACTTCGGGGTCGAAGCCCCACGGCGTGCACCACCACGGCCCGCCGTGCGGCACCACCACCATCGGCAGCCCGCGCGCCGGCACGCCGGCGGGCAGCGTGAGGTAACACGGCAGCGACATTCCATCGCGTGCCTTCACCGCGAACGGCTTCATCGGCGCGAAGGTGTGACCCGCCATCGCCGGCTGCGCGACGAACACCAACGACAGCCGCCGCGCCGCGCGGTCGTAGGTGTAGAACGCGCGGCTCGCGTCGTCCGGCATGTACGCGACGAGCCACGTGTTGTCGTCGTGCGACCGCGACAGGACTTGTACCTCGCCGCGGTGTTGCGCGCGCAGGAAGTCGAGATCGCCGGCAATCGCGCGATCCAGGACGATCCAGTCGGGGAGCAGGTACTCGATTGCGACGGCCTGAATGGCGCCGGTGGCCGGATGCGTGAGCGCGAGCAGTTGATCCATGCCGCCGCCGAGCGCTTCACCCACCGAGAGATCGCAGCGCGCATCGTGGGCGAGCACCGTCACCACGCGACCGTCGCGCGGATCCATCGTGACTAGTCGCGAAGTGTTGGCACCCGCCGGATCGTGGACATAGAGCAGGAGATTGTCGGGCGTGAAGCCGACGATGCGCTGCGTGCGATCGCTGCCCAGAGACGCCATCGGCCAGTGCGCGATCTCGCGCCAGGGCGCCGACGGCGTGTCGCGCACGCGCAGATGCATGCTGGCGTCCGTGGAGTCGAGCGCCGAGCACGCACGCACGTGGAAGTCGTTGTCGACGGTCCAATCGATGACGTCGCCGGGGTTCTGCGTGTCGAGTGTGACCGCGCCAGTGACGAGATCGACGCGATGGATGTCGAAGACGTGGCGGTCGCGGAGGTTGAGTCCGACCAGCACCTCGCGCGGATGGCGCGGGTCGCTGTGGATGCCTTCGACGCGGACACCGCGCCACGGCGTGAGGTCGCGCACGTCGCCGTCGTCGAGCCCGGCGGCGAACAGGTGGTTGTTCTCGTCGCCGTCGCCATCGCGCAGGAAGAGCAGGTGGCGGCCGTCCGGCGCCCACTGGAACGCGAAGAGGTCGCGCGATTCGTGGGTCACGGCGCGCGCGGCAGAGGCCGGCGCGCCGACCGGCCGCACGAAGATGTTCGAAACCTGGGACGAATCCGGCGCCGTGAACGCGAGCAGCGTGCCGTCCGGTGACAGCGCCGGCGCGTCGGCCCCGGGCCCGGCGAAGAGCACCTCGCGCGGGATCAGCGCGGGCAGGGCGGCAAGGGCAATCCGCGGGCTGCCGGGCAGCGCCAGCAGCATGGCGCACAGCGCGATACGCGAGATCATCGGGTGGACTCCAGGGTGGGCTCAGAGGTCGACGGGCGGACTTCTCCACGCTAGACCTCCGTCCCGTCGCGCACAAGCTGGAGTCCCGCGCCACGGTTGCCGACAAGAGGGACATGAGCCGCCTACCCGCCTTCCCCGACTGGTCGTTCGCCGATTTCACGATGGCGACGCGCGCCGTGCTCGAATACCTGCACGAACGCCTCGGTTTCCAAATGTGGATGGTGACCCGCACCGACGGCGTCGACGCGGTGGTCTTGCAGTCGCTCGACCACGGCTACGGCCTCGGCAGCGGCGACGAGTTTCGCTGGGGCGATTCGTACTGCGCTCGCATGGTGGCCGGGCACGGCCCGCGCGTCGCGCCGGTGATTCGCGAGGTGCCGGTGTTCGCCGATGCGCCGCTCACGCAGCAGTTGGAAGTCGGCGCGTACATGGGCGTGCCGCTCACCCGCAACGACGGCACCTTGTTCGGCACCCTGTGCGCGCTCGATCCCGAGGCGCATTCGACCGACCTGTCGCGTGAATTGCCGACCCTCGAGTTGGCGGCGCGCCTGCTCTCCACCGTGCTGTCCGCCGAGCTCAAGGCAGCCGACGCCGAGCGCCGTGCCGAGCGCGCCGAGGACGCCACCACCGTCGACACGCTGACCAACCTGGTGAACCGGCGCGGCTGGGACCGGTCGATTCGCCGCGAAGAGGAGCGTTGCGCGCGGTTCGGTTCGTATGCGTCGATCGTCTGGCTCGACCTCGACGGCGTGCAGAAGATCAACGCCACCGGCGGCCGCGACGCCGGCGACGAGTACATCAAGCGCGCCGCGCGGTGCTTGCAGTCCGCCGCGCGCTCGCACGACCTCGTGGCGCGCGTCGACGCCGACGAATTCGCGCTGCTGGCGGTGGAGTGCGGCACGACCGCCGCGGCGGCGCTGGCGCGGCGCGTGTTGGCGTCACTGTCGCGCAAGGGGGTGCGCGCCTCGCTGGGCGTGGCGACGCGCTCGGCGTCCAACGGCGGTCTCGAAAAGGCGTGCGCCGAAGCCGAAGCGCAGATGGCGCGGGTGAAGGCGCTCAAGGCCCGCCGCGCGTAGAATCGCGTCGCGCCGCGGGGTTGGCGCTTGACCCCCGCGGTCCGCCCGCCAATGCTTGGCAGTCCATGGGCGGCTGGCATTTCGACTACGACATCGCGCCGAAAGGCGTGAAGGTGACGCGCTCCGATGCGCGCCGCATCTTTCGCTACTTGCTACCGGCGTGGCAGCCGTCGCTGCTCATCGTCACGTGTATTCTGCTGACCTCGCTGCTCGGGTTGATTCCACCGCTGCTGATCCGCGAAGTCATCGACAAGGCGCTTCCGGCGCGCGACGGCGCGCGGCTCAACTGGTTGGTCGCCGGCATGATTGGCGCGCCGCTGCTCGCCGGGTTGATCGGCGTGTGGCAGAACTACCTCGTGACCGTCATGGGTCAGTCGGTGATGTTCGGCATGCGCACCGACATGTACGACAGGCTGTTGCGCCAATCGCTCCGATTCTTCACCGACACACAATCCGGCGAGATCCTCTCGCGCCTGCAGAACGATGTCGGCGGCGTCCAAGGTGTGATCACCGGGACGATGGTGAGTTTGGTCACCAACGCGCTCGTGGTGTTGTCGACGCTGGTGGTGATCTTTCGGCTCGACTGGCAGCTCGCACTGGTGGCGGCCGCTGTGCTTCCCGCATTCATCCTGCCGACGCGACGCGTGGGGCAACTCCGCAAGCAGATCTCGAAGGAGACGCAGGAGCGGCTCGCCGAGCTGACGTCCTACATCCAGGAGACGCTGAGCGTCAGCGGGTTTCTGTTGACGCGTCTGTTCGGCGCGCAGGCCTACGAGCGTCAGCGCTTCGCCGGCAAAGCGGCCGCGGTACGCGACCTCCAGATCAAGCAGAACATGGTCGGCCGCTGGTTTCTCATGTTCCTCATGCTGTTCATGAGCGTTGGGCCGGCCCTGATCTATCTCGTCGGGGGGCACGCGGCGATTGCCGGTCGCGTGACCATCGGTACCATCGTGGCGTTCGTGAGTTATCTCGGGCGGCTCTACATGCCGGTGTCGGCCCTCGTCAATGTGCATGTCGATCTCATGTCGGCCGCCGCGTTGTTCCGTCGCATCTTCGACTATCTTGACTTGCCGATCGACATTGACGACCCCAATCAACCCATCAACATTGATCAACCTCGCGGGGCAATGCTGTTCGATCAAGTCTCGATGTCGTATGTCGTCGATGGGCCGCCTACAGTGCAGGACATCTCCTTCGAGGTGAAGCCAGGTCAGATGGTGGCATTGGTGGGTCCGAGCGGCGCCGGAAAGACCACGCTGACCTATCTCGCGACCCGTCTGTACGATCCCAGCGTCGGCCGGGTGATGTTCGACGGGGTCGATCTGCGTCAGCTTCGCATCGCCGATCTCGCGCGATTGACCGCGAAGGTGACGCAGGAGACCACGCTCTTCCACGCGACAGTCGAGGAGAATCTCCGGTACGCCAAACCGGATGCCACACGTGACGAACTCGAAAACGCCTGCCGGCTCGCGCAGGTGTGGGACGTGATCGCAGCGCTGCCCGACGGGTTGGAGACCGTGGTCGGCGAGCGCGGCTACAAACTAAGTGGCGGCGAAAAGCAGCGCCTGGCGCTCGCGCGCGTGGTGTTGCGCGACCCGCGACTCCTCATTCTCGACGAAGCCACCAGTTCGCTCGACTCGCGTTCGGAAGCGCTGATCCGCGATGCGCTCGAGACTGTGCTCGCCGGCCGCAGCAGCCTGGTCATCGCGCATCGCCTCAGCACGATCCTGCGCGCCGATCTCATTCTGGTACTCGACCGCGGCCGCATCGTCGAGCGCGGCACGCACGAGGAGTTGCTCGCGCTCGACGGCCTCTACGCCACCCTCTACGACGAGCAATTCGGCGACGCGGCGCGCGAGGACGCGCCGGTCTCCTAGATTTTCGCCATGCGAAAGCCCGCGACGCCACGGCGCCGCGGGCTTCGTTGCGTGGAGCGGGGGGCGGGCTAGCCGCCTTGCTTCATGCCACCACCCATGCCGGCGGGCCGCGCGCCCGGGCGCGGTGTTCCGCGGTGACAGGTCATGCACCCGACGTGCGGCTCCTCGGACTTGATATCCGCCATCTTCGCGAGCCACTCGTCGTTGATCGCCTTGGTCATCTTCATCATGTCGCGGCAGGTGTTCTTCTCGACATGCAGGCTCTTCGACCAGTCGCTGGCATCGTGGCAGTAAGTGCAGTTGACGCCGAGCGCATGGCCGAAGCTGTCCATCGCCCGCAGCACACGGCCGGCCGGCACTCCCTTGAACGCCTGGATATCCTTGAAGACGGTTTCCGCGGGCTCGTTCTCCTTGCCGGCGATCTGCTTGGCGACGATGTCGACGAAGCTGTCGCGCACGGCGCCGAACGAATCGACCGGCGCGCTCGGCCAGCCGGGGCCGCCGGGGCCACGCGCGCCGCCGGGGCCGCCGGGAGCGCCGGAGCCGCCCGGTCCGCCCGGCCCACGGTGTTCATCGTGCTGCATCTGGCCTTGCGCCTGCGGCGCGCCACCGTCAGCTGCGTTCACGGGCGTCCGAGAGATCCCGACCACGGTGACAACGACGGCGGCACATAGGCCGCCGAGCACGACGATTCGGCGCATCGAACCTCCAGGAAGGATGACAAGGAGAAGCGGCAAGCGCCGCGCAGGGCGCAGGGAAGAGGGCGGGGCATCCTAGCACGACGTCCCGCGCCGCGGGCAACTACACGCGTTCGGCGACCAGCACGAGAATGCCGGTCAGCAACTCCTCGAACCCGGGCAGCGGCAGCAGCGGCGACAGCGCCCGCAGTTTGTCGGGGGTGTGTTTCTGCCACACGCGCACCCGGAGCCGTCGTTCCGCAGCGAGCACCTGGCGGAAGCGTCCAAGCGACATCCGGTTGCAATCCTCGTGGTAATAGCGGATCTGCTCTTCGGCGAAGGCGCGTTCGCGCGCGGCCCCGTCCGCGTCGAGCGACGCGGCGCGCTGCGCTGCGATGTGGCGCACCGTTTCCTCGACGGCCGCGTCCGGCCAGAACACGTGGCACCACGGCACGTTGATCTTCTCGTAGAGGTGAGAACCGAGTGGCGAATTCCACGGTCCGAACAGCGCCGCGAGTGTGCCGCCCGGCGCCAACACGCGGCCGAGGTCGGCGAGCACCGCCTCGGGGTCCGGGAAGTGCTCGAAGGTATCCGTGGTCACCACGAGGTTGAGGGAGCCATCTCGGAACGGCAGGCGGCCGGCGTCGCCGCGCACGAACGAAATGTTGCCGGCGCGGCGCTGCGCCGCGAAGGCGCGGGCACCGTCGACGTGCGCCTGCTTGATGTCGAGCCCGACCATGCGCTGCGGCCCGCGCTCCGCGATGTACACCGACTTGCCGCCGAGTCCGCAGCCGAGGTCGAGCGCGAACGGCACGTCGAGCGAGAGTCCGGCCTCGTGCATCATCCGCACGTGGCGCTCGGCCTCTTTGTATTCCCAGGCGGAATAGTCGAGCGGATCGACGCGGCCGGGCAGGTTGGGGCGCGGGACGAGGCCGTTGAGGGCGAGTAGGAGTCGGGTGTCGAGGCGCATGGTCCGCGCAGGGTAGGGACGCGGGGCGGCGCGGTCAAGGCAGGGGTGGGACTTCGGGAGCGGTCGGGTGAATCCCCGCGGATGCCGATGACACGGCCGAGACCGGCGCGGGGACGCCGGCGACCTTGGTGGCAGCCTCCCCGCGCGGCGCCGCCGACCATGTATACTGCGCCACCGCCATGCACGAGACGATTCCCGCGATTGCGCTCGATCCACCGATGGCCCCGCGGCCGATGCCGCGGGTCGCTGTCATGGGGGGCGACTCCGCGCTCGGCCGCGCGGTGCTGCGCGCGCTGCGCGAGGGTGATGCGGCGAGCGAAATCCGCGTCTGGGTGTCGGCGCGCAGCGCGCATGATGCGAATCTCACGGCGCGTCTCGCCGCCGGACCGATCGCCACCCGCGTGGTGGCCGCCTCGATGCGCGACCATGCTGCCGTGGCATCGATCCTCGAGGGCGTCGATGTCGTCTACCACTGCCAGCCGCCGGTGCCGGCGCGCGTGCTCGGCCACTTCCACGCCAGCATCGTGCTGCTCGACGCGGCGCGCGCCACGCGCCCGCACATCGTCTATCCGGGCTTGCCGTGGACCGCGGGGATGCCCGCGGACGGCGAACGCACGATTCGTCCCGGCGCGCGGCTCGAGCCGCGCGGACACATGGCACGCGAACTCTTCCGCATCGAACGCCTGTTCGCGTCGGCGCGCGAGATGTGGAACGTGCCCTCCACGATCGTGCGCCTGCCGGATATCGTCGGGCCGCAGTGCGAAATGCAACCGTGGGGCCGTCTGTGGGACGCGGCGCGTGACGGCCGCGCGGTGCAGATTCCGTTCGGTGCACACGTGCCGCGCGAGTGGATTCACCTCGACGATGCGGCGCGCGCACTCGTCGCCGCGGGCTGTCGAGGTGCGCGAATTCGCGACGACATTTCGAGTTTACTCGGGGGCAACGCGACGGACACCGCACACTGGGAGACGTCGATGCACGAGATCGTCGCCTCAGGCGGAGGCGTCGACTCGGCACACGAGTTCGCCTGTGCGGTCACGCGTGCCTTCGCCGCGACCCCTATCGCGGTGACGGGCATTTCGGGAGCAGCGTTGACTGCGTGGGCGATCGCTGACGCCGGGATTCGCGCGCTCTTGCCGCTCGCCCGGCTCTACGGCGAGACGGTGCGCCACGATGGCCGCACCGCCGCCGCCCTCGGCTATGCGCCGCGCATCACCCGCGACACGCTCGCTCTCGGCCACACGGACGACGTGGTCTGATTTCACCTTCAGGGAGGAACTCCCCATCATGCAACCCCGACGCATCGGCGTGCTCACCGGCGGCGGCGACTGCCCCGGCCTCAACGCGGTGATCCGCGCCGTGGTGCGCACCGCGCGCTCACGCTACGACATCGACGTGGTCGGCATCCTCGACGGCTTCGCGGGCTTGGTCGAAAACCAAACGCGGCCGCTCGGGCCCGACGACGTCTCCGGCTTGTTGACGCGCGGCGGCACCATCCTCGGCACGTCGAATCGCGCCGATCCGTTCCAATACGTCCGCGAAGGCGCGCGCGACGCCACGCCGATCGACCGCTCGCGCGACGCGATGCTGACGCTCGAACAGCATGGACTTGAAGCGCTGGTGGTGATTGGCGGCGACGGCTCGCAGGCGATCGCCTCGCGCTTCCTCGATCTCGGAGTGCCGATCGTCGGTGTGCCGAAGACGATCGACAACGACCTCGCCGCCACCGACGTGACGTTCGGGTTCGACAGCGCGGCGGCGGTGGCGACCGATGCGGTGGACCGCTTGCACTCGACGGCGGATTCGCATCACCGCGTCATGGTGCTCGAGGTGATGGGCCGTTACGCCGGCTGGATCGCGTTGCGCGCCGGCATCGCGGGCGGTGGCGACATCGTGATCATTCCGGAAATCCCGTACAGCCTCGACTCGGTGTGCCACGCGGTGTCGCGACGGCAATATCGCGGCAAGCGCTTCTCGATCCTCGTCGTCGCCGAAGGCGCGCGCGACGCGTCGGGACAGCTCGTCGCGCACAAAACGGTGAAGGACGCGAACGACCCAATACGTCTCGGCGGCATCGGGCGCTTCCTCGCGAACCAAATCGAGGAACGCACGGCGGTCGAATCGCGCGTCACCGTGCTCGGGCACTTGCAGCGCGGCGGCACGCCGACCTCATACGACCGCTGGCTGGCGACGCGCTTCGGCGTCGCCGCGGTGGACACACTGGCGAAAGGCCTGAAGGATCGCATGGTCGCGGTGCGCGGACAGGACGTCGTCGACGTCCCGTTGCGCGATGCGGTCGGCTCGTTGCGCTTGGTCGATCCGGCCGGCGCGCAGGTCGAGGCTGCGCGCGCCGTGGGGACGATGTTCGGCGACGAAGCGGTCTGAGGCGGTGCCGGAGCTTCCCGAAGTCGAAACCGTACGGCGTGCGCTCGCGGAGACGATCCGTGGACGCACGGTCCAGCGCGTGCAGCTCTCCGGCGCGGCGTTGCGCGGCGAGCGTGTGCCGGCATCGGCGGCGCGGCGGCTCGCGGGGCGACGCATCGACACGCTGCGCCGTCACGGCAAGTATCTGCTGATCGACTGCGACGGCGGCGTGAGCGTGCTGTCGCATCTCGGCATGAGCGGGCGCTGGTTGTACTTCGCCGAACCGCCCGCGCCGCGCTCGATGCCGCACGTGCATGTGCGGCTCGCGTTCGGCGACGGCAGCGCGGCGTGGTATCAGGATCCGCGGCGCTTCGGCATCTTCCGCGTGGTCGAGACGGCGCACGCGTTCGAGGATCCCTCGCTCGCGGCGCTTGGCCCGGATCCGGTGATAGGCGGGATCGACGGGACGCAGCTGCATGCCGCGGCACGCGGCGCGCGGACGCCGGTGAAGGCGTTCCTGCTCGATCAGTCGCGCGTCGCCGGCATCGGCAACATCTACGCGAGCGAGATCCTGCACCGCGCTGGCGTGGATCCGCGGCGACTCGCCGGCACGCTCGGCGCCGCGGCGTGGTCGCGCATCGCCGAGGAATCGCGCGCCGTGCTCGGCGAGGCCATCGACCGCATGGGCACCACGTTCAGCATGTACCGCACGGTCTGGGGCGAGGACGGCCAGTACGGCGAACAGCTCCGCGTCTACGGCCGCGTAGGCGAACCATGCGTGCGGTGTGGCCGCGCCATCCGCCGCATCGTCCAAGCCGGACGGTCGACCTATTGGTGCACGCGGTGTCAGCCGGCGGGACGCGCTTCCGGCACCGTAGTCAGGGCGCGACCCGCGCGGTAGGATGGTCGCGGCGCACTCGGAGGTGCGCCGTGCTCGAGGCGCGGCCCCGAGGGAAGGAGACCCTGATGTCCGCTCGCCGACTTGCCGGCATGTCCGCCACCGCGGCGGTGCCCGGCCGCCGCACCGTCGTCGTCGATGGCGTGCGCACGCCCTTCCTGCGTTCGCAAACGCGCTTCACCGACTTTCTCGCCTACGATCTTGCGGTGGCCGCGGTCGCCGCATTGTTGCGACGCCAGGCGCGTGTGCGTCCCGCCGACATCGACCGGCTGGTGCTTGGCACCGTGATCGCCGAGCCGCGCACGTCGAATCTCGCGCGCGAAGTCGGACTCGCGTGCGGCGTGCCGCAGGCATGTCCCGCGTTCACCGTCACCGCCGCGTGCACGAGCGCCAACGTGGCGATCAGCGGCGCGGTGGAAGCGATCGCCGCGGGTGCCGCCGACATCGTGATCGCCGGCGGCGCCGAGACGTTGAGCGACGTGCCGATCCGCTGGTCGCGTCCGGTGCGCAAGCGCATGTTGTCGGCGCAGAAGGCGCGCGGCCCGGCGGACTACCTCAAGCTCGCGGGTGGCTTGAAGCTTGCCGACCTCGCGCCCGAGACGCCGGCGATCGCCGAGTTCTCCACGGGCCTGACGATGGGCGACAACGCGGAGCGTCTCGCCAAGGCGCTCGGCCTCACGCGCGCCGCGCAGGACGAGTGGGCGATGGCGTCGCACCATCGTGCCGCGAAGGCGCAGGCGGACGGCTGGCTCGCGGATCAGATCGCGGCCGTCGCTGCGCCGCCCGACTGGTCACCGGTCGGCGCCGACAACGGTGTGCGCGCCGACACCTCGCTCGAGAAACTCTCCACGTTGAAGCCGGTGTTCGATCGCACGTTCGGCACGGTGACGGCAGGCAACTCGTCGTTCCTCACCGACGGCGCGGCGGCGACGCTCTTGATGTCGGAAGCCGCCGCCGAGGCGCGCGGCGTCACGCCGCTCGCGCGCGTCGTCAGCACGTCGATGATCGGTCTCGATCCCATCGAGGAGTTGTTGCTCGGGCCCGCGCTTGCGGTGCCGCCGGCGCTCGCCGGTGCCGGCCTCGCGTTGAGCGACATCGACGTGTGGGAAATCCACGAAGCGTTCGCCGCGCCGGTGCTCGCCGCGGTGCAGCTGCTCGACGACGACGGCTTCTGCCGCGACCGCGCCGGACTCGCAGGCCGGCTCGGACGCATCGACACCGCGCGGCTCAACGCGTGGGGCGGCTCGCTGTCGATCGGCCATCCCTTCGGGGCGACCGGCGCGCGCTTGGTGACCACCGCCGCGCGGCGCTTGCATCGCGAAGGCGGCCGCTACGCCGTCGTGACCTCGTGCGCCGCCGGCGCGCTCGGCCACGCGCTCGTGCTGGAAAGGGTGTGACGATGGCGACGCAAGATTCGCTCGCGCTGACCCCGACGCTCGCGCGGCCCGCCGTGCGCCTCGAAACCCGCGCCGACGGCATCGCGGTCATGCTGTTCGACACACCGGATTCGCCCGTCAATATCCTGTCGCGCTCGTTCTTTGGCGACTTCGCCTCGTGTCTCGACGCGGTCCTCAATGATCCGGCGATTCGCGGCTGCGTGCTGGCGAGCGCCAAGCGCGATTCGTTCATCGCCGGCGCCAACATCCACGAGTTCCTCGCCATTACCGATGCGGCGGAAGCCGAGAAGATCTCGCGCGACGGTCACGCGTTGTTGCAGCGGCTGGCGTCCTCGCCAAAGCCGTTCGTCGCCGCGATTCATGGACCGGCGCTCGGTGGTGGCCTCGAAGTGGCGCTCGCGTGCCATGTGCGGATAGCCAGCGATTCCCCGAAGACGCAGCTCGGCTTGCCGGAGGTCACGCTCGGGTTGTTGCCCGGCGGTGGCGGGTGCGTGCGGCTGCCGCGTCTCATCGGATTGCAGCGCGCGTTGCCGATGCTGCTCACCGGCAAGAAGCTGCGCGCGAAGCAGGCGCGGCGCGCCGGACTCGTGGACTTCGTGACGTCGCCGCGCGGCATCGTCGACACCGCGGCCGCCGCAGCGTTGCGCTACGCGGCGGGCGAGTTGCGGCTGCGCCGCGAGCTGTCGACGATGGATCGCGTCATGGCGTCGCCGCTGGCGCGCGGTCTCGTGTTGCGCAAGGCACGCGCCGGCGTGATGGCGAAGACGCACGGCCTCTATCCCGCACCATTGGCGATTCTCGATTGCGTCGAAGCGTTGCTCGAGCGCGGCTTCGACGCCGGACGCGAAGCGGAGTCGCGCGGGTTTGGACGGCTGGTCGTGTCGCCGGAAGCCAAGTCGCTGTTGTGGCTGTTCACCGCGATGACCGATCTCAAGAAGTCGCCGGTCGATGCGGAGGCGCACGCCGTCGAATCCGTCGCGGTGCTCGGCGCCGGCTTCATGGGCGAAGGCATCGCCGGCGTCACGCTGCCGTTCGCCGATGTCGCGCTCAAGGACGTCACGCCCGAAGCGCTCGGGCGCGGCGCGAAGGGTTTGCGCAAGTCGTTCGACGCCCGCGTGCGCTCCGGTTCGTTGTCCCGGCTCGAACGCGATCGTCAATGGGCGCGCCTCGCGCTCACCACGCAGTACGCCGACTGCGGCCGTGCCGACCTCGTCGTCGAAGCCGTGTTCGAGAAGCTGGAGCTGAAGCAACAGGTGCTCGCGGAGACCGAAGCCGTGCTGCGCGACGACGCCGTGTTCGCGTCGAACACCAGCGCGCTGCCGATCGGCGCCGTGGCCGCGAACGCGCGGCGCCCCGAGCGCGTGCTCGGCATGCACTACTTCTCGCCCGTCCACAAGATGCCGTTGCTCGAAATCATCGTCACGCCGCGCACCGCCGCGTGGGCCACCGCGACCGCTCATGCCGCCGGCACGCGGCAGGGCAAGACCTGCATCGTCGTGCAGGACGGCCCCGGCTTCTACACCACGCGCATCTTGATGCCCTACATGAACGAGGCGATGCGCGTGCTCGAGGAAGGCGCGGCCATCGAGGACATCGACGCGGCGCTCGTCGCGTTCGGCTTCCCGGTGGGGCCGATGACGCTGGCGGACGAAGTCGGACTCGACGTCGGCGCGCACGTCGGCCGCGATCTCGGCGCCGCGTTCGCCGCGCGCGGCATGGCGACGGGCGATGCGCTCTTCCGCATCGTCGACGCCGGCATGCTGGGACGCAAGTCGGGGCGCGGATTCTACCTCTACGATGCGCGGGCGCGGGGTGGTGCCAAGATCGTCAATCGCGACATCTACGGCTATTGCGGAGGGCGCGCGCGGCAACCTGTGCCGCGTGCCGAGATCGCCGAGCGCGTTGCGTTGCTCATGGTGAACGAGGCCGCGCATTGCCTCGGGGAAGGCATCATCGCGTCGGCACGCGATGGCGATGTCGGCGCGGTGCTCGGGCTCGGCTTCCCACCGTTCCGCGGCGGGCCGTTCCACTACGTCGACGCGGCCGGCGCGGCCACCGTCGTCGCCGCGCTCGAGAAGTGGGCGCAAGCGAAGGGGCCGCGCTTCCTGCCGGCGCCGGCGCTGCGCGAGGTGGCGGCAAAGGGCATGCGATTCTATGACCGCGCATGACGAAGCCGGGGCGGTCGTGACGATCGCCCCGGCTCGTACGTCCGCCCGCAGCTACTTGGTGTAGAGCCCCTTGATCGCACCCCACGTGGTCGGCGTCACCGGTGTCGCGATGATGCCGAATTTCTGGATCCGGCTGTTGTAGTGGTCGGCGACGAAGACATTGCCGATGCCATCCACCGCGATGCCCTGCGGATAGGAAAACTGGCCGTTGCCGGTGCCCAGGCTGCCCCACACCGAGATCAGGCCGCCGAAGCTCGTGCACTTCACCGCCTCATGTGCGCCGGTATTCATCACGTAGACGACACCTGCCGCGTCCACCGCGATGCCCTGCGGATGCGTGAGGCCGCCCCATGAGCGGACGTAGGCGCCAGCGTCCGTGAACACCTGCACGCGGTTGTTGTCGGTGTCCGCGACGTAGAGCAGGCCGTCCGGTCCGAAGGCGAGTTGCTGCAATCCCTGAAACTGACCGGGCCCCGAGCCTGGGGTGCCCCACTTGGCGAGGAAGGTGCCGGTGCTGCTGAACTTTTGCACGCGCGCGTTGGCCAAGTCGGCGACGTACACATTGCCCGCCGCGTCGGTCGCCACACCGAAGGGTGACGAGAACTGACCGTTGCCACTGCCGTGACCACCCCAGCTGGTCACCCACACTCCGGTGCTCGTGTACTTCTGGATGCGGTCGTGACCCGTGTCGGCGACGTAGACGTTTCCCGCGGCGTCGAGCGTCACGTCCGCCGGGCGGTACAACGGAATGAACGGCGCCGCGCCCGACGCCGTCTGTCCGAACTCGCGAATGAACGCGCCGTCGTTGGTGAACACTTGGATGCGGTCGTTCTCGGTGTCGGCGACGTAGACCGTGCCGAACGCGTCGACATCGACGCCCAAGGGGTTGAAGAACATGCCCGGTTCGCTCCCGAGGCTGCCCCAGGTGAGCAGGAAGTCGGGGGCCGGGTCCGCGACGGCTGCGGAGGTCGCGAAGGCCGCGACGAGAAGGCAACTGGCGAGCACGCGGGAACGTGTAAACATGGCGAGGATTCTCCTGTCGGTGGAGCAAGCAAAGCGCTGATGCCGAGACTGCAGGCGATAGTACCATTCGTCAGTGATGGAAGCAATTCCGGTCACACGAAGCGCTATGGGACGGTGGGCCCATCGTTGTCCGTCCAAGGGGCGTGCGCTATGCTCATCCCGTGGTAGAGGGTTGCGGCTCCTGCCGGCCACGACGACCACCGCCGCGCCCTCGTGCAGCGTCCGACTCCGCTCCGGAGGGCATCGTCATGCCTCGCGTCCACGTCCTTGCGGCCCTCTGTTGCGCGGCGCTGCTGAGTGCGCCAGCCGCTCGCGCCGCCTCCCATGACGCTGCACGCACCACCGCCGTCACCGACACCTTCGTGTGGGGCCCGTGGGACTTCGAATCCGGCTGGCAAGGCTGGACGGCGAACGATTCGACGACCAACTCCGGGGTCTCGCCGCACATCGCCGACCTTTCGGGAGTGCCCGGCAGTGCCGGCAATGGCGCGCTGTTCACTGGCAACGTCTGCTGGTTCGGGAGCACCGGCGTCGTCAACGCCTGCGGGCGCGTGAAAGGCTGTTTCCCGGGATACGACAACGGCCTGTGGCAGGTCGCCTTCAAGACGGTCACGGTTCAGGCGGGCGATCACCTGCACTTTGCGTATCGCTGCGACTCCGAACCCGGATACGACGTCGTCTACCTGCTGATCGGCACCGCCCCCGCCGCGCTCGGCGGTACGTTGTACGCGATGCCGGCACGCGGCACCTTCGGCGCTTTCGACACGCTGGCAACGTACTCCGGCATCGCCTCAGGGGTGCAGGACTTCGACCTGTCCGCGTTCGCGGGACAAACCGTGTCTGTAATCTTCGACGGCGAAACCGACACGCAGTACTCCGACGGCGATTGCGGCCGCGACAGCCACGATGGCTTGTTCGAACTCGACGACGTGGCGCTCGGCGCGGATCTCACCACCTGGGATGCCGGCGCGAATGGCTGGACGTTCGGCCGCGTGCAGCAAATGGGACTCCACGCGAAGCTCGCCGCGTGGGCGTCGCTGCCGCTGATGACATTCGATTGCCGTACCCCGTGCCAATTGGCCGGCAGCGTCGCCCTGGCGGGCGAGCTGACCTCGCCCTACCACCCAGCATGGGATCAATACGAGCAACTCGTGTCGCCGGTGGTCGACCTCACGCAGTGCCCCGGCTATCCGGCGTCGAAGTATGAGATGCAATACGATCTCTACGAGGACAGCCCGATCCTGTGCGGTGTGAGTTCCCTCGTGCAGGTGCGCTACTCGCCCTATGAATCCTCCGACTGCGCGTGCCTCGACACGAGTGCCTGGTCGCCTTGGGTTACGACGTCGACATCCTCCGGCGATGCGAGCACGACGACCGCCGCGTGTGCACGGCGCCTCGCCGATCTCTCGACCGCGATACCCGCGCACGCACAACGCCTCCAAGTCGCACTCGCGGTGCAAACGTATTATGCGCCGGCCGACAAGTGCTTCTTCGCCGGGTCGCCGGCGCCGTACTGGGACAATATCTCGGTGCGTGCGGCCGAGAACAGCGCGCCGGCGATCGCGCTGCAATCCTACGAATTCCTGCACGACGCCTTTCCGCACGCGGCGACGTTCGCGCTCGCGAAGTCGACGCCGGCGAAGATGGACGAAGGGTTGAATGTCTACCCCAACAAGTCACGCACGCGTCTCGGCGACTCGTTGACCTGTACGATCGCGACCTCGTGCACGCCGGAGATGCCCGCCGAGGTGGACTACCTGATCCGGGTGACGCCGGGGCCGTGTCTCGACACCGCGCACCCGTGGTGGCAGGCGTATCTCGCGCAGCCGAAGATCGCGTCGGGGCCCTACGCCGGTTTCGCGGTGGCACGCGCCGACACCGCACAAACGAGTCCCAGCGGTCCGCCCGCGACCACCAGCACCACGAGCACGTTCATGAGCTGCTTCCACGAGTCGCCGCCCGCCGCCGGCACCCGCTACGCGGGGCTTGGCGACTGGAGCGCGCTTACCGCGGGCGCCGAGAACCTCGCCCTCTTCCCGGACGATCTCTTCACGCCGGGCACGCACATCGAGTACGTCGTGCACTCGACCTTCATCCCGTCGCGCGGCGACGAGTACGCGCCGAACCCGTTCACCGGCGATGGCGATGGGGATCGCGCCGGCGCGACGATCGGCGACCAGCGCTGGCCGTCGCAGGGCGGCACCTACGACCCGGCCGCCGTGTACGTCGAAGAAGCCACCGTGTTGCCGCTCACCACGCGCGACGGCACCAGTGATTGCGCCGGCGCGCAGCCCGCGCACTGCTTCCTCTACGTCGACCACGCCGATCATCGCGGCGTACAGCCCGCCATCGACAACGCGCTGCGCAATCTCGGCGTGGCGTGCGATCGCTTCGACGTGCGCGCTTCGAGTAGCGGCATGGGCAACGATCTCGGTTCGCGGTTCGATCCGGCGAACTACGCACTCGGCGATCACGCGCCCGGCCCGCTGCCGTCCCTCATGGCGGAGTGCTACAGCACGATGCTGTGGAGCACCGGCACGCTCATCTCGAACAACCTCTCGTACGGCTCGACGTCGAGCGGAGCCAACGCCGGCAACGCGGTGAGCGCGCTCGACGGATGGTTGCGCACTGCCGACGGCAAGACGCGCATGCTGTGGCTGAGTGGCGATGGCAACGCACGCTTCCTCAACGCGACCGGTCCGCGCCTCACCTTCCTCAACACCACGCTGGGAGCGACCTATCAGGGCGCGGCCTACAGTGCGAAGAACGCGGCGTGGGGCGTGACGCTGAGCGGGCTCGGGCCGGACTGCACCGCCGGTCAAAGCTACGGCTTGCGCGGCAACGCCTGCCCCGATTCGCGATCGTACAACTACATCGCCAAGTACACCGGCGCCACCGCGGGCGCCGCGGCGACGAATCTCAAGTACCCGGATGCCAGCGGCACGTGGTACGCCGGGGTGCAGGACGTCGCGTCGACCACGGCCTTGCACTTCCGCACGCAACTCGATGGTTTCAGCGTCGAACAACTCCGGCAGCCCGGCGTCGCCCAGGGGAATGAGGTCCTCGGTGCGGTGGAAGCGTGGATGGGGACAGTGCTGTCGCAGTGTTCGCCGACCGGATGTCTTGCGCCGGGCGGAGCGGTCGGGGTCGACGGCTCACACGCTGTAGCCGTGCCGGCAGTCAGTGCGCTCGTGCGCGGCGGTGCGGTGGAGTTTCGTCTCGTCGCGGTGGAAAGTGGTCGCGCGACGCTGCGCGTCTTCGACGTGAGTGGACGGCAGGTGGCGGTGCCGGTCGATCGCGCCCTTGCGGCCGGCACCCAGACGGTGCGATGGCAGGCCGGCGCGCATCCTGGTGTGTACTTCTACGAATACGCCGGCCCGGGACTGCACGTGGCCCGCAAACTCCTCGTGGTGCGCTGACGCTGCGAGGCCGCTAGGCGTCCTGCATCTCCGCCACCACGGCGTCGATCGCATGCCGATACGCGCGCAGCAACTCGCCCGGCACCTCGCGATCGCCGTACGCGCGGCACACCCCAAGAACCCGCTTCAACGAATCACACGCCGCACTGCACCGCGGGCACTCGCGCACGTGCGCCTCGAGCCGGGCGCACAGCGGCGCGCTGATGTCGCCCTCGTGATGCTTCGACAACAACCGCAGCATGTCGGGACACCGCCGCCGTCCGCCGGCGCGCGGTGACGCCGGAATCTGCGCCAGCCCCGCGGCGAACGGCTCCATCGCCTCGCGCACCTGCAACCGTGCGCGGTGCAACCGCGACTTGAGCGCCCGCACATTGATGCCGACGATCGCCGCCGCTTCCTCCGCGCTCAAACCTTCGATGTCGCGCAATAGCACCGCTTCGCGATACGCGTGCGGCAAGCCATCGATCGCGCGCGACAACGCCGCGTGCAACTCGCGGCGTTCGAGGTCGGCGTGCGGGTCCGCGGTGTCGTCCGGCACCGCGGACGCGCCCGGTGCGTCGAGCGAGTCGAACGAGTCCGGCTGATGCGAACGGCGGCGCCGGTTGCGCGCGCAGGCGCGGCGGGCTGCGGTGTAGGCCCAGGTGCTGAGCGCGGAGTCGCCGCGGAACGACTGCACGGTGCGGGCGAGCGAGGCGAGGACGTCCTGCATCACGTCCTCGGCGTCCTCGGGATGGCGGCAGAAGGATTGGCCGTAGCGCAGGATCACGCCGGAGACCGAGTCGAGCAGCGAGCGGAGTGCCGCGGCGTCGCCGGCGCGCGCGGCGTCGAGCAGACGCGCCTCCTCGTCGCGCGGCAGCCGCGATTCGTGCCGGGCCGGCTGATCCAGGTGGAGCGGATCGGCTGCCTCGTGCGCGATCGCGCTGAATCCTTCGTCCGCCATCGGTCTCCCATGCAATGCCATGAGCCAAAATCCCTCAGGCCGCGTACGCGGCGCCAAGTGGAGCAGCATAGCAGACTTGCGAACTTTCGGCCTCGTCGCACTCCTCGCAACGGTCGGGTGTGGTGGGCGCACGGAGGCCCCTGCCGGCGCGGCCGCCGGTGGCGGGGCGGCCGTGCCGGTGCAAGCGGTCGAGGTAGGGGCGGAGGTGTCGGATACGCCCCTGATCCTCGGCGGGCGCCTGAAGGCGGACGAAGAAGTGACCGTGGCCGCGCGCATCGCCGGGCGACTGAGCAGGGTGCCAGTCGCCGATGGGGGGACGGTGCGTCGCGGCGCGGCGGTCGCTGTCTTCGCGGCCCCGGATGCAGAAGCGGCGCGCGCCGCCGCTCAGAGTGCCGCCTCGGCCGCGCAGGTTCGCTACGAAGTTGCGCGCCGCCAGGCAGCGCGGCTCGACACCTTGTTCGCGGCCGGTGTCGCCACGCGTCGTGAGCGCGAACTCGCGGGCGACGAACGCGACGCTGCCGAAGCCGGCTGGCACGCGGCGCAGGCTGCGGCGACGCAAGCCACGCAGAGCCTCACGGTGGAAGCGCCGTTCGACGGCGTCGTGGTGCGCCACCTGGTCGATCCGGGTGCCAGCGTGATGCCGGGACAGCCGTTGCTCGCGCTGCGCAGCGTGTCGGCGCGCGAGGTGGTGGTGGCGGTGCCGGATGCCGTGGTGCCCGCCGCGGCGACGGCAGCGTGGGAGGTTCAGGACCGCGATGGCGCGTGGCACGCGGCGCGGCTCGCGCGTCTCGACGGTGCCAGCGATCCCACGACCCGCTCGCGGTTCGCCTACCTCACGCCGGACGGCATCGGTGCGACGCAGCCGGGCGACTTCGTGCGCGTCCGGGTGCGCGGTGGCGCCGCGGCTGCCGAATCGGCGTTGCGCGTTCCCCCGAGCGCCGTGCTCACCCGCGGCGAACTCACCGGCGTCTTCGTGCTGCGCGACGGCCACGCATGGTTGCGCTGGGTGCATCTCGGTCATCAGGACGGTGACACCTACGAAGTCCTCTCCGGCTTGACGCGCGGCGATCGCATCGCGCGCGTCGCGGCCGGCCTCACCGACGGCGCGCCAATCACGGTCGCGCCATGAACGCGCCCACACGTGGTCTCGGTCCGGTGGGTCGCCTCGCCGGTGCATTCCTGCACTCGCGCATCACGCCGCTCGTCGTGATCGCCTCGGTGTTGCTCGGCGTGCTCGCGCTGGCGACCTTGCCGCGCGAGGAAGAGCCGCAAATCCAAGTGCCGATGGTGGACCTGCAGGTTGCATGGCCGGGCACGCCGGTCGGCCAGGTCGAGCGCCAGCTGACCACGCCGCTCGAGCGCGCGCTGTGGCAGATCCCCGACCTCGAATACCTCTACTCGACCTCGCGTGACGACGGTGCGCTGCTGATCGCGCGCTTCAAGGTTGGCATGTCGCCGGATCAGGCGTTGACGCGGGTGCGCTCGCGGCTGGATCAAACGCAGGGCGCGCTGCCGGCCGGCGCGCACGTGATGTCCGTGGCGCCGCGTGCCATCGACGACGTGCCGATCCTCGTGCTGACGCTGAGCGCGCCCACGCGTCCGGATCTCGGCGATGCGGCGCTGCGTCGCGTGGGCGCCGAGCTCGCCGAGGAGTTGCGCAAGGAGCCCGGCGTCGCCACGGTGCAGGTCCTCGGGGGAGAACCGCGCCGCATTAGCGTGGCGCCGCGGCCGGAGGCACTCGCGGCTGCCGGCGTGACGTGGGCCGCGCTCGAACAGACGTTGCGCGCGGCAGGCGTCAGCCTGCCGGCCGGCGCGAGCGACCAAGGCGGCGCGCACGTCGACATCCGCGCCGACGCGCCGCTGACGAGCGTCGCGCAACTGCGCGCGCTGCCGCTGCGCGCCGCCGACGGTCGCGTGCTGCGCTTGGGTGAAATCGCCGACATCGTCGACGGTCCAGGCGAGCGCACCGGCTATGTCTTCCACGCCTCGCGCCACGGCGGCGACCAGCCGGCGGTGGCGCTGGCCGTCAGCAAGCGGCCGGGCGTCAACGCGACCGCGTTGGTGGCCGCGCTCCGCCATCGCGTCGACGGCTTGCACGGTACGCTACTCGGACGTGAGATCGCGGTCGACGTGTCACGCGACTACGGCGAGAGCGCCAAGCACAAGTCCGACGACCTCATGTTCCACCTGTTGCTGGCGACGCTCTCGGTGATCACGCTGATCGCCTTCGCGCTCGGCCGTCGCGAAGCGCTGGTCGTCGCGGTGGCGATTCCGGTGACGCTCGCGCTGACGCTGTTCGTCTATCGCTTCCTCGGCTACACGCTCAACCGCGTCACGCTGTTCGCGCTCATCTTCTCGATCGGTATCTTGGTGGACGACGCGATCGTCGTCGTCGAGAACATCGCGCGCCACGCGTCGATGCGCGACGATCGCCGGCTCGACACGCGCGTGGTGGAAGCGGTGGACGAGGTCGGCAATCCGACCGTCCTCGCCACCGTGACGGTCATCGCCGCCATCCTGCCGCTGGCGTTCGTCGGCGGGTTGATGGGGCCGTACATGAAGCCGATTCCGATCGGCGCGTCGTTGGCGATGGCGTTCTCGGTGTTGGTCGCGTTTATCGTGTCGCCGTGGGCGGCGCGCCGGTTGCTCAAGCCGCACGGCGCGGCGCATGCGGCGCCGAGCGAAGGCCGCATGGACCGTCTCTACCGCACGTTCATGGGCCGCCTGCTGCACGAGCCGCGCACGCGCTCGTTGTTCTTCGCCGCGATGGGCGTGCTGTTGCTCGCCGCGATGTCGCTGTTCGCGTTCCGCGCCGTCATCGTGAAAATGTTGCCGTTCGACAACAAGAGCGAGCTGAGCGTGTTGCTCGACTTGCCGCCGGGCGCGACGTTGGAGTCGTCGTTGGCGGCGGCACGCGAAGCGGGGCGCGTCGTTCTGCAAGCGCCCGAGGTCGAGGGTTACGACATCTACACCGGCGTCGGCGCGCCCGTGACCTTCAATGGCTTGGTGCGCCATTACGACATGCGTGGTGAGGCGCGGTTGGTCGAGTTGCAGGTGCGCTTGGTGGAGGCGAAAAAGCGCCACGCGCAGAGTCACGCGATCGCCAAGCGGTTGCGGCCGCTGTTGCAGCCGGTGGCGGCGCGCTACGGCGCGCGGCTCAAGGTCGTCGAGGTGCCGCCGGGGCCACCGGTGTTGTCGACGCTGGTGGCGGAAATCTACGGACCGACGCTCGAGGGGCAGCGCGCGCTCGCGCGGCAGGTGCTGCACGTGTTCGACACCACGCCGGGCGTGGTCGACACCGATTTCCTGCACGCCGGCGGTCAGCCGCGTGCGCGGCTCGACGTCGATCGTGAACGCGCGGTGCTCGCCGGCGTCGCGCCGGCCGAGGTCACGTCGACGCTCGCGGCGGCGTTCGGCGGCAGTGACGTCGCCGTGCTGCGCGCGGATCGCGAGGCGGAGACGGTGCCGGTGACGTTGCGTTTGGCGCCTGCGGATCGCGGTTCGCTGGGTGCGCTCGCAAGTGTGCGCGCCGGCAACGGTACGCCGCTTTCCGAACTCACCGTCGCGACACACGACAGCGTGCCGGCCGAGATCTACCACAAGAACATGCACCGCGTGACCTATGTGCTCGGCGACGTCGCCGGCCGCGAGGAATCGCCGGTGTACGCCATCGGCGCGCTCAAGCCCGCGGTCGCGAGGCTGCGCGCGCCCGATGGTGCCGCCGTGCACCAGATGAGCACGGTGTTGCCGTCGTCGGACGAGGGGTACTCGCTCAAGTGGGACGGCGAGTGGCAGATCACGTTCGAGGTGTTCCGCGACATGGGCGCCGCGTTTGCCGTCGTGCTGCTGCTCATCTACGTGCTGACCGTCGGCTGGTTCAAATCGTTCACGACACCATTGGTCATCATGCTGCCGATCCCGCTCAGCCTTGCCGGCATCCTGCCGCTGCATGCCGCACTCGGCGCGTACTTCACCGCCACCTCGATGATCGGCTTCATCGCCGGCGCCGGCATCACGGTGCGCAACTCGATCATCCTCGTCGACTTCATCGAACTGCGCCGCGCGCAAGGTTTGCCGCTCGACGAGGCGGTGATCGACGCCGGCGCGGTGCGGTTCCGCCCGATGGTGCTCACCGCCGCGGCAGTCGCGGTGGGCGGCGGCGTGATCTTGTTCGACCCGATCTTCCAGGGACTCGCGGTGTCGCTGATCGGCGGCGAGGTGGCGGCTACCGTGCTGTCGCGCGTCGCGGTGCCGGTCCTCTACTACCTGGTGCGGCGGCGCGACCGCGCGCCGCAGCTCGCCGGAGGTGTGGCGTGAAGATGGTGCTCGGCGTCATCGATGCGGCGTTCCTCGACGACGTGAAGGCGGATCTCGCGGCGGCGCATGCGCCCGGCTACACGCTGATGCCGGTCCTCGAGGGCGCGGGCCACACCGGCATCCACGCCGGAAACCGCGTGCATCCCGGTTCCTTGGTGGCGCTGTGGGTCATGGGCGACGACGACGAGGTCCATCGTCTCCTCGACATGTTGGTCGCCCGCCGTGATGCACGACATGACAGCGTCACGCGGTTCGTGGTCGTCCCGGTCGAACGGGTGGCGTGAAAGCGGAGGGAAGCATGAGACTCGAAGAAGCATTGCGTGCCATTGCCGGCACGTTCGTGTTGGTGTCTGTGGCGTTGGGCGTGTGGGTGAATCCGTGGTGGTTCGCGTTTACGGCGTTCGTGGGACTCAACTTGCTCCAGTCGGCGTTCACGCACTGGTGCCCGATGATCTCGATCCTGCGCAAGGCGGGGTTGCGCTAGCGGAATCGCTACGCTCGCGTGGTCACGCGTGAGCGGGTAGCATGCCTCCTGCGAAGAGGGAGGCGTCATGATTGCAATCGACATTCCGGATTTCGGCGCGCTGCGCATCGAGCACGCGGTGTTCGACTACAACGGGACGTTGGCGGTGGACGGTGTGCCGCTGCCGGGCGTGGCGGAGGCCGTGCGGTCGCTGGCCCTGCAGCTTCGTGTGCACGTGCTGACGGCGGATACGTTCGGTCTCGCCACGGCGCAAATGGCCGGCTGGCCGGTGGAGTTGACGATCGCCACCCCAGGCGCCCAGGCCGAGCAGAAGCAGGCGTTCGTCGAAGCACTCGGCGCGGCTTCGGTGGTGGCGATCGGCAATGGCCGCAACGATCGACTCATGCTCTCGGCGGCGGGGCTCGGGATCGCAGTGGTGCAAGGCGAAGGCGCGTCCGCCGAGACGTGGGCGGCCGCGGATGTCGTGTGCGGGTCGGTGGTCGAGGCCATCGGCCTGCTGCTTCACCCCAAGCGGCTCGTGGCCACCCTCCGATCTTAGGTGCGCCTCACAATTCGCGCGACTCTCGCAGATTCGTTGCTTGCCAGCCTGCGGAAAGTTCGTCAAAGTTAACTCCGGTGATCCCCCGAGTGCGCGGACGCCTCGACAGCGAGTGTCCTCTCCCGATCCCTCACCACGCGCACACCGTCACCTATCCCCGCTTCACCCACGCCAGAGGAGAGCGGCCGTGGCGCAGATCATTCCGTTTCCCGGTACCGAACAGATTCTCCCACGCCGCGAGCGCGTGCACATCCGGCGCGTCGTCGCGGCCGCTGCACTTGCCGAGTTGGCGACGCTTGGCGGCATGCGTGCGGTCGCCGCCGTGTGGGGGCGGTACGCGCCGCACCTTGCGGGGCAGGTTCCGCCCGCGCTGACCCCGGAACGCCTCTCCGCTGCCCTGGCGCCGACATTTGGTGCAGCCGCGTCGTATTTGGCGGGCTACTGGGTCGGCCGCAGCGTGTCGGATCGCCACGACCTCCACGGCTTGCTGATCGGCGTGTCGTGCGCGGCGTTCACATGCGCCGCGCTGTTCGCCGCGCCGGTGCCGTACCGCATGCTCTACCTCGCCGCGTGCGGCGTGCAATTGCTCGGCGGATTCGCCGGGGGCAGCGCAGCGCGCCGTCATGTCGGGGAGCCCTCGACTCCCGCCTCGCCGCGCGAGGAACGCGGCGCCCGTCAGTTCGGATCTCCGCCCGCGTCGTAGCCGTCGTCAGCCCGCGGGTTCGTCGATCCAGCGCAGCATGCCGTCCGCGGTGAACAACAACCCCGCGCGCACCGGCCGCAATCCCGCCACGCCGCTCTCGCGTAGCAGCCGCGCGTACTCGCGCACCTGCGCGACGTAGTGCGCGTATCCGTCTCCGAATGCCTCGCCGTCCGGCGGCGTGTCCGTCTTGAAGTCGACGAGGTCGATGGACGCCGCCGTCACGGCCACGAAATCGGCAACGCCGTGCAGGAGCGCCGCGCCCGCCTCACCCCATCCCGCCAGCGCGTACTCGAACCGCACTCCGCCGTCGGGCAATGACGCGTAGCCCTGCAACGCGGCGCACGCGCGCACCACATCGGCCGCCGCGTCCGCACGCGCGACCGTGCCGAGTTGCTGCAGCGCGTCGGCGCGTGCCACCG
The DNA here is from genome assembly GCA_044229145.1 of Candidatus Eiseniibacteriota bacterium. Classification (GTDB taxonomy): domain Bacteria; phylum Eisenbacteria; class RBG-16-71-46; order CAZEPH01; family CAZEPH01; genus JBKJUD01. The sequence goes on along the minus strand of JBGATO010000032.1, from coordinate 12,446 downwards.
CCGTCACGGCATCCGGTGCGCGGCGCGTGAAGGTCGCGGCGATCGCGCGATGCACCACGCTTCCGAACCACGCGCCGTGGCGTCCGGCGCGCGGCGGGTCGTCCCGATGCGCGAATGCGGTCACGCTGATCGGCACCGCACGCGGTACCACCGCGCGCGCTGCAGCGTCGCGCCAAGCGGTGTGCGATGTCTCGTCTTCCTCCGCCGCGCGTGGCTCCGGTTGCCGGTCCGCCGGCGCCGGCACGTGAAGCGGCGCGATCTCGCCCACACTCTCCGGCGGCGAAGCGGCGAGCAGATAGTTCGGCACGAAACGCAGCGATGTCTCCGCGCCCACCCGTGGCACGATCAACATCTCGCGCGCCCGCGTCACCGCGACGTAGAGCAGACGGCGGCGCTCGGCGCGATCCTGCTCCTTCTCGAACTGGAGGATCGCGCCGCCGCGCGGCTCCTCCCATGTCAAACCGCCGACCGACAGCGCCCACGCGCGATCGTCTGGCGTCACGCGCCACGCCGTGCGGCGCGGTTGGTCGTCGAGTTTGCGCCGCGCGTCCCACAGTGCGACCACCGGCCACTCGAGTCCTTTGGCTTGGTGCACCGTGAGCACGTGGACTGCGGCCGTCTCGGACAGTGGTGCCGGCGTGACCGCCGGCGGCGTCTCCGCCCACGGCCGGATATCGGCGGCGAGCGCCGCGAGATCGAAGCCATGGCGCAGCGCGTGCACTTCGAGCTCCAGTGCGAAATCGCGCAGCCGCGCCAGCCGGACCGCGCCGTTCGGCAGTGTGGCGACGACGCGCTCGCACGCCGTGCGTTCGAGCAACGCGCGCACCGTGGCGCCCACCGGCTGCGTGCGCGCCGTCGCGCGCAGGTCGGCAATCCATGCGTCGACCGCCGCGGCGCGCGGCGACGGCTGCTGCGCCCGCCACGCCGCCCATTCCGCGAGACTCACCGCGCTGAAGGGCGCCTGCGCCAGCGAGGCCATCGCCGGGCCATCGTCAGGATCGGCGAGCGCACACAGCGCGAGAGCGAAGCGGCGATGCAACGGTTCGCCGGTGAACAGCGTGCCTCCGCTCGCGGTGAACGGAATCCCGGCGCGATCGAAGGCATCCAGCAGAAGCCGCAGCGATGTCGTGGTCAGCGCGAGGACCGCAATGTCGCCGTATCGCATCGGCCGCAGCGCGCCGTCGCGCGGGTCGGCGATCTGCGTCGCGCCGCCGTCGACGAGACCGCGGAGCGTCGCCGCGAGGCACTCCGCTTCGCGCGCGCGGGTGAGCCGGACCGGCTCCTTCGGCGCACCGAGTTCCACCGTGAGGATGCGGACACGAGGCGCATCGCCACCGGCCGGGCGCCCGGCGCGCATCGGCGCGTGCGCGATGCCGCCGCTCTCCGCCTGCGCGAAGATCTCGGCGAAGCTGGCATTGCACCAGTCGATCAGCGCCGGATCGCTGCGGAAGTTGGCGGACAAGGTCGCGTGCAGGCAGTCGCCGCGCGCGAGCACGTCGCGCACGGCGTCGTACACGCGGAGGTCGGCGCGGCGGAAGCGGTAGATCGACTGTTGCGGATCGCCGACCACGGTGAGCCGGCCGGGCGCCACGCGCACTTCGCGCCATTCGCGCGCGCGCTGTCCGTCCTCGCACAGGTACAGCAGGATCTCCGCCTGAAGCGGATCGGTATCCTGGAATTCGTCGACGAAGATGTGCGCGAAGCGTTCTTGGAGGGCGCGCCGCACGTCGAGGTGATCGCGCAACACGTCGCGCAACTTCACGAGCAAGTCGACCTGATCCGCTACCCGGTGGCGCGCCTTCACCCGCTCGTAGAGCGCCAAGGCAACCGGGCGCGCGCGTGCCAGGCGGGCCGCCATCTCGGCTTCGAGCGGCGCCATCAAGCGATCGCGCAGCGACTCCTCGCCGGTCTTCGCCTTGTCGGTGTAGAGCTTGTAGAACGCCCAAGCATCGCGATCGTTGTCGAAGTGATCGCCTTTCTTGTACGCCGGCGGACGTCCGAGCGTGTGTGCCATCTGGGCGTAGAGCGCGATCGCGTCGTCGTCGAGCGAGATGTCGTCGAGCACGTCGCACATGCGCTTGAACCAGCGCACACCGGGCGTGGTGCCCGCGAGTTCGCCTGCGCCGCGGCGGAACTGCGCGACCATGCCTGCGAACGCGGCGCGGGCGAACGCTGGTAGGGCGGGCGCGGCGGGAGTGCGATCGCGCTGTTCGATCCACGCGCGCAGCAGGTCCGACAGCCCGAGCTGCGCGTTGAAGCGCGTGACGTCCGCGGGTTCGAGCGGCAGCCGCGCCTCGAACGCCGCGCGGAAGGTGTCCTCGGCTTCGCGCACGAGAGCCGCATCGACATCCGTGTCCACGAGGGCACTGAGCGCTCCCGCCTCACAGGCGTCGTGCAGCATCGCGAACGTCTCAGCGACCAGCGACTCGATGTCGTCTTGAAGCGTGAAGGCGGGGCTGAGTCCGGCCTCGAGCGGAAAGCGGCGCAGCAGACGATCGGCGACGCTGTGGATGGTGCCGATCGCCGCCGTGTCGAGCGCGGCGAGTGCGTCTGCCGCGAGCGCGGCGCGGCGCGGTTCGCGCGCCGCGTCGGCGAGCACCGCGAGCAAGGCCTGCCGCACGCGGAGCGCGAGCTCGCCCGCGGCGCGGCGCGTGAATGTCACCGCCGCGATGCGCTCGATCGCGATGGGCAGGCACGCAGCATCGGACGGCGCGACGAGGTCGACGAGACGGGCGACCAGCAAACTGGTCTTGCCGCCGCCCGCGCCGGCATCGAGCAGCACGTTGCGCGCGCGTTCGGCGATCACCGCGTCGCGGATGGCCTGGTCTGGTGCTCCGCGGCGCCCGCTCACGCGTCGTCCTCCGCCTCGTCGCCGGCGCGCCACATCTGCGCGAACGCGCGCCCGGCGCCGGTGGCGTCACCCAGCGCGGCAGCCGCGCGCGCCGGTGCCTGCTCGCCGCACACGCGGCGGAAGGCGCAGCGCTCGCAGGTCGCGGCCTCCGGTGTCTGCGGAAACGCGCGGTCGTCGAGAAGCGCGCGGCACACCGCCAGCCACTCGCGGGTGGCAGCCGCGAGATTCGCGGCGTCGGCGCGGAAGGCGCGTTCGTGATCGGCGGCGTGGCCAGGGTAGACGTATGCCGCGATGGCGCGCGCCGGCACGCCCCACACATCGGCGAGCTGCTCCAACACGAGGAGGTAGAGACCGAGTTGCATGTCGTACGGCACTTCGTAGTCGTCGGTGTCGCGCGGATGAGCGCGGCCCGACTTGAAGTCGCGCAGCAGACTGACATCGCCTTCGACGTCCAAGCGGTCGAGCCGGCCGCGGACGAACACGCCGCCGGCGCGCGTGAGCGCGAGTGGCGCGTCTTCGCCGAAGGCGCGCTCGGTGGCCACGAAACGGCGTGGCCGTCCGCGATTCCAGTCGTAGCGTATCAGCGACCGCACATCGGCGGACAGCCGTTGCTCGAGCGCGGTGCGCACCGACGCGCCCCGCAACTGCCGCGCGCGGACGTGTGCCTGCATCTCGGCGATGCCGATCGCCACCGCGCGGTCGATCCACGTCTCGAGCGTGCCCTCGCGCGCGCCGAACGCCTCGCCGTGCGCTTCGCTGAATCGTTGCAGCGCCGCGTGCAGCAACTGCCCATACTCGAGCGGCGACAAGGCGTACGGTGAGGGAGTCTCCTCGAGCTGGTGCCACCCGAGCACGCGCTCGAAGAGGAAGGCCCGCGGACATGCCACGAGCGCCTGCGCCGCGCTCGCCGACAACGCACGCGACGGCGTGAGACCCGGCAACAGTGTGTCCGGCACATCCGGCGTGTGCACCAGCGGTTCGCCGGCGGCGAGTGCGCGCGCGCGCGTCACGTCCCACGGCCCACCGTCGCTCCAGGCTGCCGGCGTCGTGCGGCGTTGTGCGGCGCGGCGCGCGGCCTGGCGTGCGGTCGGTGTCGCGTCCTCCGCCGCGCCCCGCGCGCCGAACCACAGCGACGCCAGGACCTCGTCGTCGGCCACGCGCGGGGGATCGCCCTGCTTCGCCGCGCGCCGCACCGCGGTGGCTGCATCGACGAAGACGGTGGAGGGCGATCGCTGCCCGCGATCTGCGCCGGTCAACGGCGCCGATAACACGAGTCGCGACTGCGCTCCTCGTACCGCGCGTTCGAAGGCGTGCAGCCGCGTGGTGCCGTGGTCGGCGGACGACGGCAAGGCCGGCGAAAGCCGGGCGCACAGTGTGTCGTGGAGCAGCGGATGCTCCCGCGGCGCCGGCGGGACGCTGCCCTCCGCGAGGCCGAGCACGCGCACGGCGTCGAAACTCAGCCCGATCGCACTTTCCAAGGTGCCGATGTAGACGCCTTCGCCGAACCGGCCGACCGGCCAGCGCGCGTTCGCGGTTGCATCCAACAAGAGGCGCGACGCGGCGCGACCCGCGATCGCCGCCAGCTCCGCGTCTTCGAGCAGCGGCGCAACCTGCGCGCGCACTGCGTCGAGGGCGATCGCGTCGCCCGGATCCTGCACCGTCCACCAGGCGTTCAGCGCCTCCCATTGCGCGGCCAGCGTGGCGTCCCGCGCGCGGCACAACGCGGCGTAGCGAACGTCGTCGTTGCCGTCGTCGAGCGCACCGATCGCGGCTGCGAGCCGCGCACCGGCCGGCCGCGCGATCAACGGCAGCCCGCCCGCGACGTAGGGCGACGGCGTGGCGTCCGGCCAGGGGAGTTCGCTGAGGCGCTCGATCGCGATCGCCGCCACCGGATCGTCGGCGGGCAACAGGAGCGCGACGCGGGCCAGTGGCGTGCCGTGTTCGGCAATCTCGCGCGCCACCCACGCCACCGCCGCGGCGCACTCTTCCTCGATCCCCGGATGGATTTCGAGCGCCAGCGATCCGTCGTCGCCCGGTGACGCATCGCGCTCGCCGAGCAAGATCTCCGGCGACGCGAAGAGCCATCGCGCGAGCCGATCGCGTTCGGTGCGTGCGGGGCTCTGCGCGAGTTGTGCCGCGGCCGCCTGGACCGCGTCGGCGATTTCCGCGCCCCACACCGTGCGCCACCGGGCGATCGCGCGCGGATGCAGCGGCCGCGCCGGCACTGCCACCACCCGCGCGCCGTCGATGGCGGCGGCGAACGCGGCGAACGCGGCCGGTTCGTCGCCGGCCGCCACCGTGAGCGTCGGGCCTTCGAACGGCCAGGTGGCGGCATGGTCAGCGAGAAGCGTTGTCGCCTCGCGCAAGATGCGGCCGCGCGTCCACGACAGACCTGCTGCCGCATCGCACGCGTCCCACACGGCCGCGAGATCGAGTGCGCGCGGCTCACCGCTGGCGCGCAGGTCTGTGGGCAGCAGACACGCACCCTCCAGCATTGCGAGCGCCGAGGCGAGCGCCGCATCCCATCCCTGGCCGCCGACCAGCGCCCCGAGCGGAATCGTCTGCAGGGACGGAAGCGCCGGCGCAACCTGCTGGATGCGCGCCGCGCGTCGATCGTCCTCGCCCTCGCGCCACGCGATGCCGGCCGCTGCCAGCACCTCCTGCGCCGCCAGCGACGGTGTCAGGATGCGCAGGCCCGCGAGGAGATCGGGCCGTCCGGCGCGCAACACCACATCACGGATGCCGAGGCCGGCTTCGTGCGACGGCACGAGCAGCGTGCGTGCCGGCAACTCGCCGACCGCCGGAATCGCCGCCAACGTCTCCACCCACTCTGCCGCCGACCACACGATGCGATGCAGCCGCGGCATGACCATCCTCAGCTGCGCGCCGACTTCGTGTCGAGCGCCCGCAATACCCGCGACGGCAATGCGCGACCGAGCTGCGCGGCGATGATGTGCGAGGCGACGCGCTGTCTGTCGAGCGACACGCCGGTCGCCAACCCTTCGTTCTCCAATACGTAGAGCAGATCTTCCGTCGCCAGATTGCCGGTGGCGCCGGGTGCGTACGGGCAACCGCCGAGCCCGCCGCTCGAGGCGTCGAACGAGCGCACGCCGAGCCGCAGTCCTTCGAGGACGTTCGCCACCGCCATGCCGTAGGTGTCGTGCATGTGCAGCGCGATGCGCTCGACGGGCACGACGCGCAGCGCGGCGCTCACCACGCGCTCGACATCGCGTGGCGTCGCCGCGCCGATGGTGTCGCTGATGCCGATTTCGTCGACGCCCATGTCGTCGAGCGCGCGCACCACGTCGATCACCTTCTCCGTGGCGACGCGCCCTTCGTAGGGGCACACGAAGCACACCGAGATGTAGCCACGCATCCACAAGCCGGCGGGCGCCGCGGCGCGTGCCGCCGCCGCCACGGCGCGCAAGCGCTCCAGCGATCCGGCGACATCGATGTTGGTGTTGCGCTGCGAAAAGCTGTCGGTGGCCGCGGTGAACAAGCCGAACGCGGAGAGCCTGCTCTCCAGCGCGCGCTCGAGACCCTTCACGTTGGGGATCAGCGCGACGTAGCGCACTCCCGGCTTGCGCTCGATTCGCGCGAACACCTCGAGCGCGTCGTCGAGTTGCGGAATCATGTCCGGCCGCACGAACGACGACACCTCGATTTGCGTGTGCCCGGCCGCCGTGAGCGCGTCGACGAACGCCACCTTCACATCGGTCGGAATGCGCTCCTTCTCGTTCTGCAAGCCGTCGCGCGGCCCGACTTCGAGGAGGCGGACGTCGCTCACTCGGCCTCCAGCTCCACCACCGCGACGCCCGCGTCCACCATCTCGCCGACCGTCGCCACCACCCGCGCTACCCGTCCATCGCGCGGCGCCGTGAGCGGCATCTCCATCTTCATCGCCTCGACCACCGCGACCACCTGGCCGGCGGTGACGTCGTCGCCCGCCGCCACGCGCACGGCGACCACCTTGCCCGGCATCGGCGACGCCAACGAACCGGCGCCGCGATCGCGCCGGGCGCCGCGTACCACCCGTTCGAGCGTCGCGTCGCCGACGCCTGGCATCGACACGCTGCGCATCGCGCCGACTCGCGACACGAAAGCGGTGCGTTCGCATGCGCCGTCGTGCACGCGCAGCGCGCTACCGCCGGCGACCACCGACGCGGCGACGCGCACGACGACATCGTCGACCGTCACCTCGTAGTGGCCGTCGTCGGAACCCGGCGCGATGGTGACGTCGTAGGTTCGCGAACCGTAGCGATAGGTCGTGCGCATCAGGACAACCCCGTGTGGCGCCAGCCGGCGAGTCGTGTGAACGGTGACACCCAATCGCCGCCGCGTGCCGAGCCGGCCGCGACGCCAGCTCCCGGTGCAGAACCCGCCGGCATCAGCATGTCGGCGAGCGCCGCGGTGGCCACCAGCAGCGGATCGAGCGCGTCGTCCTCCGCCAATGCCGGCAACAAGCGCGGCAACAGCGTGGCCTCCAACGCCTGCGTCGACACGCGGCCGGCGCGTACGTCGGCATCGCGCACCAACGCGCGCAAGAGCGGCAAGTTGGTGCGCACGCCCTGCACCACCGTCGCGTCGAGCAACGTCGCGAGGCGATCGTATGCCTCGTCGCGCGTCGTGCCCCAGGCGATCAGCTTGGCGATCATGGGATCGTAGTGCACGGTGATTTCGCCGCCGCTCTCGATGCCGGCGTCGACACGCGTGAACGGCAACGGCGGGAACGCGACGTGTTGCAGCGCGCCGACCTGCGGCAGGAAGCCCTGCGCGGGATCCTCGGCGTAGAGACGCACCTCCACCGCGTGGCCGCGCGGTGCGATCGCGTCTTGCGCCAGCGGCAGACCTTCGCCGCGCGCGATTGCGAACTGCGCGGCGACGAGATCCACACCGGTCGCCATCTCGGTCACCGGATGCTCGACTTGGATGCGCGTGTTCATCTCGAGGAAATAGAACGAGCCGTCGGGCGCCAGCAAGAACTCACAGGTGCCGGCGCTGCGATATCGCGCCTCGCGCGCGAACGCGACGGCGGCGCCGGTGATCGCGGCGCGCAGCGCGTCGTCGAGTGCGATCGACGGCGTTTCCTCGAGCAATTTCTGATGGCGGCGCTGCAGCGAGCACTCGCGTTCGTGCAAGTGAATCGCGCCGCCTTCGCCATCGCCCAGCACCTGCACTTCGACGTGGCGCGCCACCGGCACGTACTTCTCGAGATAGACGCTGGCATCGCCGAACGCCGACGCCGCGATGCGGGTCGCGCTTTCGAGCGCGGCGGGCAAGTCCTCGGCGCACCCGACCACGCTCATGCCTTTGCCGCCGCCGCCCATCGCCGCCTTCACCAGCACCGGATATCCGATGCGCGCGGCGGCGGCCAGCGCCTCGTCGACCAGCGCGGCGCCACCGTCGGACGATAGCTCGGCGCCCGGCACCACCGGCACGCCGGCGGCCATCGCGACGGCGCGCGCGGCGCGCTTGTCGCCCATCGTGCGGATGGTTTCCTCGCGCGGACCGATGAAGGTCAGCCCCGCGGCGTTGCACGCGGCGGCGAGTTGGGCGCGTTCGGCGAGGAAGCCGTAGCCGGGATGCACCGCGTCGGCACCGGCCGCGCGCGCGGCGGCGATCAACGCATCGATGTTCAGGTAGGACTCCGCCGGGGCGGCTGGCCCGATGCGCACCGCGGCGTCGCAGCGGCGGACGTGCAGGGCGTCGCGGTCGGCGTCGGAGTACACAGCCACCGAGCGCAGCCCGGCCAGGCGGCAGGCGGCGGCGATGCGGCAGGCGATTTCGCCCCGGTTGGCGATCAGAACGGATGAGATGGTCGGCATGGATCCCACACAGTACCCGAGCGCGCGGCCCGGCGTCGACCCGCGCCGAGGGGGCCGGAGCCCAGCCGTGGCGGGATTCCCCAGCCCGGCGGTCCCGCCGCCCGCCCGCCTCATCGTCCTACGGGATTCAGCCGATACCCGGTGGCGAAGGATCACGCACCCGCGCCGGCCGGGATGGCCGCGCGTCACGCATTCGCCGCCCGGCGAACGGCCCGCAGCGTAGGGAGACGCATGAAACACTACGACCTCATCGTGATCGGCAGCGGCCCGGCGGGCCAGCGCGCGGCGATTCAAGCCGCCAAACTCGGCAAGAGCGTAGCGGTGGTGGAGCGCGCCCGCGAGGTCGGCGGCGTCTGCCTCAACACCGGCACCATCCCGTCGAAGACGATGCGCGAGGCGGTGCTCGACCTCTCCGGTTTCCGCCAGCGGTCGCTGTACGGCGAGTCGTTCCGCGGCAAGGAGCACATCACCGCGCAGGATCTCTTCGTGCGCTGCGACCTCGTGCGCCACAAGGAGCGCGAGGTGGTGAAGTCGCAGTTGTGGCGCAACGGCGTCACCATGCACGAAGGCACCGCGCGCATCACCGGTCCGCACGAGGTCCTGGTCGACGATGGCATCGCGCCGATGCCGCTCACCACCACCAACATGATCATCGCGGTCGGCACCACGCCAGGCGTGCCGCGCGGCATCGAAGTCGACCACCACACCATCCTGACCAGTGACGACATCCTGCAACTGAAGGCGTTGCCCAAGTCGATGATCATCGTCGGCGCGGGTGTCATCGGCACCGAGTACGCGACGATGTTCGCGACCCTCGGCGTGCGGGTCACGTTGATGGACAAGCGCACCGAGCTACTCGAGATGGTCGACCGTGAGATGGCAAATGCGCTCATGTACCACGCGCGCGCGCTGCGCGTGACCTTCCGCTTGGGCGAGGAGGTCGCATCGGTGCAAGCGCCGGCGCCGCAGGCGTTGCATCTGGTCGACGAGGACGGCCAGGCGCGCGCGCCGCACGCGCCGATCGTCACCATGAAGTCCGGCAAGCAACTCGCGGCGGACATCGTCATGGTGTCGGCCGGACGTGTCGGCGCCACCGAAGGCCTCGGTCTCGAGAACGCCGGCCTCACCTGCGACGACCGCGGGCGCATTCCGGTGAACGAGCATTACCAGACGGCGGTCCCGCACATCTACGCGGTGGGCGACGTCATCGGCTTCCCGTCGCTTGCGTCCACCGGCATGGAGCAGGGCCGCATCGCGGTGTGTCACGCGTACAACGTCGAGGCGAAGAGCATGCCGGCGCTGTTCCCGTTCGGCATCTACGCGGTGCCGGAACTCGCGTGGGTCGGCGCGACCGAAGAGGAACTCACCGCGCAGTCGGTGCCGTTCGAAACCGGCATCGGCCGCTACAAGGACACTGCGCGCGGCCAGATCCTCGGCGATCACGATGGCATGCTGAAGTTGATCTTCCACCTCGAGACGCGGCAGATCCTCGGCGTGTGGGTGCTCGGCACGCACGCGGCGGAACTGGTGCACATCGGCCAGTCGGCGATGGCGCTCGGCGGCACGCTGGACTTCTTCGTCAACAACGTCTTCAACTATCCGACGCTCGCCGAGTGCTACAAGGTGGCGGCTCTGGATGGCATCAACAAACTCCGCAGCCTCGGACACGGCACGTCGAACCCGACACACGTCGCGGCGCCCGAGGCGTTCGGCGACGACGTGTCGGCTCGCGCGGCGTGACCGCGGCCTGAACGCGCTCCGGCGCGTCCCCGCGGCTTCACCGGCGCCTTCGCCCCTCGAGGCGAGGGCGCCGTTTCGTTAGACGACGTTCGGCTTCCGAGGAGGCGCCGCCGGTGCGTGCGATTCGCCGGGGCGCACTTGCAGGCCCCGCAGCAGCAGATCGGTGGCCACCTGCACCAACGCCGTCCCGTCGGCGGGATGCGGATCGTGTCTGCGAAAGGTGTGCTGCTGCGTCGACGCGAGCTCGATCACCGCGAACAACGTCTCCGCAAAGTAGAGCGGCTCGATCGGGCGGAACTCGCCGCGCGCGGTGCCGAGCGCCAGGATCTGGGCGATGAGGCCGCGGCCGCGGCCCAGCACTTCGACGACGAAATACTCGGCGAGATCGGGGAAGTTGGCGCCTTCGACTTGCATCAGGCGCGTGATCGACGCCATCCTGTCGTGTCCGAGCCGCGTCCAGTACTGCTCGACCAGCATCGCGAGCAGGGCCGAGGCGGAACCCTCGTAGCCCGCCACCGTCTGTTCCGCTTCGTTGAGGAACGGCTCGATCGTCGACCGCACCACGTTGACGAAGAGCGCTTCCTTGTTGCGATAGTAGAGATAGATGGTGCCCTTGGTGACACCCGCGAGTGCGGCAACATCCTCCAAGCGAGTCGAGCGAAATCCGCGCTCCACGAACAACTGCAGCGCAGCGTCGAGGATTTCCGCGGGACGATCTTGCTTGCGGCGTTCCCAGCGTGCCATTGCCGAGGAGCTCCTGAGAGAGGGGTCCGGTGCGCGAGCGGGAAGCGCCGCACGAGGCGCCACGCTCTGCGCCACTAAATCACCCGGCGCTTCCGCACGTCAATTGGGGAGCCCACGTAGGGAGTCTGGAAGAGGAGTCTGTCGTTTGGGCATGCAACTCATGGGTGACGCCCACCCGGTCGGAGAGGCGCTCCAGCGGCGAGGCGTATGGGATGACGTCTGCGCGACACGGTGGGGAGAGGCGGACGCACGCTGCGTCTGCGTCATTCGTCCCGCACATCGCGCCGATGTGACAGCGGAATTGCAGCAATTGTCGGCGCGCGGCGCACGCGAGGTGCTACTGGTGGAGCTGGGGGGAGCAGCGCCGGGCACCGCCGCGGCCTCGTACGTGTCGCCGGGTGCCGGCCTTGCCTGCGCGGTGGTGCGCACGGCGTGGGTCGTGCAGGACATGGCCGCCCTTCTGCGAGAGGCGGTCGGCACCGGGACACTCATGATGCCGTCGGAGACCGCGGCCGTGGCCTGGGTCGATGCCCGCGATATCGCACGGACCGTCTCGCGGCTCGCCACGGAGGGCATCGCCGAGCGCCACGATGGCCGTGTGTACGACATCACCGGACCCGAGGCGCTTGCCTTTCGCGACGTCGCCACGATGGTGTCGGTGATCGCGGGGCGGCGCATCGCGCGGGCGCAGGTCGCCGCGGAGGCATTCGCCGCGGCCGCCGTCGCACCGGGTGCCGCCGTGAGCTCCATCGGCGCCATCGCGTGCGAGCTGGTGACGGCGAGCGCGCCGCCCGTTCCGTCGCCCGACTACACGCGGCTCACCGGCCGCGTCCCGCTCTCGGTCGCGCAGTACCTGCGCGACACTCGCGGCGCGTGGATGCCCGCAATTCGCTAGGCCTCGCGCCTCAGTCGCGCGGCACCCACGCCGCCTTGCGCTTTTCGAGGAACGCGCTGAGGCCTTCGCGCGCTTCCGCAGTGGCCCGCTGGTCCGCGATCTCGTGCGGCGTGCGGGCGCGCGCCTCGTCCATGCTCGCGGTGGCGATGAACGGCACCAGCCGCTTGATGCGCGCCTGCGCCGACGGGGCGCCGTCGAGCAGCCGCCGCGCGATGCCGTCGATGGTGGTGTCGAGTGCGTCATCGTCCACCACGTGTTGCACCAGGCCGACCTGCGCGGCGCGCGCCGCGTCGAAGCGTTCGCCGGTGAGGAAGAGTTCGCGCGCGTGGCGCTCGCCGATTCGCCGGACGACGTAGGGACTGATCATCGCCGGCAGGATGCCGAGCCGCAC
>JBGATO010000151.1:0-5123 GCA_044229145.1 Candidatus Eiseniibacteriota bacterium | reverse complement strand
CCCGCCGGTCACGGTGATCGACGCGCCCTTGGCGGCGACGCCGGGGCGCACGGCGGGATCGCCGAGCACCGCGTACTGTTCCGCGTTCGAACGGCGCAGACTGGCGCCGATGGCTGCCGAGCCGAAGGTCTGCACGTCGCGCGTCGTCATGCCGGGGAACAGATCGTTGAGCAACGTGGTGTCGAGGCTGGCGTTGGTCACGCTGAACGCCAAGTCGGTGGCGCTGAACGTGGCGATCGCGCCGCCCGCCGCCATCTTCACCATCACCTCGCTGATGCCTTCGGTGTTCGGCTCGTCGAACTTGCCCACCGCGCACGACGCGGCGATGAAGGTGAGGAGCCTGCGGCCGTTGTGCAACGAGGGCACGTCGGAGATGCGCAGGAACTGCTCGTGGCCGAGCACGTCCCACCAGCCGTGGCCGACGTAGTTGAACGCGGCGACGCCGTCGTTGATGTGCTGGATGACGACGTCGTGCAACTGGCGCTTGACGCACTCCCCTTCGGAGAACGGCCAGCTGATCGCGTAGAGCTTGTCCTGGTCGAGCTCCGGCGGGATGTGACCGTTGGCCACCTGTTCGCTCTGCGAGGTGTGCAACAGCCCGATGCCGTCGAGATGGTGCGTGAGCGAGGCGCCGGCACCGCTGCAGCCGTCGTACTGATCGTCGGCGAGCAGCGTGAAGCGCTCGCGCCACGGGCCGTATTCGGGATTCTGCTCGAACGGAATCAGCTTCTGCTCGATCATGATGCGCGCCTGCTCGTCGGTGCGTACCGGCAGCCGCCCGATGAACATGTCGCAGAGATCGCGCCCGAGCGCCGGATCGAACGACACGTACCAGGTGTCGCTCAACACGTCGGTCAGATAGGACACGCAGGGGCCGTCGCCGACATACCCGGGGAAGAAGCTCTTCGAGCCGTCGGTCGACGCATAGTAGTTCTTGAAGTCCCAGCTCGCGTCGCCGACCAGCGTGACGTAACTCGGGCCGCAGCCCGTCTGCGGATTCGCCGCCCAGTTGTTGAAGGCGTACGCGAGGAAGTTGCGGATCGCCGCCGGATCGGTGACGCCCCAGGAGAATTCGTCGAAGATCTGCGTCGTGGTAATGACCGCCGTGTCCGCGTCGGCGACCCCGGGCACGTTGTGGTAGCGATACGCGGCGAGGCTGCGCGCCGCGCCGGCGAATGCCGGGTGCGTGAGGACGAGGTAGTCCGCGCGCCGCGCCGTGTCGCGCAGGCGGGCGCCCGTGAAGCGCACGACCGCCGGCGTCTTCGCCGTGGCCGCCGCCACCGTCGTGGCGATGTAGCGGTGCATGCGGGGGCTGGACCTCGCGCGGGTGCAGGCGGTCAGTGACGTCCCACACCCGCACCGCGGCTCCCGCCGAGAAGCCGCGCAGCACGAAGCGCTGCACCGTCGTCCCGCCGCTCGCCGGAGGCGCGGTGAACTCCAGCCAGTCGTTGGTGGCGACGAAGCTGCGTGGATAGTCGATCTCGTACCAGGCGACGCGGATGACGTCGGACTTCGCGCTGTTGACGCCGGTCTGCCCGAGGCAGGTCAGGCTGTCACGCACCAACTGCGCTTGGTAGGTCACGCTGTCGCGCGCGCTGTCGAAGAACACGCCCGTGGTGTCGATGTCCATCGCCGTCGGCAGATTCCAGGCGCGGCGCGCCACCACCAGGCCGTTGAGCCGCACCTCGAGGTTGTGCTCCTTCACGCAGCGCACCCGCGTCTGGCTCGCGCCCCAGAATCGCCCGCGGAAGCGCACCGGCTGCCCGGTGACGATGTTCGGGAGCGAGATGATCGAGTACTTGGCGCTGTTCCCTTCGGCGAGCTCTTCCCACCACCAGCGCTCCCAGCGGCAGCCGAATTGACATCCGGCGCCCTGCAGCGTTCCGAGGCCGGGGTCGTAGGCGATGTTCTGCTCGCGGTGCACGCGCCAGGTGAAGCTGGCGGGCGCGGGAGCGTCCGGCGTCGCGTCACTCGCGGTCGTGCCGGCGCGCTGCACGGCTTCGGAGAAACTCCCGCCCCAGGTCACCCAGAACACGTTGTCGGCGGTGTAGGGGTTGTCGTACCAGAGGTCGTCCGCAGGGCGGCATCCCTCGTAGCCGCCCGGCGCGTTGGCGTTCCATTCCCACTCGTTGCCGTGCGTGCCCCAGCCGTAGAACGCGACGTAGTCCGCGCCATCGAACACGCCCTGCGTGCCGGTGTCGGAAACGAGGGCGCCAACCTGGCGCATCCAGTCGGCCGGCGCGCCTTGCGACGTTGTGCTCAGCTCCCCGCCGCCGCCGGTGTAGACGCGCACCGTGCTCGGGTCGATGAGGCGAATGTCGGCGTCGGAGAATCCTGCCGCGCGCAATTGATCGACGCCAATCTTGTAGAGGCCGTGCTCCTGCACCGCGATCTTCAGCCACGGATTGCCGCCCGAGGATGTGAAGCCATCGGTGCCGGTGAGTGCCGCGGGTTGCAGCACGCCGGGCAGCGCGCGCGGCAATCGCCACGCGCGGCCTTGCTCGTAGTTGAGCAGCGTGGTGGCGTAGACGTGCTCGAAGGGATCGTGTGTGGCGGCCGTCGTCGCGGTGAGCGTCGCGCCGTCGCCGTCGCCGTGGAACCGCACGCTCACGTCGAGGTGGGTGGTCCACAGCAGCGTGCCGCTGGTCGGGATGTAGGACGCGGGCGCCAGCACCAGGCGCAGCACGCGCTGCGCGCGCAGATTCGTCACGTACGCGCCGACCACCGGCGACTCCCACGCCGCATCGCGCGCCCACGCCGGCGCGTGCACGGCGACACTGGTGGGAAACGCCGCGCCGGTGCGATTGCCGCCCTGCGCCGGCACCGCGAGGTCGAGCGGACCGCGCGAACGCACCTCGCCCAGGGTGACGAACACTTCCGGTGTGCCGTCGGGCGGCAGCGCGATGGTATAGGCGCGGGTCGGCAAGGTGACGCCGAATGCGCTCGTCCAGTCGGTGTCTCCGATACGCACCACCGCGCCGTCGAGCGCGAGGTCGGCGGGGCGGGCGATGTCATGTCCTTCGAGCAGCACAGGCTCCGGCACCTCGAAGCGGAAGCTCAGCCCGCTCGCGGTGCTCGCCTGGACGAAGGACGGAAGAACGGCGGGTGCCGGATGCGGCCCCAGCGACGGCCTCGGGGCCGCCGCGGCGGCACTGGTGACGACCGCGACGCAGACGAGCGTCGCGTGGCCCAGCGCGCGCCGCAGGGCGCCGGGCGATCGGAGGGTACGCACTTAGCCGAGCTTCTCCGCTTCGTCGACGAGCATGATCGGGATGTCCTCCCGGATCGGGAACCGCAATTGGCAGGCATGGCAGGTGAGGGCTTGGCCGCCTTCATTCTCCAGCGAGCCCTTACACACCGGACACACCAAAATGTTCAACAAGGCCTCATTGAGGGCCATCGATCCTCCTGGGACGCGGCCCGCGCCGCGTCGTGCGTGTCGTGAAAGATGCCATAGGTGATCGGCGCGTCGAGGCACCGAGTCCAGCGGCACGTCGCCGTTCGCGGGAACGGCGGACGCGCGCTACGACGCCGACGAGTAGATCCCCATGGCGCGAAACTTCGCGCGGCGCTGCGCCAGCAGTTCCTCCGCCGGCAGCGCGGCCAGGCGACGGAGATGCCGCGTCACCGCTTCCTTGACGGCGGCTGCGGCCGCGTCGTGGTCGCGGTGCGCGCCCCATTCGGGTTCGCGGATGAGCTCGTCGACCAAGTGCAGCTCGACGAGGTCCTGCGCCGTGACTTTAAGCGCCTCCGCGGCAGCGGGTGCCTTGGCGCGATCCGCCCACAAGATCGCCGCGCAGCCTTCGGGCGAGATCACCGAGTAGATCGAGTTCTCCATCGCCAGGACGACGTCGCCGACGCCGATCGCCAGCGCGCCGCCCGAGCCGCCTTCCCCGATGACCACGACGACGATCGGCACCGGCAGCGTGAACATCTCGCGCAGGTTGCGGGCGATGGCTTCGGACTGTCCGCGTTCTTCGGCGCCGATGCCCGGGAAGGCGCCCGGCGTGTCGATGAAACACACGATCGGCGCACCGACGCGCGCCGCGAGCTGCATTGCGCGCAACGCCTTGCGATAGCCCTCCGGGTGCGGCATGCCGAAGTTGCGCAGCAGATTCTCGCGCGTGTCGCGGCCCTTCTGGTGCCCGATCATCATCACCGGACGTCCGTCGAGCGCGGCCATGCCGCACACCAGCGAGCGATCCTCGGCGAACGCGCGGTCGCCGTGGATCTCGAAGAACATGTCGGTGATGGCGCGGAGATAGTCGAGCGTGTACGGCCGCCGCGGATGCCGCGCCAACTGGACGCGCTGCCACCGCGTGAGGTTGGCGTAGACGTCGTGGCGCAGCTTGTCCGCCTTCTTCTGGAGCTTCTTGACCTCCTCGTTGAACTCGAGGTGCTCCTCGGTGGCGAAATCCTTGAGGTCTTCGATCTTGCGTTCCAGCTCGACGATGGGCTTCTCGAACTCCAGCCACGGCCCGTCGAGCCGGTCGCGATTAGGTGATGCCATGCACGTGATCCTCTCCGAGTAACCGGTCGAGCTCCGCCAGCAGACTGGGACAGACCTCGACGCGCGTCCCGCGGAGCCGCACGGCCTTGGCCGCGGCACCCGGGATGTGCGTGAGGACGACCTCGTCGTCGCCAGGGTATCGGTGGAGAATCGCACGAAGTTGCTCGACCGTCACCCCCGCAGCGAAGGCCTCGCAGCCCAAGCGCAGCCGTTTCGGACCCGCCGGGGCGCCGTGGCCAGCGGCATCGGGCGGCGCCAGGGTCGCCAGCGCGGCCGAGCCGGCCAGGGCGTCGAGCGGGCGCGGCGGCGCCTCGGGCACCACCGCCACGGCGGCTGCGGCGACGCTCCGGCCGTTCCCGCCGCCTCCCCCGCCATTGGTCCCCGACGGGGCCGGCGCGTTGAGGTCGATGGCCGTGAACGCGCGAATGTCGCTGGCGATGATCTTCGGCCGGTCGTCGTCCTTGATCTGCACACGGCCGCGCACCAGGAGCACACCGCCGGACATGAGGTCGGCGCGGCAGCGCGCATAGCATTCGCTGAACGCCAGCACCTCGACCGTGCCGCTGAAGTCCTCGACCGTGACGAACGCCATGCCCTGCCCTTTGCGGTCCGT
>JBGATO010000150.1:0-5138 GCA_044229145.1 Candidatus Eiseniibacteriota bacterium | reverse complement strand
TGTGGAGCCTCAGCACGTTGTCCCCAGTGAGCTGGAGGCGGCTGATGGGTGGTTGGCCGCCCAAACTGCTGTGCGGGCGATGCCAGTTGTACTCATGAACCCAGCGCGGGAGCCGTGCGGTACGCTGCCGCGAGTGGCGGTAACTGCGGCCATAGGCCCATTCGCGCAACGCAGTTTGGATGAAGCGTTCGGCTTTGCCATTGGTCTGCGGTCGGTAGTAACGGGTGTGCAGGCGCTTGATCTGGTGTTGCTCGCAGAGGCGAACAAACAACCCGGAGTCGAACACCTTGCCATTGTCGGTCAGGACGCGCTCGATGCGCACGCCGAGGCTACGGTAGTAGGCCAAGGCGTGCTCGAGGAAGCCGGCGGCGCAATCGGCTCGCTCGGCCGGCCACACCTCGGCAAACGCCACTCGCGAGTGGTCGTCGATGGCGACATAGGTAACGTCGTAACCAACGCCCCGCGCGCGATGCCGCCGATCGCCGCTGATGCGATGGCCGACACCGCGGATCCCGCCCAGACGCTTGATGTCGATGTGCAGCAGTTCACCGGGCGCGGCACGCTCGTAGCGATTCGGCGGGGGCGGCGGATCCAATGCCGCCAGCCGGCTCAGCCCAGCACGCGCCAGCACACGGGACACGGTCGCCATGGCGATACGAAGCGTTTGCGCGATGCTGCGCATGGTGCGGCGGCGCCGACGCAAGGTGATGACCCGCTGAGCGGTGCCGCGCGCGATCGCCGTCGGCGAGTGGTGCGGCCGCGAGCTGCGGTCCGCCAAACCCGCGACCCCCTCCGCCAAGAAGCGCTGCAGCCACTTGCGGACCGTCTTGCGGTCCACGCCAAAGCGCCCAGCCACCGCGGAGACCGGCTCACCGTCGGTCACTGCCTGCACCATGCGCAGTCGCCCTTCTGGCGTCATTGGGGCATTCTTATGGGTGTCCACTCGGTCCTCCTGGTTGGGTCTGACGGCCTAGGAACCATCAGCTTCTTCCAGTTGGATCGAGGGGACAACCTCCTGAAACTTCACAGCTAGCGCGCCGTCGCGGCGCGCAGGTAGCTTTCGTCCACGTACTTCGCGGGATCGGTGAGCGTCTTCTGCGGCACGCCGTACTTGCTCCGCAGCTGCAGCACCGTCCGGATGCCGTCCATGTCGAGCGCCCCGTCGCGGGCCAGGCCGCCCTTGGCCGTGAGCAGCAGGTCGTAGGACTTCTTCGCCAGCGGCGGGGTCATGTCGCGGTTGTTGGCGACGAGCAGCGCCTCCGCGATCGCGCGGTTGGCCGGGTCGTAGACCCACGCCACGCCCTGCCGGTAGCCGCGAATGAAGCCGACGAGCGCCGCTTCGTTCTTCGTCGCCCAGCTGCGGCGCACGGCGGCGACCGACCCCTGGTACGCGCCGAGCCCCTCCGCGGTCCCGAGGACCGCGAGGCCGCGCTCCTGCGCGAGCAGCTCGAATGGCGTCCGCAGCAGCGTGGCGTCGTGCTTGCCGGCGACGATGTCGCGGTAGCGCAGCGGCGTGCCGCCGGCGCGCACGTACGTCACGTCCGACTCCGGCAGCCCGGACCGCGCGACGAGCTCGCGCAGCACGAACGCGAGGCCGGTCGTCATCGCGTCGACCGACAGCGTCTTGCCCTTCAGGTCGGCGAACGACTTGATTCCCGGCCCGCCCACGACGGACAGGAAGCCGCCGTCCCCGCCCATGACCACGGCGAAGTCGGGTTCGCCCGCGAGCTTCGCCTCGCCCTGGCCCTCCTGATAGGCAATGAAGTTGTCGATCGTCGCGATCGCCACGTCGTAGCGGCCGTCGTACAGGCCGGTGACGAGCGCCGCGGAGTTGGGCGTGAAGCTCAGCTGCACCGACACGCCGTTGGCCTCGAAGAAGCCCTGCCGCTGGGCCGCCCACATCGGCAGGTTCCAGCCGCCGTCGAACGCGATCACGCGCACCGGCACCACGGGGGCTGGCGCCTGCGCCGAGGCGACGGCCGTCAACGCGAACGCGGCAAGCGCCGCACCCAGCACACGAATATTCATGATTGCGCTTCTCCCCCGAGGTGACCGATCTGATGTCGATTCCGGACGACGTGTTCAACGATAGCTTCGTTCGCGCGAATGCTCAAGGGAAGATTGCGCCGGGCGGCGCAGCCGAGGGGCGAAAAAAACCCCGCTTGCGCGGGGTTCGGAGGAAGCGCGCGCTGCGCGGGCGAGCACGCAGCGCGCGAGGTCGGCGGGATCAGAGCTTGTTCTCGTGGCACGTGTTGCAGCGCACGGGCGTCCCCGCCAGCAGCGTGACGGTCTTCTTGCCGTCGTCGTCGGCCTTCAGCGTGCGCGTCGCGGCGACGCGGGAAAGCGGCGTGCCTTCGCCTTTCATGCCGTGGCACGCGCGGCACGCGTCCTTGTTGCTTTCGGCGACGTCGCTGTGCTTGAGGTTCCAGGTCGGGTCGTTGACCGGGTGCATGCCGTGCGGACCCTTGAGCGTGAGGCCCAGCGAGCCCGCCGCGTGGCACGTCGTGCACTCGATCAGCGTTCCGCTGTGCCCCTGCAGCTGCGAAGCGGCGATGTTGTCGTTGGCCGCCGCATTCGGGTTCGGCCATTCGGCGTGCGTGCCGCCGTGGCAGCCCTGGCAGAGGACGCCGCCATGACCCTGCGACAGCCGGTACAGCTTCTGGTTCTCGGCGAAGCGCGACGCCGGCGCGTCGATGATGGCGACCGAGGCAGTGGCGGCGCTGCTCTTCGTGAACGCGAGCAGGTTGCGGATGCCGTCGGGCGCCACGATGTGGTCGGCGCGGTTCATCGTCGTGACGGTCTTCGCGTCGCCGACGTGGCACGACTGGCACTTCGGTTCCATCGCCCACGGCACGCGCCGCGACAGGTCGGCACCCGCGCCGGTCGGGAACCCCGCGGTGAAGTCGTTGCCTACCTGCTTCATGTCGCCGTGGCAGTCCTGGCACACGACGCCGCCCGCGCCCATCGCGCCGCGCAGGCACTTCGTCTGCTTGCCCGGATGGCACTGGTAGCACGTCTGGTCGAGGATCTCGGTCTGCGTGGCCAGCGTGCGCCCGGCGCTCTTCGGAAGCGGCATCGCCGGGAACAGGCTCGTGTACTGGCCGTGGTTGAAGTGCATCGCGCGCGACATCGAGATGTGCCGCAGCTGCTGGCGGCCGTTGACGCCGACCGCCGGCTCGTCGATCGGGCCCACCTGCGCCAGGTCGAGCGCCGGCGAGTAGTGGCACTGCGAGCACTGGATCGCGCGGCGCTGGTCGAGGCACGATGGCTCGGTGCCGCCGTTGCACTTGGCGGCCGAGCCGTCGGCGTTCGTGTACTTCGCGCCCCACTTGGCGTCGTGCAGCCGCAGGATGTTGATCTTCGAGGCATTGTTCACCTTGTCCGGGCCCGGCGCGTCGCCCTCGGTGGCAACGAGCCACGGCGTGCCATTGCCGTAATTCCTTACGCTCGCGAAAACGGACGCGCGACCGTCGACGCCATTGTGGCAGTTCCGGCAGTCGGCTTCCGACGCCACCGGCAGCACGATGTCGAGGCTCGCCTTGACGTTGGAGGCCGTGGTTGCGCTCGCCCCCTTCGCGACCGCCTGCACGCGCATCAGCGGATACGGGTTGGTGCGCCCGGCGTCGTCGACCGGCAGGATCGGGATGCCGTCGGCGGAGAACCAGTTCGCGGCGGCCACGGTCGTCCCGAACGGGAACCCGGCGAAGAACGGAAGCTTGCCGTCGTACCGCGCGAACTTCTGCGGCACGTTGCTCGGGCTCGGCATTTTCTGCTGTGCCGCCGCAAGCACGGGCAGCTTCGCCGGATCGGGCACGGGGAGCCCGGTCTCGATCGGCATGGTGACCCCGTCGAGCACCGCGCCCGGATAGAGCACCCGGTACGCGAGGCCGCCGAGCGTGCCGTTGCTGGGCAGGGCCGCCGGGGCCCAGAAGTTGCTTTTCGTCCCCGAGGGCGCCAGGTTGCTCGTCGTGTTGATGGAACCGGCGCCCGCCGGGTCGACCGAACTCGACGTCGCGCGGTAGTACACGTCGGCGTCGAGGCCCGACAGGAGCTTGGGCTTCGCCGTCGCGGTTCCCGTCTGGATCACCTGCGCGTGGACGACGTTGAACGGCGGCAGGATGCTGAAGATCTGGTAGTCGAGATCGGCGCAGTGCATGCCGAGATCGTTCGACGCCAGCACGCGCCAGGGCAGTGTCGACGTTCCGGGCGGAGGCGACGTCCCCGTCCCCGTAACGGTAACGGCGATGGTGACCGTGTGCTCCCTGTCGCTGACGTTGATCTTGGTCGACCCCGCCGCGACGCCGGTGATGGTGATCGTCGGACTCGCGTAGGTCGCCGTCGCGATGGACGAGGCGGCCGACGCCACCCGCACGGTCCCGTTGGCCCCGGACACCTTCACGGTCGCCTTGGACCCCACGGACACGGAGACGGAACTGGCGGAAACGGTGATTTCCGCGCCCAGGGCAGGCGGCAGCCATGCGAGCATGCCGCAGAGCGCCGTCAATAGGATTCCGTAGGTTCGTCGCATCGATGCCTCCTGTTCGTGGCGACGACTCCGGTCATCCAGGGGGAACGCGGCGTTCCATCGGCCGCGTCGCCATCGGATTGCACAGCGCAGATCTCCCGGCGTCGTCCAGCGCGAGGCTACCGGCGGTTTCTGAAAGGAGGCTGAAAACCGGGATCGCGCCGGTACGTGCAAGCAGAGGCACGCGGACGACGCGCTCGATGCAATCGACGTCGCGAACTCGGGTGACACACGACCGTTGCCCGCGGCAATCGCACGCCGCGGTCGATACGCGGCCGCCTCGCTCAATGGCGGCCGCAACCGCGCGCTGTTAGAGTAGCCGCATGATCGTGCAATCGACAGGCGCACGCCGTGCATGCCGGGCCGCGCTGTTCCTCGCCGCCCTGGCGCTGCCGGCCGCGGCAGCGGCGCAGGTCGCCGTCACGACGCAGGCGGTCAACGTGCGGGCGGGACCCGATCGCGCGTTCCCGCTCGTGACGTGGCTGCCCGCGGGCACGGCGGTCAACGTCGTCGGATGCATCGACGGCTGGCGTTGGTGCGACGTCGTCGCGGGCCGCGACCGCGGCTTCGTGTACTCGCGCTTCCTGTCCTACTCGTTCGGGAACCAGCCGGT
>JBGATO010000149.1:0-5374 GCA_044229145.1 Candidatus Eiseniibacteriota bacterium | reverse complement strand
GCGGAGCTCGAGCTCGCCTTTCGCATGGGTACCGAGCTGGTGCCGCGCGCGCATCCGTACCGGGTGGACGAGGTGATGGCGGCCGTGGCGACACTGCACCCGGCGATCGAGATCCCGGACTCGCGCTACGACGACTTCTGCGCGGTGGGCGCGCCGCAGCTCATCGCGGACGACGCTTGCGCGCACCTCTTCGTGCTGGGCGCGCCGGCGAACGTCGCGTGGCGCGGCCGCGACCTCGCGGCGCACGAGGTGTCCGCGGTGGTCGAGGGCAAGTCGCGGCACGCCGGACGCGGCGCGAACGTACTCGGCGATCCGCGGGTCGCGCTGACGTGGCTCGCCAACGAGCTGTCGGGCCTGGGCCTCGGGCTCGCCGCCGGGCAGGTCGTCACGACGGGCACGTGCGTCGTGCCGGTGGGCGTCGTGCCCGGCGACCGCTTCGTCGCGAGCTACGGGGACTTCGGCCGGCTGGCGGTCACGTTCACGTGACCGGAACCGCCGCGCCCTGCGTCGCGCGGGAAGCGGTCGCGCCGTCGCTGCGCGAGGCTGCGGTTCGAGCGCGAGCGCCTGGTCTTCGCCCGGCAGCACGATTGCGGTCAACGCAATGGCGACGGGCAGCCGGCAGGTGCGACGTTGTGGCACGGCGGTGTTCCTTGCGGATGCGGGGGGTCGCGCATTGCAGTTACAAGCGCGTGGTCGCGACAGGACACCTGCGACGGCGGCCGGGGGGCGCCGGGACGCCGCTGGCGTGCCGACGCGACATGTGAAGGCGCTCGCGCCGCGCGCGGTCGGACGCCGGCGCAGCCCGCCGCGCCGACAGGGTGCCGGAAAGGGGAGCGGGAGGCGCTAGAACGGCGCCCGCGACTTGCGGTCGTCCGGGTTCTGCAGCGCGCCCTCGTCCTCGTCTTCGAGGTCGACCTTGGCCGACTCGGGCAGCTTCGCCATGATCTCCTCGATCATCCGCACGTGCTCGGCCTCCTCGTCCCGCAGCTCCTCGAACAGCGCCTTGACCTCCGGGTGCGTCACGTAGCGCAGCGCGAGGTCGTAGAACGCGAACGCCTTCTTCTCGGAGGACAGCGCGATCAGGTACGCCCCCAGCACCGACATGTTCCAGCGCGGCGCGCCGAAGTCGGGCGCCTCGACGTCGAAGATGTCGTCGAGCGTGACGTTGGGGCGCTGGTCGCCGAACAGCGCGAGCCGGCGCTCGGCGAGCTGCTCGCCGTGCTTGTTCTCGTTGACGACCATCGACTGGAACACCGACGCGGCGTCGTCGCCAACGCCGCCGCCCAGCCGCTCGGCGAACTGCGTGTAGCGCTTGACCGCCTCGACCTCGATCAGCGTCGCCAGGTCGAGGGCGTCCATCAGAGACAGCTTCGAGTAGTCGATCCGCGTTGACATGGGGCCTCCGGCGAGGTGCGGCGCCCCGTCATCCGGGCATGAGCCGCACCATAATGTGGAACCTGGAAAGATTGTACGCGCACCCGGGACCGGCGCGCCGCGGCGATCGCCCGGTGCCCACCCGACACGATTCCTGCGGTAATAGCGGGGCGCCCGGTGCGGTCACAGCGGCGCGCACATGACGACGAGGTCGGGACCATCGCCCTCGGCGAGCCAGCCCTTCGCGACCATCTGGTCGCGGATCGCCCGGCTGGTCGTGTACCGGTGATTGGCGTCGGGACGGTTGCTGAATACCCGGTACACCGGCTCGGTGTCGGCCGGGCAGGTCCCCGCGGTCGGCAGGATCATGTGGAGGAAGCTTGCCGCTTCGAGCGTGAAGCTCGGGTTCTTCGCCGCGGTGGCGTCGCACTCGGCGGTGCCGCGGCCGAAGAAGTGCGAGTCGCCCAGCCCGGGCGGGATGTAGAACCGGCACACCGGCGACGTGCCGGCGCCGGCGGCGGCGAAGTAGCCGAACGACTCGCCGGTGCGCACCCAACGCGTGGGCGTCTTGCCGGCGTCCAGGTTGTCCTGCTCTGCGGCCAGCGGCGTGATGAAGTAGTGGTCGAGGCTCGCGTTGTAGTACTCGACGACCTCGGGCGGCGGCGGCGTCGTGCGCAGCGTCTTCCAGTCGAAGCCGATGCTGCTCGTCACCTTCACATCGTCGAGCGGGCGGCCGGCTCCGTCCTTGAAGTCCGCGAGCCCGCCCCACGTCACAGTGCGCTGGAATGCCGCGTACGACTCGTCGCGCGGCGGGTTCTTCGGATTGCTGGCATCGGGCGTGACGCCGGCGGCCACGTACAACTCGAGGCGGTAGCGATAACTCTCTCCATTCTTGACATATACGATCCGGTCCTCGAGCTTCGTGAAGAGGTCGGCGTCCCAGGAAACGACGAAGCCCGAGGGAAGATTCTTCTCGAACTGCTTGACCTGCATGCCCGTGCCGTCGGTGCGCTCGACGACGAACGTTATCAGCAGCGAACTGTTGCCGACGGCCTGCCCGTCGACGTCGGGGACCGCCATCGACCCCGTGAGAACCGTGGGCTGGACCGCGAACGAGATGTCCTGACCAGCCGGCACGCTGTCCGAACTGATCGTGACCTCGTCGACAACCGCGACCTTGACCAGGGCGTCCATGAACCCGGGCCTGGCACCCGGGGGCGGCTTGTCCGGATCCCACGGCACCAGTTGCGCCCATACGTGGGCGCGGGCGCCAATCTTGCGCGCTCCGCGGTCAATCCGGCCCGCGACGAGCACCTCGGCCTTGGTCGTCAGCGGCCCGCCGCCGGGGTAGGACCCGACCTCGAAGAAGAACAGCTTGCCCGCCGCCGGGTAGTCCAATTTCATTACGTCGTGGGGCGTTCCGCCGTACTCCCATGCATAGTGGCCCGTGCCCCCGAGCGCCACCTGCGCCTGCGCGCCGGCGTGCCACGCGGCGAGCAGTGCGATGGCGATCGCGAGCCCCGCACGCGCCTGTCGTCCGATGCAAGCCCCGCCTCTCCCGTCCAAGCTCGCTCCCCTCCGTTGGGACGTCCCGACGTTGCATCGACAACGGCGCCCAGGACGCCAACGCAAATGCGCCGTGACTGGTGCCACCCGACTGCGGCTGCAGGTCGGACCGGCGTCGCGTCGATTACCATATCATCGCCATGGTCGTTGCGGCAATGCGGCAGGCGTTCGGCCGTTGGCGAACGGCCCCGCATCCGATGATGGGCTACACCAGCCACTCCGGCCGCGCGATCATCACGGCGCCCAGCGCCATCATCGCCGCGCCGCTGACGAGCTTCAGCCACCGGCCGCCGCGCTCGGTCAGCTTGCGGTGGCCCAGCGTGACCACGGCGACGGTGACCATCAGCGCGTCGTCGGCGACGTAGCCCACGATGTAGAGCAGCAGGTAGCCGTAGTGCGCGAGCGGCGGCAGCTGGTGCTGGACGAGCACTGCCGTGTAGATCGCCGGGAAGCCGGCGGTGCACAGGAGCTCGACGAAGTTCACGGCCACCGCCAGCACCGCGACCGCCGCCATCGACGCGGGCAGCGCCTCGGCATTGAGCACGCGGCGCACGCGCGCGTAGATGCCGGGCTTCGCGGCCTCCGGGATCGACAGCGAGACGCCGCGGCCGAACGCGAAGAAATCCTTCACGTTGACGAGGCCGATCGAGAGCGCGACCGCGCCCAGCCCGATCCGCAGTGTGGCCGACATGCCGACGAGCAGGAACACGTTGAGCCAGGCCGCCATGAACGCGAAGTAGACGGCGCCGCTGGCGAAGACGAACGTGCCGGCGACCAGCGCCATGCGCCGCCGGTCCTGCAGGCGGACCAGCAGCGACAGCAGGAAGAGCAGCACCCACATCGCGCACGGGTTGAAGCCGTCGAGCAGGCCCATGGCGAGCGTGAACAGCGGCAGGCCCAACTGCGTGGCCGAGAGCGAGCCGGCGAGCCCCGTGGCGCGCGTCGTTGCACCGGTGCCGGCGACCAGCGCGAGCACGTCCGGGCCGCTCGTCTCGGCGTTGTCGAAGCCGACCAGCACGCGCCCGTTCGCGACGAACGTCGGCACGCCGGGGGGCCACGCGCCGACGGCGCGGGACAGCGCGAAGAGTTCCTCGCGGGCGACGGGATCGCGGTCGACTTCGCGGTACGCGACGACGAGTCCGGGGCGCTGCTGCACGAGGCCTGCGAGGTACGCCTTGGCGTCGGCGCAGTGCGGGCAGCCCGCGCGCACGTACACGGTGAGCGTCGACGTGGCGTCCGGCGGCTGTGCGGCGGCCACCGGCGCGCCGGCCCCGACGAGCAGCGCCGCCAGCACGGCGAGCCACAGGCAGACCGCACGCAGCAGGACGAGGGCAGGACGCATCGACATCGTGCGGCGGCACGCCGTGCGCGGGGCGTGGCGTGCGTATTGCACGGACATCGTAGCGCCGGCCGGCGGCGGCGACCCTGCGCTGCGTCAAGGCGGCGCGCCCGCCCGGCGCGCCGCGCGGGGCGGCGGACGCGAAGGGTCCGTGACCTAGGGAAGCTCTGAACTACGGCCGAACTGGCAGGCGATCAGGGGGGCTTGGTTATTGATCATGACTGGAAGGGGCGATCGAATTCAGACTCAGAAGGCTTCTGGCGAGGCGATTTGGCGCCGTTGGAGGCTCATTTGCCGGCTACAGGGCGAGCTGCGCCCCGCGGGGCAACAATCGTCGTCGCACGAGGTACAGATTGGCCAGCGCGAACATGGCAAACGTACGTGCCGTGTTCTTGGCCAGGCCGCGGTAACGAACCATAGCGAAGCCCCACAAGCGCTTGACCACATGAAAGGCGTGCTCGCCACGGGCGCGACAGCGCGATCGCGCCCGATTGATCGTGCGCTGATACGCGCTCAGCGGATGGTGTTGGGTCGCGGGCCGGCGGTTGACGCGATAGCGAATCCCCGCATGCTTGCAGTGTTGCCGATGATCTTCGCTCCAGTACGCCTGATCCCCGTAGAGCTCGTGTTCCGCGCCATGCAGCAATCCATCCAGCTTGGTGATGTCCGCCTCGTTGGCCGGCCCCGTCACGATGCTGTGCACCAGCCCTTGCTTACTGGTGCCGACGTGGACCTTCATCCCGAATTTCCACTCGCGGCTGTTCTTTTTGCCTTGGTGCATCTCCGGATCGCGGCTGTTGCTCGCGTTCTTCGTCGAACTGGGGGCGCTGATGATCGTCGCGTCCACGATGGTCCCCGACTTGAGCAGCAGCTTCTTCTCCTCCAACAGCGCACGCACCTCGGCAAAGATCTGCTCGGTCAGCTGGTGGCGTTCGAGCAGATGCCGGAAGTTCAGGATCGTGGTCTCGTCGGGAACGGCGTCGTCGGCCAACTCGATGCCGGCAAAGCGGCGCATCGGCTCGATGTCGTAGAGGGCGTCCTCGGCCTGCGGGTCGGACAGGTTGAACCACTGCTGCATGAAGTAGACGCGCAGCA
>JBGATO010000148.1:0-5441 GCA_044229145.1 Candidatus Eiseniibacteriota bacterium | reverse complement strand
GAGCAGAGCAGAGCAGAGCAGAACCGAACAGACACCCCTTCCCCCCGGCGCGCTGACGCGCGCGGCGGCGAGATCGCGGCCGACTTCGACGCCCGCTTCTGGCAGCCCTACCCGGCGGCCCGCCGCCACGCCAAGGCGGACTGCCTCGCCCTGTGGCGTGCCCTGTCCGCACTGGACCGCGACGCCTGTGCGGCCGGACTCCTGCGCTGGAAAAGTTCGGAGCAATGGCAGGACGCCACGAAGATCGTCTGGCCGGAACGCTTCCTCAAGCGCCGCGACTGGGAGTCTGACCCGCCACAAGCCCGGCGATCGTCCTCAACGCCCGACGATCCCCGCTTCGCCGCTCTTCTCGCCGCCAACCCGGAGCTTGCACAGTGAGCCGCCTCCCGCTGGAATACCGCCTCCTCGGCGCCCTGGCCTGTACGCCGCGCTGGGCGCTCGAGATCGCCGACGCCGGATCGCCTCTCGCTGGGCCGTTCGCCACCGACGCCACGCGGCGGCTCTACGAAACGATTTGCGCCGTCGCCGCCGCCGATCCCCGCGCCGGGATGCTCGCCGTGATCGAAGCCTGCGCCCACGGCACAGCCCCCGAGTGGAACGCCGCCAGCGTGACGGGGCTGCTCGAGGATGGCGAACCCGCGTTTGTCAGCCTCGCCGCCGTCCAGTCCGCCGCCGCTGCCTGCGCCGAGCAGCACCGCCGCCGTAAGCTGATGGCCGCCGGCCGCGCCTTTGCCCGCGACGCCGAATCTGACCCCGAGGCTGCCGAAGTGGCGCTGCGCGAAACCCTCACCCTCGCCGCGCCCACCAAGACCGTGACCCGCGCCGATCACCTCGACGCCGCCCTCACCTTGCGCCGCGAGGGCCACCAACCCGGCACCGGCCTCACGACCGGCCTCCGGCAGATCGACGCCATCACCCGTCCGTGGCGGCCGGGCTGGCTCGTGGTCCTCGGCGCCCGCCCCAGCGTGGGAAAGTCCACCATCGCCGGGCAGATCGCCGCCCATGTCGCCCAGCAGCACGGGCCGGTGGCGCTGGTCAGCCTCGAGATGACCGCCCCCGAAATCGGCGCCCGCCTCATCCGGCACCTGGAAGCGCAGCAGGGCTACAGCGACCAGCAGGCCCGCGATGCCCTCGCCGCCGCTCCGCTGCACCTGCTCCCGGCGTCCCGGTGGAGCATCACCCGCCTGGAAACCGAAGTGGCCCGCCTGCACGCCCGCACGCCGCTGCGGCTGCTCGTCGTGGACTACGGGCAACTGCTCGTCGGCAGCGACCGCAAAGCGCCGATCCTGCAGCAGCACGAAGAGATCACAGGCCGCCTCAAGGCGCTCGCTCTGCGGCTGGCCTGCACCGTGCTCGTCCTGGCGCAACTCCACCGCGAGGAAGCCGACAAGACGCCCGGCCTCGGCAGCTTCCGCAGCAGCGGCAGCTACGAGCAAGACGCCGACCTGGCGCTGCTGCTGTACCGCGCCAAGGAGGCCGAGCAGACGCCCTTCGGCGCGCCGTTGCCGCTCGTCCTCGACATCGCCAAGCACCGGCACGGCCCCATCGGCCGGGCGCTGCTGGAGTTCGACGGGGAGGCATTCACCTTCCGCGACCGGCTGCCGACCTACGCGGGAGGGATGGCCCGATGATCCGCCTCACCCCGCGCCAGCACGCCGCGCTGACCTTTGTCGCCGCCGCCCTGCGCCAGGCGGCGCGATGCTAACGCTCGTCGTCGCGGGCAAGGCCCGCGTTTTCGGCGACGTGCCGTGGATGCAGCGCCCGGATGGCGCGTACGTCTCACCGCGTGGCGTCGCGTACACCACCCGCACGTTCGCGGAGGCGCTCGCCGCCTCCGATGGCATTGAGGCCCACGATGGCACGCCCGGCTGATGCGCAACCAGGACTTCCATCCCGACGACCCCGATGCGGTTGTGGCGTGGTACGTCCGCGACGGCTGGTCGACGGTGCGCATCGCCGTCGCGCTGCACGTGCACCCGCGCACGATCCAACGCTGGCTGCGCGCGCAGGGCGTGACGCTGCGCAGCCGCCGCGAGGCGGAGCAGCGCGTGGCCTACTTTGTCGCGTGTCAGTGCGGCCGGATGATTCGCGCCGCCTGGACACCCTGGTGCATCCGCTGCGGCGAGGATCTCGCGGCGGGCGCTCTGCCGCGCGGCCCGAGGCTTGGGCCGCCGCTAGTCTGAGGGCATGGCATTGAACGCGAGACAGGAGCGCTTTGCGGCGGAGTACCTCGTGGACCTGAACGCGACGCAGGCGGCGATCCGCGCGGGGTACAGCGCGAAGACCGCGTGTGAGCAGGGCTACGCGCTCCTCAGAAATCCTCAGGTGGCCGCTGCCATCGCGGCGGGGCGTCAGCGCCAAGCCGTGCGCGTCGAGATCACGCAAGACGAGGTGCTCTCGATCCTGCGCACCAACGCGGCGCGCGCCGCCCAAGCCGAACCCGTCCGCGACCGCGAGGGGAATCCGACCGGCGAGTACACGTACCAGGGCAGCGTCGTCAACCGCGCCGCCGAGCTCCTCGGCAAGCACCTTGGCATGTTCACCGAGCGCGTGGACGTCACCAGCGGCGGTCAGAAGATCCCCTTTGCCGCGTTCGCCGCGATCATGGGCTACACGCCCGGCGCGGAGCCGGAGTCCGATGCCACGTAGCCGTCCGACCGAGGCCGAGATGGCCGCGTCGCTGCGCGCCGTCTGCGCCGACCCGGTGCGCTTCGTGCGCGGCGTCCTCGGACACGATCCGTGGGACGTGCCCGAGCAGATTCTGCGCGCCGTCGATCAGCCGCACGCGCGCGTCGCGGTGAAGTCTTGCCACGCGAGCGGCAAGACGCACACGGCGGCGGAAGCGGTGATCTCCCACGTCGCGCGCCACGCCGACGGGATCGCGGTCACGACGGCGCCCACGTGGACGCAGGTCAAGGACGTGCTCTGGCGCGAAATCCGGGAGGCGCTGGCGCAGGCCCGCGTCGCGTTTCCGAAGCCCTCGACGGTGCGCTGGTCGATCGGGACGAAGCAGTACGCGATGGGGCTCTCGACGAACGAGGGCGTGCGCTTCCAGGGCTTCCACGGCCGTATGCTGATCCCGGTCGACGAGGCCGCCGGCGTGCGGCCGGACATCATCGAGGCGGCCAAGGGCATCGCCGCCGGTGGCGACGTGCGCTTCCTCTGGCTCGGCAACCCGACGATCCCCAGCGGCCCGTTCTACGACGTGTTCCGCACGCGCCCCGCAGGCTGGACACTGCTGACGATCTCCGCGTTCGATACGCCGAACTTCGCGGGGCTCGGGCCCGCGCAGAGCGACGGCCGCCCGCCCGAGGCGCTGCTCGCGCTCGATGCCGACGGGCTCGCGCAGACGGTGCGGCCGTATCTCATCACGCGGCGCTGGGTGCGCGAGATGTGGGACGAGTGCGACCAGAACCCGCAGCACCCGTTCTGGCAGGCGCGCGTGCTCGGCGAGTTCCCGTCGCAAGCCGATGACGCGCTGTACCCGCTGGCGTGGCTCGAGCGCGCACGGCGGCAGTGGCTCGAGATGCCCGAGGACGGCACCGCGCTTGTCGCCGGCATTGACGTCGCAGGACCCGGCGAGGACGAGACGGTACTCGTCGTGCGCACCAGCGGCCCGACGTGGCGCGTGCGGATGCCCGAGGCGTGGCGCACGCCGGAGCCGCAGCAGCACGTGACGCAGGCGCTCGCCGCGTGTGGGCCGCAGCTCACCGGCGGCGCCGTGGACGTGATCGGCATCGGGCATTACTTCCTCGCGCTGCTGCAAGACGGCGGCGTGTCGGGGCTGACGGGCGTGAACGTCGCCGAGGCGCCGCGCGACCCGCGGCGGTTCGTGAACCGCAAGGCGGAACTCTGCTGGGCGCTGCGCGAGCGGTTGCGCGACGGCCTGTGTGCACTGCCGCCCGACGAGACGCTGTTCGCGCAGTTGGCGGGCCTGCGCTACGGGCACGATGCGCGGGGCCGCGTGCTGATCGAGAGCAAGGACGCCGCACGCCGGCGCGGCGTGAAATCGCCCGACCGCGCGGAGGCGCTGATTCTCACCTGCGCGCTCGACGGCGACGTGTGGACCGAAACCGCCGACCGGCGCGCCAACGCGCTGCCCGAGGCAGACGACGACGTGGACGCGCTGCTGCGTCCTGGCCTGTGGATGTGAGGGGGACACGATGCTGACAGCCGGACACCCGGAACGCTTCGCCGCCGACGACGTGCTGCCGCCCTCGCTCGTGACGGGCCCGGCGCTCGACAGCGCGACGCTCAAGTACGGCGCGCTCGGACAGCCGTCGGCGCCCTACGTGCGCATCGACCAGGCGGGCTTCTTCGTGTGGCAGTCGTTTTTCCGCGACGGCCTCGACGTCACCGGCTTGCGCTGGGGCTTCTACGACGACCTGCTGGTGCGCGACGGGCACGCCGGCAGCGTGTTCCGCAAGCGCGTGGGCGCGCTGACGTCGCTCCCGATCCGCGTGCGCCCTGCACGGCACCTCGCGCACAACGCCGAGGCGAAGGCGCGCGCCGCGCGGACGGAGCAGGAGATCTTCGGCATCCGGCAGATCTCGCGCTCCATCGCGCTGCTGGCGGATCTTCGGCATCCGGCAGATCTCGCGCTCCATCGCGCTGCTGGCGGAGACCTGGCTGCTCAAGGGCTTCGCGCCGACGCAGATCGTGCCGGCGCCCCGCAAGGGCTCGCTGCGCATCCGCGTCGAGGCGCTGCAGTGGCTGGACCCGACGATGGTGTTCTTCAACCTCGACGGGCAGATGTGGTATCGCCGCGTGCCGGGATCGTTCGTGAACGCGCGCAACCTCACCGCCGAGCGGCCGGGGCAGTTCTTCGCGCCGGTGTATCGCGGCACGCCGATGAACCCGCAGGGCATCGGCCTCGGCGAGGACCTGCTGCGTCCGTTCTGGCTGACCATCGAGGGCGGGGTGCGCGCCTGGGCGGCGGGCTGCGAGCGGCTCGGCATTCCGATCCGCGACGTGTCGGTGCCGCCGGAGATCGCCAACGACAAGGCGAAGTATGCGGCGGTGAAGAAAGACGCCGTGTCGCTCAACCGCGACGCGGTGTTCGTGCACGACGAGCGCGTCAAGCTCACGCTCGCCAACGCGAACACCGTCGGCATGGCGGACACGTTCGACAAGTTCGTGCGCTACTGCGACGAGGTGAAGAGCAAGATCTGTCTCGGCGAAACGCTGACCACGGACACGGCAGTGCGCGGCTCCAGCGAGATCGCCGGCGGGCACCGCGAGGCGCGGCAGGAACTGCGCGACGCGGACGCCGCGGCACTGGCCGAGTGGTTGACCGAGCACCTGGTGGCGTTTATCGAGCGCGTGAACGACGGCGTGGACGACCCGGCCGACTTTTCGCAGCTCGTGATCGGCGACGAGGTGACGGCGCCGCGGGGCGCGGACCTTACCGCGCTGCTTGGTGCCTACCGCGACGCGCGTCT